>NZ_FOXO01000002.1 GCF_900115735.1 Butyrivibrio proteoclasticus
TTTTGAATTAACAAGACAATAATAACATATCTGAGAAGATAAGACTAAAAAATCTGTTAAAAAATAAACAACGTTATTGAAATTAGCATCATTATCTCAAGTTCAGAAGCAAAACAGGCTCAATCCTAGAGCACATCTGGGATTGAGCCTTTTCTTCTGTATGGCGCAACAGCATTTATTTCATAGCAATCAAGAAAAATTTGACGGTGTTTTGCAACCCATGTAGAAAGCAAGCCAACTGCCAAGGCAGTTGCCATTGAATATAGAGCGCGGAGCGCTCTTATCCTTAATTCGGGCTTGGTTACTTTCTCCAACATATCTATAGGTTTGTCAAGGCTGCCCGCAGGGCACCGCTTCGCGGCTTTGGCCTTGACTAACCTATAGATATGTTAGTACGGTTAGACAAGCCCGAATAAGGATTTTTGTGCATCTTTGATGCACTTGTTTCAGAGAAATCCCATGATTGGGATTTCTTCCATTTCAGTAACGTAACAGGCGCTGAATGTCCTGCTGTTTCCGGTTCTGAAGATTAAGTGTCAACCCAAAGGCTTTGCTGCATTCATCGATGACTTCGTCATAGTAGGTGAATCTCCACAGATTTGTGTGAAGCTTTGTACAGTTGTATTTCTTCAGCGAATCTATGATTCTTCCTGCCTGATATTTTCCGTCAAGTTTTTTCTCTAACAGTCTCACAAGTACCAGTGCAAGGAAGCAGGTGGTAAAGTGAGCGTCGATGTGCTTATTGGTTCTAAGATATACAGGGCGTGATTCAAAGAAAGTCTTTGTTACTTTGAATGAGTCTTCAATCCTTGCAAGCCCCCTGTAGACATTACGCATCTCTTCGTCACTCATGTTTAATTCGCTGGTTACAATAGCGTAGTAACCATCATATTTTTCTTCTTCCCTAATCTTATCGATATCAAGTTCAAGATTTCTGCCTTCGACTATTTCCCCAGTTTTCTTGTCAAACGCTATATTTACTACGTATGACGCGCTGCCTCTTGCAGTTACCCGTGTATACTTCTTTGGATTTTTTATCAGGTCTTTGGCACGTTTGATCATGGCTTCACGGTCAGCTTTCTGCTTTTTTGCATATTTCTCTGAGTAGTAGACAAGCTGCTTCTGGTCCACAACGACTTTCTTTTTTACGGGTTCCTTCTGATCTGGCTTTGTTACATTTACATGCAGCTCCTTTGGGAAGATGCGGGATTTGTGTTTGAAGGTTATTTTATGTCCGTCATCATCAATTACCTTGTCGCTTTTATAATCATCCTTCAGTACCCATTCCTTGAATTCTGCGTCAGCACCTCTTACAGTCTGACCATAAACATATCCATCCCTAGTGTTGTTGTCGCTTTTGTTATCCCCGTTAAGCCAGTAGATGTTATCTGAAGTATTGAGACCTCGGTCTGCTACAAAGATAACCCTGCAGTCATCAAACTTCTCTTTGGCTCTGTTTATGATTGGGCGCATATGCACTTTCTCTGACTCGTTACCGGGGAACATATCAAATGCCATAGGTATCCCGTTCTTATCCATGAGCAGACCCATTTCTACGATTGGGTCAGGACGGTGGTTCTTCTCAGGACCACGCTTACGATATTTGGCATCGGTTGGATTGCCGTTCTCATCTATCGGATTTCCTTCATTATCAACTTCATCAACATCAGGACGGCTGATATCAAAGTAATAGTTCGTGCAGTCAAAGTAAGACACAGACATATCACGAGGAACTATTTTCTGTGATTTTTCATAGATCCATGTCTGAAGGTCGTCCTTGTTATCTGCAATGATATCAAGGGCATGGTATATGTCATCAAGAGAGCAGTCGTCGAAAGGTTCAAAGAAGAAATCACTGCTGTTGAGAGTGTATCTTTTTGAACCTGGATTAAGCGCCCTTGAAAAGGTGAGGAGCTTTGTTATCTGATCCGTGCTGAATTTCATCTTACGGCCACGGGTCTTCCAGTTCCAGAACTTATCTATTTCCAGATCCTTGTAGAGGTTTTTGAGAATGCCATAGCCTACATTTCGGACGTCATTTGTGCCGATTTCCATTGTAGATTTAAGATCAATAGCTATATCGGTACTCTTTTCGATCTTATTCTTTTCAGTCAGTTCCCTGGCGTATTCGGTGAAGTAAGCTACAGGGTCGTCATATTGCGTTTTTAGTTTTTCCAGGTATCCAAGGCTTTGTACTGTCCTCGTGCGGCTCTGCCGCTTTTCCCTGTCATAATAACTTTCCTGGATTGCAAGATATATCCCCTGAGGCCGATTGATTTGTCTAAGATACATGGTGTTTTACCTCTTTGCTGTGAGATTGAATTCAGATATGATTCTGCTGGCAGATTCTTCAGGTGAATCGCCGTTCATGTCGAAGGTACGGCAGAAACCGGCATAGATACTGCCATACCATTTCTGATCTTCAATGATTTCTTCCATATAGTAGTCTTTATGTTCATTTTTGTATTCATCATCTTTGTAAATGACATCGTTTTCATCACTGAATACCAGTCTGTCAAAAATGTTCTCGACAGAATCTTGAAGTTCGATAGATAGAGTGTTGTCATTGCTGACTATATCAGACAAGTGTTCAATATTTGAGATGGGAGTAACAGCAATGACTTTGCTTCTGTTAGACTTGCTGATTATATCTTTAAGAACACAACAGCGTTTACAGTCGCGCTCTTTAAGATTGCCTGTGCTGACAAATTCCTCAAGTGTGATTCTAAACGCTTTTTTTACTTCGTCATCAAGATCGTAAAAATCAAACCCAAGGCTTTGAGCAAGTACTTTACCAGTTGAGCTTTTGCCTACATTTGAAATGCCAAATAAAAGAATATTCATAATAACCGCCTTTCTTACAATATTATACCATATTACATTAGATTACACTATATATAAAATACATAATATTGACAAAAAAATTCCGCATGCCACAAGGGCTTGCGGATGATTTACGCTTTATTCAACTTCTGAACTCGGGAGATCGTACATTTTTGAAATCTTAAATTCTTCCATGTTTAATACCTCACCTATATTTTTGAATTAACAAGACAATAATAACATATCTGAGAAGATAAGACTAAAAAATCTGTTAAAAAATAAACAACGTTATTGAAATTAGCATCATTATGTGCAAAAATAATGATGGTGTTTTCTGAGGGTATGTTTTCAGAAGGCATTATCTTTGGCCTGATGCTTGGCATGCATCGAATTATGGCCAGTCTAAAAATAGGTAGCAAGTAATGAAAGTTACTTCACAATACGAAAGGAGATTTTTTCATGATTTACTCTACAGAGGTAAAAAACATGTGCCCTGTTACACAAGGGGTACACCATGGCGCTGCTCCCATCCCGGAAGAGGCTAAGTGGGTTAAGTCAAAAGAAATAAAGGATATTTCCGGCTATACACATGGTATCGGCTGGTGTGCTCCACAGCAGGGCTGCTGTAAGCTTTCCTTAAATGTTAAGGATGGTATCATTCAGGAGGCACTCGTTGAGACTATTGGATGTTCAGGAATGACACATTCAGCAGCTATGGCTTCTGAAATTCTTCCAGGACTTACAGTTCTTGAAGCTCTTAACACAGACCTTGTTTGTGACGCTATCAACACAGCTATGAGAGAGCTCTTCCTTCAGATCGTTTACGGCAGAACACAGTCTGCATTCTCAGAGGATGGTCTTCAGATCGGTGCTGGTCTTGAGGATCTTGGTAAGGGTAACCGTTCAATGGTTGGTACAACATACGGTACACTTGAAAAGGGACCTCGTTACCTTGAACTTACAGATGGTTACATCACAGACATCGCTCTTGACGAGAACGATGAGATCATCGGATACAAGTATGTTAACTTTGGTAAGATGATGGACTTCATCAAGGCTGGTGATGATGCAAACACAGCTCTTGAGAAGGCTAAGGGACAGTATGGACGTGTTGCAGATGCAGTTCGTTGCATCGACCCAAGAAACGAGTAATAGGTAAGGAGGAAAATATACAATGGCTTTATTTGAATCATATGAAAGAAGAGAGCCCCAGATCCTGGCTTGCCTTAAGGAGTATGGAATTTCTTCTATCGAAGAGTGTAAAGATATTACAATGGCAGCTGGCATCGATGTTTACAAGCTTATCGAAGGCATCCAGCCAATCTGCTTCGAAAACGCAAAGTGGGCTTACACAGTAGGTGCTGCTATCGCAATCAAAAAGAACTGCCGCAAGGCTGCTGACGCTGCTGCAGCAATCGGAATTGGTCTTCAGGCTTTCTGTATCCCTGGATCAGTTGCTGACAGACGTAAAGTAGGTCTTGGACATGGTAACCTTGGAAAGATGCTTCTTGAAGAGGATACAGAGTGTTTCGCATTCCTTGCTGGTCACGAGTCATTCGCAGCTGCTGAGGGTGCTATCGGTATCGCAGAGAAGGCTAACAAGGTTCGTCAGAAACCTCTTAGAGTTATTCTTAACGGTCTTGGAAAAGACGCTGCTCAGATCATTTCTCGTATTAACGGATTCACATATGTTGAGACAGAGTATGATTATTACACAGGTGAAGTTAAGGAAGTATTCAGAAAGTGCTATTCTAAGGATGCTAATTCACCTCGTGCAAAGGTTAACTGCTATGGTGCTAACGACGTACAGGAAGGTGTAGCTATCATGTGGAAGGAGAACGTTGACGTATCTATCACAGGTAACTCAACAAATCCTACAAGATTCCAGCATCCAGTTGCAGGGACATACAAGAAAGAGCGTATAGAAGCTGGTAAGAAGTACTTCTCAGTAGCATCAGGCGGTGGTACAGGTCGTACACTTCACCCAGATAACATGGCAGCTGGTCCTGCTTCTTATGGTATGACAGATACTATGGGACGTATGCATTCAGATGCTCAGTTCGCTGGTTCTTCATCAGTTCCTGCTCACGTAGAGATGATGGGTCTCATCGGAGCTGGTAACAACCCTATGGTTGGTATGACAGTTTCAACAGCTGTTTCTATCGAAGAGGCTGCAAAGGCTGGTAAGTTCTGACCATGATCACTTGACGAGGTTTTTTCGAGTCTAGTGAGCATGGTCGTTCGGGCGAGCGCGAAGTGCGAGAGCCGAACTTCATATTAACTTGACGAGGTTTTTTCGAGTCTAGTGAGTAAAGTCGTTCGGGCGAGCGCGAAGTGTTAGAGCCGAACTTTCTTGTTATAAACTATATAAAAGCGAGTGCTGAGCACTCGCTTTTTTAACGCCTTTTATCGGGGTATTGTTCGTAGAATTTGTTTTTGTCTTTGTACATGAGCTCGTCTGCATAGCGCATGGCAAGGCGAAGATCTCCTAATTCGGCATCGTGATAGTAGCCTATGGCAAAGTGGAGCCAGGTAGGATCTGAAGCTTTTTCCCGAAGGATGTGGATTTTTTCTTCAAAATTATCTTTAGTATCGAATGATATAATAGTGAATTCATCGCCGCCAGCTCTGTATATTTTATCTGATTCAAATACTTCTTTTAATACATTGGCGGCATATACCAGGAGTTTATCACCCTGATCGTGACCGCCATTATCATTTATTGTCTTAAGACCGTTAAGATCACAAAATGCTACATTGAAAGGCCTTGGATTAAACTCAAGTTTAAGTGCCAGTTCATCTACATTTACGTTCATGCAGTTTCTATTGAATACTCCCGTAAGCATATCGACATTACTAAGGTACTCGAGTCTTTGCAGGAAGAGGTGATTGGCAACTTCAGATGATAAAAAGAATGAGATTAGCTCAACAGTTTCTTTTATCCTAACAAGGTGATTTACGTCAAAGTTTGTAATATAAAGATAACCGATAGTTTCACCGCTATGAGAAAAAGGTACAAGGCAAAGACTTTCAACATTATTTATTCTGAGTGTTTTAACCCATTCAGGAGCTTTCTCTTCAATATAATCTAGATCATGTTCATCCTTTATAATAATGCTGTTTGTTGTCTTTACAAGTTGTTCCCAACTTTCGATAATCTCATAAGGAATTTTGCTAAAAATACCTCGTATATCGTTAAGCGGATTAGATGATGCAGCACTGATAATGTCGTAAGATCTGAATTCCTTGTCAATTGTGAGGGTGCTGGCGGCATAGGAGCCTGTATACTCGAGAAGGTCCTTTGTTACTGTTTCCATGCTTTCAAGGAATTTGTGTTCATTTCTAAGCTCAAGGCAGGCTTTTATAACAAAGCTTGCAATGTCAGGAGAAACGGCTGCAAATTTACCGGTATCCATTTCTTTGTTTAAAGTATAGGAAAACTGGCAGTAGGAAATGGCAGGATCATCGCTTTTCTCTGTGATGGGGTTAAGTATGTCCTGAGTCCAAAAACCGTAGACCTTTGAGGTATCTACATAAGTGTTTATGAATTCGCCTTTCCATGCAGCTCTGAAGCAAACATCCTCAAAATTTGGTTCTTTTGGAAGATGCATGGTATAGAGTTGTCCCTCAAGGTGCTTATCAAATGATTCATAATCAATGTCGGCATCATGTTCTGTGCCAACAAAAATGTCATAATAGTTTTTCTTTAAAAATTCATTTATGACAGCGAAGCGAACCTCGCCACAACTGCCATCAGGATGTTTTTCAACAGACATGATGGCACTTGGGATGGGGAGCAGATTAACGTAGGTTTTCAATTTTAAATAAGTTTCATTTGTCATATTACTTTATCATCTCCGGGTGAGTGTAATAGAACTCTTCTTTAAATTCCTGACCGTACTGGTTTGCAAATCTCATAGCTGTATGGAGTGAACCATCTGTGGTGTCGGTATAGTAGCCTACCGTGAAGTATACCCAATTCGGATCGGAAGCTTTATTTTTTAAGCTTTCTATCTTTTGGCTGAATTCTTTTTCTGAACTGTTGGTGGAAATAATAGCAAATTCATCACCTGCAGATCTGTAAATAAAGTCGTCTTCAAATACTTCACGAAGAATCTTCCCGGCATCTCGAAGCAGATTATTTCCTGCGTCATGTCCCTGATTTATATTGATGGTCTTTAATGTGCTTAAGGTACAGAAAGCTACGCTGTAAGGCGCAGGTGACATTTTAAGCTCCATGGCAAGCTCGTCAACCTTTGTGTTCATGGCATTTCGGTTTTGCACGCCGGTGCGTAGATCGAGAGAACTTAGACTTCTTAATCTATCAATAAAGATATGGTGTGCCACTTCAGAAGCAAGGAAGAAAGCAACCATCTCTATGGTGTCTTTGAATCTGGCTAATTGTGATACATCAAAATTGGTAATGAAAAGATATCCTATGACTATGTTCTGGTGGATGAAAGGAGCCAGACAAAGGCTCTTTACATCATTTTCCCTTAGTGTTTTTACCCATTCAGGAGCTCGCTTTTCAATATCGTACATATCCTGTTCATTTCGGATGATGATGCAGTCTGTGCCCGAAATAAGGTCTTCCCATGATTCAACTATTTCATATGGAATATCAGTGAAGATGTCATGTATATTAACAAGATTGTTTCTGACGGATTCGCTGATAATTTCAAACTGATAAAGGTCTTTTGAGATTGTGACAATAGACGTGGCAAAAGAATTAGTGAATTCACGTATCTCTTTTGTTACAAGATTCATAGTAGTGTAGAAATCATCATTTTTCCTAAGGTTAAGGCAGGTTCTTATTACAAAGCTTGCGATATCCGGTGAAATGATGGAGTACTTACCAGAATCCATTTCTTTGCTAAGGATATAGATGAACTGGCAATAGCCTATCTTAGGATCGTTGTCATTGTTTATGGGAATTACAATATCTTCAGTCCAATAGCCATAGAGCCTGGTTGTGTCAACATAGGCGTGATAGTGTTCATTATTCCAGGCGGCTTTAAACAGTATATCTTCGAATTTAGGATCTCTTGGTATTTTTAAGTCATAGCGCTGACCTTCAACGTTTTCTCCAGTCATACTGAATTTATCATTTGTTGCTGCCATGAGTATTTTTCCGCAGGTTCCATCATCATTTTTTTCAACAGACAGAATAGCAGAAGGCATGTTGCACATGTTTACAATGGTTTTAAGTGTTTCGTAATTGATACCAGGCATTTCATCCTCCAAAGATTAAAAAAAGTAACGGCATCACGATAATATATATACTATTATATAATAGCATATAGGAACTTGATTTTTTTAATATCTCAATGTATAAATTATGAAATTCCTATTAAATATTTGTTGTAATGTAAAGACTGGAAAAATAATCCATATATATTGTGATTTTGGGCGAGATATAAGTAGTAATGCTTTAAAAAGAGGTTTACTATTGATATAATGCTTTTTAAGCGGCATGGCTTAACTGTGCCGCTTTTAATATAATTATCATAGTATTGGATCAGGGCTTTTTACTTATGGATAATATTACTGAAAAGACAATAAATCATAAATTTAATACAAAATCAGAACTGGTGTGGTTTTTCCTTAGAGGAAGTAAGACTTTCTTTTGCCTTTCAGTCGTTCTTTCCTTTGGGATAACCTTTTTTGAACTCATAAGTCCCAAGATAGTTCAGTACACTGTGGATTATCTTTTGGTGGATGTGCCTGATGAAGGCGGGAGCATTCCTTTTTATTTGAGACTTTTGTTGGATGCAATTGGAAACAGAGCTTTCCTCAAGGAGCATATTTACATAATGGCACTGTTAGTTGCTCTTTTTGCTCTTTTATCAGCGATATGCAGGTATTTGTTCAAGGTGTGCAATGCCCATGCTGCTGAGAAACTTATTCAGAGGATGCGAGATAAGCTTTTTGAACATATTATGCATCTGACTTTTTCCTGGCACAGCGAGAATCATACAGGTGATATCATACAAAGATGTACTTCAGACGTTGATACGGTTAAAATGTTCATTTCAGAGCAGCTTCTGTCATTGGTCAGGATTATTATCAGAATCATTATAGCCATGTATTTCATGATTCAGATAAATGGCATTCTTTCAATTTTTTCTGCGGTATTTATTCCTATTGTAGTGTTATATTCGTTCATTTTTCATAACAAGATCAGCAGAAGTTTTGAAAAAGCTGACAATGAAGAAGGAAGGTTATCAGCTACGGCGCAGGAAAACCTCACAGGTGTAAGGGTTGTCAGGGCTTTTGGCAGAGAACAGTATGAAAAAGAGAGATTTGAAAGACAGAACTTTGAGTACACAAATCTTTGGATAGAAATCATGAGGATACTGTCTTTGTTCTGGTCTTCAAACGATCTGATCTCGGGTTGTCAGGTCATGCTGGTAACTGTTGTTGGTGCTGTTTTTGCCGTAAAGGGGAATATCACGGTTGGTGAGTATATTGCATTTGTATCCTACAATGCTATGCTTACATGGCCTGTAAGAGCTCTTGGAAGGATAATCTCAGAGATGAGTAAGGCCGGGGTTTCAATTGAGCGTATCAGATATATTATGAATTCTGAAGTTGAGAAGGATAAAGAAGATGCAAAAGAAGTATCAATGAATCAGGATATTAATTTTGAAAATGTTTCTTTTACCTATGGAAATGGTTCTGAAGAGGTTCTAAATAATGTAAGTTTCAAGATAAAGGCAGGAACAACGGTTGGAATATTAGGCGGAACCGGATCAGGAAAATCGACGCTCATGTATCTTTTAGACAGGCTCTATGATCTGCCAAAAGGGTGCGGACGAATAATGATCGGAGATACTGATATTAAGGACATTAAGGCAAGCCATTTAAGAAAGAACATCGGTCTTGTGCTTCAGGAGCCGTTCTTGTTTTCAAGGACTTTGTCTGAAAATATAGGAATAACCCTTAAGGATAATGACATTAAACAGGTTCGTGATGCGGCGAAGGTGGCAGCGCTGGACGAAACTATAGAGAGCTTTGGTCAGGGATATGATACTTATGTGGGCGAAAGAGGCGTGACGTTGTCAGGAGGTCAGAAGCAGAGAACTGCAATCGCTCAGGTTCTTGTTTCCAAGCCGCCTGTAATGATATTTGATGATTCGCTTTCTGCTGTAGATACAGCAACAGATGCCAAGATAAGGCGAGGCCTTTTGGAATCTACTTATGATACAACAGTAGTCCTTATTTCTCACAGAATAACAACTCTTATGCATGCGGATCACATTATAGTACTTGATCATGGTAAAGTGGCGGAAGAGGGACCGCACGATGAGCTTTTAAAGAAAAACGGAATTTATAAAAAAATCTACGATATTCAGATGCAGGGAATATGAAAAACGAACAATTAAAAAAACTACCATTTTTTGGAATACCAAAATTATATCCATTTATAAAGCCATATCTTCCAAAGATAGTATTTATGGTATCTTTGGGAGTATTAAGTTCTCTTATTGACTCAATTTATCCTATCTTTAACAGGTATGCCCTTGATAATTTTGTGGGCAAAAAGACTTTGGAAGGTCTTGGAAGCTTTGTTGTCTTTTATCTTGTAATCCTTGTTTTGCAGGTAATTGATAATTATATTTCAACTTATGTCTGCGGACAGGTTGAAATGAGTATGGATAGAGATTTAAGGAATGCCTCTTTTAATCATCTGCAGGAGCTTTCATTTGCATATTTTAATCAGAATAATGTTGGATATATTCATGCGAGAGTCATGAGCGACACAGGTAAGATTGGTGTAATGGTATCCTGGCGAATGATGGATATTATATGGAATGGCTCATATATTGTATGTGTGCTTATCATGATGATTTTTCTTAATGTCAAATTGGCGCTTTATGTAATAATTCTTGTTCCTGTGGCAGCTCTTTTTTCTATGTACTTTCAGAAAAAACTGATTGTTTTTAACAGAAAGATACGTGAGATTAATTCTACTATCACTAGCAATTTCAATGAGGGTATTACCGGAGCAAAAGCTATTAAGACACTTGTAGTAGAAGATAAGATTCAAAATGATTTTGAAAAAGACACCGGGAATATGTACAGAACTTCAGTACATACGGCACATTTTTCTGCACTTTTCACATCATCAATAACATTAATGTCGTCACTTGCTCTTTCTTTGGTGTTATGGAGAGGCGGAATTGCCACAATGGAGGGAGTAATCCAAATTGGCACGCTTTCCGTGTTTCTTTCTTATGCGCTGGGGCTTATGGAACCGGTCCAGAATGTTATAGTCACAATATCTGAGCTTATCAGTGTACAGGTAAATGTCGAGAGATTTTTTAAGCTTATTGAGACTGAGTCTGACGTCTCAGACAGACCTGATGTCATAGAGAAATATGGAGACACATTTAATCCAAAGAAGGAGAATTGGGAAGACCTCTATGGTGATGTTGAGTTCGAAGATGTGACTTTTAAGTATCCTGATGGAGATGAGTATGTTCTTGAGCATTTTAATCTAAAAGTTCCACAGGGAACGAATGTTGCCATTGTGGGTGAAACCGGTGCCGGAAAGTCAACTCTGGTAAATCTTGTTTGCAGATTTTTTAAGCCTACAAGCGGAAGAGTCCTTATTGATGGAAAAGATGCTGCGGACAGATCTCAGTTATGGCTTCACAGTAACATCGGATATGTTCTGCAGACGCCACATCTTTTTTCGGGAACAGTAAGGGATAATCTAAAGTATGGAAAGCCTGATGCTACTGAGGATGAAATCTGGGAAGCTTTGCGCCTTGTATCTGCCGAGACAATTGTAAAGCGCATGGAAAAAGGACTTGATAGTGATGTTGGAGAAGATGGCGGAATGTTATCAACTGGTGAAAAACAGCTTTTGTCTTTTGCCAGAGCAATTCTTTCTGATCCCAAGATACTTATACTGGATGAGGCCACAGCTTCTATTGATACAGTAACCGAAAAAGCTATTCAGGATGCCATTGTTACCGTGACTAAGGGAAGAACATCTTTTGTCATAGCACACAGACTATCAACTATTGTAGATGCTGATATCATTTTGGTTGTTCAGGATGGTAAAATAATAGAGAGAGGAACACATAAGGAGCTTATGAGGATTAAAGGTTTCTATCATGAGCTCTTTACAAGACAGTTTGCTGATGAGGCTTTTAATCAGACAGCAGGATGAGTAAAGGTGGCAGGCTACTATGATGGATATAGCGGTATTTAGTGATATACATGGTAATCATTCGGCGCTTCAGGCGTGCATTGATTATGCGATGGGGAAGGGCATAACAAGATTTGTCCTTCTTGGCGATTACGTGACAGATTGTCCCAATCCTCAGAGGACCATGGAGCAGATATATGTGCTTAAGCAGTATTTTGAAACCTATATAATAAGGGGAAACAGGGAGGAGTATCTTCTCAACTATAGGAAAAATGGAGAGGGCAACTGGAAGAAGGGGTCAGCTAGCGGTTCACTTTTATATACCTATGAGAATCTGACAGAAAAAGACTTTGATTTTTTTGAATCACTTCCCAATTACGGAATATATGAGCAGAAAGGCTTTCCCGGATTTGAGTATTGCCATGGATCACCAAGTGATACATCAGAGCTTCTTTTCAGTGAGAAAAGAAATACAAAAAAGGTGTTGTCTCACTTAAAGACGGGAGTTCTTTTGCATGGTCATAATCATGTGCAGGAGACATATATTTACAGGGGGAAAAAGGCTGTTAATCCTGGATCAGTAGGAATTCCATGGTATCACGATGGTAAGACTCAGTTTTGCATTCTTCATGGGAATGGAAAGGTTTGGGAAGAAGAGTATGTGCAGCTTAATTACGACAGGAAAGAAATTCTCAGAGAATTCAAAAACTCTGAATTAAAGACCTATGCGCCTGCGTGGGCAGCGGTTACTATGCATACCATAAGAACCGGAATTGATCTTAACCAGACAGTTCTTCTGCGAGCGATGAGACTATGTGAACAGGAGAGGGGGATTGTTAAGTGGCCGGACATTCCGGAGAAATACTGGGCAATTGCGCTTAAGGAAAACTATATTGATCTAAATGGAAAAGAGATACCACATCAAAAGGGAAACAGTAAAACTTAATTGTGTGGCTGTAAAAAATGAGAAATCATTTTTTTACAGCCATTTTCGTTATGCAGAAATAACAGTGTTTCTTCCGTGCTGTTTTGCAGAATAGAGCCTTGTATCAGCTTCTTTTAGCAAATCATATGGCGTCATGTCTTTAGTGTATGTAGCCGTACCGAAAGAAGAGGTAACTTTTATATCAACGCCTTCATAGGAGAAAACCTGATCAGATATTTCATCGCAAATGATGCTGATAGTATGACAAAAATCTTCGTAATTTAAATCTTTGTTTGCCAGAAGAAATTCTTCTCCGCCCCATCTTCCTGCGCATATTTCAGTGCGAGAGGATATCATTTTAGCTATTTCGGTCAAAACGTGATCACCCAATAGATGGCCATATTTGTCATTGATATTTTTGAAATGGTCAACGTCCATTATGGCGATGTTTTTGTAATTATCTTCGTATAATACTTTTTGAATGTGTTGTCTATTATAAAGGCCTGTAAGGTAATCTGTATTTGCCATTATATTAAGCTGTTTTGCATTTTGCTTAATGTTCACGCTGTAGATAGTGTTGTAAATAATAAGAACAGAAAAAGCGATGAGAGCATTTGTATAAAATAAAAAAGCGGAAATAGAATCAGAAGCCAGAAATCTTGTAGATAGGTAGCCATTTTCATGAAATCCATAAAGCGCTATAAAAGTTGCAATATATATGAATACAAGTATATTGGCTGAAAAACTCTGGACTTTTGAATAAAGTGGCATGAAATAAGGCGTTACAACTGAAAAGACACAAGGAAAAAGCCAAAGCCAAAAGCCACATTTATATCCCATGAAATATGTTGCCAGAACAATTTGAAAATAAATCTCAAAATGAGCAAGCCACACCATAATAATAGTATGTCCTGTGGCATTAAAGTAGTATTCAATCAGATAAATTCCTATGCTGACGAGATTGATGTAGATCATGGGAGTGCAATAGGAATATGCATAAATGCCCTCAAGAATAATGTGCATAAAAAGAAATGATGTTATTGTTTTATTAAATAACTCTTTATCTTCAAAATCATATTGTGTTTTTTCTCTCTTTATATAATTTGCAAGAAAAAAATTGTTGTATGAATTATCCATTTTATTACCCACATTATAATAACTTTTTGTCTTTAAACAGATATATTATATTTGTTCGAAAGAAATTGTCTAGTTCAATATAGTAAACAACTAAAGAATTTGAAAGAAATTAGCAAAAAAAAGCCCTGAAAATATCATTTTCAGAGCTTTAATGTCATAATTTAATTATTTTTTTATATTGCTGCAAATATGACAGCTGAAGAATTCTGCTATATTGTCGTATCCATTGCCACAGATGTATCAGCTGCAGTAGTCTTGTTTGCATCCTTGTCATAACTCTTTAGCTGATCATCAAGCCATGAAGATTTGTATTTTGCGTATTTGTCAGCGGTGACGGTTGATTCAGAAGACGTGGAAGATTCGCTTTTTGAGCTGGTTGTTGTTTTGCCTTTTCCCAAACCGTCGATGAAATCAGATTTAGAAGTAGTCTTTTTTGAACTGATGTTTGATGAAGTAGATTCAGTAGCAACAGCGGTTGAGCCTGTTTCGCGATATGCATTAAGAGCGTTCTGATTGCCAACTTTTTTCACATACGACTTCATAAGTGAGCCATAAGCACCACTTTTAATACTGGAGTAATCAGTAAGAAGACTAGTCATATCATTTACATAATTATATGAGCCAGAAAGGCTGCTGAATATATTTGCCATTTGCACACCTCCTTGATAAGAATGCTTCCTTAAGGCCTCCATGCCATAAGTATGACTTCTTGAACTGAATTCCAGAAATCCGCATATACTGCGGATTTCGTGAGAATATGAGTGAAGAGTCAACCAAGCCTCATCGACGAAGTCGATTTAAATTGGCTTGGTTGATGCATTCTTGAATTGTTGATTCAAGAATGCATAATATTACGCATATTATTAAGGATATTATCACAGAAAAGTGGCACAGTTACAATTTCTTTCAAATTAAATTAGTATAAAAAAATATTAAAGTATTTTTTTTATTCCTCATTGAATGTAAATATTTGTTTTCAACACTTCGGCAATATGTTGAATGATCCCATAAATAGTAGGCTTAAACATGCTCAAAAGAAACAAAATATAGAAAAAGCAAGAAAAAAAGAGAAATGAAGAGATAAAAGGAGTATAGAGTAAAAAATAGAGCTTTTTACAGCTTGCGCAAGTCAAATTAAACTACTAATATATGTTCTTAGAGATTAGCACTCGAATCAAACGAGTGCTAACAACTAATTAAATAATAATCACATATTATATAAAGGAGGCATTTACAATGAAGTTAGAACCACTTTCAGACAGAGTTGTTTTAAAGCAGCTTGAGGCAGAAGAAACCACAAAGTCAGGTATCGTTCTTCCCGGAGCAGAAAAAGAAAAGCCACAGCAGGCAGAGGTTATTGCAGTAGGTCCTGGCGGAATCGTTGATGGCAAGGAAGTTAAAATGCAGGTTAAGGTAGGTGACAATGTCATCTATTCTAAGTATTCAGGAACAGAAGTTAAGCTTGATGATGTGACATACATCATTGTTAAGCAGAATGATATTCTTGCAATCATTAAGTAATCCAGAGACTTTTTAAGTCGTATGTTTCGAATTCAGCAAATATAATATTTTGGAGGAAAACAAAATGGCTAAGACAATTAAGTACGGCGCAGACGCTCGCACAGCTATGGTAGAAGGCGTTAATAAGCTTGCAGATACAGTTAGAGTAACAATTGGACCTAAGGGAAGAAACGTAGTTCTTGATAAGAGCTATGGTGCACCTACAATCACAAACGATGGTGTTACAATTGCCAAAGAGATCGAGCTTGAGGATGCATATGAGAACATGGGCGCTCAGCTCGTAAAAGAAGTAGCTACAAAGACTAATGATGTAGCAGGTGATGGTACAACAACAGCTACAGTTCTTGCACAGGCTATGATCAATGAAGGTGTTAAGAACCTTGCTGCAGGTGCTAACCCAATAGTTCTTCGTAAAGGTATGAAGAAGGCAACAGATGCAGCTGTTGAGTCTATCAGCAAGATGGCAACTAAGGTTAAAGGAAAAGAGCAGATCATGAGAGTTGCTGCTGTATCATCAGGAGATGATGAAGTAGGTCAGATGATCGCTGATGCAATGGAAAAGGTTTCTAATGATGGTGTTATCACAATCGAAGAGTCCAAGACAATGCAGACAGAGCTTGACCTTGTAGAAGGTATGCAGTTCGACAGAGGCTATATCTCAGCTTACATGGCTACAGATATGGACAAGATGGAAGCTACATTAGAAGATCCATATATTCTTATTACAGACAAGAAGATTTCTAATATCCAGGATATCCTTCCTCTTCTTGAGCAGATCGTTAAGACAGGTTCTAAGCTCCTTATCATCGCTGAGGATGTTGACGGCGAGGCTCTTACAACTCTTATCGTTAATAAGCTCCGTGGAACATTCAATGTAGTAGCTGTTAAGGCACCTGGATATGGCGATCGTAGAAAGGCTATGCTTGAAGATATCGCTATCCTTACAGGTGGTAAGGTTATTTCTTCTGATCTCGGTCTTGAGCTTAAGGATACAACAATGGATGATCTTGGTAGAGCAAAGAGCATCAAGGTAGAAAAAGAGAAGACAACAATCGTAGATGGTCTTGGAAATAAGGATGACATTAAAGCAAGAGTATCTCAGATCAAGAAGCAGATTGAAGATACAACATCTGATTTCGATAAGGAAAAACTTCAGGAGAGACTTGCTAAGCTTGCTGGTGGTGTTGCAGTTATCAGAGTTGGTGCTGCTACAGAGACAGAGATGAAGGAAGCTAAGTATAGAATGGAAGATGCTCTTAATGCTACAAGAGCAGCTGTTGAAGAAGGTATCATCTTTGGTGGTGGTAGCGCATATATTCATGCTTCTAAGGAAGTTGCTAAACTTGCTGATTCACTTGAAGGTGATGAGAAGACAGGTGCAAAGGTAGTTCTTAAAGCACTTGAAGCTCCTCTTTTCCATATTGCCAACAATGCAGGTCTTGACGGATCAGTTATCGTTAACAAGGTTAAAGAGTCTAAGCAGGGTATCGGCTTCAACGCATACACAGAAGAATATGTAGATATGGTTAAGGATGGAATCATCGATCCTGCCAAGGTTACAAGATCAGCTCTTCAGAATGCTACATCTGTAGCATCAAGCTTCCTTACAACAGAAGCAGCTGTAGCTACAGTTAAAGAACCAGTTCCTCCAATGCCAGCAGGCGGCGCAGGAATGGGCGGAATGATGTAAGCGATAACGAACCAAGCTCCAATACATAATCAAAACCGCTTTAGCGGTAACAATAGAGAAAACCACGGAACCAAGTTTACTTGGTGTTCCGTGGTTTTTCTATTGTTATATGTGCGATAGCACATTATGATTATGTATTGGAGCTTGGCGACAACGGACGACAGGGAAATTGCGAAGCAATTTCGCTGTATAAGCGATAAACCGCCTCGCCAACAAAGTTTGGCGACTGGGATGCTGCACTAAATTCGGTAAAACCTCATTAAGTGCCCACCCATGGCTCGTACTAAGCTCGAAAAAACCTCGCTAAGTACTCTGCACAAACGGACGACAGGGAAATTGCGAAGCAATTTCGCTGTATGAGCGATAAACCGCCTCGCCAACTTATCTCAATCTTTGCAAAAAACATCCCTGTATTTTGCATATTTATTGTATATAAAACCATTAAAAATCTGCTATACTCATCTTATAAAACATAAAGGAGGGGAGTTATGGATATATCTATGCAAATTGTCTGGCTTATAGCAGCGGTTGTTTTTGGTGTGCTAGAGCTTGTTACAACTAGCCTTACAAGCATATGGTTTGTGTTTGGAGCAGTTGTTTCTATGATTGCCGCACTATTTAGTGCTCCAATGCTGATTCAAATTATTATCTTTATTATTGTATCTGCGGTTTCCCTTTGGTTTACAAGACCTTTAGCAATGAAATATTTGAATAGTAGAACAGTTAAGACTAATGTTGATTCACTTGTTGGAAGAATACTTATTGCTAAGACTGAAATAGATAACCTGAAGATGAGTGGGAAGGCAGATCTTGATGGATCAACGTGGATTGCAGTAAGCAGTGATGATTCAATCATTGCTGCGGGCGAAGAGATTGAAGTGGTAAAAGTTGAAGGAGCTAAGCTCATAGTTAAGAAAAAGGAAGCAGGAGGTAAATGATATGGGTTCAGTATCAAAAGTGTATTTTACCAGGAATATAACTCCTGAGCAGGTTGTTAAGATGTATGATACTCTTGGCAAAAAGCTTACCGGTAAGATTGCTGTTAAGGTCCATTCCGGTGAAGATGGCAATCAGAACTATTTAAAGCCTGAGTTTTGGAAACCTATGGTTGAGCATGTAGGTGGTACCGTTGTTGAGTGCAACACAGCTTATGATGGCGAACGTAACAGCACCGAGAAACATGTAAAACTTATAAAAAAACATGGTTGGAATGATTTCTTTGTGGTTGATCTAATGGATGCAGAGGGGCCGGATGCTATACTACCTATCACTCATGCAAACCATTTAAAAAATGATATTGTTGGTAAGAATCTTCTTAATTATGATTCGATGCTCGTTTTGTCGCATTTTAAGGGACATCCAATGGGCGGATATGGTGGAGCATTAAAACAGCTTTCTATAGGCTGCGCATCTACTGCCGGAAAAGTAAATATTCATTCAGGTGGAAAGCTTACAAAGACTGATGAACAGGCTATTGTCTGGGATAATCATGCTGCCCAGGATGATTTTCTTGAGTCTATGGCCGAGGCTGCATCTGCAGTTGTGGAGCATTTTAAAGGAAATATGGTATTTGTTAATGTAATGAAGAATATGTCGGTTGACTGTGACTGTTGTGCAGTTGCTGAAGATCCTTATATGGCTGATGTTGGAATCCTCATTTCTACTGATCCCATCGCTATTGACAGGGCTTGCATGGATCTTGTTTATCAATCAGACGATCCGGGAAAAGAGCATTTCCTTGAGAGAGTACAAACGAGAAATGGAGAACATACTATTGATGCTGCTGCAGAAATGGGATTTGGCGTAAAAGAGTATGAGCTCATTTCTATAGATTAAAATAATAAAAAGTTGGGGCATGTTTTTTTAAACATGACAAAAGGAGGAAAAATGGTAGCAGCAATTATTTTAGTCGTTCTTATTATCGCGCTTATCGCAACTAATATCAGAGTTGTTCCGCAGGCGCATTCTTTCGTAATTGAAAGGCTTGGAGCATATAAGGAGACATGGGATGTTGGACTTCATATCAAAGTTCCATTTATCGACAGAGTTGCTCGTCAGGTTGATTTAAAAGAGCAGTATTGTGATTTCCCACCTCAGCCTGTTATTACACAGGACAACGTAACAATGCAGATTGATTCAATTGTCTTCTTTAGAATTTCAGATCCTATGGCCTATGCTTATGGCGTAAGAAATCCTATCGGGGCTATTGAAAATCTTACAGCAACAACTCTTCGTAATGTTATCGGATCACTTACACTTGATGAAACGCTTACTTCCCGTGATCAGATTAATGCGCAGATGCAGGATGCACTTGATATTGCAACAGATCCTTGGGGGATAAAGATCACAAGAGTAGAGCTTAAGAACATCAATCCACCAGAGCAGATCAGAGATGCGATGGAGAAACAGATGAAGGCTGAACGTGAGAAGAGAGAGAAGATTCTTTTTGCTGAAGGTGAAAAGCAGTCTCAGATCACAGTTGCAGAAGGTGAGAAACAGAGTAAGATTCTTCAGGCAGAAGCTGATAAGCAGGCTACAATCCTTAGAGCTGAAGCTGAGAAGGAAAAGAAGATCAGAGAAGCTGAGGGTCAGGCAGAAGCTATTAGAAATATTCAGAAGGCTAATGCAGACGGAATCAGTATGCTTAAGTCCGCAGGAGCAGATGAATCAGTTCTTACACTTAAGAGTCTTGAGGCGTTTGAAAAGGCTGCAGACGGCCAGGCTACAAAGATCATTGTACCTTCAAATATTCAAGGACTGGCAGGACTTGCAGGCTCTCTAAAAGAAATTGTGAAATAATTTAAAAAATATAGCGAAAATCGGCATTATATAGTATTATTACATTACTGTGTAATTTGATAAAACAAGGGGTTGTACGTTCCTTTGGAACGTGCTACTCCTTTTCGCATGTTTAAGATATTTTGGGAGGGTATGTAGTTGGATCTTGAGAGGCAGAAAAGAGCGCCTATATACGAAGCGCTTGAGAGATTTAGAAAGCAGCGTGTGGTTCCATTTGATGTTCCGGGACACAAAAGGGGAAGAGGAAACGCTGAGCTGGTTAGTTTTCTTGGTGAGAGGTGCGTTGGAATCGATGTAAACTCCATGAAACCTCTGGATAATCTTTGTCATCCGGTATCTGTTATTAAGGAAGCCGAAGAGCTTATGGCTGACGCATTCGGCGCTGCACATGCATTTATGATGGTTAATGGGACTACAAGCGCAGTTCAGGCAATGGTTCTTTCTAATGTGAAAATGGGCGAAAAAATAATCATGCCCAGAAACGTTCACAAAAGCGCGATCAATGCCCTTATACTTTGTGGTGCAGTTCCTGTATATATTGATCCTAAGGTTGATACTAAACTCGGTATTCCTTTGGGAATGGAAATAGCAGATGTTAAAAGAGCTGTAAAAGAGAATCCTGATGCAAAGGCAATTCTTATCAATAACCCTTCTTATTATGGAATTTGCTCAGACCTTAAGGCAATTGTAGAATTGGCACATGAAAATGGCATGAAGGCTCTTGTAGATGAAGCTCATGGAACACATCTATATTTTGGCCCCGGACTTCCTCTGAATGCAATGGCTGCAGGTGCTGATATGGCGGCCATCAGTATGCATAAGTCAGGTGGTAGCCTTACGCAGAGTTCTATTCTTTTATGCGGAAAGGATGCTAATATAGGATATATAAGCCGAATAGTTAATCTGACTCAGACTACAAGTGCCAGCTACCTTCTTCTTGGAAGTCTTGATATTTCCAGAAGAAACCTTGCACTAAACGGATACAATAGCTTTGAAAAAGTAACAAAGATGGCTCAGTATGCAAGAGAAGAGATCAATGATATTGGTGGCTATTATGCATATGGGAACGAGCTTAAAAACGGCGGAAGTATTTTTGATTTTGATGAGACTAAACTGGTTGTAAATACGAGAAGCATAGGACTTACCGGTATTGAGGTTTACGACCTTTTAAGAGATGAGTATGACATTCAGATGGAATTTGGGGATCTTTCCAATGTCATGGCATATATTTCAATAGGTGACAGACTGCAGGATATTGAGCGTCTTGCCGGAGCTTTGGCAGATATAAGACGTCTTTATGCTAAAACAGAACAGAGCTTCTTCTCTGCAGAGTATGTAACTCCTATTGTTAAGGCAACTCCTCAGGAAGCATTCTATGCAGAAAAAGAGCAGCTTCCAATCGACAACTGCGTTGGCAGGATAAGCGCAGAGTCTGTTATGTGTTACCCGCCGGGAATCCCAATTCTTTCTCCGGGAGAAGTAATAACAGCAGATATTTTGGATTATATTAAGACAGCAAGAGAAAAGGGATGCTCAATGCAGGGACCTGAAAGTGAAGATATATCTGAACTTTTTGTGCTGAAATAACCTTTTGATAAGAACTGAAGTATATAGGAGGAAAATCATGGCCGAAATGGATTATTGGTTTAGTGATATGCATACAGGCAATGTCAAAATAAGCATAAGACTTGCCAAGCAGCTTTTTTCAGGAACAAGTGAGTTTCAGAGAATTGATGTTTTTGATTCTCCGGAGTTCGGTAAATTCCTGACCTCAGATGGAAATATTATCTTTTCAGAGAAGGATGAGTTTACTTATGACGAGATGATCGTTCATGTGCCTATGGCAGTTCATCCTAAAGTCCAGAGAGTCCTTGTACTTGGTGGAGGAGACGGCGGTGTTGCCAGAGAGCTTTGCCATTATGATGAGATAAAGGTTATAGATGTAGTTGAGCCAGACAACATGTTTGTGGATGTTTGCAAGCAGTATTTCCCTGACAATGCTATAGGTCTTGAGGATGACAGAGTTCATATTTTCTATCAGGATGGCCTTAAATATCTCAGAAAATGTGAGGACATGTATGACCTCATAATAAATGATGCCACAGAGCCTTTGGGACATGAGGCAGGTCTTTTCACAAAAGAGTTTTATGGAAGCTGCTACAAGGCGCTTCATGATGATGGAATCATGGTTTATCAGCACGGAAGTCCTTTCTATGATGAGGATGAGGAAAGCTGCAGAGCCATGCATAGAAAGGCTTACAGAGTATTCCCTATAAACAGAGTTTATCAGGCGCACATTCCTACATGTCCTGCTGGATACTGGCTCTTTGGATTTGCCAGCAAAAAATATCATCCTCTAAAGGATTTTAATCCTGACAGATGGGATGAAAGAGGTATTAAGACCTGGTACTATACAACTCACTTACATAAGGGAGCCTTCATGCTTCCCAAATATGTAGAGGATCTTCTTCAGGAAGAAGAGGATATGAGCAGGTAAATTTGATTTTATTATTTTTTTGTGATTTCAAGCGAAGAAAACGGAGGATATATAGATGAGTAGATTATTGGTTATCGGATGTGGCGGTGTTGCACAGGTTGCAATCCAGAAATGTTGCCAGAACAGCAAGGTGTTCACAGAGATGTGCCTTGCCAGCAGAACTGTTTCTAAATGTGATGCTCTTAAGGAAAAAATTGAGAAGCAGGGTACAAGTGTAAAGATTACTACAGCAACTGTAAATGCTGATGATGTTAATGATGTTATAAAACTTATTAAGGAGTACAAGCCTGAAGCGGTGCTCAATGTTGCACTTCCTTATCAGGATCTTGTTATCATGGATGCCTGCCTTGAGTGCAAGGTTGATTACATTGATACAGCAAACTATGAGCCTGAGGATACAGACGAGCCTGTATGGCGTGCTGCATATGAGAAGAGATGTAAGGAAAAGGGCTTTACAGCTTACTTTGATTACAGCTACCAGTGGGCTTATATGGACAAGTTCAAAGAAGCCGGAATCACAGGACTTCTTGGAACTGGCTTTGACCCAGGTGTAACAAGTGTATTTACAGCATATGCTAAAAAGCATTATTTTGATGAGATTCACACTATTGATATTTTGGACTGCAACGGCGGTGATCATGGCTATGCTTTTGCTACAAACTTCAATCCTGAGATCAACCTTCGTGAAGTAAGTGCAAACGGAAGCTATTGGGAGGATGGTCACTGGGTTGAGACAAAGCCTATGGAGATCAAGAGAGTATACGACTTCCCACAGGTTGGACAGAAAGACATGTATCTTCTTCACCATGAAGAGATAGAGGCTCTTGGTAAGAACTTCCCTGAGGTTAAGAGAATTCGTTTCTTTATGACATTTGGCCAGAGCTATCTTGACCATATGCGTTGCCTTGAGGATGTAGGAATGCTTTCAACAAGCCCCATCAATTTCGAAGGAAAAGAGATTGTGCCTATTCAGTTCCTTAAAGCTCTTTTACCTGATCCTGCAAGCCTTGGACCAAGAACAGTCGGAAAGACTAACATTGGATGTATATTCCGCGGTGTTAAGGATGGAAAAGAGAGAACAATCTATATTTACAATGTATGTGATCATCAAGATTGCTACAAGGAACTTGGCAGCCAGGCAATCAGCTATACAACGGGTGTTCCTGCCATGATCGGAACTGCACTTGTTCTTAGCGGTCAGTGGAAGAAGCCTGGCGTATATACAACTGATGAGTTTGATCCTGATCCATATATGGATATGCTGGGTGAATTTGGTCTTCCATGGGTTGTTGATGAAAATCCACAGCTTGTTGACTGATATAAGATTAATAATTTTTAGTTGCATTGATGAGGGGGAATTATGAATCTATCTGAAATACGTACGCCGGCGTATGTTATTGATGAAAAGAAATTACGCGAGAATCTTGAAATTCTTGAAAGAGTACAAAGAGAGTCAGGGGCTAAAATACTCCTGGCTCAAAAAGCGTACTCTATCTATCAGACGTATCCATTGATATCAAAATATTTAACAGGCGCGACTGCTTCAGGACTTTTTGAGGCAAGGCTTGCTCACGAAGAGATGCATGGTGAGAACCATGTTTTTGAACCTGCATTTGGCGATGAGGAGATGAATGAGTTATGTGATATTTGTGATCATATTGTCTTTAATTCTCTTAATCAGCTAGAGCATCATAGACCAGTGTGGGAGAAAAGAGTCATTGATGGAAAACTCTCTGTCGGTCTTAGGATAAACCCTGAGTTTAGTACTCAGGATGGAAATGATATCTATGATCCCTGTGCAAAAGGCTCTAGACTTGGTATAAGGTTAAAGGATATGCCTGAAAGTCTTCCGGCGGGGGTTGAGGGGTTTCATTTCCATACTCTGTGTGAGCAGGGGTTTGAACCTTTAGAGACCACATTTTTAAAGGTGGAGGAAGAATTTAAGAGATTCTTTCCAAATCCGGCACAGGAAAATCTTGAGGGATTTGATGAAGATACACGAGGTAAGATCAAATGGATCAATCTTGGTGGAGGTCATCATATAACAAGGGAAGATTACGATGTTGACGGCCTTATCAGACTTGTAAAAAGAATCAGACAGACCTATGGTATTGAGGTTTATCTTGAGCCGGGTGAGGCAATTGCTCTTGATGCCGGATATCTTGTGACCACAGTCATGGATATTGTAGAAACTGATAGAATTCCTGTCCTTATTCTTGATACTTCTGCAGCATGTCATATGCCTGATGTTTTGGAAATGCCATACAGACCACCTCTTAAAGATGGTGAGGAGCCTGGCGAGATGAATTATACATACAGATTATCTTCCAGAACCTGCCTTGCAGGTGATGTTATCGGAGACTATAGCTTTGAGACCGAAAAGAACATTGGAGACAGGCTTGTATTTGAAGATATGGCAATATACAGCATGGTTAAAAACAATACATTTAACGGAATGCCACTTCCTGATATAGATATTCTTCATGAGGATGGAAGTGTCGACATTATTAGAAGATTTGGCTATGAAGATTTCAAGTGCAGACTTTGATTTTTATCAACAGGCAGGAATTTGTAATGGAAATAATTAGTAATAGAAAGCCTTGTGAAGATGCTTTCTTTATGCCGGCAGAGTACGATGCCCATGAAGGAACGCTTATGATATATCCGGTTCGCCCGGGAAGTTGGGGTAAGGATAGAAAAGGCGCTTTAAACAGTTTTAAAAAGATATTTATAGAGATTATTAAAAGGGAAAGCTTATTTCTTCTGGTAGATGAGGAGCATTTCAAAGAAGCAGAGAACCTCATTTATGGAGCGATAAATGAGTACTGCGATGAGCTTAAGGTCTCAGGAAAATATAATGAAGTCTTTGAAAAATATATTGGTGCTTATGGTGACGATGAGCTGATCCTTGAGGATATTCTTGAAGAGAGATGCTTTATTTTGAAAATTGACTCAGATGATTCCTGGGCAAGAGATGTAGGTCCTACTTTTATTGTTAATAAAAGTAAGGATTTACGCGGAATTAATTGGAAGTTTAATGCCTGGGGCGGTGAATTTGATGGCCTTTACGCTTCATGGGATAAGGATGATGCTGTAGCTGTGGCTTTTTGCAAGGCCCTAGATGTGGACATGTATGATGCAGCACCTTTTGTTTTAGAAGGTGGTTCAATACATACTGACGGAGAAGGCACTTTGATGGTTACAGAGAGTTGTCTTTTAAGTCAGGGAAGAAATCCTTCCATGAGCAGGGAACAGATTGAAAACACCTTAAAAGAGTACCTTGGCGTTTCAAAAGTTCTTTGGCTTCCAAGAGGAATCTACAATGACGAGACTAATGAACATGTAGATAATGTTTGCGCTTTTATTGCACCTTCAGAAGTAGTACTTGCATGGACTGACGATGAAAATGATCCTCAGTATGAGCTTTCTAAAGCTTGTCTTGATTATCTGGAAAAAGAAACGGATGCTAAGGGAAGAAAGATAAAGGTTCATAAGCTGCCTATCCCTAAGCATGCTGTATTGGTAACATCTTCAGACCTTCAAAACTATGAGTTTGAAGAGGGCGAAGATATGAGAGATGAAGGGGAGCGTCTTGCGGCCAGCTATGTGAATTTTTACTTTATAAACGGAGCAGCTCTTGTTCCTCAGTTCGGTGATGATAATGATGAGAGCGATAAGAAAGCTTTGGAAATACTAAAAAAGATCTGCCCTGATAGGGAGATAATCGGTATTCCTGCCAGAGATATTCTTTTAGGCGGCGGAAATATTCATTGTATTACACAACAGGTTCCTGCCAGGAAATAAGTAAAAAGGAATGCGGTAAAAATATGGTTAATAAGATAAAGGTTGCCTGTGTTCAGTTTGCCTGCGGTGCAGTTTCAGCAAGTGATGAGGAACAGGTAAAAAGAAACATAGAGAAAGCAGGGCAGCTTACAAGAGAAGCTGCAGCAAATGGCGCAAAGATAATTCTTTTGTCAGAGCTTTTTGAGAGAAAGTATTTCTGTCAGGAGAGGCGCTATGACTATTATGAGCTTGCAAAGCCTGTAATGGAGAATCCTGCAGTTATTTACTTTAAGGAGCTTTGCAAAGAACTTAAGGTTGTTATGCCTATAAGCATTTTTGAAAAAGATGGCAATGTTTTTTATAATTCGGTAGCAATGATAGATGCGGACGGAGAGGTTTTGGATGTGTACCGCAAAACTCATATACCCGATGACCATTACTATCAGGAAAAATTCTACTTCACTCCCGGAAATACAGGCTTTAAGGTGTTTGAGACTGTATATGGAAATGTTGGAGTTGGAATATGCTGGGATCAATGGTTCCCCGAAACAGCAAGATGCCTTGCGTTAAAAGGTGCTGATATTATACTTTATCCTACTGCCATTGGCTCAGAACCTATATTGGAAGTTGACAGTTCGGGGCATTGGATGAGAACAATGCAGGGGCATTCTGCAGCTAATATTATTCCTGTGGCGGCTGCCAACAGAATAGGAAGAGAGGATGTTGAACCGACAGAAGAAAATGGCGGACAAAAATCAAGTCTTACTTTTTATGGATGCAGCTTTTTGACTGATGAAACAGGGGATATTGTTTCAAGGGCAGGTCGCGATACAGAAGAAATAATATATGCAGAGTATGATTTTGAAGAAAATAGAAAAATGAGAGCTTCCTGGGGACTTTTTAGAGACAGAAGACCCGAGTGTTATAAAACTATTACAGACTAATAAATAACTTGTTATGAATTGTTGGGGGAAATTATGACAGTTGATGCTTACTTGAATCCGAATTTTACTATAACAAAGAAACTGATTTTTTTATTATTATCATTTGCAGGGATGCTTGTTTGCGGTCTTGGCATATTCATCTATTCAAAAATATATGCCCGGAAATATCCATCAGATAAAAGAGAAGAGTATCTCAGCATAGATTTTGAGATAAGACTTCAGAAATTTTTTGAGATGCTCATTGCAGGAACAGCCGTAATGTCTTTTTCCTGCGCGTATGTGATCATCAATCATGTATACGGTCTTGTTGCCTCAGGAAAGGCAACAAATCTTACGAGAATTGAGCGGTATCTTACAAGTACCTGGGCAGATGGTAAAGATTTTATCCTACTGTTTCTGATTCTTTTTTCATGTGTCATAAATACAGTGCTTGATGGCTTTATTATAAGGCTAAAGATCCTGACAAGTGAAGAAAAAGCAACAATGCGTATGCTGGCGATGTTCTATGTTATTCTGATACTTATGTATTTAAACAACATAGGCGATGAAAGTGAATATGGTCCTGTAATGATGTATTATTTTGGTCTTATGATAGGACGTTTTGTTTACTTTGATGCTTCTTTCAAGGATTTTGTAACAAACATAAAAAACGTTATCATAAACCTTCCATACATGCTTATTGATATAGCGCTCACAGGACTTTTGTGCTATATAGGTTTTGTATCGGGGTACTTCCTTGAAAGGAACTACTATATTGTAGGCCTGTTTCATACACAGATATTTATTCTTGCCTGTACTTTTATTGTTTACCATGCAATGCGTCTGTTATACTTTAATAAAAAGCATTGATATTGATATAAAAAAGCCTCTTCCGCAATGGAAGGGGCTTTTGCTATAAAGAAAAGAGTTTATTTTGCTTTTTCTTTGATGGCCTTGAGGTCGTCTACTGAGAATGTGTAGGCTTTATTGCAGAAGTGGCAGCGAAGCTCAACATCCTTGCCATCGTCTATCATTTCCTGAATTTCCTTTTTGCCGATGAGCATGAGAGCTCTTTCTACTCGGTCTTTGTCGCAGTTGCAATAAAAGTTAAGATCAACCTTGTCTGTAAATTCAATATCAAAGCCATCGAGAACAATTTTTAGGAGTTCTTCAGGTGTCTTGCCGGCTTTTAAGATATCTGTGACTGATGAAAACTTCTGAAGATTGAATTCAAGGTGAGTGATAGTCTGTTCATCAGCAAAAGGAAGCAGCTGAATGATAAAACCACCTGCTGCTATAACTGAGAGACTTTCTCTTTCTACAAGAACACCAAGTCCAACAGAAGAAGGAGTCTGTTCGGACTTTGTAAAATAGTATGTGAGGTCTTCGGCAACTTCACCGGAATAGAGGGGAACCTGACCAACATAAGGCTCTTTGAGCCCCATATCTCTTATTACAGTAAGAGTTCCTTCGCCAATACCTCCGCCAACATTTAAGTGCCCGGATGCATTGGGCTCCATGATAACATATGGATTAACTGCGTATCCCTTTACATTACCGTGCCTGTCTGCTGTGGCAAGAACTCCTTTTAAAGGACCATCGCCGTCCATTTTTACGGTGATAAGGTCATCGTCGTTATCCATCATTGTTCCCATCATAGCGGTACCTGTCATGAGTCTGCCAAGAGCAGCAGCTGCTATTGGGGAGAGATTATGCGCTTTCCTTGCATATTCTGCCAAATCTCTGGTAGTTGCTGCAAAAGCTCTTATCTGTGCATTTCCTGCTGTTGCACGTACCATGTAATCTTTATATGACATAAGTTTATACCTCATCTTTCAAGTATTAAGCTTTTCCATGATAATTTATTTTACTGGATATGTAAACAGTAAAGCTTAATCAAAATTTAATAAAAATAATATCGATATTACAGGAATTATAATTCGGTTTGCAATATAATAATAAATAGTAGTCAGTATTTTATATATTAGTGTTCGATGAAGCAGGAGGGATAAATGGAAGTCAAAGAAAGAAATGGTAAGCTTGTCTTAAAGCTCATTATTGCAGCAGTGCTGGCTATTATTTTTGTGGCAACTGTTTTGACTATTATAAGTGGTATTGAGATTAACAGAATATATAGTGATATGGTTCAGGAAGAACTCAGGGTTGCTGCTGAACAGCTTAACAGTGAAATGAGCAATGTCTGGGATGGCGATTGGAGCCTACGTGATGGTAACCTGTATAAGGGCGATGAAAATATCATGGAAGAATATAATGAGATCGTGGAAGAAATGAAATCTCTTACCGGAATCGAATATTCTGTTTTCTATGGCAAGACAAGACAAATCACAACCCTTCTTGATGGCAACGGGAATAAAGCTGTAGGTTATGATGTATCTGATGCTGTATATAATCAGGTTGTTGGGAATAAGTCAGAATATTATGCAAAGAGTATTCCGGCAGGGACCAATGAACATTATTATTTGTACTACCTTCCGCTCATGAATGATGACGGTACAGCCATCGGTATGGTATTTGCAGGAAGAGAGAGCGATTCAGTAGATGGCAAGGTCAGAGGTATCATTATCACGATGACCGTTATTTCAATCATTCTTGCTCTTGCTACTTCAGCAGTTGGTTATTTTGTAGCGAATACTGTATCGGTCAAGATGAAAGCAATTGCAGATGAACTTGGAAAGCTTTCAAGAGGTGAACTAAAGCTTAATATTGACGAGAAATCTTTACAGAGAACTGATGAGATAGGTCTTTTGGCTGATGGGGCAAAGACACTTAGCGATAAGCTTGGTGATGTCATTACAAGAACCATGGACATGTCCAATGAGCTTAAAAAATCAGGCGCGGAGCTTGCAGATTCTGCTAATCAGGCGTCAACAGCTTCAGGTCAGGTGAGTCAGGCTGTGGACGATATTTCAAAGGGCGCTGTAAATCAGGCTGAGAGCGTTGAAACGGCCGCCGGAAACACCCAGGATATCGGCAGAGATATTGATGAAGTTTCAGAGAATGTTGAACAGCTCAATTCTTATTCAGAACAGATGAAGGCTTCCTGTGAGGCGGCAATGGAAGCTCTTACCAAGTTGATAGATCAAAGCAGAGAGGTTCAGGACTCTGTGAAGGATATTGGAGCAACTATAGATTCTACAAATGAATCGGCAAAAGAAATATCGAAGTTTTCAGAGGCTATCACTGAAATTGCCAGCCAGACAAATCTATTGTCGCTCAATGCTTCTATTGAAGCAGCAAGAGCTGGCGATGCCGGGAAAGGTTTTGCAGTAGTTGCAACTGAGATTGGAAAGCTTGCAGTGCAAAGTAGCAATAGTGCTGAAGAAATAAAGAAGATTGTTGAAAAACTTGTGGCTGATTCAGAGGCTTCCGTAGAAGTAATGCAGAGACTCAACAGCAGCTTTGAGCAACAATCTGAGCAACTTGATGATACAAAGTCGAACATGCAGAGCATGGCTGAAAATGTTGACAATGTGGCAGACAGTACAGGAAATATTGCAGGCTATGTTGATCAGCTTAATTCAGCTAAGGATAAGCTTGTTGCAATTATATCTGACCTTTCGGCTATTTCTCAGGAAAATGCTGCATCTACTGAAGAGACAAATGCCTCTATGCAGGAACTGAATGCAACCTTCGCTATTATTACGGAATCAGCTGATAAGCTCCAGAAACTTGCAACAAATATGTCCGATGTAATTAGCTATTTTAAGCCATAACAGGCCGCTTTTTCAATTGACATATATTTAACGTGTGGCTATAATAAATTGTAGAATTATTAACAAACACACATATATATATATGTATTAGATAGGAGCAGCATATGGCAGAAAAAGAGATTTCTCAAGCGGTTATCGCTAGACTTCCGAGATATTTCAGATACTTGGGAGACCTTAAGGAGAAAGGCGTTGAGAGAATTTCTTCTCAAGATCTTTCAGGCATCATGAAGGTTACTGCTTCTCAGATAAGACAGGACTTTAATAATTTTGGCGGCTTTGGGCAACAAGGATATGGGTATAATGTGAGTTACCTCTATGAAGAAATAAGTAAGATTCTTGGTATCGATAAACAGCACAGCCTTGTGATTATTGGTGCAGGTCATCTGGGAAAAGCAATAGCAGGTTATACCAATTTTACCAGAAGAGGCTTTGTGTTCAAGGGGGCATTCGATTGCAATCCTGCGCTTTATGGAACTAAGATACGTGACGTAGAAGTAAGACCTATAGAGGAAATGGAACAGTTTGTAAAGGATAACAAAATTGAGATAGCGGTTTTGACTATTCCTAAAGATCAGGCAGTTCCGATGGCTCATAAACTGGCACAGTGCGGAATCAAGGCTATATGGAATTTTGCCCATGTCGATCTTGAAGTTCCTGACAATATTCAGGTAGAAAATGTACATTTATCTGACAGTTTAATGAAATTGTCATATAATATAAATAGGTATGAAAATAATTTTTGACGGTGAGAGACTGATGGCAAAGAGTGATGAAGTGTATATGTCTGCTCTTGAAGGGAAAAGAGTTCCCATACTGACGCTGGATAATAAATGGCATCAGCTTTTTACGCAGACAGATATGACACCTGAAATAGAACAACTTGCAGATCAACTTAATGCGCTAGTTAGACGTGATGGTCAAATCCGAAGTGAGACCAAAGATATCAAGAAGCTTAAGAAAAAGCTGCTTGGTGAAATTGTGCCGCTTAGAGATATGGCTAATATGACAGGTGATTCTTCGACCATTGAAAAAGAAATTCAGGATAGAACCAGGCTTATAAATGATTGCAATGAGAGACTGGACTCGCATCAGGGCGAGCTTCTTGATCTATCCAGACAGATTTATGATATTGATTATAAGTTGATGATTGAGACTATGAAGGTTTGCTATGAGAGACTTCATGAGAATACCGACTATATCAAGACCATGGATGAGTGGATATCCAAGGTTAGGGTAGAGCTGAAGAAAAATGTTATACGTCTGCAGGAAACTGAGATGGAGAATTACAATCTATATACGTATATGCATCAGATTTTTGGACCGGAGGTTATAGAGATTTTTGACATGAAGTATGATCCGGACAGAAGACATCCAATAAGACGACCTCTAGCAGGTGATGAGTCGGAATATGTTGAATAAGAATCAGGCTGCCTAAGGGCAGCCTGTTTTGGTATATTTTATATGTTGGGGAGGGCGGATATGAAGTATGCAGTTACAAGTCAGGAAATGAAAATCTATGACAGAAATACTTCTGAAGTGTTTGGTGTTTCCAGTGAAGTATTGATGGAAAGAGCATCGCTTAAGGTTGTAGAAAAAATAGATCTTTGGGCAAAGGAAAGAAAGTGCGAGCGCAGATATAGAGCACTTGTTTTTGCCGGGGTAGGAAATAATGGCGGTGACGGCGCTGTTATTGCAAGACTTCTCAAACAAAAGGGCTACCTTGTTACTTTGGTGGTCATAGGGGATCCCACCAAAATGAGCGACCTTCTGCTTAAGCAACTTAAGACCTGTGAAAAATATGGAATTATAACTGACACATTTTCCAATGTGACGGGCAACCTTTACTCTTTGGAATGGGATATCATTATAGATGCATTATTTGGCATCGGATTATCCAGAAATATTACCGGTAGTTTTTTGAAGGCAATTGAATATATAAATTCATGTAAAGAAGAAAAAAAGAGCGATCTGCTTGTTATATCAGTTGATATACCTTCCGGTGTAAATGCTGATAATGGCAAGGTTATGGGTACTGCAGTAAGAGCAGATATTACAGTTACTTTTAATCAGATCAAACTTGGTGAAATCCTTTATCCGGGATGTGAGTATTGCGGTAATCTTTATGTCGAAGATGTTGGTATAACAGATGACAGCTTTTTAGGAAGAGAGCCGTCAGCGTTTTATTTTGATGAAAAGATAGCAGGCCTTCTCCCTAAAAGACGCAAGGATTCCAATAAGGGAACTAATGGGAAAGTGCTTATTGTTGCCGGCTCAAAGAATGTCAGCGGAGCATGCATACTGGCTGCAAGTGCGTGCATCCGTTCGGGGGCAGGAATGGTCAAGGTCATGACAGCTATCGAGAATGCTGAAATCGTTAAGTCACTGCTTCCTGAAGCGCTTATTGACGTATATGAAGATTTTGAGCCTGTGGCTGATAAACTCATGAAAGATATTGAATGGGCTGATACTGTGGTCATTGGACCCGGAATAGGGATTGATATAAAGGGCGACGAGCTTCTAAACATTGTTCTGAATAATTGTGATAAGCACCTTGTAATGGACGCGGATGCTCTTAATCTTGTGGCCATGAACAGTGAGTACAGAAGGCTTTTGGCTCATTATTCGGTTGGTGGAAGGAAACTTGTTTTAACGCCCCATTTGGCAGAATTTTCAAGGCTCTTTGGGAAGTCTGTCAGTGAATGCAAGGATAATATACTTTTTTATCCAAAAGAACTTGCAAAAGAACTTAGATGTACTGTCGTTTGCAAAGATGCCAGAACTATAGTAAGTGACAGTAACGAGAAAAAGATATATATTAATGTGAGCGGTAATGATGGTATGGCGACTGCCGGATCGGGAGATGTATTATCCGGTATAATAGGAGCACTTTTGTGCCTTGAAAACACTAGCTTTGAAGCTGCGTGTCTTGGTACATATATCCATGGAGCCTGTGGTGATAATGCCGCTGCCAAGCATGGTAAATATGCTATGGTCGCATCTGATATTGCGGCCGAACTTGAAGATATATTGAGGTGAAGTTTAGAAATGTTAGAAGAATTTTCCAGAGTTTATGCCAAGATTGACTTAAAGGCAATTGATTACAATTTGGAGAGTATGAGAAAGAATATTCCTGCCGGAACCAAAATAATGGCGGTTGTTAAGACAGATGCCTATGGTCATGGAGCAGTTAGAATAGCTAAGGAGCTGGAAAACAAGGATTATATCTGGGGATATGCTGTAGCTACAGCAGAGGAAGCTTTTGAACTTAGAGATAATGCTATCAAAAAGCCTATTCTTATTTTAGGATACACTTTTTCATATGCTTATGAGAGGCTTTTGATAGAAGGTATAAGACCTGCAGTATTTAGAATAGATATGGCAAAAGAGCTTGATGCCTGTGCCAAAAAGCTACTTGAAAGAGGCGATATCAGTAAAAAGCCTGAGATTCATATAGCTATTGATACAGGAATGTCACGTATAGGAATTACTCCGGATGAAGAGGGAGTAGAGTTTATAAGGGAAGTAGCTGCTCTTAAAAATCTGGATATTGAAGGTGTGTTCACACATTTTGCAAGGGCCGATGAAAAAGATCTTACAAATGCAAAAGAGAGAGAACTTGTATTTAAAGAGTTTGTTGACAGGGCTGAGGCTGAGTGCGGAATAAAGATAGAATTACGACACTGCGCAAATAGTGCAAGCATAATATCTATTCCGGAAAGTTCAATGGATATGGTGCGTGCAGGGGTGACTATGTATGGAATGTGGCCATCAGAGGATGTTCCAAAGACAATAGTTGATCTTAAACCTACACTTGAACTTATCAGCCACATAGTAATGATAAAGACTGTTCCCACTGGTACACCGGTAAGCTATGGCGGAACATATGTGACTGGAAGGGAGACTAAGATAGCAACGATTCCTGTCGGATATGGTGATGGCTATCCAAGAAGTCTTTCAAACAAAGGCTATGTTCTTATCGATGGCGAAAGAGCCAATATCATTGGCAGAGTATGTATGGATCAGTTTATGGTTGATGTAACACATATAGACAATGTTAAAGAGGGAGATGAGGTTATTCTCATTGGAACAGATGAAAAATCAGGAGATGAGATAACTGCTGAAATGCTCGGAGAAATAAGCGGAAGATTTAACTACGAGCTTACCTGCAATATAAACAAAAGAGTTCCAAGGGTATTTGTATAAAGGGAAAGTTTTGGAAAATGTGGTGTAGGATAGATTGCTCTCAATAGGGGAATCTATCCTACTTTTTACATTTATTATGCTACGACATTAGGAAAAGCGTCGCTTTGATTTATCATACTGAACGTTAATTTCCTGAAGTGCAGCAGTGTCACCGTCCATGTTGTCGGGGTGGTAGAGCTTTACGAGTGATTTATATTTCTTATCAACACTTTCTTTGGTTGTACATCCGGCAAAGAAGTCAAAAGAACTTGATGTAGCTTGTTTAGCGCTACCATTAGTGTTCTTATTGTATTTTGAATTATTGTATCTTTTGCCATTGCCTGAGTTGTTATAGTCATACTCGTCATTATCTATATCATCGTAATTATCATCAGACTCGTCATCGTAGTCTACATCATCTTCTTCATATATATCACTTTCATCATAGTCTTCATCGTAATCTTCATCATATTCATCATCATATTCTTCGGCGTAGTCTTCATCATAATCTTCATCGTATTCTTCGCTATAATCCTCATCCTCATCCTCGTATTCGTAGTTCTCATCTTCATAATCATCATCTTCATAGAAGGAGGCTCTTTTACTGCGGCGATGATCGTGTTCATCCTCGGAATCGGCATAGGATCTGTTCTTGAGCCATTTTTCATAGTCTTTTTCATAATGTCTTTTGCCTGCATCCGGGAAAAGATGGTAATAGCGGTCAAGGGCCTGAGTCACAAAACCTTTACCGATAAAGGCTCTTAAAACGTATATTACAGCATCTGCAATGATACAGAAGAAAATTATCTTGCTAAATGACATGAATACCGAGATTGATAGAAGAATAGTTCCAACAGGGATTATCATTATGATGGTCAGTATCAAAAGGAAAATATAAAGTGGAGCACCTTTGTATGAGTAAACCGCTTCAATCCACCAGGTCCTGATATCGTTGTAAAAGGAAGTAACAAAATAGTTATTTTTGGTAATACTGTTGTTGGCCTCTTTTACCATCTCCTCAGGAATATTTAGGTCACTGCCCTGGATATCTAAAGAGTGAGGCGCCTGAATCTGAGAATCCGGCCCGCTTCCTATAGATAATAGACCGAAGTTTCCTCCAAAGAGCAGAAACACATTTATACATAATAAAAGAAAAAAAGAAATCGATGTAATAGGAAGAATACAGAAAAACAGCTTAAGAAATCTGACATAAGCTCTTATAAACCAGGAAAGCATTGAGAAAAATGCTTTTAAAACCGAAACAACGATACTTGAGATGGCGCCGACGGCCATCGTTAAAACAGAAATCATACTTACAAAAACTCCTTAACCTAAATCCCCACACAAAGAAAATTTTATATGAAAAATGAAAAGGTGTCGAGAGGCTTGATAGAGAAAACAAAAATGTGTTATAGTTAAATTTGATATTATGCGTCTTTTGGCGGATAGGAGGATTGATTATGGACGAAGGCTTGCCTTCTGTCATTCTTATTACAGTATTTATAGTTTTTTTTATTGATGTACTTATACATTCCATTTTTCGTGCTGTTTGGCATTTCAAGGGCGATGAGATGGAAAAAGAAGAGAATATCAGGATATTTAAGTTTTTTAATGATGATGGCACAAGTATTGAAGGCTTTTTTATCAATATATTTTACAAAGCTATATTATATTTGTGCGGCGATCGAGGTGATGCCAATCTTTCAGATGTGACTGAGGAAGAAATTAAGTCCATGGTTACAGAAGGTCAGGAGCATGGTGTTATCCTTGAGTCAGAAGCTGATATGATTTCCAATATTTTTGAGTTTTCAGATAAGGAAGCTCAGGATATCATGACCAATAGAAATGCTATGGTGGCTATCGATGCCAACATGACACTTAAGGAAGCTGTTAATTTCATGATGGAGACCAATAACAGCAGATTTCCGGTGTATCTTGATGATATTGACCATATAATTGGCATAATGCATATAAGAGATGCCATGAAAAAACTCTCAGAGGAAACAGATGAGGAACTTCCGATAAGGAAAATAAAGGGCCTTCTTCGTCAGCCTAAGTTTGTTCCTGAGACAAGGAATATTGATTCTCTTTTTCATAGCATGCAGTCATCTAAAACTCAGATGGTTATAGTAATTGATGAGTATGGTCAGACTGCAGGTCTCGTATCTATGGAGGATATTTTAGAAGAAATAGTAGGAAACATCCTTGATGAATATGATGAGGATGAGAACTATGTCAAACCTACTAAGAACAGAGGCGAGTTTATCGTTGATGGAATGACTCCAATAGAAGTTCTTGAAAAGAAATTTGAGATTTCTTTTGATAAATCTGAGTTTGAAACTCTAAACGGTTATCTTATTTCAAAATTGGACAGGATACCGGAAAGTGACGAAGAATTTGATACTTCAGTTGAAGGCTATAATTTCAAGATCCTCTCTGTACAGAACCATATGATCCAGAGCGTTCTTATGACAAAGCTCCCGGAGAAGGAAACAGGCAGTGAGGAAAAAGAATTAGAAATAGCAAAATAGTTAATTATTATGAAAGGAAGTTTTTATGTCAGGACATTCAAAATTTGCTAACATCAAGCACAAAAAAGAAAAGAATGATGCAGCAAAGGGAAAGATTTTTACTATTATCGGTAGAGAAATTGCCGTTGCAGTAAAGGAAGGCGGACCAGATCCGGCTAACAACTTTAAGCTTGCACAGGTTATTGCAAAGGCTAAGGCAAATAACATGCCTAACGATACAATTGATCGTGGAATCAAGAAGGCATCAGGTGCTGACGGAGCAGTTGATTACAAGAATATTACTTATGAAGGATATGGCCCTGGCGGAACAGCTATCATTGTAGAGGCACTTACAGACAACCAGAACAGAACAGCTTCAAACGTTAAGAGCGCATTCACTAAGGGAAATGGTAACGTTGGAACACCTGGATGTGTATCTTACATGTTCGATAAGAAAGGTCAGATCATTATCGATAAGGAAGAGTGCAAAATGTCTTCTGATGACCTTATGATGCTTGTTCTTGATGCAGGGGCTGATGATTTCAATGAGGAAGAGGACAGCTATGAGATCCTTACTACTCCTGAGAATTTCCAGCCTGTAGTAGAGGCACTTGGCAGAGAGAATGTTGAGTCTGTTTCAGCAGAAGTAACAATGATTCCTCAGAACTACGTATCTGTAACAGATGCTGATACAGTTAAGTATCTTCAGAGAATCCTTGATCTTCTTGATGAGGACGATGATGTTCAGGCTGTTTACCATAACTGGGAAGAGGCAGACGAATAATTATTATTTTTAATATTTGATAGGCGGGGGGAGTCCTAAAATGAAACTGAAACGTGTGTGGCCAGCGTATTGCATCTGGGCTTTGTTTATTATTTTTGATGTGGTGATGGTAGCAAGTTCCAGCTTCTTTTTAGGACTTTTTCCGTCTGATAAAAAAATTATGTATACAGCAGTTCTGACGGTTCTGGGAATTCTTTTGATGTCAGTTCTGATGGTGTTTTTTGGAAAGCTATATGACAGCATTGAAGAGGGGGTTGCTTCAAGAGAAAAACTTTTTGATATTCTATACGGGCTTTTGCTGGGTATCATTGTTGCCAGTGCATTTATTTTAAGAATGAAGGTCTGTGCCAATGGAATCCTTGAAGTTTCAGGTAAGCTTTCTCTTTATGAAAATGCTGTGATCGGTGGAACAAATGTAACTCCCGAAAATGATCTGTTGTCTATTGTATACATCTTTATTCTTAGAGGTATCCTTTTTCTTACAGGTAATGACATAAACGTTGCACTGGTCTTTGAGATTGTTTCATTTTGCATTTTTATCCTGTTTTCATCGGCTTCGGTAAAAATGTTATTGGGAAGCCTTCCATCTATTGTTTTTGCTTCCTTTGTTTCATTTATGCCGATATTTGTCGACAGGTTCAGAATACCTTCTCTTGGTACAGACAATCTTTTTTATGCAATGTTTTCAGTAGAGTTATTTTTGATAGCAACACTTTTGAGAGGAACATACCTTGGGCGATTCAAATCGAAGGTATGGATTATTTGGTATTTGGTTGTTGGTGCTGTGATTGGCTTTATGGGCTATACAGATGCCGGAACTCTTTTTACTGTTGCACCACTTGTTTTTTCTGTTCTGTTTATTGCCGGACAGGAGATAAAGAGTGGGCTAATTAAATTAGCATTTATTATGCTTGGTGGTTTATGCAGCTTTTTTGGAATGATAATTCAGGAACTGGGACCAGAAAATACACTTAATACACTTGTAAAATGGGCTGCATATTATTTTAAGAATCTTAATACATTTAGCCTTTTCATGATCTATACGGATTATAAAATCATATATCTTATCACTGTTATTGCCATGTCTGGGGTTATTATCGGATTTTGGAAGAACAGAAAGATAGACAGAGTTTCTCCATGGCTTTTATCTATGCTCATCATTTATGTGACTGTTCCTTTCATGGGAGCTACTCAGATGAACTCACAGATAATGGTTACTATATTTTATGGCTTCGTGCTTGCCTGCGTAGCCAGTCTTATTACAGTATCTCCTGATGATGATGGCCTTATTGTGATAGAGGATATGGAACAGGGAGAAGCACAAGCTGATACAGCTGATGTAAACGCTGTTGAAGTTACTGATGGCAAGGAAGAAATTGAGGAAATTGCAAAAGAAATTGTGAATAAAAAAGTCAGTGAAGTTATAACAAAGGAAAAAGAAGTCAAAGAAGAGCAGCGCTTTGTTCCGGAGGGGATGGTGCTTCCTATGGAAACTGAGGCGGATTTTAGGGAAAGAGATGAGGCGCCAAGGATGAAAATGCCTAAATTTGAGGGAACCATTTCTCTTGATAGAAAGGCAATAGAACAGGCACTTAAGGATGATTTTGATATCCCGTTTCAACCAGGCGATGATTTTGACTTTTAAAATATATTATTTGAAGGGAAAAATATGAGAATAGAAGATTTGGACGCTTATGAGATAGTTGAAAAGAGAAGAATAGAAGATCTCAACTCTGAAAGCTATCTTCTTAGCCACAAGAAGACAAAGGCAAGAATAGCTCTTTTGTCTAATGATGAAGAGAATAAAGTTTTTTCTATTGGATTTAGAACACCACCAAAGGATTCTACGGGGGTTGCTCATATTATCGAGCATACAGTTCTTTGTGGTTCAAGAGAATTTCCTATTAAGGATCCTTTTGTAGAGCTTGTTAAGGGATCTCTTAATACATTTTTGAATGCTATGACTTATCCGGATAAAACTGTGTATCCTATTGCAAGTTGTAATGATGCTGATTTTCAGAATCTGATGCATGTTTATCTGGATGCAGTTTTTTATCCGAATATTTATAAGACAGATAAGATTTTTAAGCAGGAAGGTTGGCACTATGAGATGGAGGATGAGTCCTCTGATCTTACAATTAATGGTGTTGTATATAATGAGATGAAGGGTGCATTTTCTTCTGCTGATGATGTCTTGTCAAGAGAAATACAGAACTCTCTGTATCCTGACACTACTTATGGATTTGAGTCAGGCGGAGATCCTGATCATATCTACGAGCTTACTTATGAAGATTATCTTGATTTCCACAGGAAATATTATCATCCTTCAAACAGCTATATTTATTTGTACGGAAATATGGATATGGCTGAAAAACTTGATTATATCGATAAAAACTATCTTTCAAAGTTTGATTACCTTGAAGTTGATTCTGAGATTGCCACGCAGGAAGGATTTACATCTCCAAAAGAAGTTAGAAAACCATATTCAATCCTTGAATCAGACAGCGAGTTAAAGAATACATATCTTTCTTATAACTGCAGCATAGGTTCAACTTTAGACAGAAAGACATATATTGCATTTGATATTCTGGATTATGCCCTTTGCTCAGCTCCCGGAGCTCCTATAAAAAAGGCACTTATTGATAAGGGAATCGGGCAGGATGTCTACAGTGAGTATGATAATGGCATCAAACAGCCTGTATTTTCAATCATTGCTAAGAATGCAGACAGCTTTCAGAAGGATGAGTTTGTAAAAACTATTGTTGAAGTCCTTGAAAAGCAGGTAAAGGAAGGCATTGACAAGAAAGCTCTCATGGCAGGCCTTAGCTATGATGAGTTTAAGTATAGAGAAGCTGATTTTGGAAGATTTCCAAAGGGACTCTTGTATGGACTTCAGATCTATGATAGCTGGCTTTATGATGACAAGCTGCCTTGGATACACGTTGAGGCAAATAATACTTTTGCTGAACTGAAAAAAGAAGTTGATGGAGATTATTTTGAAAAGCTTATCGTTAAGTATCTTCTTGATAACACTCACAAGACAGTTCTTTTGCTTGAGCCTGAAAAAGGTCTCACAGAGAAAAAAGATGCGGAGCTTGCAGATAAGCTTGCTGTTTACAAGGCTTCATTGTCTAAAGATGAAATAAAGAAAATAGTAAGGGAAACAAAAGAGCTTAAGGAATATCAGGAAACACCTGATGATCCTGAGGATCTAAAAAAGATTCCGCTTCTTAAGCTATCAGATCTCAAAAAAGAAGCCGAACAGTTTAAATTTGAAGAAAGAGAAATGGATGGTGTTAAGATTCTTTTCCATGATATTTTTACCAATGGAATTGATTATCTGACATTTGTCTTTGACCTTAAGAATATAGATGCAGAGGACCTTCCATATGCTGCTGTACTTAAAAAAGTGCTTGGCATGATGGATACTAAACACTATACATATGGAGATCTTTACAACGAGATCAACATACGAACAGGTGGAATCAGCGGATCTATCAGCACTTATACGGATTCTTCTGATGTTAAGAAGTTCGAAACTGCCTTTGAGATTAGCGTGAAGGTGCTCCATGATAACCTTTTATACGCTTTTGAACTGGTAAAAGAGATCCTTACATGCACTAAGTTTGATGATACAAAGAGATTAAAAGAGATATTTGGTGAGCAGTATGCAAGACTTTCATCAGATCTTTCATCTGCAGGACATCAGACTGCGGCTCTTAGAGCTATGTCCTATGTTTCACCGGCAGCCTTCGTTTCTGATCAGGTAAGTGGTATCGGATACTTCAGAACCCTTGAGGAGCTTTCGAAAAAGGTTGAAACAGATGAAGGGGCTAAAGAAATATCTGAGCATCTCTATAGGCTTTGCAGACTTATTTTCAGACCTGAAAATCTTTTAGTAGATATAACTGGAACAGAAAAAGAATATGAGAATGTTCCAAATGAGAGTGTTAAGTTTGCAAAAGCTCTTTTTACAGATGAATGTCAAAAAGGCAACTTGGAAATCACAACTACCAAGAAAAATGAGGCATTTGTTACTGCGGGACAGGTTCAGTATGTGTGCAGAGCAGGTAATTACGCGGATAAAGGTCTTAAGTACAACGGAGCTCTTAGAGTATTAAAGGTAATGATGGGGTACGATTACCTTTGGAGAAATATCAGAGTGCTTGGTGGTGCTTACGGGTGCATGAGCAGTTATGCTAAAAATGGTGACAGCGCATTTGTGACTTATAGAGATCCTAATCTTCAGAACAGTATTGATGTATTTGAGAAGGCCTCGGATTATCTTAGGAATTTTGAGGCGGATGACAGAGTTATTCTTCAGTATATTATTGGAGCGATTTCTGACCTTGATACTCCTAAGACTCCTTCCGGCAAGGGAACTTATGGCCTTACTGCTTATATGTGTCACGCAAAAATGGAGAACATTCAGAAAAACCGTGAGGAACTTTTGGGAACAACCAAAGAGACTATTAGAAGCCTTGCTGCGTATGTGGACGCATTTATGGAAGATAACTGCGTTTGCGTAATCGGAACAGCAGACAAGATAGAAGAAAGCAGGAGTTTGTTCAACGTTGTTGAGCAGCTTGTAAAAGCATAATTGGAGGATTGGGTTATGAAAAGGTGTAGCGTGAAAGCTTTGTTGTTAGGGAGTACAATCGGATTATCATTAGTTCTTTCTGCGTGCGGTGGTAGCGGTTATACAGCTTCAAATTATGCAGAAGAATCTGTTGCAGAGTCTGCGTATGATGCTAAGAGCTACAACGCTTATGAGACAATGGATGCAGAGGCTGTTGAGGCTCCGGGGGAATCTGTTCAGGTTCCGGAAAAGTCAGACAGAAAGCTCATTACAACCGTAAACTTAAGCACTGAAACAGAAGATCTTGATAAGACAATGGCACAGGTTGAGAACAAGACCAAGGAGCTTGGTGGTTACATTGAGAACAGCAGCATCTATAACGGAAGCACTTATTCCTCATACAAAGAAAGCAGAAGTGCCAGCTACACCATCAGGGTTCCGGTTGATAAGCTTGATTTTTTTATAGAATCTGTTGAAGAGGGAACCAACATTACTAACAAGTCAGTTAGTGTTGATGATGTCACACTTCAGTATGTTGATATAGAAAGCAAGAAGAAAGCATTAAAGACAGAGGAGCAAAGACTTTTAGAGATACTTGAAAAGGCTGAGACAGTTGAAGACATTATAAAGGTTGAGGAAAGACTTTCTGATGTAAGGTATGAGCTTGAAAGTATTGAATCACAGCTACGGACCTATGACAACAAGGTTGATTACAGCACAGTTTATATGGATGTCTCAGAAGTTGAGCAGTATACGCCGGCTGAGAAAAAAGGCGTGATCGAGAGAATTGCTGAAGGATTTGTATACAACTTTAAAGAAGTGATCAATGCGCTTGTTGAGCTCTTTATATGGATAGTGATACATATCCCTCAGATAATAATTCTTTTGCTCCTATGCTTGGCAGCCATATTTGGTTGCAGAGCATATGCTTCTTCCAGAAAAAAGAAGCGCGAAATGAAAATGAGAGCATATATGCAGGCTCAGGGACAGGCCCAGCCACAGGCTCAGCCATCGGCAGGCCAGATAAATACACAAGGAAATGATAATGGAAATAAACAATAGTTTTAAAACAGGCTTTATAACTTTAATTGGTCGCCCTAATGTAGGGAAGTCTACACTTATGAACCATCTTATTGGACAAAAAATTGCGATAACTTCCAATAAGCCACAGACCACAAGAAACAGGATCATGACTGTTTATACAGATGATGATGCACAGATGATATTTCTTGATACGCCGGGCATTAATGAAACCAAGAATGCTCTTGGCGAATATATGTCAAAGGTTGCCAAAAGCGCAATAGAAGAAGTAGATATGGTACTTTGGCTTGTAGAGCCCAGCACTTATATCGGCGAAGTAGAGAGATCAATTATTGAAGAATTAAAGACATTAAAAAAGCCTGTGATCCTTGTAATAAATAAGATAGATACTGTTCCGGCTGAAAAGCTTGAGCTTTTTGAAAATGCCTATAAGAAAGAAATGTCTTTTTCTAAGATAGTTCATGTAGCAGCCCTTAAGGGACAGAATATTGACGGTGTGATGAATGTCATCAAGGAATTCTTACCTGTGGGACCTCCATTTTATGACGAGGATACAATTACAGATCAGCCGGAACGTGATATTGTAGCTGAAATAATCAGAGAAAAGGCTCTTAGACTTTTAAAGGATGAGGTTCCTCATGGAATAGCAGTAACTATTGAAAGCATGAAGATGCGTGAGAAAAAGGCTGTAGAGGAAAAGAGTAAGAAAAAAAGGCATTATCATCCTCCAAAACAGGCAGCTTTAGACCTTGATGCAATGCTTAAGGATGCAGCTATTGATTCATCGAGCGGAATGATAGATATAGATGCGACCATTATTTGCGAAAAGGATTCTCATAAAGGAATTGTTATAGGTAAAGGCGGAGCAATGCTAAAAAAAATTGGCACTGCAGCCAGAAAAGATATTGAGGATCTCTTGCAGTGTCAGGTTAATCTTCAGATATGGGTTAAAGTCAGAAAAGACTGGAGAGATGACAAGACTCAGATGAAGAGTTTTGGATATGATGTGAATAGCTTTAAAAAGTAAGGATTTTTATGGAAGAACTTGTCTATGTACGTGGAATTATAATAAAGCATTCACCTGTAGGCGATTACGACCTTGTGGCAACTATTTTTACAGCTGAAAGAGGTAAGATAACAGCTTTTGCCAGAAATGCCAGAAAGCCTGGAAACAGGCTTTCCGGTAACGTTGAGCCATTTAGTTTTGGTACATTTAAGCTGTATGAAGGAAGAAATTCCTATACTATTGTTGAAGCAAATATAGAAAACTACTTCGAGGGATTCAGACAGAATTTTGAAAGTGCCTGTTATGGCTCTTATTTTTTGGAAATTGTCAGTTTCTATACGAGAGAGAATAATGAGGATAAAGAACTCCTAAATCTATTGTATGTTTCATTGAAAGCTCTTTTGAAAAACAATATTCCCAACAAGCTGGTAAAATGTGTATTCGAACTAAGAACATTAAAGACTCAGGGAGAATATCCGGGAATTCCGGAGAATATGAATCTTCTTGATTCCACCAGGTATGCAATGAATTATATTGCGACAAGTAATCTTGAAAAGCTTTATACTTTCACGGTTACGGATGAAGTTCTTTCAGAACTTGAAAAAATATCGAGTCGCTATATAGGAGATAGTATAGACAGACCACTTAAGAGTCTTGAAATGCTTAATATGATATAACAATATGTTCTATTGAAAAAGAAAAACTATTTGGATATAATTACTTTGTTTGTTTTGAGGAAAAATCTATGAACGGGTTTATTATGAAAAGATTTGTCGGAGTTATCAGCGCGTTCATGTTGCTGTCATGTCTGTTTGGATGTGGAAGTGATGAAGGACAGCTTACAACTGTAGCACTAGATAAAAATGGGAAGATCACCAATACAATTTATGAAGACTTCGGAGAAGAGTACTATGATGTCACTGAACTGACTCAAATGACAGAGGATGAGATATCTTCTTTCAACGCAGAAAGACTTACTGAAAAGATCACATTGGATGCAGTTGATAAGATATCTGATGGAAATGCTGTTAAAATGGTCTTAAAATTTGCAACACCGACAGATTATGCCGAGTTTAACAACACAGTTCTTTATTATGGAACTGTACAGGATGCGCTTGACAGAGGTTATTCTATATCATCAGATCTTATTGATGAAAATGGCCTTAAGATAAACTCAGATGCTTTAGAAGATAATAAGGACAACCATATTATTATTACTAAAGACAGATCGGTATTTATTACACCTTACAATATAGTATATTCTTCAAACGGAGTTTCTTTAAAAGGAAAAAAAGAAGCTGTTTTGTCTTCATCAACAAGTGAAGAAATACAGCTCATTCTTTCAAAATAATTTTTTTATATTAAAATCACTTGCTTGTGATTGATTGGAGGAACATGGAAGCAAAAGCAAAATCAATGGAAAAGATCATAGCACTGGCCAAGGGAAGAGGATTTGTTTACCCTGGTTCTGAGATTTATGGAGGTCTTGCCAATACCTGGGATTACGGTAACCTTGGTGTTGAGCTTAAGAATAACGTAAAAAAGGCTTGGTGGCAGAAGTTTGTACAGGAGAACCCTTACAACGTCGGCGTTGATTGTGCGATTTTGATGAATCCTAAGACATGGATTGCATCAGGTCATTTAGGAGGCTTTTCTGATCCTCTTATGGATTGTAAGGAATGCCATGAAAGATTTAGAGCAGACAAGATCATAGAAGATTTTGCTTCTGAGAATGGAATTACTCTTGAATCTTCAGTTGATGGCTGGAGCCATGAAGAAATGGAGAACTTCATTAAAGAGCATAGCGTTCCATGTCCAACATGTGGTAAGCATAACTTTACAAGCATCAGAGAGTTCAACCTTATGTTCAAGACATTCCAGGGTGTAACAGAAGATGCTAAGGATACAGTTTATCTTCGTCCTGAGACAGCACAGGGTATTTTCGTAAACTTCAAGAATGTTCAGCGTTCTTCACGTAAAAAAGTGCCTTTTGGTATCTGTCAGATTGGCAAGAGCTTCAGAAATGAGATCACACCTGGTAACTTCACTTTCAGAACAAGAGAGTTTGAGCAGATGGAGCTTGAGTTCTTCTGCAAGCCTGGTACACAGACAGAATGGTTTGAGTATTGGAGAAAGACATGTTATGAATGGCTTCTTTCTCTTGGTATCGACAAAGAGCACATCAGACTTCGAGACCATGATCCTGAGGAACTTTCATTCTATAGTGATCACACAACTGATATTGAGTATGCATTCCCATTCACAGATTGGGGCGAGCTTTGGGGCATTGCTTCAAGAACAGATTACGACCTTACAAGACATCAGGAGACATCTGGTGAGCCTATGGAATACTTCGATGATGAGACTAATGAGAAGTACATCCCATATGTAGTTGAGCCTTCTCTTGGAGCTGACAGAGTAACACTTGCATTCCTTTGCGAAGCATATGATGAAGAGAATATTGGAACAGAAGAGAAGCCAGATATGCGTACAGTTCTTCACTTCCATCCGGCAATTGCACCTGTTAAGATCGGTGTTCTTCCTCTTTCAAAGAAACTCAATGAGGGTGCTGAGAAGATTTATGCTCAGCTTTCAAAGAAATATAACTGCGAGTTTGATGATCGTGGAAACATCGGTAAGAGATATCGTCGTCAGGATGAGATCGGAACACCATTCTGCATCACATACGATTTTGATTCAGAAGAGGACCACAAGGTTACAGTTAGATTTAGAGACAGCATGGAGCAGGAGCGTATCGCTATCGATGAGCTTGATGCTTATTTCGCTGATAAGTTTACATTTTAAGGAGTTTGTTTGATTATGAAGCAATATACTGCTAACGAGCTTAGAAAAGCTTGGAAAGATTTTTATATTAAAAGAGGCCACGTTGACTGTGGTGCTGTATCTCTTGTTTCTGACGGTTCAACAGGTGTTATGTTCAACGTTGCAGGAATGCAGCCACTTATGCCTTATCTTTTAGGTAAAAAGCATCCTCTTGGAACAAGACTTTGCAATGTTCAGGGATGTGTTCGTACTAACGATATTGATTCTGTTGGTGATAAGAGCCATGGAACATTTTTTGAAATGATGGGAAGCTGGTCTCTTGGAGACTATTTCAAAAAAGAGCGTTGCCAGTGGAGTTTTGAACTTCTTACTGAGCTCTTTGGCTTTGACGCTGATCATCTTGCAGCTACTGTATTTGCAGGTGATGAGAATGCACCAAGAGATGAAGAAGGTGCTAAATACCGTATTGAGTCAGGTTTCAAGCCTGAGAACATTTATTATCTTCCTGCTGAGGACAACTGGTGGGGACTTGAATATGGTCCATGCGGTCCTGACAGTGAGATGTTCTATGTAAAGGATATTCCTGATTGCGGTCCTAACTGCGGTCCTGGGTGCCATTGCGGTAAATATACTGAAATTGGTAATGATGTTTTCATGCAGTATGAGAAACACCATGACGGATATCTTACACCACTTGCTCAGAAGAACGTTGATACAGGTTGGGGACTTGAGCGTATTCTTGCTTTCCTTAACGGTACTGATGACGTTTATAAGATCGATCTTCATGCTCCTGTAATTTCTTACATAGAAAAAGAGAGCGGAATTAAATACGATACTGATGAGAAGAGCACAAGATCAATGAGAATCCTCGCTGATCACACACGTACTTCTGTTATGCTCATTGGTGACGAAGCTAAGCTTTTACCATCTAACACAGGCGCAGGATATATCCTTAGAAGACTTATACGTCGTGCAGTCAGACATGCAAGAGCTCTTGGACTTAAGAAGGAGCATATTCTTGGAGTGGCTTCAATTTATCTTGATGAGTATTCTGAGAGCTATGAGAACCTTGTTAAGAATCGCAGCTTCGTTCTTCAGGAACTTGGAAGAGAAATTGACCGTTTTGAATCTACTCTTGAAAACGGTATGAAAGAGTTTAAGAAGATCCTTGATAAGACAACTTCTGAAGGAAAGAAAGAAATCGAAGGAAAAGATGCATTCTTCCTTTATGATACATTTGGATTCCCTGTAGAGCTTACTGTAGAGCTCGCAGAGGAAGAGGGCTTTACTGTTGATGAGAAGGGCTTTGCCGCTGCTATGGAAGAGCAGAAGCAGAAAGCCAGAGATAATCAGAATTTCGCTGCAAATCTTACAACAGGCGCTGGTTTATTTGATGAACTTGCAGAGGATGTTAAGTGTGAATTTGTAGGATATGATTCACTTTCATGCGAAGGTAGTGTTGTTGCTATGGCAGATGCAGAGGCACTTACAGAAAGCCTCTCAGAGGGCCAGCAGGGAACAATCATTACTGATAAGACATCTTTCTATGGCACAATGGGTGGCCAGGTTGGAGATATCGGTGAGATAACCGGGAAAGATGGTGCTAAGTTCAAAGTATCAGAAACTGTTAAAGTTGCCGGTGGAAGAACAGCTCATGTTGGAACTGTTGTAAAGGGAAGCTTTAAAGTATCTGATAAGGTGACTTTGGACGTTGACGCTGAAAACAGAGCTAAAACATGCAGAAACCATTCAGCTACACACCTTCTTCAGAAAGCTCTTCAGGAAGTTCTTGGCGATGGTGTTGAGCAGGCCGGTTCTTACCAGGATCCTGACAAGACAAGATTTGATTTTAGCTATCATCAGGCTATGACTGCTGAAGAAATCAAGAAAGTTGAAGATATAGTTAATGCCAAGATTTTGGAAGCACTTCCAGTTGTTACAAAGGAAATGACTTTGGAAGAGGCCAAGAAGACAGGAGCTATGGCTCTGTTTGGTGAAAAGTATGGCGATACAGTAAGAGTTGTAAATATGGGAGACTTCTCTATTGAACTTTGTGGTGGTACACATGTATCTAATACCAGCCATATCGGTCTCTTCAAGATCGTAGCAGAGAGCGGTGTCGCAGCAGGCGTACGTCGTATTGAAGCACTTACCGGAAGCAACGCAAGAGATTACTATCTGAATGTAGAGCAGACACTTAATGCATCAGCAAAGCTTGTTAAAGCAAATGCCTCTGATCTTGCTGAGCATATCAAAAAGCTTCAGGACGAGCTTAAGGCACTTAGAAGTGAGAATGAATCACTTAAGAGCAAAGAGGCACAGGCTGCACTTGGTGATGTTACAGATCAGGTTAAGGAAGTTGCAGGAGTTAAGCTTCTTGCTACATCAGTTAAGGGTGTAGATATGAATGGTCTCCGTGATCTTGGAGATCAGATGAAGACAAAACTTGGTGAAGGCGTTGTAGTTCTTATTTCTGAAACTGATGGCAAGGTTAACCTTATTACAATGGCTACAGATGAAGCTATTGCAAAGGGGGCTCATGCAGGTAATCTTATAAAAGCAATTGCGCCAATAGTAGGAGGAGGCGGTGGTGGCCGTCCTAATATGGCTCAGGCAGGTGGTAAGAATCCTGCTGGAATTAAGGATGCTCTTACAGAGGCAGAAAAAGTTCTTGCAAATCAGATAAAATAATGCTTGACGCATATATTTTTTGTGTTATAATTGATAATGTTATGTGAGCTATTATGCTCAGTATAAGCATAATAAATAACCCAATCAGTCATGTACTTGAAGGGACTGAAGGGAGGGTAAGAGTAGAGATGTCAACTGTAGTAGTAAAAGAAAACGAGACTTTGGATAGCGCACTGCGTCGTTTTAAGAGAAGTTGCGCAAAGGCTGGTATCCAGCAGGAGATTCGTAAGAGAGAACACTACGAGAAGCCTAGCGTTAGACGCAAGAAAAAGTCTGAAGCAGCAAGAAAGCGCAAATATAACTAAATCTAATAAAAAGCCTTTGGCGTATGCCAAAGGCTTTTTTGTTGGAATTTTACTATAAGTAGGCAATACTAATGAGAATATGTTTTTTGACCTTTGGGTTTTATCTATGATAAAATAAACATCGTATGTCGTTTATGCTAAGAGAGAAAGAAAAAGTATGGCAATATATTTGGTAATAGCACTGATTGTGCTGATAATATTATGCGTTCTGGTAATTTATCATGACACGCACAGTTTTGTTGTGAGAAATTATGAGATAAAGTCAAACAAAGTAACTGAAGATTTTAAGTTTGTTTTTCTTTCGGATCTTCATGGGTACGTTTTTGGGAATAATAATGATAAGCTTATTAAAGCGATTGATGAGATAAATCCTGATGCTATAATTTGCGGCGGAGATATGTTTACAGCCCATGCTAAGGACGGGAAAATAAAATACGAGCCCGGATTTGACCTTATCAGAAATCTTTCCGGCAAGTATAAGGTCTATTATGCAAATGGTAACCACGAGTATAAGGTGAAATTTTTTACAAAAGAATTTGGTAATTTCTATGATAGATACAGGAGCAGACTGAAAAAAGAAGGGGTTGTCTTTTTGGAGAATGACTCTGTTTGGCTTGAAGATAAAAACATAAGGATCACAGGTCTTGATCTAAATCTTGAGTACTTTAGAAAAGTAGTAAAAAGAAAAATGGATCCTTCACTGATGGGAAGGCTTGTCGGGAATATTAATGACAAAGAAAAAGAGAGGTTTCAGCTTCTTATTGCGCATAATCCCCAGTATTTTGAAAATTATGCATCCTGGGGTGCCGATCTTACAATGTCAGGGCATGTTCATGGCGGAATCGTAAGACTTCCGATACTTGGAGGCGTTATCTCTCCATCAATAGCTCTTTTTCCGAAATATGATGGAGGCTTTTATAAAAAGGGCGAGAAGACAATGATCCTGGGAAGAGGACTTGGAACTCATACAGTACATGTGAGATTTTTAAATCCCGGAGAAATTTGCGTGGTAAACATCAAGTGCGGGATTTGATGCATTCTTGAATTGTTGATTCAAGAATGCATGACTTATTAAATGAAATTACAGAAACCCGCACTTGCTGCGGGTTTCGTGAGAAGGTGATACAAGGGTCAACCATGCCTCATCGACGTAGTCGATTCAATTTGGCATGGTTGATATATTCTTGAACTTTATGTTCAAGAATATATGATTTGTTTTTATGAGGAGATTTTATGTCACTAGAGATTAAACTTCAGGTCTTTGAGGGCCCGATGGACCTTTTGATGCACCTGATAGATAAAAACCAGATAGATATCTATGATATTCCTATTGTAACCATTACGGAACAGTACATGGAATACATCAATGCCATGCAAAAAGAGGATATGGAAGTTACCAGTGAATTTTTGGTAATGGCAGCAACTCTTATTGATATCAAATGCAAGATGCTTCTTCCTAAGGAAGTCAATGAGGATGGAGAAGAAGAGGATCCAAGAGCTGAGCTTGTTGAAAAACTGCTTGAATATAAAATGTACAAATATATGGCATATGAACTTAAAGACAGGCAAATGGATGCAGGCTTGTCCTGGTTTAGACACAAGGATATTCCCAAAGAGGTAAAAGAATACGAGGTTCCAATAGATTTTAGTGACCTTATCGGTGACGCAACTCTCACAAAACTTAATGAGATATTTCAGGACTTGCTTAAAAGGCAGGAAGATAAGGTGGATCCAATCCGTAGTAAGTTTGGAAATATTGAGAAAGAAACTGTGGATATGGATGCTAAGACACTTTATATCAAGGCATATATTAGAGAACATAAAACTTTTAGTTTTAGACAACTCTTGGAAAAGCAGCATAGTAAGACGGAGGTTATCGTTACATTTCTTATAGTTCTTGAGGAAATGAAACTTGGAGAAATTGAGATACAGCAGGACGGGACCTTTGCAGATATAATAATTACTTCCAGAAAGGCAAGCTGATATTATGACAAAAGAAGAAGGCGCAGGAATAGTAGAGGCTATTCTTTTTACAATGGGCGATTCTGTTGAAATTAGTGCTTTAGCTAAGGCGATGGAGACTGAATCAAAAGAGATAAAGAAATATATTGAGTATTTAAAAGGGAAATATGAGAAAAAAGACAGCGGTATAGGAATCATAGAACTTGAAAATTCTGTACAGCTGTGTACCAAGAAAGAGATGTACGAATACTTGGTGAAAATAGCAAAAACCCCTAAGAAGGCTGTTTTGACTGACTCACTTATGGAGACTCTTTCCATAATAGCTTACAAGCAGCCAATCACAAGGCTTGAAGTTGAAAAGATCAGAGGTGTAAACAGTGATCATGCTGTTAACAGACTTGTAGAATTCGGACTTGTTCAGGAACTTGGCAGATTGGATGCTCCGGGAAGGCCGCTTCTTTTCGGAACAACAGAAGAGTTCCTTAGAAGCTTCGGAGTGAGAAGTCTTGATGATCTTCCAACAATAGGCCCTGTTCAGGTTGAAGAATTTAAGGCACAGGCTGAAGAAGAAGTAAATGTAAAATTGGATATCTAATTTATTAAAAGATAGGGAAAATACTGAATTTTTATGTATTTTCTCTTTTTTTTGGTTTTTTTTATGATATACTATATTCTGACTTAAGTTGCGGGTTTATGCGATTTGAGATTGTGAAAAAATGCACAATAATCAAATAACATAGTTGCACACATTCACATAAAATTTATTGGAGGTTAAACACATGAGTAGTTCTTCACAAGCGAGTCAAAGAATAAATGCTTTGCTCGACGAAAACAGTTTCGTTGAAATTGGCGGCCTTGTGACAGCCAGAAACACAGATTTCAATCTGAAACAGGAAGAAACACCATCTGATGGAGTAGTTACCGGATATGGTGTTATCGATGGCAATCTTGTATATGTTTATAGTCAGGATGCGTCAGTACTTGGCGGTTCTATTGGCGAGATGCATGCTAAGAAGATTGTTCGCCTGTATGAACTGGCAATCAAGACAGGTTCACCTGTGATCGGCCTTATCGATTCAGCAGGACTTCGTCTTCAGGAGGCAACAGATGCACTTAATGCATTTGGAGAAATTTATCTTAAGCAGGTGGAGGCTTCCGGAGTTGTTCCACAGATAACAGCCATCTTCGGTACATGTGGTGGAGGGCTTGCACTTATTCCTTCTATCACAGACTTTACATTCATGGAAGCTGATAAGGCTAAACTTTTTGTTAATTCTCCTAATGTACTTGCAGGAAATTACAAAGAAAAATGCGATACATCAGCTGCTAAATGGCAGGCTTCAGAGGTAGGTAATGTTGATGTTGTAACAGATGAGGCATCTATCTACACTCAGATCAGAGAGCTTGTTTCAATCCTTCCTTCAAATAATGAGGACAGTGATTCATATCAGGAATGCACAGATGACCTTAACAGAGCATGCGAGAATCTTGATGGCGCAGCTGCAGATCCTGCACTTGTTGCTGCACAGGTTTCTGATAATGGTCTTTTCTTTGAGACAAAGAGAGATTATGCAAAAGAAATGGTTACAGGATTTATCAGACTTAATGGTGCGACAGTAGGTCTTGTTGGCAACCGTACAGCTATTTTCGATGAGAATGGCAAGGAGGCAGAGAAGTTTGAAGACAAGCTTACTGCACATGCTTGTGAGAAGGCTGCAGATTTCGTTAACTTCTGCGATGCTTTTGATATCCCTGTTCTTACACTTACAAATGCAACAGGCTTTGGCTCATCAAAGTGTGATGAGAGACATGTAGCAAAAGCTGCCGGAAAGCTTGTTTATGCACTTGCAAATGCTACAGTTCCTAAGGTTAACCTTGTAACTGGTAAGGCTTTTGGTAGTGCTTACGTTATCATGAACTCTAAGGCAATCGGTGCAGATGTAACTATCAGCTGGCCTGATACACAGATTGGTACAATGGATGCAAATCTTGCTGCCAGGATCATGTGCGATGGAAAAGATGCTGAGACAGTAGCAAAGGCTGCATCTGATTATGCACAGCTTCAGAATAATGTTAAGAGTGCTGCTGCAAGAGGCTATGTTGATGAAATCATCGAGCCTGCTGATACAAGAAAGTATGTTATAGGCGCATTCGAGATGCTTTTTACAAAGAGGGATGAGCGTCCTGCTAAGAAACACGGCACAGTTTAATGAAGGGAGCACTCAAAATGAAGAGTAAATTTTTAGTTTTGGGAGTTGTTCTTAGCTGCTTCCTAAGTCTGAGTGCTTGTGGACAGGAAACAAAGACAAAGACAATCGACAGCAGCAAGTACCCGGCTGAAATGTTCAACGAGTCTTCTATTGTTTCTTACATGAATAACTTAGAGGATCAGAATTTCGAAGCATGGTACGCGGACGGAATTACTCCTGACAATTTCGAAGAAAAACTTTATGTTGCACTTGCCATGAAGTTTAGAACTGAAACTTCAAATGGAATGGAGAGAACTGTACTTGATGGCGTTGATGAAGATTTTTACAATGCTATAAAGTCTGGTTACACAAGCTGGTATAAAGCCCTTGATGAGATAGGTTATACCAGTGATGCAACACTTGCTGATGAGCTTTATATCTCAGATGTTAATTACTACACTAACGATGATGAGCAGCTTGTAATTGATGCTACACTTCAGGGCACAAAGCATTCCGCATTGTTCCAGGTATATATGAACAATGAGACAATGGCTACTGATATGGGTGTCACAGTTAATAAGTCAAGCGCTGAGAAACTTGAGAATGCCGGCCTTAATACACTTCTTGGTATGGGAATGGCTTTCGCAGTTCTTATAATCATTTCACTTATTATTTCTCTGTTCCCTATCTTTATTAGTGGAAACAAGAAAAAGAAAGTTAATGATAAAGAGCTTGCTAAAGAGGCTATGGACAACACAATCACCCAGATTGAAGAAAAAGAAGATCTTGTTGGTGATTCTGAACTTGTTGCAGTTATAGCAGCAGCTATTGCAGCTTATGAAGGAAGTGCAAGCACAGATGGCTTCCAGGTTAGATCAATCAGAAAAGTAAATAAAAATTGGAAAAGATAAGGAGTATACACAATGAAGAACTATACAATAACCGTTAACGGAAACGTATATGATGTAACAGTAGAAGAAGGCGCAGGTTCAGGAGCAGCTCCTGTAGCAGCTGCAGCTCCTGCAGTTAAGGCTCCAGCAGCTCCTGCAAAGAAGGCAAGCGCTGGCGCAGGTTCAATCAAGGTTGAAGCTGGTGCAGCAGGAAAAGTACTTAAGATCAATGCAAATGTTGGCCAGGCTGTAAAGAAAGGTGATACAGTTGTAACTATCGAGTCAATGAAGATGGAGATCCCTATGGTTGCTCCTGCAGATGGAACTGTAGCAAGTGTTGATGTTGCTGCTGGCGATTCTGTTGAGGCAGGAACTGTTCTTGCAACTCTTAACTAATTAAATTGTCAGAGAATATTATTGTTGTTTTATTAAAACAGAAATGAGGATAAAAAATGGATTACGTTGTTAATACATTATCTAATCTCTGGCAGCAAACTGCATTTACAACCATGACTCCTGGTAACTATATCATGGTAGTTGTTGCTCTTGTATTTATGTATCTTGCTATAGCTAAGGGATTTGAGCCTTTACTTTTGGTACCAATTTCATTTGGTATGCTTCTTGTAAATATCTATCCGGATATTATGGCAGAGCCTGTAGGTGGAGCAGCCGGCGGACTTTTGCATTATTTCTATATCCTGGATGAATATGCAATTCTTCCTTCACTGATATTCCTTGGTGTTGGAGCGATGACAGACTTTGGACCACTTATTGCAAACCCTATCAGTTTTCTTATGGGAGCAGGAGCTCAGTTTGGTATTTTTTCTGCTTATTTCATGGCTATTTTCTTTGGCTTTAATGATCAGCAGGCTGCAGCAGTATCAATTATCGGTGGTGCAGATGGTCCTACTTCAATCTTCCTTGCAAGTAAGCTTCATCAGACTTCAATCTTAGGACCTATTGCCGTTGCTGCTTATTCATACATGGCTTTGGTTCCTATGATCCAGCCACCTATCATGAAGGCTCTTACTACAGATAAAGAGAGAAAAATAAGAATGTCTCAGCTTCGTGAAGTATCAAAGCTTGAGAAGATTCTTTTCCCTATAATTGTTACTATCGTAGTAAGTATGATCCTTCCTACAACAGCGCCACTTATTGGTATGTTGATGCTGGGAAATCTCTTTAGAGAGTCAGGAGTTGTTCGTCAGCTTCAGGAAACAGCTTCTAATGCACTTATGTACATTGTAGTTATCCTTCTTGGTACATCAGTTGGTGCTACAACAAGTGCTGAGGCATTCCTTAACACAACAACTCTTATCATAGTAGTACTTGGACTTATAGCATTCGCATTTGGTACAGCATCCGGATGCCTTTTAGGAAAGCTCCTTTGCTTTGTTACAAAGGGTAAGATCAATCCTCTTATCGGCTCAGCAGGTGTATCTGCTGTTCCTATGGCAGCCCGTGTATCACAAAAGGTTGGTGCAGAGTATGATCCTTCAAACTTCCTGCTCATGCATGCTATGGGACCTAACGTAGCCGGTGTTATTGGTACAGCCGTTGTTGCTGGAACATTCATGGCTGTCTTCGGTGTATAAAAGACTTTTTATAACTTAGAAAGGATGTAATAGATATGGCAGAATTAGAGAGAAAACCAGTTCGTATCAATGAGACTGTTCTGCGTGATGCTCATCAGTCACTTATTGCAACAAGAATGCCTACAGAGGTTATGTTGCCTATCATTGATACAATGGATAAGGTTGGATATAACGCAGTAGAGTGCTGGGGCGGTGCTACATTTGACGCTTGCATGAGATTCCTTAAGGAAGACCCATGGGAGAGACTTAGAAAACTCCGTGACGGCTTTAAGAACACAAAACTTCAGATGCTTTTAAGAGGACAGAATATCCTTGGTTACAAGCATTATCCGGATGACGTAGTAGAGTATTTCGTACAGAAGTCTATTGCAAATGGTATTGATATCATCAGAATCTTTGACTGTCTTAACGATCTTAGAAACCTTGAGGCTTCAGTTAAGGCTTGTAAGAAAGAGGGCGGTCATGCACAGATAGCTCTTGCTTATACACTTGGTGATGCTTATACAGAAGAATACTGGATGAACATTGCAAAAGACATTGAGTCAATGGGTGCAGATTCTATTTGTATCAAGGATATGGCAGGCCTTCTCCTTCCTTATGAGGCAGAGAAGCTTGTTAAGGCACTTAAGAGTGCTACAAAACTTCCTATCGACCTTCACACACATTACACTTCAGGTGTTGCCAGCATGACTTACATGAAGGCTGCTGAAGCAGGTGTTGATATTATTGACTGTGCTATTTCTCCATTTGCACTTGGAACATCACAGCCAGCTACAGAAGTTATGGTAGAAGCATTCAAGGGACAGCCTTTCGAGACTGGTCTTGATCAGAAACTTCTTGCTAAGATCGCAGATCACTTCAGACCATACAGAGAAGAGTGCCTTGCTAGCGGACTTATGGACCCTAAGGTTCTTGGTGTTAATATCAAGACTCTTATGTATCAGGTTCCTGGTGGAATGCTTTCAAACATGGTTTCACAGCTTAAAGAGCAGAACGCAAGCGATAAGTATGATACAGTTCTTGAGGAAATCCCACGTGTTCGTAAGGACTTTGGTGAGCCACCTCTTGTTACACCATCATCACAGATCGTTGGTACTCAGGCCGTTATGAATGTACTTATGGGTGAGAGATACAAGGTTGCTACTGACCAGACTAAGGACCTTCTTGCCGGTGAGTATGGTAAGACAATTAAGCCATTCAACCCGGAAGTTCAGAAGAAGATCATTGGCGACAGAGAGGTTATCACATGCAGACCTGCAGATAAGCTCGAGCCAGGACTTCAGAAGTTTGAGAAAGAAGTTGCGCAGTGGAAACAGCAGGATGAGGATACTCTTTCTTATGCATTGTTCCCACAGGTTGCTACAGATTTCTTTAAGTATCGTCTTGCACAGCAGGAAAAGGTTGATGTTACAGCCGCAGATACAAAGAATGGTGCATATCCAGTGTGATTTGTCGCAAATGAGATTTAGATAAAAATAAAAAGATGGAATTTTGTTATATTAAATACAAAATTCCATCTTTTTTTATTTTTATAAATGATTAATTTGAACAAGCATATGGTAAAATATTTGTATGAATGAGTATAGACGTCATAGACAAAACAGAAAACTGGTTGAAATAGGCGAGCGTCAGGTAAGGGAGCTGAGGAAAACAGATCTCAACAGACAAATGCTGGCTTTAGATGAATGCAATGGATTCAGAATCAGACCGGGCTTTTACAATATGAATGGCGCTACGATGTTAGCGGATGGTGTAAACTTCACTGCTTATTCAAAGGGAGCAACTGCAATAACACTTCTTTTGTATAAACGAGGGGAGTCTACTCCTTTTGCGCATCTTCCTTTCCCTGAAAGTTACAGGATTGGAAATGTATATTCAATGATTGTTTTCGGCCTTGATATTGAAAATATAGAATACTGTTATAGTGTTGACGGTCCATGGGATCCTGATAAAGGTCTTTTGTTTAATAAAAATCATCTGCTCCTTGATCCATATGCAAAGGCAGTATCAGGACAGAGAATTTGGGGGCAAAATCCCAATAAAGATGGCGCATATAGGGCCAGAATAGTAAGAGATAATTTTGAATGGAATGATACCAACAGCCTTTGTACACCGATGAACGATACAGTGATTTATGAAATGCATGTTCGCGGTTTTACTATGGATCCTTCTTCAGGTGTTAAATGCAGGGGCACATTTGAAGGCATTAAAGAAAAGACTGAATACCTCAGAAAACTCGGTATTACAGCTGTTGAACTCATGCCTATATTTGAGTTTGATGAAACCAGAGATAAGAGAATTGTAAACGGCAAAACTTTACTTGACTACTGGGGATATAACACAATTAGCTTTTTTGCTCCTAATACAAGCTATGCGTCAGAGAGTGAATACAACAAAGAAGGCGTTGAATTAAAACGAATGATAAAAGAGCTTAAGGATAACGGAATTGAGGTTATCCTTGATGTTGTGTTCAACCATACTGCTGAAGGCAATGAGAATGGTCCGTTTATTTCATTTAAAGGTTTTGATAATAATATCTATTATCTTTTGACACCTTATGGTCAGTATTATAATTTTAGCGGCTGCGGAAATACTATGAACTGTAATCATCCAATGGTGCAGGAGCTTATCGTTGAGTGCCTTAGATATTGGGCTATTGAATACAGGGTTGATGGTTTTAGATTTGATCTTGCAAGTATCCTTGGAAGAGACCAGGACGGTTCTCCGATGGAAAGGCCTCCGCTTATTCAGAGACTTGCTTATGACCCGATTCTTGGTAATGTCAAACTGATCGCTGAGGCATGGGATGCCGGAGGAATGTATCAGGTTGGCAATTTCCCTGCGTGGAAGAGGTGGGCAGAGTGGAATGGTAAGTATAGGGATGACATAAGATCGTATTTAAAGGGTGATATATGGGCAGCTCCTGAAGCTGTAAAGAGAATTACAGGTTCAATGGATATGTATGGCGGTTCATATCTTGGATATGACTCTTCTGTTAATTTTATTACCTGTCATGATGGTTTTACTCTTTATGATCTTTATTCATATAATGGCAAGCATAATGAGGACAATGGCTGGAACAATACGGATGGAGCCAACGATAACAGGAGTTGGAATTGTGGCGCTGAAGGCGAGACTACAGATCCAAAAATTCTTGATCTTAGGTTTAGGATGATGAGAAACGCTATAACTGTGCTTATGTGCAGTCGTGGCACTCCAATGGTCTATGCCGGAGATGAATTTGGAAATACGCAGTTTGGTAATAATAATGCCTATTGCCAGGATAATGAGATTTCCTGGCTTAACTGGAATCTGTTAAAAAAGAATAAAAACTATTTTGACTTTTATAGGAATATGATCCAGTTTAGAAGAAAACATCCGGCTATCAGGAAGGATTTACAGCCATCCAAGTGCGGATATCCTCATATAAGCGTTCATACAGAAAATCCTGATAATGGTAACATTACCAAGGACTCGAAGGTAATCTGCGTAAGATATGCCGGATTTATAGAAAAAAAGAATCATGATGATATTGTTTATATAGCAATCAATGCTTACTGGGAGGATATACAGATTATGCTTCCTAATCCTCCGGAGGGAGCTTACTGGTCACTTTGTGTTGACACAGGTGACGAGAGCGGTAAATATTTCTATAACAGACCTAAACCTCTCACCTGGAGAAATAGGACTTTGAAAGCCAGAAGTGTAAGCGTATTTATTGTTTCTTTTGGAGCGGAGTATGGCGTCTAATGAAGAAAATAAAGGAAAGTGCATAATTGGCGGCTATGAGTTTTTGACAGAAAAAGATGCTGAAAAAGGTTCGTTGGATCTTTCAAAAATAAAAGTTTTGGAGACCAGAGTTAAAGTCAGCAAAGCAGAGGATATGTTGACGTTATATGAAAAAGCGATTCAAAGCAGGATTTTTAAAACTCCACTCGGCTGGAGATATCTGACGGATCTAAGAGAAAAGCTTTTATCAAGTGGCTATAAGGAAAAAGATCTTATCCCGATACCGCTTGAGATTCCTATGACAAGGCAATCCTCTCTTGAAAAACTTACACCTGAAAAAGATCGTCCCACACAAAAAAAAGTTCAGTTCAGAGGAATTTTATCAATTGTGCTTAACGTAGTGCTTATAATTGTGGTAATCTTAATGTTTGTAATTGCTTCTACCAGTGAAAATGATAATATCATTAATTACAAAAGAAATATCACAAATCGTTATTCAGCTTGGGATGAAGAACTGAAAGAACGAGAAAAAGCTGTGCGTGAAGCAGAAAAAAGGCTTGGCATCACTGATTCTAAAGGGTATGATGAGGGGGATGAAAGTTACTGATTTAGGAGGACAGAATTAATGGATGATCTTAAGATACTGGTTGTTGATGACGAGAGCAGGATGAGAAAGCTCGTCAAAGACTTTTTGATAAAAGACGGATATATAGTTCTTGAAGCAGGCGATGGTCAGCAGGCATTGGATATGTTTTATGAAGATAAAGATATTGCACTGATCATTTTGGATGTAATGATGCCAAAGCGTGATGGCTGGGAAGTGTGCAGAGAAATAAGAACAAATTCAAAAGTGCCTATCATCATGCTTACTGCAAAGGCAGAAGAAAGGGATGAGCTCCTTGGTTTTGAACTTGGTGTAGACGAATATATTTCAAAACCTTTTAGTCCCAAAATACTTGCGGCTAGAGTTTCGGCTATTCTTAGACGAACAAATCAGGCTGCTAATAACCAGGTTATGGAACTTGGCGGTATTGTTGTGAATAAGGTTGCGCATAGTGTTTTTGTTGATGGCAAAGAAATTGAACTTAGCTATAAGGAGTTCGAGCTTTTGTCTTTCTTTTTTGAGAATAAGGGCGTTGCACTTTCAAGAGAAAAAATACTTAACAATGTATGGAATTATGACTACTTCGGAGATGCCCGTACTATTGATACTCATGTTAAAAAGCTTCGCGGAAAGCTCGGTTCTAAAGGCGATATGATTAAGACTATTTGGGGAATGGGGTATAAATTTGAAGAAAATTGAGGCTCCTATTGATAAAACCAAAACTCATTCCATTAGATTTGAAATCAGTTCAGCATTTATTTTTACCTTGATAATGGCGTTTGGTTTTTGCCTTGTTATAAATCTTTTCTTCATGGAACAATTTTATGTTCAAAATAAAAGAGAAGCGATTATCCAGGCTTATAGAAGCATTGCTCAGGCCATAAGTGATGGCGATATTACTTCAGAAGAATTTGATGTTGAAATCACTCACATTTGTGAGCGATACAACATTGAAATGATAGTTCTTGATGCTGATTCTCTGACAATAAAATCTTCTGCTAACAATGCTGAACAGCTTACAAAAATATTATGGGACAATATTCTTAATCCGGAAAATATCGACGATAAAGAGATTATTGATATTGGCGAAGGATATACTCTTCAGATTGAAAAAGACCGTGCTACAGGAAGAAAATATCTTGAAATGTGGGGAGTTGTCGGAGCAGGTAACCTTATCCTTGTTCGCTCCACAATGGAAAGCATAAAAGATAGCGTATCAATTTCAAATACCTTTATGGCGTATGTAGGAGTTATTGCTATAGTTGTAGGTTCTGTTGTTATCCTCTATATTTCAAAGAAGATAACTGATCCTATAAAGCGTCTATATCTTATTTCTGATGAGATGAAGAATCTGAATTTTGAAGCCAAGTATGAGAATTCAGAGAATTACAATAACGAGATTGATATCCTTGGACATAACATGAATGAGCTTTCTGAGACACTTGAGCAGACAATTAAAGAGCTCAAAAATGCGAATATTGCATTGAAACAGGATATTGCTCAAAAGGAAGAAATTGATGAAATGAGAAAAGAATTTCTTTCGAACGTATCCCATGAGCTAAAGACTCCTATTGCTCTCATTCAAGGCTATGCGGAGGGCCTTAGGGAGGGTATCAATGATGACCCTGAAAGTAGGAATTTTTACTGTGATGTTATCATGGATGAAGCTTCTAAGATGAATATCATGGTAAAAAAACTTCTTACTTTGAATCAGCTTGAGTTTGGAAATGAAAAAGCCAATATGGATAGATTTGATATTGTTGAAATGGTTCGCAACTACATTAAATCTGCTGAACTTTTGGCGAAACAGAAAGAAGTTACAATTCAATTTGATGCAGAAGAACCTATTTTTGTCTGGGGTGATGAATTTAAGATAGAAGAGGTTCTGCAGAATTATTATAGTAATGCCCTTAACCATATTGATGGAGAAAGAATTATTGAGATTAAGGTGGTTAAGCTTGATAATCATGCCAGAGTTTCAGTGTTTAATACGGGTAATCCAATTCCAAAGGAAAGTATTGGACATATCTGGGAAAAATTTTATAAGGTTGATAAGGCCAGGACCAGAGAGTATGGGGGAAGCGGTGTTGGTCTTTCAATTGTTAAGGCTATAATGGAAAGCATGAATCAGGCCTATGGGGTGATAAATTATGACAACGGAGTAGAGTTTTATTTTGAACTGGAAACAGAGTGACGTTTATTTATGAGGGTGCTTTTATGAGGGTTAGAAAAGTTGTATTACTTTTTGTTGTTATTATGACTGTTTTTTCACTTTCAGGCTGTGGAGAAAAATTTCCTGAGCTCTCTGAGGAAGAGTATAATAAGACTGTTGAATTTGCAGTAGGTCTTTTGATGAAATACTCTAATAATGACAAAGAAAAACTGACATATGTAGATGCAAAGGAAGTTCAGAAAGAACGCGAAAATGAGGCGAGAAAAGCAGCAAAAGAGGAAGAGAAGAAAGAGCCTACAGTTCCTGTAAAAGTTGAAGAACCTGAGCCGGTTGCTGAATCCAGTGAAGAACTTGTTTCAACTGCAATGTCGAGCGAGGAGCCTGCATCAACAGCAGCGTCCGGCAATGAGCCTGTAGATGAGCATGGGAAGGAAACGACGGATGATGCTGCAGCTGTTTCCGGTTCATCAGATTCTGAAGTGGTACAGGAAACAGAGACGGATAACGGTGAAAAAATATCTTCTGATGTCAGCAGTGATGCGATTGTTCTTTCTTCGGACCAGACGCAGGAAATTGTAAACGATATATTCCTTTCTTATCAGGGTTATTCAGTTTCAAGTACTTATCCTGAAAGCTCAAAGAGCTATGTTGTAAATGCTGATAAGGGCAAAAAACTTCTTGTTTTAAGATTTGATCTTTATAATGCATCAGGCTCTTCAAAAAAGGTAAATATGATTAACCAGAAGCTTCTTTTCCAGATTCTGCTTAATGGAAAAAATCTGGGATATTCGTCGGTTACTTTTTTGCCAAATGATTTGTCATCATATATTGGAGAAATAGATTCTAAAGCGCATGAGAGTCTTGTGATACTGACGCAGATAAGCGCTGATGATTCTACATCTATTCAGACACTTGGAATGATAGTAAGCATGAATGGCACGCAGCAGGAAGTTGCTCTTAAGTAAATGGCTTGTCAAAATGCTAACAATTGATATATACTATGCAAGGAATTACAAAGCTTTATAATTGCTTTTAACGTATTACACGTGAAATGGAGGATATATATAATGAGAGGTTCTAAACCAACAGTTCTTTTGATCCTTGATGGATACGGACTTAATGATAATCCGGAGGGAAATGCTATTGCTATGGCAAAGACTCCTGTAATGGATGGTCTTATGAAGGATTATCCTTTTGTAAAGGGATATGCTTCAGGTCTTGCTGTAGGTCTTCCTGACGGACAGATGGGTAACTCAGAGGTTGGACATATGAATATGGGTGCCGGCCGTATTGTTTACCAGGAACTTACAAGAATCACAAAATCTATTGAAGACGGTGATTTCTTTACTAATGAAGGTCTTTTAGCAGCTATCAATAACTGCAAAGAGAAAAATTCAGCTCTTCATTTATACGGTCTTGTTTCTGACGGTGGTGTACACAGCCACATTACACATATCTACGGACTTTTAGAGCTTGCAAAAAAGAACGGACTTGACAAGGTATTTGTTCACTGCTTCCTTGATGGCAGAGATACTCCACCTGAAAGCGGAATTGATTTTGTGGCTCAGCTTGAGAATAAGATGAAAGAACTTGGCGTTGGTCAGATTGCTTCTATTTCAGGTCGTTACTATGCAATGGACAGAGATAACAACTATGACCGTGTAGAGGTTGCTTATAACGCTATCACAAAGGGTGAAGGCAACAAGGCAAACAGTGCGCATGAGTGCATGGAGCAGTCTTACAAGGATGGCAAGACAGATGAGTTTGTTATCCCTACAGTTATCATGAAGAATGGTGCTCCTGTAGCAACAGTTAAGGATGGAGATTCAATTATTTTCTATAACTTCCGTCCAGACAGAGCAAGAGAGATCACACATTGCTTCTGCGATGATGAGTTTGATAAGTTTAACAGAGGAAAGCGTCTTGATGTTACATATGTATGCTTCACAGAGTATGATCCTCTTATCCCTAATAAGGAAGTTGCATTTAAGAAGGTTCTTCTTAACAACACATTTGGCGAGTGGCTTGCTGCTAAGGGAATGAAGCAGGCACGTATCGCAGAGACTGAGAAGTATGCTCATGTTACATTCTTCTTTAACGGTGGTGTTGAGCAGCCAAACGAGGGCGAGGACAGAGTACTTGTTAACAGCCCTAAGGATGTTCCTACATACGACCTTAAGCCTCAGATGAGTGCGCCTGAAGTTTGTGAGAAGATTCTTGATGCTATAAATTCTCAGAAATATGATGTTATCATTGCTAACTTTGCTAACCCTGATATGGTTGGACATACAGGTGTTATTCCTGCTGCTGTAAAGGCTATTGAAACAGTTGATGAGTGTGTTGGCAAGATTGTTGATGCTGTAAAGGCAACAAACGGAACAATGTTTATCTGCGCTGACCACGGTAACGCTGATATGATGATCGATTATGAGACAGGTGAGCCTTGGACAGCTCATACAACAAATCCTGTTCCATTTATCCTTGTTAATTATGATGAGGCTTATACTCTTAGAGAGAATGGATGCCTTGCAGATATCATTCCTACACTTATAGAGTGTATGGGCGAGGAACAGCCAAAAGAGATGACAGGAAAGTCACTTCTTATCAAGAAATAAGACTGTTACTGTTCAGACAGAAATGCGCACTAAGCTGCGCATTTCGTGAGAACTTGATACGGGAGTGAGCGCATTCCATCGACGAAGTCGATTTGGAATGAATGCGCGAAGTGGTTACTGGAGCGAGCTGTATGCGAGTGAACAGTAACATAAGACTGTATTGTTTGACGATATTGCATAAATATGATAGAGTAATATGTGCTTGTGACTTTAAATAATTAGCAAGACTATTTTTATACAGGTACTGGGAGGGAAGTTTTTCGTGAGTGCTTTAGATTATGTTTTCGGAGTAGTATTTATTATAGTATGTGCCGCATTGGTTGTTCTTGTACTTGCACAGGAAGGCAAGAATCAGGGACTTGGAGCAATTCAGGGAACAATAGAGAATACATACTGGAGCAAAAACAAAGGCCGTTCAAGAGAGGGTGTTCTTAAGAAAGCTACATTTGTTTTATCAGTTTTGTTTATCGTAGTTAGCGTAATTCTCAACATGAATATGTTCTAAAGATTTTAATTTTGTTTTCTGAGGCACTCTAGAAATAGAGTGCCTTTTAAAATTCCAAAGTTAGGCACTTGCCGAGGTATATATGAGTAAGGGAAAAAAATTAAAAAGAGTAGAAGAAAGTTCTTTTGGAACTTCAAAGAAGCATAAAAACTATATAGTAGGACAGTTCGTAGCTAACCCAAGAGGCTTTGGCTTTGTTGAAGTAGAAGGAATGGATGAAGATATCTTTATTCCTGAAGAGTATGTTCATGGCGCCTTTCATTCAGATACTGTAGAAGTTGAGATTTTGCCTGAGTCAACAGGTAAGAGACAGGAAGGCCGTATCAGGAACATTCTTGTAAGAGGAATGGAAGAGCTTGTGGGAACATATCAAGGGGAAAAGAACTTTGGTTTTGTTATTCCTGATAATTCAAAAGTCCTTCAGGACATTTTTATTCCGATCGAACATCATGGCAGCGCCGTTACCGGTGATAAAGTAGTTGTAACAATCACAGATTATGGTAATCAGGCCCTGCACAGAAAGCCTGAGGGCAAGGTTAAAGAGGTTATTGGCAATATAAATGACCCCGGAGTTGATATATTATCAATTGTAAAAAACTATGATATTCCTTATGAATTTCCAGAGAAAGTTATAAATCAGGCTAACAGATGCCCTGATCAGATAAGCGAAGCTGACATGTACGGCAGAGAGGACCTTCGCGATGTAATGATGGTGACGATCGATGGCGAGGACGCAAAAGACCTTGATGATGCAGTCAGCCTTACTATAGATGATAAAGGTCTTTATCATTTGGGAGTTCATATTGCTGACGTTACAAATTATGTGCAGGAGAGTTCTGCCCTTGACAGAGAAGCCTTTAAAAGAGGAACAAGTGTCTATCTCGTGGACAGGGTAATCCCTATGCTTCCACACAGACTTTCAAATGGTATCTGCTCTTTGAATCACGGAGAGGACAGACTTGCACTCAGCTGTCTTATGACAATCGATAAGAGCGGTAAAGTTATAGATCATGATATTGTTGAGTCTGTGATCAATGTCAATGAAAGGATGTCCTATACAAGCGTTGCTAAGATTCTTGAAGATAAAGATGAAGAGGAAACTGCTAAGTATAAAGAGCTGGTGACCATGTTCGAGGAAATGGCTGAGCTTTCAAGTATCCTTAGAAAGAAAAGAGAATCCAAGGGCGCAATTGACTTTGATTTTCCTGAGACCAAGATCATTTTGGATGAAGGAGGAAATCCGATCGATATAGTTCCTCATGAAAGAAATACAGCAACTAAGCTCATCGAGGACTTTATGCTTGCTGCGAACCAGACAGTTGCAGAACATTTCTTTTACCTGCAGAGTCCTTTTGTATATCGTATCCACGAGCAGCCTGATCCTGAGAAGATCAGCTCCCTTGCTGCATTTGTCAATAATCTTGGATACCACATCAGAACCAGGAAAGATGAAGGGGTTAGACCAAAAGAGCTTCAAAAGCTTTTAAAAGGAATTGAAGGTACAAAAGAAGAGGCTGTTATCAGCAGAATGACCTTAAGGAGCATGATGCAAGCTAAGTATAGTACAGAGTGCACAGGGCATTTTGGCCTTGCTTTTGATTATTATTGCCACTTTACTTCTCCTATCAGGCGATATCCTGATCTTCAGATCCACAGGATCATTAAGGACCACTTGCGTGGAAGAATGACAGCGGCTAAATCCTCACATTATGAGGAGATTCTTGATGAGGTTGCAAAGCATTCTTCAGAAACTGAAAGAAGAGCCGAGGAAGCCGAAAGAGAGACTGATAAATTAAAAAAAGCTCAATATATGGAAAAACATATAGGTGAGCGTTTTGAAGGTATTGTTTCCGGAGTTACAGCCTGGGGATTATTTGTTGAGCTTGAGAATTCCTGTGAGGGTATGGTAAGAGCTGCAGCTATGAGCGATGATTTTTATGTGTATGATGAAGGAAACATGAAGCTTGTAGGCGAGAGAACTCATAAGGAGTATACTCTTGGTCAGAGAGTTATGATCAAAGTGGCCGGTGCTGACAGACTCACAAAATCTATTGATTTTAAGCTTGTTTTGTCAGAAGATGAAGACGATGATGAGTTTGACTATGATGGATTTGAAGATATCCCAAAGGCCAAAAAGATTGCTTTGGACAGAGCAAGAAAGGTCAGAAAACTTGGTGAGATCGCTCAGGAAGAAAGAAACGACGATGATGGTGATGATGAAAGTGATGACATTAAAGTCGCTGAGGGACGCCTTGTAGAATATAATGGCAAGCTTATTGATCTTAGCGAGTATGAACCGGATGCACTAACTGGCGAGTTCAGGAAAAAGCGTAAATCAGGAAGCGATAAAGGAAAAGGCAGGAAAAATGCCCCATCCAATAAGGAAAAAGCTAAGTCTTCCCGAAAGGTATATAAGGTTCATAAATATAAAAAGTCTGCTACAAGCAAGGCAGCAAGAAGTGCACAGGGAAAGGGCAGAAAAAAGAAAAAGTAAACTATTGGTATATGGAATAAATATATACAATGGTATATGCTTAATAAAAAAACGTAGGTGTAATATGGCAGAAGATAATAAGGCAAGGAAGCTCGTTGCAAACAATAAAAAAGCATATCATGACTATTTTATCGAGGAAAAATACGAAGCAGGAATTGAACTGTTTGGAACAGAAGTAAAATCTATCAGACAGGGAAAATGCAGTATAAAAGAGGCTTGGATCAGCATAGATAAAGGTGAGGCTTTTATCATGGGCATGAATATCAGTCCATATGAGAAAGGAAATATTTTCAATAAAGATCCCCTTCGTGTTAAAAGGCTTCTTTTACACAAAGCAGAGATCAGGAAGCTGGATCAGCAGAAGATGGTTCAGGGATACACCCTTGTACCACTTGAAGTTTATTTTAAAAACGGCAGAGTGAAAGTTGAAGTGGGCCTTGCAAAAGGTAAAAAGCTTTATGATAAACGAGCAGATATGGCCAAAAAGGATCAACAGAGAGAGGCTGAAAAAGAATTTAAGGTCAAATTTAAATAAAAACTAAACTGCTGGTGTATTGATTTTATCTGTGCTTACCGATATAATGGGTAAGCACAATTAAATAAGGGTTAGTAAAGGTTTCGACAGGGATTTTGAAGCTGGAGAAGCTATCCGCAGGATGGTCGCGTTAAACCTCAAATTAAAATTAAACGCTAACGATAATTTAGCACTCGCTGCCTAAGCGCAGCCCGTCAGCCCGTGTGCACCTACACACTCGGTAACTGGCGTCAAACTTTGTAGGAAACGACATAGCCTAAGCTTTGCGGTTATGGTCGTATCATGAAGCTACCGATTATTTGCAGTTGCTTGTTACCGCAGGTAAGAGGGAACAGAGATGAAGAATCTCGGAATAATAAGCTATGATAGTAGAAGGACAGGGGATGAATTTTTGGACAGGGGTTCGACTCCCCTCTAATCCATTTTTAAGGACTACCATTGATTTATGGTAGTTCTTTTTATATAGTATTAACATATGATTTAACAAGGTAAAGGGGAAAACTATGAGCGTCAGTAAGAAGAGAATAGTTGTAAAAGTAGGTACTTCCACAATAACAAATAGTGATGGAAATGTTGATATAAGGGCTCTTGATCATCTCTGCAGAGCTTTGGCGGGAGTTGAAAATCTAGGGTATGATCTTGTGCTTGTTTCATCAGGAGCTATTGCTGTTGGCGCAGGCAAGATGAGACTTGCTCAGAAGCCAAAAGAAATAAGAATGAAGCAGGCTGCAGCTGCCGTTGGACAGACTGAGCTCATGCATCTTTATGACAAGTTCTTTAGCGAATACGGTAGAATGGTAGGTCAGATACTTCTTGATAATGAGGATATTGCAGATCCCATAAGAAGTAAGAATCTTAAGAATACATTTGATGCTTTGCTTGAGAATCACATAATCCCTATAGTTAATGAGAATGACTCAGTCAGCCATGCTGAGATTGAATCTGAAAAGAAGCTCTTTTCTGATAATGATATGTTGTCAGCTTTTGTTGCAGCTTTTTGCAATGCCAGTAAACTCATTATTTTTTCAGATATTGATGGACTTTATGATGGCAATCCAAGTACTAATCCTGATGCAAAGCTCATCAGCAGGGTTGAAGAGATTACAGATGAATTAAAGTCAATTGCATCAGGCTCGGGTTCAAATCGTGGAACAGGCGGAATGATAACAAAGCTTGATGCAGCAGAGTATGCTACAGAGCATGGAATCGATGTGATCATCACAAATGGTAAGAATCCTGAAAAGCTTTATGATGTCATTGAGAAAAAGATTGTGGGAACTTTGTTTGTGGCAAAATAAGAAGCTTATGCGCGCTCTGACATTGACAAGCAGGGTGTTTGATGCTATTTTTGTCAGTGCAAATGGTGTGACCAGGATGGATTCTCCGGTGTCACTTAATAGGGAATGAAGTGAAAATCTTCAGCAGTGCCGCTACTGTGATGGGTATAGTGCCCAAGCCAGATACCTGCCTTTGCGTAAATCACAGAATTTCTTCGTGACCAAAGAAAGTGAGGGAAAATTATGAAAAAGAAAATTCTATCTATTGTCATGGCTGTTGCCATGATGTCTACTTTTGCTGTTGGTTGTGGAAATAGCACAACAGCAGAGAATGTTTCAGAGTCAGTAACAGAGGAAAGCGCTGAAGCTATCAGCGAAGCATCTGCTCTTCAGACAGAATCCACTGAAAATACAGATGTATCAGCAAAACCAACCACGGACAGAAGTGGTAATGAAGTTACAATTCCTGAAGAAGTAAATTCAATTGTATCTATGGCTCCTTCAACAACACAGATTCTTATAGACCTTGGACTTGGTGATAAGATCGTTGCATGTGATACATATTCATACTCAAGCTATGCAGATTCACTTAACGCTGATATTCCACAGTTTGACATGATGACTCCAGATCAGGAACAGATAATTGCCCTTGGCGCAGATGTTGTTTTCACAACAGGTATGAGTGCCAGCCATGGAGATGATGTTTTTGCAGCTGTAAAAGAAGCAGGTGTATGTGTCCTTGATATTCCAAGCAGCGCAAGCCTCCAGGATATTTCAGATGACATCAGATTTATAGGAGCTGCTACATCAACAAGTGATGCTGCAGAGGCAATTGTTAAAGAGATGGAAGCTACTATTGAAGAAATTTCCAAAATAGCGGCTACTATTCCGGAAGAAGAGAAAAAGACAGTTCTTTTCGAACTCTTTACTCCATCTGCTGATTCACCAACAATTTATACATGTGGTTCAAATACTTATATCAACGAGATGATAAGTCTTATCGGAGCAACTAATGTTGCGGGAGAGGAAGAATCACAGTGGCCTGCACTTACGGAAGAAGCAGCTGTAGCTATGGATCCTCAGGTTATCCTTACTGCTGATATGTACACAGATGATGTTATAAATGTTATTCTATCTATGAGTGGATGGGAGAATGTATCTGCTATTAAGGACAAGGCAGTATATCAGATTGATAACGATACAGTTAACAGACCTAATCATCATGTTGTAAGTGCTATGATCGAGATGGCTAGGGATATATATCCTGATTACTACGAGACAACAGTTGATCCGTTTGGAGCAGAAGATAGCAAGGAGCAGCCTGCTGCATAATATGAAAAAAGAAAAAGAGCTTAAGATAGTAATTTTAGTTTTGATATCGATATTAGTGTTGATTCTTAGTGTGGGATTAGGAAGTGTATATATTCCTGCATCAGATATAGTATCAGTATTGTTAAATAAGCTCTTTAATATGCCTTTAACTCAGAGTATTGAGGGCTCTTACATCTCAATACTCTGGGATATAAGGTTGCCAAGGGCGTTCACAGCATTCTTTGTTGGGGCAGCACTTTCGGTGAGTGGAGCGGTAATCCAGTCTATTTTGCAAAACCCCCTTGCATCATCCTATACTCTTGGTGTTTCTGCCGGTGCATCTTTAGGAGCTGCGATCGTTATTACTTCCGGAATAACAAGTTCATTACTTGGCTTTTTTCTACTACCTGCTGCAGGTTTTTTGGCAGGGCTTTTTACAGTGTTTTTTGTTATTGCTGTGTCCGGAAGGCTGGATCATAACATGAGCAATCATACGATCATTCTGTTCGGAATGGTCTTTTCACTTTTTGTTAATGCTATTTTGACTCTTATAAGTGCTTTGAACAGTGAACATATGCAGAGACTTATTTTATGGCAGATGGGTTCATTTTCGGGAAGAAGATGGATACATGTAGCTGTTTTGAGCGTGTGTGCAGTGTTGGGAACACTTATAATATGTTTCTTTGTCAGAGAACTTGATATTATGACCTTTGGTGAGGAAGAGGCCATGAGTATCGGCGTTGAGACAAAGAAGGTTAAAGTTTTTCTTTTGGCTCTTGCAACGTTTTTGACAGGAGCTGCCGTTTGCTTTTCCGGTATCATTGGTTTTGTTGATCTTACAATTCCTCATATTGTAAGGCGCTTATTTGGCTCAAAGCATAAATATGTGATTCCTATGTCATTTGTTCTTGGAGGGGCCTTTATGGCTTTTGCAGATATGTTATCAAGAACTGTACTTGCACCTCAGGAGATACCTGTCGGTGCCATTACGGCCCTTGTTGGAGCGCCGTTTTTTGCATATATATATTTTAGAGGTAAGAGATAATCAAATGCTGCTTGAGTGTAAGAATCTGATCTGCGGATACGGGAAAAAACCCGGTGAGAACCCGGTTATAAAGGATATCTCTTTTGGTGTAAATGAAGGAGAAAACATTGCCATTTTGGGCGCAAATGGATGTGGTAAAACTACGCTGATCAAGACTCTTGCAGGAATGCTCCCATATGACGGAAATATCATTCTTGGTGATAGAGAAGTCAGGAATCTTAAGAGAAAAGATATAGCAAAAAAGATTTCTGTAATGATGCAGTTTTCTGACATCTATTTTTCATATACTGTCGAAGAAACGGTCATGCTTGGAAGGTATCTTTATTCCAACAATGTTTTTGGGATTGCTAATAGCCGTGACAAAGAGATTGTAGATAAAAGCCTTAGAGAATATGGCCTTGAAGATATTAGAGACAGGCAGATAAGCCAGTTATCGGGAGGACAGCTTCAGAGAGTATTTCTGGCAAGGACAATGGCTCAGGATACTGATATTATCATTTTAGATGAGCCCACCAACCATCTGGACCTTAAATATCAGTCTGAATTTCTGAGTTTCCTTTCTGATTGGAAAAAAGAGAGCAAAAAACATACACTTATAGGTGTTTTCCATGATATCAATATTGCCCTGGAAGTTGCGGATAAGCTTATTTTGCTTAAAAACGGAAAAATTCTTGCTGATGGCAGTAAAGAGGAACTTATAGAAAGCAAGTACCTTGTCGACGCTTTTGATATTGATGTAAAGCAGTATATGAAAAAGCAGTATTCACATTGGATATAAGGTTTATTTATGGAAGAAAACAAAGATTACTATCATGGCGGTGAAATTAAGAGTGATTCGCTGATTGATTTTAGCGTTAATACCAACTTTTTTGTCAATGAGATTGAGTTTACAAAAAAGGAGATTCAAGAGGCTACCAGTTTTTATCCTGACAGGGAGAGTAAAGAACTTGTTCGCAAAGTGGCCGGGAAAAATAATATTTCACCAGATCACATAGTTATGGGAAATGGTGCATCTCAGATCATCACGCTTTTGCCGTTTTGCATTGATATAGAAAATGCTCTTATTATAGAGCCGACTTTTTCAGGATATGAGAGAGCTCTGCAGGCGAAAGGTGCAAAGGTAAAATACCTGTTTCTTGATGAGAAGGATGATTTTTCATTTGGTGAGAGCCGGGTAAAAGAAATAGAAAGATTTGTAAAAGAGTTCAAAAACCATGGGAACAGTGCTGTTTATATCTGTAGTCCCAACAATCCCACAGGAAAAGTAATTAAAAAAGATACTTTGAAGGATGTGCTTGATATATGCAAAAAATATGGAGCCTTTCTTGTAGTTGACGAGTCTTTTATTGATTTTGCGGATGACGAAAGGGATAAGAGCCTTGTATGTTTCATAGATGAATATAAGAATCTTTTTATCATCAGGTCTTTTACCAAGATTTATTCTATACCGGGAATCAGGCTTGGATATGGCATATGTAGTGATGAAAAGGTTATTGAAAAGATGAGACTTTTGCAGCCTGAATGGAGCATTTCGGGACTTGCTCAGATTGCAGGTGCAAAGCTGTTAGACTCTGATTTTGAAATAGAAAAGAGCCTTATGGATATTAAAAATGAAAGAGAATACCTTGAAAGAGAACTTGAAAGGCTTGGAATCAGGGTATTTCCTTCAGATGTGAATTTCATTTTAATCAAGGTAAATGCAGAAGGTGGTTTCTATGATAATCTTTTGCGCAAGGGGATTTATCTTCGTAAAAGCTCCAATTTCCCGGGGCTGACAGATGAATACTACAGAATAGCCATAAGAGGACATGAAGACAATAAAAAACTCATAGAGGTTATAGAGAAACTTATCTGAGGTGCAGACATTGGATTTTGAATTAGAACTTAAGGAAAAAATTAAAGATATAGAAGGGGTAGATGCTGATAAAAAGCGCGAAGCTTACGGATATATTGACAGCCTTATTAAACCTCCCAAAAGCCTTGGAAAGCTTGAAAAAATAGCAATTGCGCTTGCGGGTATTACAGGGCAGGTCAAAAACACACTTAAGAAAAAGCGGATAATTGTGCTGTGCGCGGATAATGGCGTTACATGTGAGGGCGTTTCTTCAGCGCCTGTTTCTGTAACGGCTAGCCAGGCGGTTAATATGACAAAAGGCATTACCGGTATGTCTTCTATGGCTAAGCATTTTGGAATTGAGACTGAGATCGTCGATGTTGGGATTGCAATAGATTATGACTGCGAAGAGGTTCTTGACAGGAAAATAAGGAAGGGCACCGGGAACATCGCTATAGAGCCTGCGCTAACAAGAGAAGAGGTTATAAGAGCAATCTTTGTAGGAATGGAAAGAGCAGACAGGGCTGCTTTGGATAATGTAGATGTTTTGGGTGTTGGAGAGATGGGAATTGGAAACACCACGACAAGTGCTGCGGTTTTAGCTGCCATTTCAGGGGCTTTGCCTGGAGACCTGGTTGGAAGAGGCGGCGGACTTACAGATGAGGCCTTTCAAAAAAAGTTAAGCGTTGTTGAAAGAGCGGTAAAGAGGTTTTTAAATAGCGGCTCGGATAAAGGAGATATAATTAATATCCTTTCTGAACTTGGAGGTCTTGATATTGCCGCTATGTGCGGAGTCTTTCTGGGCGCCGCCAAAAACAGGATACCTGTTGTAATAGACGGCTATATATCAGTGGTTTCGGCCCTTTGTGCCTGCAGATTAAACGAAAAGGTTACCGGATATCTTTTTCCGTCTCATGAGTCAAAAGAAAAAGGCTATAAAATTGCAATCTCAATGCTTGATTTTGAGCCGTGGTTTAATCTTGATATGGGCCTTGGAGAAGGCAGCGGATGCGTTATAGCTTTTCAGATAATGGAGGCAGCCTGTGCTTTTGTCTGCAATATGGGGACCTTTGAGAGTGGCGGCATATGTGATGATTATCTGGAAGATATCAGAAAACAGGAGAAATAAGATTGCTTGTACTAATTACAGGTGGCTGCAAGAATGGAAAGTCATCAAAGGCTGAAGCTATAGCTTTTGAGCTTTCAAAAGGCGATAATCTATACTACCTTGCGACCATGATTGCCTCTGACAATGAGGATAAAGAACGTATAAAAAAGCATATAGAAAGCAGGAAAGACATGCCTTTTCTTACAATAGAAAAGGGGAGAGACATCGATACTATCCTTGAAAAGATTCCAGAAAATGCGACAGTCCTTTTGGACAGCCTCACAGCTCTTTTATCCAATGAAATGTTCAAGATATCAGATGGTGGCGGATATGTTTTTTGCAAGGAAGCTGCAGGGAAGGTGCTAAAGGATATCGAAACTTTAAATGACAGGGTTTTAAATCTTGTTATAGTTAGCGACTATATTCAAAGCGACGCTCCTATGTATGATGAATATACGCAGCTTTATAGAAATGGACTTTCTTTTTTGGAGGAGAGGCTTTGCAGCCTTTCTGATAAAGCTTTTGAAATCGTTGCGGGAAAAGAAATGCTGATAAAAGAGAAAAAAGATACCAAAATTAAAACAGATAATAGAAATGTGCTTGTTTTGGGCGGCGCTTTTCAGGGAAAAAGAGATTTTGTAATGGAGAATTTTGGAATTTCTCAGGAGGAAATCTACACCTTTGACGAAGAATGTGCAGAGATTCCAGTGGGATACAAGTGCTATGAGCATATTGAAAGGTATGTCTATGCTTGTATAAAGAAGGAGAAAGAACCCGTTGAAAGCTTTCCTGAAGGTTCTGTCATTATAATAGACGATATTTTTTGCGGCGTAGTGCCTATGGATGAATTTATCAGGCATTATCGCGAAGAAGCTGGGCGATTCATGCAGAAAATTGCTGCACATTCAGATGTCTACAGAGTTTTTTGTAAAAGAGGGATAAAGCTATGAATGTCTTAAAATCTATTGCAATTGCTTTTTCCATGTATTCACGAATACCTATGCCTGTATTTGAATGGAAGAAAGAAAACATGAAATACAGCATCTGTTTTTTTCCTTTTGTGGGACTAGTTATTTCTTTTATCATTTCTTTGTTGTATTATCTCTTTGGAGCGTATTTTGCGATGATTCCGGATGTTGCCAAAACGCTTTTTATTTTGGCAATTCCGGTTGTAATTTCCGGAGGTATCCATTTAGACGGATATATGGATACAAGTGATGCGCTAAGCTCATACAGGGACAGGGAAAAGCGGCTTGAAATTCTTAAAGATCCTCATATTGGAGCCTTTGCTGTTATAAGACTTCTTTTATACAGCTGCATTTTTCTTGCTACAGTGTTGACAATTGTAAGCGCTCATGCTGAGCTTGATATATTTTTTTCATGGAGCCTTGTGTTTTTCTTATCTCGTATTCTTTCAGGAATAGCGGTGGTTAGTTTTAAATGTGCCAAGAGTAATGGGACTTTGTACACTTTTGCAGAAGGGGCTGAAAGGACAAAGTGCAAAGCTCTGATGACCATAGAGGTTATAATTTGCATTTTTCTTATGACCTATTTTGGGAAAGTTGCTGGAGTGCTGGGAACTGTTGCTTCATTTTTAGTTTTCATATATTATCATCGTATGGCAAATGACAAATTTGGAGGTCTAACAGGAGATCTTGCAGGCTTCTTTGTCTGTGTTTGTGAACTGGTTTCTTCTTTTGCCTTTATGATTTGGCTTTTTATGTAGGGGATTTGTTATGTTGACGGGGTGTTTTATATTTTAAGGAGTATATAGTGGCACTATTTTACAGGGATTTTTTGGTTTCTTTTCTGATAGGAATTGCGCTTGATACGTGCGTTGGCGATCCTAAATGGCTTTATCATCCGGTTCAGGCAATTGGCGCTCTTATCACATTTTTAGAAAGGAGACTGCTTAAAGAAGAGGATTCCGATAGAAAAAAACGGGTAATGGGAGTTATTTTAGTAATAATAGTTCTTGTAATTACCGGAACGGTCACAGGGCTTATAGTATTTGTTGCATTTAGAATAGATCGTGTTTTTGGAATTGTGGTTATGGGAGTGTTATCATCTTTTGCAATTGCCGGAAAAAGTTTAAGAGACGCAGCAATGGATGTTTACAGACCTCTTGCCGCTCTGCCGAAAGATATTGAGAGTGCCAGAAGAGCGCTTTCAATGATAGTTGGAAGAGATACGCAAAGCCTTGATGAAGCAGGGATACTTCGAGCGACAGTTGAAACTGTTTCGGAGAATACAAATGACGGAGTTATATGTCCGATGTTTTATCTTATTATTGGCGGACCTGTGCTTGCCTTTATCTATAAGGCAGTCAGCACAATGGATTCAATGATTGGCTATAAGAACGATAAATACAGATATTTTGGTACTGCTGCAGCAAGACTTGATGATATTCTCGCTTTCATTCCTGCAAGAATAAGTGCTTTATATATGATTTTTTCAGCGCTTATACTTGGTTATGATCCTTTTGGAGCTTTCAGGATATGGCGCAGAGACAGGTACAATCATGAAAGTCCCAATTCAGCACAATGTGAAAGCGTGTGCGCAGGAGCACTTGGACTTAGGCTTGCAGGCCCTGCTTCATATTTTGGTAAGATTAAGGATAAGCCTTTTATAGGTGATGATATAAAAATGATAGATAAAGAGGATATTTTAAGAAGTATAAGTCTGATGCAGGCAACAGAATCATTATTGACGCTATTTTGCCTTTTTATCTATCTTGGAATAAGATGATTTTTGATAGGAGTTTTGCTGAAAATGCTTTTATTTTTTGATATTGATGGGACCTTGTGGGATTACAACAACACAATAAGGGAAAAGACGAAGCTTGCAATTAAAACAGCCAGAGAAAATGGGCACAAGTGCTTTATAAATACCGGAAGAGCAAGGGGCTTTGTTACCAATAAGGAACTCTTATCTATAGGGTTTGATGGAATTGTTTCTGCCTGTGGAACAATGATTGAATACAATGGCGAAGTTATTTTTAACAGGATAATTCCAAAGGATGACGCAATAAGAACTGTAGAAACGGTCAGAAAATATGGATTTCGTCCCATCTTGGAAGGGCCTGTATATCTCTACATGGACAAATCTGACTTTGCAGGCGATATGTATGGCGAAAAGGTTATGCAGGAGATGGGGAGTCACTTAAGAGGAATAGAGGATAATTGGGGCAATTGGGAAATGAATAAGCTCTCATGTGCAACGGATGTTTCTAAAGCTGAAAGGAATGCCTGTTATAAAGAGATGCTTGATCTATATAGTTATATTATTCACAGCGATACTGTTGTGGAGATGGTTCCAAAGGGATTTGATAAAGGAACAGGAATAAAGAAAGTCTGTGAGCTTTTGGGAGAGGATATTAAAAACACGTTTTCTTTTGGTGATAGCATTAACGATAAAGAAATGCTTATAGCAGCGGGAACGGGCGTCGCTATGGGCGGTACATATCACGATCTGTCTGAATATGCGGATTATATAACGCTGCCTCTTGATGAAGATGGTATATATCACGCAATGAAGCATTTTGAACTTATATAAAGTTTGCTATTTTATAGCATTTCATTTATTATATTAAAGATATCCTCATAAGAAAGGAAAAAAAGTATGTGCGGAATAGTAGGATTTATCGGAAAGCATCAGGCAGCACCTATATTGCTTGAAGGCCTTTCAAAACTGGAATATAGAGGTTATGACTCAGCAGGAATCGCTGTTCGTGATGGGAATAATAAAGCAGAGGTTGTTAAGGCGGTAGGAAGACTTAAAAACCTCGAAGAGAAGACTGATAATGGAATGAGCGTTATTGGATGTTGCGGTATCGGACACACAAGATGGGCAACTCACGGTGGCCCTTCCCAGATAAATGCGCATCCTCATGTATCAGGCAATTGCACCGGATCTGCTTCCGGAACTGTAGAATCTGAGGTTGTAGGTGTTCATAATGGTATTATCGAAAACTATCAGGAGTTAAAAGAAAAGCTCCTAAAGAATGGTTATGAGTTTTATAGTGACACAGATACTGAGGTTGCTATTAAGTTGGTTGATTATTACTACAAGAAGTATAAAGTTGGACCTATTGATGCTCTTGCAAAAACTATGGTAAGAGTTCGTGGTTCATATGCGTTGGAAGTAATGTTTGCTGATTATCCTGATGAGATTTATGTTGCCAGAAAAGACAGCCCAATGATCATCGGAATTGCAGGCGATGAGACATTTGTTGCATCAGATGTTCCTGCTATCCTTAATCACACAAAGAATGTTTATTATATTGGCAACAATGAGATGGCAAGACTCCTTCCGGGGAAGGCAGAGTTTTATGACCTTAATGGCGATCTTATTGAAAAAGAGCTTGTTGAGATCAAGTTTTCAGCTGAGGCTGCTGAAAGGGGCGGCTTTGAGCACTTTATGATGAAGGAGATCCATGAGCAGCCAACAGCTATAAAGAATACAATCAATTCACTTGTTACTAATGGCAAAGTTGATCTTTCCAAGTTTGAAATGGATGAAGAGACAATTAAATCCATTTCAGCAATTACAATTGTTGCCTGCGGAAGTGCATGGCATGTTGGAATGGCAGCTCAGTATGTAATAGAAGATATTGCGGGCATACCGGTAAGAGTTGAGCTTGCATCCGAATTTAGATACAGAGGACCGCTTCTTTCTGAAAATCATCTTGTTATTGTTGTTTCACAGTCCGGTGAGACAGCAGATACTTTAGCGGCTCTTCGTGAGGCTAAGGAAAGAGGAGTTAAGACCCTTGCTATTGTCAATGTTGTAGGATCTTCAATTGCAAGAGAAGCTGATTATGTAATTTATACTGTAGCAGGCCCTGAAATTTCAGTTGCTACCACTAAGGCTTATAGTTGTCAGCTTGTTGTTACATATCTGCTTGCACTTGAATTTGCAGCTGTACGTGGAAAAATCGAAAAGGATTTATATGATAAATACATGGCAGAAATTTCAAGAATTCCTGAATGTATTCAGAAAATCCTCGATGACAAGGAAAGACTTCAGTGGTTTGCGGCTAAGATTGCTAACTCAAAAGATATCTTCTTTATCGGAAGAGGTATCGATTATGCAATCGGCCTTGAGGGCAGCCTTAAGATGAAGGAGATTTCCTACATTCATTCAGAGGCTTACGCTGCAGGTGAGCTTAAGCATGGTACTATCAGTCTTATTGAGAATGGCACTTTGGTAATTGGTCTTCTTTGTCAGGATAATCTTTATGAAAAGACTATTTCTAACATGGTAGAGTGTAAGAGTAGAGGCGCTTATCTCATGGGACTTGCACCATATGGAAGATATGAGATTGAAGATACGGCAGATTTCGTTACTTATGTTCCTAAGATGGATAAACATTTTGTTGGATCACTTGAAGTTGTTCCACTTCAGCTTTTAGGCTATTATGTATCAGTTGCAAGAGGACTTGATGTTGATAAGCCAAGAAACCTTGCTAAATCAGTTACAGTAGAATAAGAATGGTGAAAACAGGAATTGATTTTTTTTTAATCACTTCCTGTTTTTATATATAAACCAAAAATAAAAAGCTGCCGGATTTAACCTGACAGCTTTTGTATTATTAATCGATGTTCTCGTGATATTTATCATATATCTCTGTGAGATAAGTCTTTACAATCTGGATGTTTGCCATTTTGCGGAGTCCTGCATTTCCCATCATGACAGATATTTCATCTGCAAGAAGAAGCATGTTGTAAATAGCAAGTTTAAATTCGTCTCTTGTAAGCTCATCGACATTGATGTTCATAAGAGTTGAACCAAGCTTCATGGTGATGTTTTCATCAGCGATTCCTGTAGACATTTTATGGGATTCCGGATCAAAGCTAACATAAAGAATAAGATTTTCTTTTTCATGTCTTTTTAGTGTTTCAGGAGTCTGATGTGATGTCTCCATCCATTCATACAGATCAGCCTCATCAGGGTTCATTAGATATTTTGTAAGTTCTTCTTTGTGCTTTTCAACATACTGCATATATTTGCTGGCATTAGGACCTGTATAAGCAAGTTCGACCTTAACACCGTTATCTGTTTTAACTAGTCTGCACTTTGTTGCAACTTCTTTGATCTTTAAAGTTGTATCAGTGTTGCTGACAATTTTAAATGTGCCAGTTTCAACTTCCTGTCTAAATTCCATTTTTTTCTCCTATTCATATTGAATGCGTTTCAAATGCATATTAAATCAGTTGTTAGTATAGCATAAACCTCCTAAAAATGATATACTATTAAGAGTTTTGTACGGAATAAGGGGATCATATGACACAGTCTGGTAAGGGGAGAAAACAGTCTAGAAAAACAACTACAAGAAGTTCATCAAAGGCACGAAGTGCTCGTGCACCAAAGAGGCAGGAAGAAGAATTTGATTATTCTCTTAAAAGTGAACTGATTGTAATCATTGTTATTGCTCTGACTATTTTCCTTTTTTTATGTAATTTTGGAATATGTGGAGATTTCGGTAATGCTGTAAGTTCCATTCTTTTTGGACTATTTGGCATTACTGCTTTTATTGCGCCTTTGGTTATGCTTGGCGCAGTTGCTATTGGAATAGCTAATTTTGGATCAAATGCTTCAGTCAGGAAAATTGTATCCGGCATTGTTATATTCTTTGTGATTGGAATAATTGCAGATCTGATTACAGGAAGACCACAATCATTAACTAAATACGATATTGCTTATATTTATAGTCAGTCCAGCGCAGCGAGAAATGGTGGTGGATTTTTTGCCGGTTCGCTTGCTTACATTATTTTTAAGTATCTTTCATTTGCAGGAACAGCTCTGCTTTTACTTGTGATAGGAATAGCCAGTGTGGTTGTGTTTACGGAGCAGTCCTTTGTTGGAGGCTTGAAAAAGGGCGGGAGAAAAATAATTGAACGCACCAGGGAGGATGCTGCAAATTATAGGGATTATGCTGAACGCCGAAGAGAAAAGATGGAGCAAAGACGTGCTGAAATAGAAGAGGAGAGACGTCTTGCCATAGAACAGAAAGAGGATGAAAAGATTCTCAGAATGGAAAAGAATGTCCGAGGAGTTATGCTTGAAACGGATCTTAAGGATGAACAGGACGAGGAAGTGAGCCGTCCTGAGATTCACGTTCATGATGAGAATGATTCTGCTGCAAAAAATATATTTATTCCTGATGAAGAGGATTTTCATGATGATATTCATGAAATCGTTCTTAATAAAAATGATGTCAGAACTGAGGTTGAGCCGGATGGCCAGCGTGTGTTCGTAACAGACCCTGTTATCCACGGAATGGGATTTGAGGATGAAACTCCTGATACTTATGAGGAGCCAGATGACAGAGAGATTTATGAAGAACCGGCTGACAGAGAGAGCTATGTAGAGCCAGCTTCAGAGCACACAATTATTCAGCTTCCTCCTGTGGAGGAAGAGCCTGAATGTGAGCCGGCATATGAACCTGAAAAACCTGCATCACATGGAAAGCTTGTAGCAGCATCTGCCGAGACTGTTGAAGAGGAGGACATTTTACCAGATGTTCCTATTCATTCTGAGAATATTGGTAATGGCATGAACGGAGAGTATTCAATCCATGCGCAGGATCACATATCCATGAGTAAAAATGCTTCTACAAAAATAGATTCATCATCATCATCTTCTTCTCATGCGGTAATAAATGCTTCAGGGCCTGTTACTACAAGTCCAGGGATGGAAAAAGAAATTGAGGCTCATAAAAAAGCCATTCCAAAGAAATATGTATTTCCACCGGTATCTCTTTTGGAGAAGGGAACAAAAAACAAGAATGCGGATACTGCAAGACAGCTTAAAGAAACAGCTGTTAAATTGCAGGAGACACTAAAGACATTCGGTGTAAACGTTACTGTCACAGACATAAGCCAGGGGCCTGCTGTTACAAGGTTTGAACTTCAGCCTGAGGCTGGCGTTCGTGTCAATAAGATTGTCGGACTTGCTGATGATATCAAGATGAATCTTGCAGCCAGGGACATTCGTATAGAAGCACCTATACCAGGAAAAGCTGCAGTAGGAATTGAAGTGCCAAACAAGGAAAATCAGGCTGTTGCTTTCAGAGATATCATAGAATCCAATGAATATAAAGAATTCTCTTCAAAACTAGCGTTTGCAGTTGGTAAGGATATTGCAGGAAAGGCAGTTGTTACTGATATTGCCAAGATGCCACACCTTCTTATAGCGGGTGCAACGGGTTCAGGTAAATCTGTTTGTATCAATACGATCATCATGAGTCTTATTTATAAAGCAAAACCAGAAGAAGTTCAGATGATCATGATAGATCCTAAAATCGTTGAACTTAGTGTGTATAATGGTATTCCACATCTTATGATACCGGTTGTCACAGACCCTAAGAAGGCTGCTGCTGCTTTGAACTGGGCTGTTGCGGAGATGACAAACAGATATAAAAAGTTTGCGGATTCCGGAGTAAGGGATCTAAAGGGGTATAACAAAGTAGCAGAGAGTTGCACAGATGGCAGTATGTCTGTGCTTCCTCAGATTGTTGTTATTGTAGATGAGCTTGCAGATCTTATGATGGTATCAGCTAATGAAGTTGAGGATGCTATCTGCAGACTTACTCAGCTGGCAAGAGCTGCAGGTATTCATCTTATTATTGCGACTCAGAGACCTTCAGTTGATGTCATTACCGGTCTTATTAAGGCCAATATGCCAAGCCGAGTTGCTTTTGCTGTTTCAAGTGGTGTTGATTCCAGAACCATCCTTGATATTAATGGCGCTGAAAAGCTTCTTGGTAAGGGTGATATGTTGTTCTATCCTCAGGGATATACAAAACCTGCCAGAGTGCAGGGAGCATTTGTATCTGATAAAGAGGTACAGGCTGTTACTGATTTCCTTCGAAATCAAGGAATTGAAACTGGATATGGAGAAGAGATTGAGATGCAGATCAACAGCATCCAGAGTCAGGGTGGCTCATTAAATGGGGCATCAGGTGATCCTTTCTCCGATAGAGATGAGTACTTCGCTGCGGCAGGCGAGATCATTATAGAAAAAGAAAAGGCATCAATAGGAATGCTACAGAGAGTGTTCAAGATTGGCTTTAATAGGGCGGCAAGGATCATGGATCAGCTCTGTGATGCCGGAGTTGTTGGTGACGAAGAAGGAACCAAGCCAAGGAAAGTACTTATGACAAAGGAACAGTTTGAAGAAATACTTTGAAAGAGCTAGGAGGAGAGTTATTAATGGCTGTAAAAAGTGATATCGAAATCGCTCAGGAAGCAAAAATGCTTCATATTAGGGAAGTGGCTGAGAAATTAGGCATTTCAGAGGATGACCTTGAATACTATGGCAAGTATAAGGCTAAGTTGTCTGAGGATTATATAAAGAGAGTTAAGACAAATAAAAAAGGAAAACTTATTCTTGTAACTGCTATTAATCCTACTCCTGCAGGAGAGGGCAAGACAACCACAAGTGTTGGTCTTGGTGACGCCTTAAGCAGATTAGGATACAAAACAGTAATAGCACTCAGAGAGCCTTCACTTGGACCGTGTTTTGGAATTAAGGGCGGTGCAGCCGGCGGCGGATATGCACAGGTTGTTCCAATGGAGGATTTAAATCTGCACTTTACCGGTGATTTCCATGCTATCACTTCTGCCAATAACCTTCTGGCAGCTCTTTTGGATAATCACATTCAGCAGGGCAATGAACTTGGAATCGATACAAGACAGATAATATGGAAAAGGGCTGAGGATATGAATGACAGAGCTCTTAGAAATATTGTTGTAGGTCTTGGTGCTAAGGCCGATGGTGTTCCAAGAGAGGATCACTTTGTTATCACGGTAGCATCTGAGATCATGGCAATTTTATGTCTTGCAAGCGATATGGATGACCTGAAAAAGAGATTATCCAGGATAATAGTTGCATATAATTATAATGGAGAGCCTGTTACTGCAGGTGATCTTAAGGCTGTTGGCTCTATGGCAGCTCTTTTAAAGGATGCTATTAAGCCTAATCTCGTTCAGACACTTGAACATACACCTGTAATTGTTCATGGTGGACCATTTGCCAATATTGCACATGGATGTAACTCAGTAAGGGCTACGGAGACGGCTCTTGGAATTTCTGACATTACCGTTACTGAAGCAGGTTTTGGTGCAGATCTTGGTGCTGAGAAATTCCTTGATATAAAGTGCCGAATTTCAGGCCTTAAACCTGATGCTGTCGTGCTTGTAGCCACTGTCAGAGCTCTTAAGTATAATGGTGGTATACCTAAGGCTGAACTTGGAGCTGAGAATCTTGATGCTCTAAAAAAGGGAATAGTAAACCTGGAAAAACATATTGAGAATATTCAGCAGTATGGAGTTCCTGTTGTTGTAACACTTAATTCATTTATCACGGATACTGATGCTGAGACTGAGTTTGTTAAGAAGTTCTGTGAGGAGAGAGGATGCAAATTTGCTCTTTCCGAAGTTTGGGCAAAAGGTGGCGAAGGTGGCGAGGCCCTTGCGAAAGAAGTTTTGGATACAATCAACACAAAGCCTTCAAACTACGCTCCAATATATGCTGATGATCTCTCGCTTAAAGAGAAAATTGAGACTATTGCAACCAGGATTTATGGTGCTGATGGTGTGAATTTCACCCCTGCGGCATCAAGACAGCTGTCTAAGATTGAGGATATGGGCTTTAAAAATCTTCCGGTCTGCATGGCTAAGACACAGTACTCACTGTCTGATGATCCGTCACTTTTAGGAAGACCGTCAAATTATAAAATTACTGTCAGAGAAGCATATGTTTCTGCAGGAGCCGGTTTTGTTGTAGCACTTACAGGTTCAATCGTTACTATGCCCGGACTCCCTAAGCATCCGGCAGCTTTTGATATTGATGTTGACGCAGATGGAAGAATAACGGGATTGTTCTAAAGTGGATACCCGATGAGGCTTTTTCAAATCTGGTAGGAACTTTGTCCTGGCTAAGGCGTGTGAGAGCAGGACTTCATATTTAGGGAGGATTATATGGCGGCACAGATTATTGATGGTAAGCTTATTTCGAGCCAAATCAAAGATGAATTAAAAGAAAAGACAGCTCTTTTAAAAGAGAAAGGTATAGAGGTAACTCTTGCAGTAATATTAGTAGGAGATGATCCTGCATCTGAGGTATACGTAAGAAATAAGAAAAAGGCATGTGAATACATTGGATTTAGATCTTTATCTTATGAACTTCCTGCTGAGACTACCCAGGAGGAATTATTAAAACTGATTGATGAGTTAAATGACAGGAAAGATGTAGACGGAATACTTGTTCAGATGCCTCTTCCGGCGCATATTGACGAGAAAACTGTCATTAACGCAATTTCACCTTCCAAAGATGTTGATGGTTTTCATCCTATGAACGTTGGCGCACTTTGTATAGGTGAGAAGGGTTTTGTCTCTTGCACCCCGGCAGGAGTTATACAGCTTTTAAAAAGAGGTTGCGGCGGTAAAATAGATATAGCCGGCAAAGAGTGCGTTATTGTTGGAAGATCAAATATTGTCGGTAAACCAATGTCTCTTTTGATGTTAAGGGAAAATGCAACTGTTACTGTTGCACATTCAAGGACTAAAAACCTTGAAGAAGTTTGCAAAAGAGCTGATATACTTGTTGCTGCAGTAGGTAAAGCCGGCATGATCACAAAAAATCATGTTAAAGAGGGCGCTGTTGTAATAGATGTTGGCATTAATCGTAATGAAGATGGCAAGCTTTGCGGAGATGTAAAATTTGATGAAGTTTCTGAAATAGCTTCTGCTATCACTCCTGTACCTGGTGGTGTAGGGCCAATGACAATAGCAATGCTTATGAATAACTGTTATGAAGCTGCGTTGATGCATATGGAATCATAATAAGGAAGAGAGCCTATGATCTGTCCTAATTGTGGCAAAGAAATCCCGGAAGGGCATATGTACTGTGATGATTGCGGCACAGAAATTAACTTTGTCCCTGAATTTGAGCCGGAAGTAGAAAACAAAATAAAGGAAAGCCTTACAGGCCTTGCGAATGAACTGACCAAGGATGAAAAGAAATGGATCGATAGAAAGAGGAAGGTAGAAGCATTTCTTTTATCTTTGTGGAAGAAAAAAGGTATAATTCTTGCTTGTATTTTGGGCATAATTCTGGTGGTGTGTCTTTTTGTTACTTTTGCGGGATTTAACAGCAAATCTCCGAAATATTATTTAAGACTTGCAGGTAATTCTAAAGATTCAGGTAAAATGGATGAGGCAATAGAATATCTGATTGAGGGAAATAATTTATTTCCGGAAGACTCTGATATAATTTTCAGATTATCTGACTATTACCTTGAAGTTGGAAAAAATACCGAGGCAGTCGATGCATTGAAGCTTATAACACATAATTCTTCTTTTTCTGATGATAAAGTTCTTTCTGCGTATGAGGGTATTATATCTATTTACAGGCAGGAGGGAGCATATCAGGAAATTACAGTTCTTTTGACAGAAGATGACACTGATATAACAAGATCTCTCAAAGCAAAATATATTCCATCACCACCTGAAATGGTTCCTTCAGCAGGAACTTATGAGGGAGCAGTGAATGTTGAAGCCTCAGGAGATGCTGATTGCAGGATTTACTATACTGTAAATGGTGATAGTCCCGACAGTAGTAGTATCTTATATGAGAATGCTATTGTGCTGGATGAAGATGGTGAGTACAACATAAAGGGTGTTAGTGTAAATAAATACGGTCTTTATAGTGAAACAGTTGAGCAGAATTATATAGTTGAGCAGGGAGCGCCTGCTGCACCTGAGATCATGGAACCCAGTGGTGAATATAATCAGAATACTATGATAGTAGCGGTAGCAGAGGCCGGTAGTACGATTTTTTATACTATAGATGGTTCAGATCCGACTGTGGAATCCAAGCAATACATTTCACCTATAACTATGCCTGTTGGCTCTTCTGTTTTTAAGTTCATTGCTTTCAATCAGAATGGGGATTGCAGTGAGATAGTAGAAAGAAATTATCATCTTATTTATACAAGGCTTGTTTCTACAGAGCAGGCAGTTAACAGTATTGTTAATACTCTTGTCAGACTTGATATTCTGTTGGATACTTCTGGAAAAGTCAGAGGGCAGGAAGGCCATAATGAATATATTTATAACTCTGTCATTGAAATACAGGGAGCAGGCGAATATTATGTTGTTATGGAAAACCATGTTTCAAATGATGGAACAGTGACTCCGACCGGGTTATTATATGCTGTTAATACTCATGATGGCACTGTTAACAGACTTGGGTATGATTCCAGTGGTAAGTATACACTTATTACAATTTCGAATAGATAGACAGTTTAACACTTTACCAATTTAAATTACTGATTGAAAATTTTTTTGAATTAATTTATTATTGTGCAATGTAAATAATTATTTGTAGGAGGAAGACTATGTTCAAAATTTTAGAGGCAAATGAGCTTACTACAAACATCTATCAAATGATTGTTGAGGCTCCACGTGTAGCTAGTGCGTGTTTACCCGGCCAGTTCCTGATTATTCGTGTTGATGAGGAAGGTGAGAGAATTCCTCTTACTATTTGCGATTACAACAGAGAGAAAGGAACGGTTGAAATTGTAGCACAGGCTATTGGAGCTGAAACTTTTAAGCTTTCAAAGCTGAAGGCGGGTGATGAACTTGCAGATGTAGTTGGACCACTTGGAAAACCTTCTGATCTCTGTGAGTTGAGCGTAGATGAGCTTAAGAAAAAGAAAATAGTGTTTATAGCAGGTGGTGTTGGTACAGCACCTGTTTACCCTCAGGCAAAGTATCTCAAGGAGCATGGTGTTGATTGTGACGTTATCATCGGTGCAAAGACTAAAGATCTGGTTATCCTTGAAGACAGATTTAAAGAAGTTTGTAACCTTCACATCACAACTGATGATGGTTCTTATGGCAGAAGCGGAATGGTTACAAAGGCTTTACAGGATCTTTGGGATGAGGGCAATAGATATGATCACTGCGTAGCTATCGGACCTATGATCATGATGAAATTTGTTTGCAAATTAACTCAGGAACTTGGAATTCCTACAGTAGTAAGTATGAATCCTATTATGGTGGATGGAACCGGAATGTGTGGAGCATGTCGCCTTACAGTTGATGGAAAGGTTCAGTTTGCGTGTGTTGATGGCCCTGAATTTGATGGACATAAGGTTGATTTTGACCAGGCTATGAATCGTATGAAATTGTATAAGACTGAAGAGGGCAGATTATTCCTTAAGGCACAGGAAGGTGATACACACCACGGCGGATGCGGTAACTGCCAATGATATATTGATGAAGAGAAACATTTATGATTGCTTGAAGGCATATAAATGTTACCTTTAGGACAAAGAAACGAAGTTCGGAGTAGGTCGTATATCATTTAAATAAAAAATAAGGAGATCAACTATGGATGGATTTGTAAGAGTTCCTGTTAGAGAGCAGGATGCAAAAGTGCGTGCTACTAATTTTGAGGAAGTATGCCTTGGATATAATAAAGAAGAAGCTGAAAAAGAAGCACAAAGATGTTTGAATTGTAAGAATCCTCAATGTGTTCAGGGGTGTCCTGTTTCTATCGACATACCTGCATTTATTTCACAGGTTAAAACAGGCGATGTCGAAGGCGCTTATCAGACTATCAGTAAATCAAGTGCTTTACCTGCAGTGTGCGGACGAGTTTGTCCTCAGGAAAGTCAGTGTGAGGGAAAATGTATCAGGGGAATTAAGGGTGATGCAGTTTCAATCGGTAAGCTTGAGAGATATGTTGCTGATACAGCAAGGGAGCTTGGCATCAAGCCTGAGGGAGCAAAGGAGAAGAAGGGTAAGAAAGTAGCCGTAATTGGTTCAGGTCCTTCAGGTCTTACATGCGCCGGAGATCTTGCAAAGATGGGCTATGATGTTACAATTTTCGAAGCCCTTCATGAAGCAGGCGGTGTTTTGGTATATGGTATTCCTGAGTTCCGTCTTCCCAAAACAGCAGTTGTTAAAAAGGAAATTGAGAACGTTAAGTCTTTAGGCGTTAAGCTTGAAACTGACGTTGTTATTGGTAAATCAGTAACTATAGATGAACTTATGGAAAAGGAAGGCTTTGAGGCAGTATTCATTGGCTCAGGAGCTGGTCTTCCAAGATTTATGAACATTCCCGGAGAGCAGGCTATGGGTGTATTCTCTGCGAATGAGTTCCTTACAAGAAGCAATCTTATGAAAGCTTTTGATGAAAATTCAAGAACTCCTATCATGAGACCTAAAAAATGCGTAGTTGTAGGCGGTGGAAATGTAGCTATGGATGCTGCGAGAACAGCACTTCGTCTTGGCGCTGAGGTACATGTTGTATATCGTCGTGGTGAAGAAGAACTTCCTGCAAGAAAAGAGGAAGTAGGGCATGCAAAAGAAGAAGGTATCATTTTTGATCTTCTTACAAATCCTGTTGAGATACATGCTGATGAAAATGGCTGGGTAACAGGAATAACATGTATAAGAATGGAACTTGGAGAACCTGATGAGTCAGGAAGAAGAAGTCCGGTTGAAATTCCGGGTTCTGAGTTTGATATTGAGTGCGATGCTGTTATCATGTCGCTTGGAACATCTCCTAATCCTTTGATTTCATCAACAACTGAAGGACTTGAGATTAATCGTAAAAAGTGCATTGTTGCACAGGAAGATAATGGACAGACTTCTAAACCGGGTGTATTTGCAGGCGGTGATGCAGTAACCGGTGCTGCAACAGTTATTCTTGCCATGGGGGCAGGTAAAGCAGCGGCAAAGGGTATTGATGAATATCTGTCATCAAAACAGTGAATTAAATAGAATTTTAGTTACTGTTCAGACAGAAATGCGCACTAAGCTGCGCATTTCGTGAGAACTTGATACGGGAGTGAGCGCATTCCATCGACGAAGTCGATTTGGAATGAATGCGCGAAGTGGTTACTGGAGCGAGCTGTATGCGAGTGAACAGTAACGAATTTTATCTATAAAATCTTCCCAGGCCTTTAATAGGTTTGGGAAGATTTGTTTTTTATGCTATAATTAGTAAGATTGCGGATTGGAGAATAATATGGATAAGAATGAAAAAATAAAAGTTGCTATCACATCTGGAATAGTTGCTGCAATATTACTTATTTTAGTACTTTTTTTAGCTCTATCAGGAAAAAAAGAAAATGATGAAAAGCTTCTTGATAAGAATATTAGTGAATATGCTTCTCTTGAAAGCTCTTTGAATCAAAATGGAGATTCCGGAATACTGATTTCTTCTGAAAGTGCTGATAGTGGTGCATCTCAAAATGCTGAGGATAATGCTGGAACAGCCGGAAGCAGTGAAGACTCAGATATGCAGGCAAATAGTATAGAAAGTGTAAATGATATTTCCGGAAATAGTTTGTATTCAACTAAGGCGGCAGTCCTTAAGAATATCTATAAGGGACTTGCTATTGATACTAATGCCCAGCTCAAGGAAATGTATACCTATTGGTCAGATAACAATACAGAAGCTGTAAGAGATCTGGCTCATCTTGAAAGATTTGAAGCTATGTCTTATAAACTGTCAGGTACTCAGGATTTCTATTATTATGGAGATCTTGATTCTACAGGATTACCGGAAGGTACAGGCCTTGCTGTATATGGAGATGATCAATATTATTTCGGTGAATGGAAAGTGGGAAAGAGAAACGGAAATGGTACATGGATAAATTTCTATCCTGATTATAGCAACTATGTTGTTACTGAGCATATGTATACAGGAGCATGGTCAGATGACCTTCCAACAGGGGAGGGACAGGAGCATTATGACTACGATTTTACCAAGATGAATGGCGATGATATATATGTTCAGAATGCTATTGGAAGTTTCGAAAACAGTTACTACAATGGCAAAATGTATATTATTACCATTGACAAGGATCAAAATACAGAAGAATGGTTTGGTACTTGCCAGGGCGGAACATGGCAACAGGTTGTCAACACACATTTAGATAAGGACGGCAAGATTCCTGTTCTTCAAAATAAAAATGATGAGAAGGACTTTGTTTCTATGACAGAGGAAGGAACAAAGGACAATAGGGTTTCAGGAATTATAATAGGTGGAAAAAAGGCTAATTGAAGATTTGAGTAAGATAACGATTATTTGTGTAGGAAGAATAAAAGAAAAATACTGGAATGATGCAATTGCTGAGTATTCCAAGAGATTATCCAGATACTGTAAGCTTAGTATTATTGAAGTTGCTGATGAGAAGACACCTGACAATGCGCCACCTGCAATAGAGGAACAGATAAAAGATAAAGAGGCAAAGCGTATTATCAAGAATATTGATTCATCAGCTTTTGTATGTGCACTTGCCATTAATGGTAGAAAATTTACTTCAGAGAGCTTTTCTGAATTTATAGATAATCAGGGTATCAAGGGTATAAATCACATACAATTTATTATTGGTGGATCATTGGGACTTCATAAAAGTGTCCTTGATTTAGCAAATGAATATATTAGTTTTTCAGATATGACTTTTCCGCATCAGATGATGAGAGTAATTCTGCTTGAACAGATTTACAGAGGATATAAGATCATAAGTGGCGAGCCATATCATAAATAAAGAATAATAATTGGGGAATAGTTTTATATGAGTGAAATTACAGAACTTAGATTATCACTTTCTGCAGATGACGAGAGAGGGATTTTTGGGGAGAATGACAGTTATATAAGGAAAATTGAAGATAGTTTTCATGTTGAGATAATTGATAGAAACGGTGAACTTCATATCATTGGTGATAAAGAAGGGGCCGGGAAAGCAGCAAGCATTATAAGGGAACTTGTTCAGCTCTATAGAAGAGGCGGCGGAATTGAGGAACAGTCAATAAATTATGCTATCACTCTAAAAGAAGAGAAGAACATATCTAAGCCATTAAATAGTGAGAATGTACTTGTAGACATCGATAAAGATGTAATTTGTCACACTATATCAGGTAAACCAATTAAACCAAAGACTATAGGTCAGAAAAAATATATTGATGCAATCAGAAATAAAATGATCGTGTTTGGTCTTGGACCTGCAGGAACCGGAAAAACATATCTTGCAATGGCCATGGCAATTACTGCATTCCAGAGAGAAGAGGTAAGCCGGATAATTCTTACAAGGCCTGCAATAGAAGCCGGAGAAAAACTTGGCTTTTTGCCAGGTGATCTTCAGAGTAAGGTTGACCCGTATTTAAGACCTTTATATGATGCTCTGTATCAGATAATGGGAACAGAGAATTTTATTAAGAATATGGAAAAAGGTCTTATCGAAGTTGCACCTCTTGCTTATATGAGAGGAAGAACTTTGGATAATGCATTTATTATCCTTGATGAAGCCCAAAATACAACTCCAGCTCAGATGAAGATGTTTTTGACAAGAATTGGATTTGGATCAAAGGTTATCATCACAGGTGATGCCAGTCAAAAAGATCTTTCACCTGATGTTAAATCCGGACTTGATGTGGCACAGAGCGTACTTAAGGGAATTGATGATATTGAGTTCTGTACACTTACAAGCAATGATGTTGTCAGACATCCTCTCGTGCAGAAGATCGTTAAAGCTTATGAGGACTATGAGAAAAAATCAGCAAACAAGCAGAAAACCAAATCTATTAGAAAACTGGAGAAATCGCATAAGTGATGGAAAAGAAAACAATTTCTTTCAAAAAAACTGAGTTCATATATGCTGGTTTATTTTTACTGACCGGGGCAATAGTATGTTTATTTTCATTTTTTATGGGTAAGAGTTATGAAGCAATTTTAAGAAACGTAATTGTTTCCCTAATTATGTCAGGAACGATTATTTTTATGCTTCTTGACGCGGCAACCAGGGGAAAAAACGGCTTTTCATATGATAATTTTGATAAAAAGAGTCGTTTTATAGTTGTGTACATAATGGCACTTGTTCTTTCATGTGCTTTAGCTCTTGTTCCTAATCAGTTTTGGCCATATATGTCTTTTTTTGTTATATTGGCTCTTTTTTCTAATAATGAGATAGGGATGATATCAGGGACCTTTTTTGTTACATTGACAGTTATGCTTGAGGAAAATGGAAATTACGCTGAACTCTTTATGTATGTGATTGCAGGTGCTGTTGCGATTGCTGTGTTTAGAGATTTAAATGAGAATACAAAAATAGCATTTCCTACTTTTATCTCATTGACGATGCAGGCGGTTTTGCTTGTTGCATTTAATGTCTTGTTTTTGAACAGGACTTTTGGTATTAAGGTTCTTTTTTTACCAATTCTTAATCTGATGTTGAATCTTTTGATACTTCTTATTTTTCTTAATATGTTTGGAGTTTATGTTATAAGAAAATCCAATGATATGTATATGGAGATCAATGATTCTGAGTTTTCACTTCTCCAGGAATTAAAAGAGAAAAATCCTGAAGAGTATTATAGGGCTATTCATACTGCCTATCTTTCTGAAAGGATAGCGTTGGGGCTGGGTTTTAATTCAAGAGCAGTTAAGACATGTTCCTATTATCACAGAATAGGGATTATTGATGGAAAAATGGATTATGACGATGTTTCCCATTACTACACAGAGAATAGATTTCCTCTTGAGGCGATAGAGTATTTACATGAGTATATGGTTCCTTCAAAAGCTTCAGTAAAATCAAGGGAAACTTTGACGGTTCAGTTATCTGAAACAGTCATAGCTACGATAATGATGCTAATAAAAAAAGATCCCAATGTGGATATTGATTATGATCATTTGATTGATGGAATTATAGATAAAATGATAGAAACTGGTGAGCTTAATTCTTATGATGTAACCTTTAGGGAATTAAATGAAATGAGAAAAATCCTAAAGAAGGAGAAATTGTACTATGGTTTTTTACTTAGATAATGAAGTAGATGCGAAATTTGATTTTGATATAGAAGAAGTTGCAAAGCTTGTTGCTTGTAAGGTTCTTGAAACTGAAGGCTGCAGGGATGATGTCGAAATAAGTCTGATAATAACTGATGATGAAGGAATCAGACAGATGAATAATGAATTCAGGGAAATTGACAGAGCTACAGATGTTCTTTCTTTTCCTAATGTTAGTTATGAAGAACCGGGTGATTTTTCAGTTATGGATGGAGAACAGAAGGTTGACCTTCTTAACCCTGATTCCGGAAATATAATGTTTGGGGACATTGTTGTTAATGAGAACAGGGTGAGAGAGCAGGCTAAAGAATATGGTCATAGTGAAAAAAGAGAGTTTGCTTTTTTGATAGCTCACAGTATGCTTCATTTATGTGGTTATGATCATATGGAAGAGAATGAGGCAGCTATAATGGAAAAAAAGCAGAGAGAAATTTTAGAGGCACTAGGGATTACCAGAGGCTGATATTTTGGGAGCAGAAGTATGAAGCAGTATTTTGAGGAAAAAAGAATCAGACCGGATGTTATAACAGCATTGTTTTTCTTTTCCGTCTTATTGATGATGACTTATGAAATCATCACAATTAGAATCTATGGTGACAAGGGATCCGGCTTCGTAGCAGGACCAATGGCAATTTTTTATATGTTATATCTGGCATTTGTAATTGCAGTACAAAAATCTGTATGGATAATGGTCAGACTTCGCGCCAGAAGATCACAGTATTTAAATGCAGAAACTAATATGGTCAGGTCTTTTAGGATATTTGTGGTTTGTGGTGTTCTATCATTTGCAGTACTTTTTGTTAGTAGCTATTATTGTTCAGAGTATCTGTTTGGATCTAAAAGATCATTATTTCAGTGTATTATTGTTGCTGTTTGCGCTTTGTTTATGTCAATTCAAGGCGTCCTTAGAGGCTATCTTCAAGGACTTGGCTACACTAAGCCTATAGTTATTTCAGATGTGCTTATTGCTGTGTGTGCTCTTGTATCAGGAACGATAATATCGGCAGTTCTTTATAATTATGGCCTCAAAGTGAATAATCTTTTTCATGTAAATGAGCTTAGCAGTGTTTACGGATCGACCGGAATGATGATAGGAATACTGATAGGTATCATTGTAGGTTTCATACAGATAGTTGTAAGTTTTTCTTTAAGGAAGAATGAGATAAAAGAAATTGTTAAACAGGGCGCTCCAAGGTACCTTGATAATAAGAATGATGTTCTTATTACCATAAGGTCTATCATACTTTTGTATATTACACCTGCTCTTGTTATCCTGTTTGATATCGTTTTTTATGTAATTCATCAAAAACATATTGGATCGGAAAGCGACTATGTTTTAAATTACGGTGTTTATGCAGGACGAGTTTTAAACCTTATTTCTATATTTGTTATAATATGTATTATTCCGTTCATAAAGATGTGGAACATGATTATGGCTCGAATAGAAAGAGATGAGGTTACTGGTGCCAAAGATAGATTAAAAGCTTTATCGCATAGCTTTTTTGCATTATCTGTTCCAATTATGATTTTTATATTTGTTATGGCCAAAACAATTGAAGTTGCTGTGTTTGGTAAAAATAATGATCTGTCAAATTATCTCATAGAGATGGGAAGCTTACTTGTTGTTTTTGCACCAATTGCTGTTTTCTTTTCATGGCTGTTAAATCATATCGGGAAGGTGATCCTGTCCCTTGTTTCCATTATGCTGTCATGGATACTTCATGTTGTAATGATGGTTGCCCTTGTTGTTATTGCTGAGATGGGGGCATATGGCGTATTGATATCACTTATACTTTCGTTTGTTCTTTATGATCTTGTTTGTTATTTTATCCTAAGTAAGATGTTAAGATACAGGCAGGAAATTATCAGAACCCTTGGAGTGCCTCTATTGTGTTCAGCACTTTCAGGGCTACTGGCATTTATTATCAATGTAATTTTTCTTAACTTAATAGGCGATATCCTTACTTTGGTTATAGCATTTATTCTATATTCAGTTCTGTATATTGTACTGATGATCATATTCAGAGGTCTTACTGCCAAAGAAATAAGCAGATTACCATTTGGAAGTATATTCATGATTCTTGCCGGTAATATTGGAGTTCAGAAGAATTTTGAGGATTAAAATTGGATAGAAAAATAATTGTAGCCGGTGGCGGTGCGGCAGGTATGTGTGCTGCAATCTATGCTGCCAGAAATGGTGCATCAGTTACCATAATAGAAAAGAATAGTCAGCTTGGAAAAAAGTTATCGATGACTGGAAATGGCAGATGTAACATTTCAAATCTCAATATGAACGAGAAAATGTATAATCCTGCCGCTGAAAAGAGGATGAAGCAGTGGCTTTCTGTCTATGGCGTTTTGGATGTTATAAGCTTTTTCAAATCTCTTGGAATAGTTATTAAGAGTGAAGATGGTTATTTATATCCTATATCAGGACAGGCACAGACGGTAGTTTCAGCCTTTGAAAACGAGATCAAAAGACTTGGAATCAGTGTTATATATGGTGAGCAGCTTAAAGCTGTTGACGTTATACAAGAGAGTGAAAACAAAAGATATCGTGTTTTGACGAATAATAATACCTACGAAGCTGACAGAGTTATTATTGCCACAGGTTCTTTATCTGGTCCTAAAACGACGATGTCTACCGGTGACGGTTACTATATCTGTAAAAAGCTTGGCCTGACAATAAAAGACACTTACCCGGCACTTGTTGGTTTTAAAGCTGCAGCTGGCGAAATAATGCCAGATGGTGGTGTTAGAAGCCTTGCGGAGATTTCATTTTTTCTTGGAAATGAAGTTGTTGCAAAAGAATATGGTGAACTTCAGATAACAAAAGATGGAATTTCTGGTATTCCCGTGATGCAGGCAAGTTCCAAGGTAGTAAGGCTTTTGAATGAAAAAAAGCCTGTAACAGTTTCTATTAACTTTTTCCCTGATTATGATGAGGATGATTATATATCTCTAGAAAAAGAAATGCTAAGACTGCGTGATGACAGGTCACTTTCAGATTTCCTGACAGGTTTTCACAACGGTTATATTACAGATATGATTATTAGGAAAATGAAAATGGGAAGATCCATGAAAATGAAAAATATTTCTGAAAGCATGGTTTTGAGTATACTTGATAGTTATAGATACTATAAGATAAAGTTGGATTCCGACTATGGCTATTTGCAATCACAGGTAACATCCGGTGGTGTAAGTCTTGGTGATGTCAGGGATGATTTGACAACTAATAACCATGATGGAATATTTGTCGTTGGTGAGCTTTTGGATGTGGACGGAAGATGTGGCGGCTACAACCTGCAGTGGGCATTTACTTCGGGCAGCATAGCAGGAACAGTGGCTTCCTTGTGATTTGGTGAGCTGCTTAAGACTTATCAAAATCAAATTACATATAGGAAAAATAAAATGATTAGAATTAACCAAATTAAATTAATACATGATGAGAACAAATTCTATGACTACGATTCGATAAATGATGTTTTGAAGACGAAGGCTGCAAAGATATTACGAATTTCTGAAGGAAACATAGAATCATTTGAAATCATCAGACATTCAATTGATGCGCGGAAAAAGCCGGAAATTTATCATATATATATTGTTGATGTGTCTTTGAAGAATATAAATGAATCAGGTGTTGTAAAGAAATGTAAGAATAAGGATGTTTCAATTATTGAGCCTGTAAGATATGTATTTCCTTATGATTATCAGGATATTGCAGATAAAAAAGATTTACGGCCGGTTATTATTGGTGCAGGACCTGCAGGTCTATTTTGCGGATATGTTCTTGCAAAACATGGTTTTAAGCCTCTTATTCTTGAGAGAGGGGCTAACGTTGACAAAAGAACAGAAATTGTCGAACATTTCTGGAAAACAGGTGAAATTGATGAGACTTCAAATGTTCAGTTTGGTGAAGGCGGTGCAGGAACCTTTTCTGATGGTAAACTTAATACCATGGTTAAAGACAAAGATGGAAGAGGAAGAACTGCGTTAAAGATATTTGTTGATAATGGAGCGCCTAAAGATATTTTATATGATGCCAAGCCACATATAGGCACAGATATATTAAGAGATGTTGTTAAGAACATGAGAAACAGCATCATTGAGTGGGGCGGTGAAGTCAGGTTTGAGTCAAAAGTTGATGGAATCGAACTTTCAATGAATGGTGAGGTAACAGGGCTCAAAGTTGGTACTGAGATCATTCCATGTAACGAAGCTGTTCTTGCCATTGGGCATAGTGCCAGGGATACTTTTTATATGCTTAAAGAAAAAAAGGTTGAGATGACCCCAAAACCTTTTGCTGTGGGATTCAGAGTTGAGCATCCGCAAGCTCTTATCAATTTTTCACAATATGGAATAGCAAGTCCCAAGGCGCTTGGACCTGCGCCCTATAAGCTTACAACAACCACAGATTCAGGAAGAGGTGTGTATTCTTTTTGTATGTGTCCGGGAGGATTTGTTGTAAATGCATCATCCGAGAAGGGCAGACTTGCTGTAAATGGTATGAGTTATAGCAAACGTGATAGTAGTAATGCCAATTCTGCAATAATTATAACAGTAGATCCCAAGGATTTTGGCAGTGATGACGTTCTGGCTGGTATAGAGTTTCAAAGAAAACTTGAAGAAAAGGCTTACAAAGCGGGTAATGGAAAGATTCCTGTCGAGTACTACGGAAATTTTAAAGCGGCTGTGTCAGGTAAAGATGATAAGCAGACTGTAGATGATTTATTGTCGCAATATGAAGAAGATTTTAATCTTAAAGAGAACACTCCATCCATGAGAGGTGATCATGTATTCGCAAATGTGCATGATATTTTACCGGATGATTTAAATAACGCCTTTATTCAAGGCATGGAAAAATTTGGTAGTATGATAAAAGGATACAATAGTGAATATGCTCTTGTATCAGGGGTTGAGTCCAGAACTTCTTCACCGGTAAGGATAGGCAGGGATGAAAATGGACAATCTGTCAATGTTAAAGGATTATTTCCCTGCGGAGAAGGTGCAGGATATGCAGGCGGTATAATGTCAGCCGCAATGGATGGAATGAAAATAGCAGAATATGTGGCAGAGAGGATATGTAAAAATGAAAAAAAGTAGTTCTTTTGGAACAAAGCAAATTGCGATAACGGCGATTCTTTTGGCAATTTGTCTGGTAAGTCAGTTTTTTAAATCTTTAAGTGTATTTATTACGGGCCCTATTATAAATGCATGCCTTTTATTGGCAGTTGCACTTGTTAACCTTCCATGTGCAATAGTGTTATCTGTTATTACTCCGATAACAGCATACTTTATAGCGGCTTCACCTGTTATGATGGTAGTTCCGGCAATAATTCCATTTATCATGCTGGGAAATGTTGTTCTTGTTGTGTCTACGCATTTTATTTTGAAAAAAGATTTAGATACAATGAACTTGGATGGCATAGGTAGCCTTAAGCTTATCATTAAAGCAGTTTTGTGTTCACTTTTAAAGGCTGTATTTATGGGATTGACTATTTCGTTGTGGCTTTTGCCAACATTTGTCCCTGAGCAGTCACCACTTCGTCAGAAAATGCCGGTATTCCAGTACACATTTTCAGTAGTTCAGTTTATCACTGCGTTGATTGGTTTCATATATTTCGTTATTATTTTTGTGGCGCTTAAGAATTATGCAAAAAGAAACGGCTGATAAAAAAGACAGAATAAGAAAAGAAGTACTAGAGAAAAGAAATCTGCTTTCAGTTGAAGCAATTGAAGAAAAAAGCAGTTTGATAGCTGAAAAGCTTTTTGGATTAAAAGAGTATGTGGATGCTGAAAATATCCTGATTTATGCTTCAATGAAAAGTGAAGTGATCACTGATGGGATTATAGAGCATTCTCTTGAAAGTGGGAAAAAAGTATTTTGTCCTAAATGTACTGATAAAAACAATGGACTTATGGAGTTTATTCAGATAGAAATGCTTTCTGATCTTAAAGCTGGTTATATGGGGATAAGAGAGCCCGAGATAAATGAAAGCTCTAAGATCTTTTTGGGCCCTACTGAAAAAACGCTTGTGATAATTCCCGGTGTTGCTTTTGATAAAAAGGGAAACAGGATAGGATACAGGGGTGGTTATTATGACAGATTTCTTTCAAAATATAATGGTATCATGTCTGTAGCTCTTGCATTTACAGAGCAGATTATAGAGGTTGTTCCTTCTGAAATTCATGATATTCCGGTAGATATGGTATTAAACGCGTAGGAAAAGACCTTCCATCTTGTGATGGAAGGTCTTTTTTGGAAAAATATTAAAAGAATTCTTAAGTATTTATAAAACTGACTTATATAAACGTAATATTGATATAATAGTATGTATAAAATGATAAATTATGGAGAGTTTATATGGATTTACAAAAAGATGATCAGTTTATAAGTAAAAGCAAGAGACCGTTAAAGCGCAGCATTTTTTTGTTTATTCTTGCATTTATCACACTACTTTGTCTTGTATTAAGCATACTTACATATAGATCATTCAATTATTCTCTATATGAGTCTTACAATAAGAGGATGCTTGACGTTTTAGAGTATGTTTACAGTCATATAGATATTGAAAATCTCTCGGAATGTGTGGAAACAGGAATTGAATCTGACAAATATACCGAGCTGGTTTCTTTTATGGATTCAATAATGGAGGATTTTGATATTCATTACCTTTATATAATAAAACCATATTTAAATGGCGATGATTATGGGATGATGAATGTTATATCAGCTGATACAGCGGAGGGAAGAAAAACAGATCCTGATGGATACTATCTTGGCTTTATACTTAAAGATGTATATGAACTTGAGGAACTTGAACGGTATCAGCATTATCTTGATCTAAACAAAATTTCCTATTTTAAAAATTTCAGTACATGGGGCTATGATTATACAGCTATGATGCCTCTTATAAACAGTAAAGGAGAGCATTTTGCAGCTCTTTGCGTGGATATCGAAGTTGAAGACGTAGAGCGTGCCATTCAGACTTATACAGCAGCAAATATTGTCCTGATTGCCTTTTTAGGTGCAATGTTTTTTGTTCTGTTTCTTTTATGGATGAACCGCAATATTACAGAACCTATTAGAAAACTTGAAAAGAGTGTTGTTTCTTTTGCTCAAAGGAGTCATTATCAGCTTGATCCTACGCTTCTAATCTATGAAGATCCGGGAATTCATACCAAAAATGAAGTAGAATCTCTTTCAGATGCTGTCAATCAGATGTCTCAGGATATGAGAACATATGTAAAAAATGTAATTGATGCTGAAGGAAAAGTCGAAGATATGAAGAGTCAGGTAAGTCATATGGATATACTGGCTTATCAGGATGCTCTTACCCATGTGAAAAACAAGGCTTGGTACGATAAAACTGAAATACGTGTAAATGAGGATATTTCTAAAGGAATTGCCAGATTTGGAATCATCATGATTGATCTTAATAATTTGAAGAAAATCAATGACAATTATGGTCATGAACATGGAAATGACTATATTTTTGGTGCCTGTCATCAGATCTGCATAACTTACGACCATTCTCCGGTATTTCGTATAGGAGGAGATGAGTTTGTTGTTCTTTTGGAAAATAGAGATTACGAAAACAGGGAGAAACTTTTAGAGGAGCTTAAGGTTGCTTTCAAACTATTTATGGAGGATAACTCAAGACAGCCATGGGAAAGATATTCAGCAGCTATTGGAATGGCAATATATGACAAAAATGCAGATTCTTCCATGAATGATGTATTTAAACGTGCAGATAAGCTGATGTATGAAGATAAATTGCAATCAAAAGCTGCAAGAGTTTAAGTTTCTTTTTCGCGCATATCGTAGTTTTTATCCTCATCAATCATTTGGAGCATGATGTCTGCAAAATACGGGTCAAACTGTGTGCCTTTACCTTTTTCAATCTCTGCTCTTACTTTTTCCTGAGGCATACTACGCCTGTAACTTCTGTTGCTGGACATGGCATCATAGGAATCGGCAATTGCAATGATTCTTGCTTCTTCAGGAATCTGATCACTGGAAAGCCCTTCAGGATAGCCTTTTCCATCATAGCGTTCATGGTGCCATTTTGCGCCTATCGTTAACTCAGGCATTTCTTTTATATTTTTTAGTATTGTCGATCCTTTTTCGGGATGTGATTTGATTATTTCGTATTCGACATCATCTAGCTTGCCTTCTTTGTTGATAATTGCATCGGGAACACCAATTTTTCCAACGTCATGTAAAAGACCTGTAATGTAGATCCTTTGCTGCATATCTTCATCAAAACCGGCTCTTTTTGCTATTTCCTGCGAATACTCGGCAACTCGAACAGAATGACCGTTTGTGTATGTATCTTTTGCATCAATGGCAGCGGCAAGGCTTTTTACAATGCCTAAAAAGAGCTGTTCATTTTCTTTTGTTTTCTTCTTTACTTCTTTAGTAAGTTCATTTTGAAGAGTAATAAGCTCAATACAGTGGCTTACACGCAGAGTAAGTATTTCCGGAACAAAGGGCTTTTTTATGAAGTCCATAGCTCCAAGCTCAAGGGCCCTTTTTTCAATATATCTGTTGTCTTCAGCAGTCAGGAATATTACGGGAATCTGTCGTTTTCCAAGTTTTTTTTCTTTTTCACGAAGAGCAGAAAGAGTTTCAAGGCCATCCATTTCCGGCATTATAACATCAAGGAGAATAAGGTCGGCTGTTTGCAACTCAATGAAATCCAGAAGAACTTTTCCGGATGTCATAGGAATTGCTTTCATATCAGCGCTTATTAGAATATTACGTATTGCGGCTATCATTGCCGGATCGTCATCCACAACAACAATCTTGTAAGCCATCGCATGCTCCCTGATAAATGCATTTGTCACGCCTTCTTTTTAATGATAACATCTGGCCATTATTACGAGTATAAATAGTTTGTAAAAAATAATTAAAAAATAACTTTTGGGTATTTTGATTTTTACAAAAAGAATTTTGAATATTTCATTTTTTTAGAGATTATTTTTCCTTATACTGAATACTGTAATCAATATATGAGTTTCCCCAAGGGAAGCCATTTAGAGAAGGGAAGGGAATTATTATGAAAAAGAAGATTTTAAGTTCTCTGCTTTGCGCTACAGTTGCGGCTACAACAATCATTGGCTGTGGGCAGAGCGCACAAACAACTACAGAGACTCAGACCGAGGCACCAAGTGAGGCTGCTACAGCTGAAGCTACTGCTGAGGCAGAAAATACTCAGGCTAAGGAGCCAGGGGAGAAGGTTACACTTTCAATTTACACACAGTATGCAGATGATGATACAAAAGTTCCATATGATTATGCAGTAGAGCAGCTTAAAGAAGCTTATCCTAATGTTGAGCTTAATCTTATTGTTCAGGCTCAGGATGACGGACAGACACTTAAAACTCTTGCAGCTACAGGACAGTTACCTGATATCTACCAGGCAAGTACTGATATTATCAATACTTTCCGCGAGTCAAATCAGATCATGGTATTAAATGATGTTGCAAAGTCAACAGGCTTCCTTGATAAGCTTTATGAAGCCAATAAGGATCTTGCATATGCAGAAGATGGAAATATCTACGCATTCCCATTCTCTGGTCAGGAATATGTGCTCTGGTATTACAACAAGGCTCTCTTTGAAGAAAATGGCCTTGAAGTTCCAAAGACATATGATGAATTAAAGAATTGTATTGAAGTATTTAAGTCAAAGGGAATTACTCCTCTTGCACTTTTTGGACAGGAAGGCTGGAACACAGCAGCTGCCTATGATGTTGTAGCTACAAGATACACAGAGGGCGGTATTAAGGCACTTGATGAGGGAACAGCAAGCATCACTGATGAAGCTTACCTTACAGCAGCAAAGACATTGGAAGAGCTTGTTGCAGCAGGTCTTTTCCAGGATTCAGCAACAACAACAAATTATGATCAGGCATCTGAGATGTTCCTTTCAGGAAATGCTGCAATGTTCATAAATGGTCAGTGGTATATTGAAGATGCAACAGCTGCTCTTGGCGAGAACGTTGACTGGATGTTCTATCCTGCAGCAGATGAAGCTTCTTATGAAGCTGGTAAGAGCGTATTCTCAGGCGGCGGAAGTGCATCTGGATTTGCAGTTAACCCTGATTCAGAGAACGCTGAGCTCGCAGCAGAAGTAGCAGAGTTTATCACAGAGAAGTACTGCGAAGCAAAGGTTATGTACAGACATAATCCACTTGTTGCTCTTGATACAGGCAAAGAACCAGATTCTGAGTATCCTGCAATGATGAAGAAGCTTTCAGATACACTTCCTTCAATCACAGCAACAACAAAGTTCACATGGGGACTTACAAATTCAACATTTAACGATGGTATACAGTCTGAGTCACAGGGACTTGTTTCAGGTCAGTTTACAGCAGATGAGTTCATTGCAGATATGAAAGACGTGATGGAATAATTATTATCAAAACTTGATAAACCAGGCGGCTTACAACGGCCGCCTGATTTTATGATAAGGGAGAACCACCATGAAAAAATACATGGGTAACAAGCTTGCTATATTTCTATTTGTTTTACCTGCACTTGCAATTTTTATAATCTTTGATTTTTTTCCAATCATCCAGGTTTTTGCATACAGTTTTACTGACTGGAATGGTCTTACAACACCGACTTTTCTGGGTTTAAAGAATTACATAGACCTTTTTAATGATAGAGTTTTTTATACATCTAACAGAAATCAGCTTATTTTCGCAATTATCATAACCGTATATCAGATGTTCTTTGCGACAGTATTTGCCATAACAATTTCTGATAAAAAGATGAAGGGCAGAAAGTTTTTGAGAGTTGCTTATTTCATACCTGTAATCTTGTCAGTAACTGTTGTCTGTCAGCTCTGGAGTGCAATTTTAAGCGGACAGGGACTTCTGAACAAACTGTTTGAGACATTTGGTTCTGACTATACTCAAAACTGGTTAGGAGACAGATATAAGGCAATCTATGTTATTGCATTTGTAAATGCATGGCAGTGGATGGGCTATCAGTTTGCACTTATAGTTGCAGGGATAAAATCAATACCTGCAGATTATTATGAAGCGGCTAAAATTGACGGATGCTCAAATGTAAAAGCACATATGAAGATCACGATACCTCTTCTTGCGGAAACATATAAGTTTTGCCTGATCATATCCCTGACTGGTGGTATAAAAGCATTTACTGAAATGAATATTTTGACAGGCGGTGGACCAAATAAATCAACCTTCACGCTTACATACATGATGTATAATGCAGCATTTAAGAAGTCTGACTACGGATATGGTCTTGCATCTGCATCAATTATGGTCATCGAGTGTATGCTTGTTATGCTACTTATCAACTTTATTTTCAGAGAAAAGAATCAGCTAAAAGAGGAAGAAAAATCTAAGAAGAGGAGGCTGTCATATGGAAACTAATAAAAGTGTTTTGCACAAAGTTTTTGTGCTGTTTTGCTGGATATATGCAGCTTTTTCATTATACCCGCTTATATGGATGCTTTTTTATTCATTTAAGACTAATCAGGAGATTTTTGTCACAAATCCATTTGGATTTCCTTGGCCATTACATTACGAAAATTACATAACTGCATGGACTAAATATGATGTGCCATTATACTTTTTAAATTCACTTCTTGTATCTGTAGGAACAGTAGTTATTACAATCTTTTGCGCATTGCTATTTTCCTATGCAACAAGTAGAATGATTTGGAAGGGAAGAACTTTTACAAGGCTGTTTTTGGGGCTTGGAATGTTTATCCCTGTACAGGCAATCATGATTCCTGTAGTTAAGGTTGTCCAGAGATTCAATCTTATGGGAACAAGATGGTCATTGATTTTCCCTTATATAGCTATAAACCTTGCATTTGCCTGCATGGTATACTATGGCTTCTTTAAAGGGATACCTATGGAGCTTGAAGAGGCTGCATGTATGGATGGGGCCAATATTTATCAGACATTTTTCAGGATCATTGAGCCACTTGTAAGGCCGGCTACAGTTACACTTGTTATTTACATTTTCCTTAATGCATGGAATGAATTCATTCTTGCCAATGTTGTAGTTGGAAGTATTCCTCAGCTTAAGACACTTCCTCTTGGAGTGTTGTTCTTCCAGGGCGAATTTACGACAGACTGGGGAGGAATGGGTGCTACAATGGTTATTGCATCATTCCCTGCAATTATAGTTTATTCTATTTTCTCTGAGCAGGTGGAAAGTGCCATGACAATCGGAGGAGCGGTAAAGGGTTAATCTTGAATATGACATTAAAGGACATGGAGAGGCAGCATTCTGACAGGAAGCTTTCCGGTAAGGATAAAGCCCGCAACATGTCAATAAAGTATAAAATAGCATCAATGACAGTTGTAGTAGCACTAATACCAATAGTGCTACTTACTGTTTTGATGCTTATTTTTTATAACAGAGCAATTATGCAAAGAGCAGAAAAACAGATTGAAGAAAATATCAGGATCATGTCGGACAGGATCACATCTGTTTTGAAAAATGGCGAGCTTTGCTCAAATAATCTGACGATCGAGTTTAGTAATTTCTATAACGAAAGGATCATGAAGCAGGTAACAAGGGATGCGAGGATAACATCGCAGCTTTCCCAATCACTGCTTATTTATAATGGAATATCATCTATTGTTTTTATTGACTCTGAAGGGCGATTTTACTCAAGTGATCCCAAGCTTGAAGATATAAAGGATAAGATAATGGCTTCGGAGTACATATCATATTTAAAGGATATGGGCGGTAAAACTGTAATGATGGATCAGGCTGAAAACATCATGAACAGGGATGACAAAGAGATAGTAACCATGGGAAAACATGTCATAAATATTGTGACCGGAAGCCCTATAGGATATCTTTTTGTGAATATGGACAAGGATTATCTTATTGAATCTTCGCAAAGTGAGATAAGCTATTATTTTCTTTATGATACATTGGGAAACTGTATTTCTGAAAGCGACAGTAAAGAGCAGTTCTATTCTGATACAGATTTTTTGAATGGACTAATAGAAAGCCCCAAGGAGCTCTTGAAGTATGGCGGCGAGACTTATCTTATGGCAAAAGACACAATAGATGAATTCAAATGGACTGTTGTAGGAATCACAAATCTAAATAAATTTAATGTAACAGGGAAAGACCTTAGGTTTATTTTGCTTACTACAGGTTCTATTTCCGTAGTTTTACTTCTTTTATCTGTTGTTTTCTCAACCAATATAATAACAAGGCCCCTTAAGATATTACATGACGGTGCTCAGCAGATAGCCGAGGGCGATATGAGCTACAGGTTCAGGTTCAAGACAAGGGATGAAATAGGAAGACTTGGAAGAATCTTTAATTATATGACTCAGAGGAATTTGGAACTTTTAAATCAGGTGGATGAAGAGGCTAAAAAGAAAAGAGAATATGAGCTAGCTTTGATCCAGGAACAGGTAAAGCCGCATTTTCTATACAACACTTTGGATATTATCATCATGCTTATTGAGATGAACAGGTCAAAAGAGGCTGCAAGAGTTACTCAGAAGCTGGCGAATTACTACAAGAATTCTTTATCCGGCAGTGAAGAAATCGTCAGTATTGAAAGAGAGATACAGATCACCAGGGATTATCTTGATCTTCAGACTATGCGATATGGAGATAAGTTTAAGTATGACTTTGATATACCAAAGGAGTTGTTTGTAATCAATATACCTAAGATGACGCTTCAGCCCCTTGTAGAAAATGCGATTTACCACGGACTTAAGTACAAGGAAGATTGGGGTAAGATCACTATAACCGGGCAAAAAAACGGAGACATTATAAAGCTCTATGTAACTGATGATGGCGTTGGTATTGATCCTGAGAAACTCATATCCATGCAGGGAAATCTTAAGAGAAATGAGATTCCGGAGGATGCTGACAGAAAACATTTTGGTGTATATAGTGTTGATCACAGGCTCAGACTATATTTTGGCGATGAATTTGGCCTTAGTGTTGACAGCCAAAAAAATCAGGGTACGACTTTTACAATAAAGATACCTGATGTAAGTGAAAAGAGGTAAATTGTTTTGAATAAGATTATGATTGTCGATGATATGCCTATTTTTTTGGAATATTTAAGGGGCTGCATTGATTGGAATGCATATGGGTTTGAAATATGCTGTGAGGCTCATGATGGCAGAGAAGCACTTCAAAAGATGGATGAATATCTCCCTGATGTAGTGCTTACAGATATAACTATGCCATATTTAAACGGTCTTGAGCTTTCCGAAAAGATCATAAAGGATTATCCGGACACTGCAGTTGTTCTGATAACCGGGAATAATGAATTTGAATATGCAAGAAAAGCAGTAAAGATCGGTGTTTGTGATTATATAGTGAAGCCTTTTGAAAAAGAAGAACTGATACTTAGCCTTTTAAAGCTTCAGGATAATATTGGAAAGGCTATAGAGAACTCACTTAGAGATGACTATGTTTTGACAGATGAGCTCAAAGCTCTTATATATGCCGGCATATCAGATGTTGAACATTCAAATGAGATTGAAGAGAAAATATTTGGATGGGGATCCGGAGCCGGGTACCTTTTAGGTCTGGTTAAATTTGACGGAGACATAAATAATAACAGCTCCAGGGAAGAACTTATGAACTGGGAGCGGCTCATTGCAAAAATGCTTGAGGATAAACTTGATATTGATGGTGAAGTAAAGATTTTTAATGATTTTGAAAATAACATCATTATCCTCATGCGTTTCAATAGAGCTTTGGATATCAGTAGTTTCAAGGGATATGAGTTTACGGATATTATTGATGTGGTAAAAAACCAGCTTGGGTTTGATATTACAATTGTTCTTTCCAGGGCTGATGAGCTAAAAGGTGTAAAAAAAGGCTATGAAAGAGCACTTGGAACTGTAATGGTCAAGGGATGCGGAAAACTCATAGACCTTAGAGAAGAATCAGAACCACCTGTTTTTACTTCTCTTGATGCAATCTTCAGGCTGAACAAGGATATTGAAAATCTATTATCGGATGACGTTGAAAATGTCATCAATACAATGTGGCAGCATATTAGAGAAGCGTGTCCCTCAAAAGATGGCCACGTTATCTCGGATATGAATATTATAAGCAGTGCTCTCAGCGTACTTATGACTAACATTATCAATTCGGGATTTTCAATAGAGAAGATTTATGGCGATGGTTTTTCACCTGAAGACTTTTTTTCCGGATCGATAGGTTCTAATGAAATGAAGGATAAAGTGATATATCTTTTTAAAAAGAGGATTGAATTTGAAAAGGATAAGAAAAAGTCCAAGTCAAGGGACGTTGCGCTTTCTGCAAAGGAATATATAGAAGAGAATTATAAAAACAGTGAATTGTCAGTTGCTGACATATCGGAAGAACTATGTGTAAACCAGACTTATCTTAGGAAGATGTTCAAAAGTGAAATGAATATGACACTGTCTGAATATATAACACAGGTGCGTATGCAGGAGGCAAAAAGGCTGATCACTGCAACCGATGAAAAGCTGTCTTTAATTGCAGAAAAAGTTGGCTATAGCGATGTGAGTTATTTTTCAAATGTGTTCAAAAAATATTATGGAAATTCTCCGCGCAGTATGAGCAAAGAGTAGTGTATTTTAAGCCATTTGTGGTATTATTTTAAATAACGAATTTTTCTGGTGACTTGTTATTAGAAGTGGAGGAGCTATGGTATTACTTGATATTTGTAAAAATGCGAAGGCTGCAAAGCCGGCAATGATAAAGCTTTCAACAAAAGAAAAAAATGGGGCTCTTTTGGCGGTGGCAGATGGTCTTATTAAAGATTGTGGCAAGATCCTTGAAGCAAACCGCATCGATTATGAAAATGGTGAAAAAAATGGCATGAATCAAGGGCTTTTAGACAGGCTTAAACTGGATGAAAAACGAGTAGAAGCTATGGCTGAAGGCATCAGAGAAGTATCCGCACTTGAAGACCCTATAGGGCAGGAAATTGAACATTTTGAGAGACCAAATGGTCTTAAGATAAAAAAGATTAGAGTTCCGCTTGGAGTTGTTGGAATAATTTATGAATCACGTCCAAATGTTACAGCGGATGCATTTGCTCTTACTTTTAAGTCAGGTAACGTGACTATTCTTAAGGGTGGAAGTGATGCTATAAACAGCAATATTGCAATTACGAATTCTATCAGAAACACTCTTCAAAGCCTTGGTATTACAGCAGATGCCATTCAGCTCATAGAAGCTACGGACAGACAGGTTACAACTGATTTCATGAAGATGAAAGAATACGTTGATGTTCTGATTCCAAGAGGAAGCGCAGGACTTATAAGAGCGGTTGTAGAAAACTCCAATATTCCTGTTATTGAGACGGGAACAGGTAACTGCCATATATATGTTGATAAGGACGCTGACCTAAAGAAGGCAATTCCAATCATAATCAATGCTAAGACACAGAGAATTGGCGTGTGCAACGCTGCAGAATCACTTATCGTTCATGAAGATATTATGGAGAAGTTCCTTCCTGAATTTGAAAAGGCTATGAAAGAACACTCTGTTGAAGTCAGAGCAGATAAGCCAAGTAAGGCATATATGTCTTTTGCCATTGATGCAACAGAAGAAGATTTCGGAAAAGAGTATCTTGATTACATTATTTCTGTTAAGTCGGTAAAATGTGTTGATGAGGCAATTGATCATATAAATAAGTATGGCACCGGTCATTCAGAGGCAATCATTACTGAAAACAAGGAAACAGCAGATAAGTTTTTAGCACTTGTTGATGCAGCATGTGTTTACGTTAATGCATCAACCAGATTTACAGATGGCTTCGAATTTGGCTTTGGAGCTGAAATAGGAATTAGTACACAGAAACTCCATGCAAGGGGACCGATGGGTCTAAAAGAGCTTACTTCCTATAAATACCAGATCTACGGAAATGGTCAGACTAGAAAATAAGGCATAAGAAGGAGTGGGTTTTTATGTTACATGGTAAAGAGGAAATATTAGAGGCAAAGAAACATATTATTGAAGTTGCAAGAGAACTTCATGAAATCGGTCTTCTTGTAAGAACATGGGGAAATGTAAGTCAGCGAATAAATGAGAAGAGCTTTTTGATAACACCAAGTGGAATAAAGTACGAGGATCTTACTCCGGACATGATCGAAGAAGTTAATATTCAAGATCTGTCTTATAAAGGAGATTTTTTACCTTCAACTGAAAAAGCTGTTCATGCGGCTTGCTATAAAGAACGAAAAAATATAGATTTTATTATCCATACACATCAGGTTTATGCTTCATGCGCCGGTACACTTGGAATGAAGAGAATACTATCATATCTGGAAGATAATGATGTCGAGATTCCGGTTGCACCATTTGCTCTTCCGGGGACTGAGCAGCTTGTTGATAATACGATTAGAACTATAAAAAAATATCATGATTGCAACGGTTTTATCATGGCCAATCATGGAACATTGTGCCTTGGAAAAAATTCTAAAGAGGCAATTTATGAGGCTGAAAAGATGGAGATTGCATGTAACAATTTCCTTATTGATGTCTGTAAAACGGATATACATCATGGTGTGGAATTTGGTTTTAACTCGCATCTTGAAAATGGCGAGATAGTTTATGATATTCCAGATACTCCTAAACGTGTAAGACATATTCATGAGCTTATATATGCAAAGAGGAAGGATGTAAAATATATCATTCATAATAAATCGGAAGCCGTAATGACAGTATCAAGGAGAGCAAACCACATGCGACCGCTTCTGTATGACTTTGCTCAGCTCATCGGCGTAAGCGTAAAAGTTCCAAGCAATGAACACGGAAAGGACGGTATGAGTTATCATAATATTAAAAAGAACGTCAATGCTGTTTTTTCACTATATGATGGAGCTTACTGCCTTGGCGCGTCTTATGATGATGCCATGGACGTAGCAGATGTACTTGATAAAGGATGCATTGCCCATATTGCAGTAATGAGACATGGAGAGGGACATTTCCTGTCACTTTGGGAATGTTATAAAATGAACAGATTTTACAGGAAATCTTACTCAAAGAGAGCAGAAATAGTAAAAAAATAAATTGAAAGGCAGCCAAAATAATGATCAGAAGGCCAGAAAGCATCAAAAAAGGAAATACAATTGGAATAACAGCACCTTCTTTTGGAGCAGCAACAGAACCCTATAGTGTTCTTATTGACATAGCTATAAAAAATCTAAAAGAAAGAGGCTATAACATTATAGAAGGTAAGACAGCACGAATGGGTGATGGAAAGGGAATAAGTACAGATCCAAAAGTTACAAGTGCTGAACTTATGGAGTTTTATAAAAGGGACGATATAGACGCCATTATATCTGCCGGTGGTGGTGAGCTAATGAATGAGACCATTACTTATGTTGATTTTGAGAAATTAAAAGAATGTAAGCCAAAGTGGTTTATAGGTTATTCAGATAATACTCATTTTATTTTCCCTTTAGTGACTATTGCCGGTACTATGGGAATTTATGGACCTTGTATCAATGGTTATGGGAAGAACTGGGAAGACACTGAAAAAGATGCTTTTGCACTGTTAGAAGGAACAAAGACTGTTTTTACGGGCTACGATATGTATTCATATAGTGATGAACCATCTGATCCAGACGCTCCCATAGATTATGAAAAACTCATGACTTATGATCTTAATCAGAAAAAGATATTAAGTTCTTTTGATTGTAGTAGCAAGAGGGCTGTGAAGGTAGATGAGACAAAAGAGCTTAAATGTGAAGGAATACTTCTTGGTGGGTGCCTTGATGTGCTATTTGACCTTGTTGGTACAAGGTTTGACAATATGAAAGAGTTTAAGAAAGAGCACAAGAATATAATCTGGGTTTTAGAAGAATGTGATCTTAATGTTATGTCCTATAGAAGAGCACTGTGGAATCTTAGAGAAGCAGGTTGGTTTGATGATGCCAAGGGCTTTATTATTGGAAGGGCGAGAGGAGCAAGAGGAGAAGAGTTTACAGGAGTTAATGAATATAATGCTGTAACGGATATTCTTGAAGGCTTTGGCGTTCCTATCATAATGGACGCTGATATAGGACATATTTCTCCGATGCTTCCTGTTATTATGGGAGCAGAAGCTAGTGTGACCGCAAGGGGAAATGACTTAAGAATCAAGTACATGGAAAATTAAAAACGGTAATTATAAAAATGATAATAAAAAACGCGTCGGCATTCATTACCAGCGCGTTTTTTATTATTATCAGTAATCAGCAGATTTTACTTCCATCCAGGCATCATTGTAGAGTCTGTCTGTTTCGATTCCAAGATACTGATATGACTCTGTATTTATTTCATTTAGGTCAGGAAAGGCAACCTTGGAATTGCGGATTGCATCGTCTTCAATATTTTCCTGAGCAACTGTGTTAGGAGTGGAGTAGGTTATGTATTCAAAGTTTCTAAGAGCAATGTCTCCGCGACACATAAAGTCTATCCACTTTTCAGCATTTTCAACATTTTTGGAACCTTTGGTTATTACCCAGGAATCAATCCATACATTAGTGCCTTCTTTTGGCACTACATACTCAAGATCAGGATTTTCACGTGCTGTATATATTGCTTCGCCTGAATAGATAACTCCAAGAGCAGCTTCCCCGCCAATCATCTTATCCCTTACCTGGTCAACTACGTAAGCCTGTACAAGTGGCTTTTGAGCTATAAGATCATTTGTTGCGATATCAATTTCAGATGCATCTTTTGTATTCATTGAGAAGCCGTTTTTGAGAAGGGCTACCATGAATGCATCTCTTACAGAGTCCTGCATAAGAATCTGACCAGAGTATTTGCTGTCCCAGAGAATATCCCAACTATCTACAGTTTCATTAACCATAGTCTTATTGTATAGGATTCCAACTGTTCCCCAGCAATAGGGTACTGAGTATTTGTTTTCGGGATCAAAATCTTTGGATGACTCGAAATACTGCTCGCCTATGTTAGCAATATTTGGAATGTTGTCAAAGTTAAGCTCTTGAATCATGTTGTTTTCAATCAACTTCTGTATCATATAATCAGAAGGACATACAACGTCATAAGCGGAGGTGTCCTGAGCCAGCTTGGCAAACATTATTTCATTAGTCTCAAACATATCATAGATAACGTCAATTCCTGTTTCATCTTCAAATTCTTTTATGACGTCTTCATCTATATACTCACCCCAGTTGTACACGTACAATTTACCGTTCGGATATGAAGTGCTGTTTTTGGCTCCACAGCCTGAGAGCAGTGCACTTAATGTTGTCAGTGATAGAAATACACTTAGAAATTTCTTTTTCATATGTAACTCCAAAGTTAGTCTTTATTCTTTTTGGCAGGAACTCTGTAGACAAGCATGAGAAGTGTCAAAACTACTACAAATATTATGGCTGACAGAGCATATATTTCAGGTTGAATACCTCTTTTTACTTCGTTATAAATAAGAGTTGAAAGAGTTTCAAAACCTGAACCCTTTGTAAAATATGTGATAATGAAGTCGTCAAGAGACATGGTGAATGCCATAAGTGCTCCTGATACAATCCCTGGCCATAAATCAGGAAGTACAGTTTTATAAAACGCATATAAAGGTGCTGCGCCAAGGTCAAGGGCTGCTTCATATACATAGACATTCATGTTCTTTATTCTTGGCATTACACTAAGCATTACAAATGGAATATTGAATGTAATGTGCGCCAAAAGAATTGTAGTAAATCCTGAACTTATATGTAAAAACCTAAATAGTAGCATGAGGGATATACCAGTCACAATGTCTGCATTTATCATCGGTATATTTGTGATGCTCATTATAAATGAACGAAGCCGTGCATTTAGGCCTATCATTGCGATACAAGAGATAGTACCGATAATTGTTGAGATGATAGTGGCAAGTATTGCAATTGATAAAGTGTTAAAAAGAGCACTGGCAACGGCCTCATCAGAAAGGAGATTGACGTACCATTCTAGTGTGAAGCCTCCCCATTTGGCTCTGGATTTACTGGAATTAAAGGACAAAACAATAAGTGTGATTATCGGAGCATACATAAAAATAAGTAAAAGCCCCAAATATAATCTTTCAAGAACTTTTCTCAATTTATCTACCTCCCTGTTTGTCTGAAAGGGCTTCGATTATCATGTTTATGAAAATGAAGATCATAAGCACGATTGAAAGACCACTTCCAAGATGCCAGTCATAAAGCTGTGTAAATTCCTGCTCGATGATATTTCCGATAAGAAGAATTTTGGAACCACCAAGCATTGAGGAAATAGCAAAGGTCGTGAGGGCAGGAATAAATACCATTGTTATTCCGCTTAAAACTCCGGGAAGTGACAATGGAAATGTGATTTTTAGAAAAGTCTGAAGTGAGTCTGCACCTAAATCTCTTGCAGCATTTATGACATTCTCATCTATTTTACTAAGAGAATTGTAAATAGGAAGAATCATAAAAGGCAGAAAATTATATACCATGCCAAGTACTATGGCTGAAGGCGTGTTGATTATATTTATCGTAGGAAGATGAATGCTTTCCAAAACAGTATTGATAACGCCTTTTCCTTCTAAAAGAGTCATCCAGGTAAGAGTTCTTAAAAGAAAATTCATCCACATAGGAAGAATGAAAAGAGTAACGATATAAGTATTTCTTGTAAGTTTCATGGATGAAAGAATCATTCCTAAAGGATATGCCAAAATAAGACACACCAAAGTACTGATAAGGGCAAGTCTGATAGACCTTATCAAAGCCTTTAGATAACCAGGTTTAGCAATAGTGGCAATGTTTTCAAAAGTAAAAAATCCCTCTTCAGTTGTGAAACCGTAATAGATTACCATTCCCAATGGTACCAGGATAAAGATAAAAGCCCAGACCATGTATGGGGATGATAAAAGAGAAGCAGTGTTTTTATTTTTAAATAGTTTCACTGATGGCCTCCTCATCCTCTGACTCAGGAACGTTCATTATCTGAATGTTGTATGGATCAACATTTATACCAACATTTGTGCCGACAGGAGAGAGCTTTGTTGAATGTACCAAAAGTTCACGGCCTCCAACCTCAACGTCCATTTCGTAGTGAACACCCTTAAATGTGAGGTCTGTCACTATGCCTTTTAAAGTGCCGTTTTCAGGAGAAACGAGTTCAATATCCTCTGGTCTTATTACAACGTCGACGGGCTTATTTTCTCCAAAACCTTTGTCTACGCATGCAAATTTAGACCCGAGAATCTCTACCAGTTCATCGCGGATCATTGTTGATCTGATAATATTGCTGTCTCCGATAAAGTCAGCAACAAAAGCATTTTCAGGTTCGTTATATATTTTTTCGGGAGAGCCTTCCTGCTGGATATATCCCTGATTCATTACTACGATATGATCAGACATGGTAAGGGCTTCTTCCTGATCGTGTGTTACATAAATAAAGGTAATGCCAAGTTCTTCCTTAAGCCTTTTAAGTTCATATTGCATATCCTGACGCATTTTTAGATCAAGTGCTCCAAGCGGTTCATCAAGCAAAAGAACTTTAGGCTCATTAACAATGGCTCTTGCAATGGCGATCCTTTGCTGCTGACCGCCTGATAAAGATTCAGGGCTTCTGTTTTCATATCCCTCAAGATTAACAAGTTTAAGGGCATACTTGATCTTATCTTTAATATAGCTGTCTGATTTATTTTTTATCTTAAGACCAAAAGCAATATTTTCTGCTACAGTCATATGTGTAAAAAGTGCGTACTTCTGAAAGACAGTATTTAGCTGTCTTTTGTTAGGTGAAAGATTTGTGATGTCTTTTCCGTCAAATATAACATGCCCCTTGTCTGGCGTCTCAAAACCACCTATTATGCGAAGAGTAGTGGTTTTGCCACAGCCACTTGGGCCAAGTAGTGTAACAAAAGAATTCTCATATATAGAAAGATTAAGGTCATCAAGTATTAGCTGACCATCATATGACTTGCTGATATGTTCAAGCGTAATTAAGTCTTTACCCATTTCCTGCTCCTAATTATTAAAAAAGTATAAAACTGACTTACTTTATTTTAATGAAGTTATAGATAGTGTCAATTACTTTTTTGAGTGATTTCTATGCTGTTTTTGTCGCAATAGGTAATTATTGTTCCATAGGTAGTATCATAAGTTTTTATACTAAGTGATGATAAAAGATCCAAAAGCTTTTCTTCAGCCGGTCTTTCGTTTGAAGTGCTGATAATTGCAAAATCAGGATCTACGATGGCAAGGAGGTCACTTGTGTTTTTGGTATAGCCTCCATGATGGGGCATTTTGATCCAGTCTGCACTTAAAGAGTAGCCGTCATTTATGACTTGCTCAATTCTGTCTTTTTCAATGTCTCCTGTAAAAAGAAAATTCTTTGCTCCAAAGGTTATCATACAAACCAGAGACATATTGTTGTCCGCATTATTACTGTTTGAAAGAAGTTCATCAGGTGAGGATGCAGGGTAGATATCAATTGAAATATCATTGTAGTTAAATGCGATGTTTTCATTTACAAAATAAATATTTTCTCTTGCTTTTATGCAATCCATAAGACCTGTATAATACTCCTTCTGACTTACATAGTCGGCAAGATAAATGTTTTTTACGTCATATGATGATATGATTTTTACTGCGCTGCCGATATGATCCTGGTCATAGTGTGTGAGAATAAGGAAGTCTATTTCTGTAATTGAATTATCCTTTAGGAAACTATCGATAGTAGAATAGGCATCATAGGTTCCTGTATCGATCATTCCGACAATGTCATCGACTTGCAGTACGGCACAGTCAGCTTTTCCTACGTTTAAATTGGCTATAGTAAGACCGCCTTCAGAAAATACGTGAGATTCATCTATAGCGCTGGAATTGTTATGCGTTACATACTGGGTAATACCTATTATTATGATCAAAAGACATATGATAAGAATTAAAAGAAGACCTGGTTTTGATTTGTGTTTATTCATTTTTTATCCTTTTTCTTAAATTATTATTAGTTTTATTATGGCATTTTTTGTGTCGGTAGTGTAAAAAAATAATAAAAAAGCTTGATTATTGATTACCTGCATGTACACATGATATATAATCAAAATAGAAATGCAATATTGATAATGATGCGAGGTGTTCCAATGAGTGGCGGATTAGGGATTATAGCTCTTGAATCATTTGCAGAATCAGCAAAAAGGATTGATAAGATCCTTTGCGAGTGGCGCAGCGCAGACAGCTTTCTTATTGAATGTATATGCCCGAGATTTTCAAGCGGTGAGGGTAAAGCTGTGTTAAAAGAATCTGTCAGGGAAAAAGATATTTTTATCCTGGTGGATGTGTGCAACAATTCTATAAAGTATAAATTCGACGGAGAGTATAACAGAATGTCTCCCGATGATCATTATGCTGATCTTAAGAGGGTTATTGGCGCCTGCAATGGAAAGGCGAGATCCATTACTGTGGTTATGCCGTTTCTTTATGAAAGCAGGCAGCACAGAAAGGTTTTAAGGGAATCCCTTGACTGTGCTCTTATGCTAAGAGAATTAGAGCTTCTTGGAGTTGATAATCTGATCACCTTTGATGCCCATGATCCAAGAATGCAAAATGTACTTCCTTTAAATGGTATTGAGAATATTTCACCAACTTTACAGTTTACCCAGGCTCTTTTGACTGAGTATGATGATATTGAAATTGATTCGGAGCATCTCCTTGTCATAGCACCTGATGAGGGAGCAACTGAGAGAGCGGTATTTCTTTCTTCCGTTTATGGCGTTAATCTTGGTATGTTTTATAAAAGAAGGGATTACAGCCGTGTTGTTGATGGGATGAATCCCATAATTGCGCATGATTTCTGCGGCGGCGACATAAGCGGGATGGATGCGATCGTAATTGATGATATGATCGTTTCCGGCAAGAGTATGCTTGATGTGTGCAGGCAGCTTAAGGATAGAGGCGCCAAAAGAGTATTTATTTTTGCAACCTTTGGTCTGTTTTCTTATGGCTTTAATGAATTTGATGAAGCATATGAAAATGGCTTTTTTGAAAAGATATTTACAACTAATCTTATTTATCAGAAAAAAGAACTGCTTAGTAAAGAATACTATTACAGCGTCAATATGAACAGGTATATAGCATCTGCCATAGACACCTTAAATAGAGGAAAATCCATGTATAAACTTGTAAGACCACAGGACAGGATTAAGGAAGTTATTGCAGAGTATAAAGCAAAAGACGTTTAAAGTTTTGATTTCTTGTGATAGAATGAAGAAAATACGTAATTCTAGGAGGCAAACTGGTAATGGCTGTTAAAGATAAATACGTAGCTTATGTATCAAGTTATACATCCGGACTTGGCACAAAGTATGGAATTAGAATTTATGATGTAGATCTTGAGAATGGAAGACTTTATGAAAAGCAGAAGGTTGAAATAACCAATTCTTCTTATATTGGAATTTCTCATGATAATAAAACTCTTTACTCCATAACTGATGCAGGAGTAGAGTCTTATCATATTCTTCCTGACGGAAGTCTTGAATTTTTGAATGAGGCTTCTATCAATGGTATGCGTGGCTGCTATCTCAATATGGACCAGAGCGATAAGTTCCTTATTACTGCCGGATACCATGATGGAAAGGTTACAATACTAAGACTTAATGAAGATGGAAGCATCGGTGAGATCACTGATGAGAAATATCACAAGGGCCTTGGTACTGCAGCGGGACGTAATCATGTTCCTCATGTTCAGTGCATAAAGGTAACCAAAGATAACAAGTATCTTCTTGCAGCAGATCTTGGAATGGACAGGATAAATGTTTATTCACTTGATATGGAAACAGGAAAGATAAAAGAAGTTGATGTGATCCACTGCGATCAGGAATCATCACCAAGACATATGCAGTTCTCAAAGGAAGGTAAATTCCTTTATGTTTGTCTTGAGCAGAAGTGCTCTATAGAAGTTTATTCTTATGAAGATAAGAACGGAGATCCTGAATTTGAAAGGATTCAGTCAGTATCAACTTCTGAAGAGGCTGATTCAATCGGTGTTGCAAGCAGCGCTCTTACATTCTCAGAGGACTACAATTATCTTGTAAGTTCAACAGCAGGTGAAAACAATGCACTTGTATTTAAAGTAGATAAAGAGACAGGACTAATCACTAATAAGATTCAGCTTCCTGTTGCAGGTGAGTATCCTAAAGATGCAGCTCTTTTCCCTGACAACAAGCACCTTGTATCTCTTAATCACGAGTCAGATTCGCTTACATTCTTTACGGTTGATATGGACAAGGGATCAATGGTCATGAATGGACCAGAACTTCCTGTTTCAAGACCTAACTGTATTGTTTTCCATAAACTTTAATTCTTGAAATCAGAGCCTTCGCCAAGGTGCGAGGGCTTTTGGCTTATATTGGGAGGAAATATGTCAGGATCTGTATTTGGTAAAAATATAAAGATGTCTACCTGGGGAGAGTCACACGGAAAAGCACTTGGGGTAGTGGTCGATGGATTTCCGGCTGGAATGGAGCTTGATATTTCAGATATTCAGAAGTTTCTTGACAGGAGAAAGCCTGGAACGTCTCCTGCAACAACACCTAGAAAAGAGGATGATGCTGTTGATATTCTTTCCGGCGTTTTTGAAGGAAAGACAACAGGTACACCAATTTCTCTTATTGTAAAAAATACTTCCCAGAGATCTCAGGATTATAGCGAGATCGCACAGTATTACAGACCGGGACATGCGGATTTTGGCTTTGATGAAAAGTATGGATTTAGAGACTACAGAGGCGGTGGAAGATCCTCTGGTAGAGAGACAATTGGAAGAGTTGCAGCAGGTGCTATTTGCAGCAAACTCCTTAATGAGATGGGCATTAAAGTTATGGCGTTCACCAGAGCAATTGGTGATGTCGAGATTGATGAAAAGAAATTCGATGAAAAGAATATTCTTTTGACTCCGACAGCAATGCCTGATGCTGAAGCAGATAAAAGAGCGATGGAACTTATTTCCAAGTGTAAAGAAGAAATGGATTCTGTAGGTGGAGTGGTAGAATGCCGTGTTACAGGTCTTCCTGCAGGAGTTGGAGAGCCTGTGTTTGATAAGCTCGATGCTGTTATTGCTCATGCTGTTATGAGTATAGGCGCTGTTAAAGCAGTTGAAATAGGTGATGGTACGAGAGTATCAAAATACCACGGATCAGAAAATAATGATGAGTTTGTGATGAGTGATAGTTCTGTTGAAAAAAGAACTAATCATGCTGGTGGTATTCTTGGTGGTATTTCTGATGGAAGCGAAATTGTAATCAGAGCTTATTTCAAGCCGACTCCGAGCATTGCAAAGACTCAGAATACAGTTAATAAGTCAGGAGAAAATATTCAGGTGAGTATCCATGGGCGACACGACCCTGTTGTAGTTCCAAGGGCGGTTGTAGTGGTTGAAAGCATGTGTGCTCTTTGTACACTGGATCTTTTGATGTCAAATATGCTCTCAAAAGCAGAGAATATAATTGGATTTTATAAGAAATAATCGGAAATTAAAAAAGAGGAGCCTTGTGTTGTGAAACAAAGGCTCCTTTACTGCTTTTTTATTATGCAATAAACACGAAAGCGTCGGTTGAGAATGTACAAATTAATGTTGATAATGGCTTTTCTGAAAAATTTTCCTCATTGATCTTATGGCAAAGAGCCTTGCAACTTTGATTGTCAAAAATCTTTATAATTAGGATTTGGCCTTTGTTTAACATATGGCACTTCATCCAAATAGTAGTACATTTCTCTGTCGTAACTTATTGGAATATCATGCTGGAACTCCAGGAAAAGATCCAGCTTATTACTGTAGGAGTCTGCTATCATTTTGGCCTTTGGGCTATCAATGCCGTGTTCAATATAGTATTTTTTTACTTTTAACGGTGTTGGCAGAAGCGAAGCGTTGACTAAAGTTTTGTTATGTACTAACTGAAGTCTGTTTATCTCAAGCTTATCGATTCCATTATCTTCTAAACGTAGTAGTGATGCTCTGTTCATGTACTGTGGGATGTCAAAAAACATGGAATTTCCGTTATCGTATATTGGAGCCATTGAGACGAACTTGAGAGTATCAGGATCTCTTAGTATTCCAAAATTATCCCAGTGTCTGTCTGCGTTTGTAGTGATAAAATCAATCATGATCATATAATCTAGAAAGCCTTGCACATAGCCGCGGTCTAAACCATTGTTTATGCAGATATCAATGAATTTATTTAACTCTGTTGAGGAATCATATGATTCCTCATTTTTATATCCTCCGGTAACTTGAAATGCTGTGATTAGTTCCAAGTGTTCATCGGTAAAAAAGTGGCATCTGCTATATTTATTAACTTCAGAGCCCTCGCCAAGGATTTCATAAGGTGTATATCCACTAAATCCCTGTTGACTATGAACCAAGGATACAAATGATTCATTAACATTTTGGATGCCATTGGCATATTTTGGATTGCTCAACTTATCCAAAAACCATTTCCCTTTTATGTTTATGGCTTTTTTGTCCAAGGATCCGTTTAATGCTGCATCTGGTGAGTTTGAATAATGTGCTCTTCCCTCACCACTGTGAAAATGTATTGTTTTATTCCCGTTTTTAAAGAGATTAACTTCTTCCCATAATAAAGTAAGTTCTGCAGGACATATCCAATATGTATCGGTAAGGCTTAACCCCAGGTTTTTCATTAGAAGTTCTGAAGGAGAAGAGCAGTCATATGCCTTTAGAAGGGAAAGAAGATGCTCTCTCCCTTCTGGAATTGAGCGCTGTTTCCACCAGTCATATAAATGCCTGCTTTTGGTTGAACCAAGGTAAGGCATATGCATAGGATTGATGATGTGGTGATTCATGATTTCACCATCATTGTTTAATTGCAAAATTGCAACATCTATATCTTTATGTTTCAGTATGAACATTCTGTCTTCGTTCATAATATTTTGATACCCCTTTTTCGAAATTAATCTGATTTATGTATTTTTCTACAAAAAAGCCCATTCGAGCACATTCTGCATCAAATTTGGAGGAACTGTCGCTAAAATATGGTTCATATTGCAATTCATATTTTTTCTTTTGATGATAAAAAGTAATGGTGTAATCGGTGGAATTCTTTTTAAAGCTGTATTTAATTCCGGAGTTTGTCTGTGATACAGTAGGTTGTTTTTTACTTTTTACAGGATAGAGATCATGTGATGATATAAGCTGCTTGTTGCAGTCATTGTCAACAATAAGACCGGCAGTGGTCATGTAATCAGCTATTTTATCGATGGATGATTCGTTGACATATATCATGTTTACTTTGTGAAGCATTTTTTTGCCGTAATAATAAATTACATAGCAGTCATTATCTTTCGAATACTGCAAATAAAAAAGGAGATTATGGCTCGGACTGATTCCCATAGCATTTTCAAGTATTTTTTCGTTGCGTTTATATGGAACAATCATAGAGTCCGGACATTGTATGTTATCAAGAAGTGTCAGGTCTTCCTCAATTTCGTGAAGCCGTTTTTCAAGATCCTGCCGTGAATCAAAACACTGTTTGCATAGTTTTTTCTTGTCTTTTGATAGATAAACAGAGACAAGGCGGTAATGTGCATCTTTAAATTGCAGATACTCGCTTTTATTACCACGGATATTCTTAACAGAAATATAACCTGGGATGGAGTATTTTTTTGAGAGACATTGAAGAAATGCCTTTTCTGATAAAAGAGAAGATTTAGTTTTGATTAGAAAGTCTTTTAATTCGCTCATAAACAACCTCATAATATAATGGTGTACAATTATTGTAGGGTGTTTTTAGGGATGAGTCAATATATCTCTGGTCATCATCTGATGGCCGGAGGCATTTTTACAATTATTATTTGGTTAGCTTTTAGAAAAAATATGCAAAAATAGTGAATTTTATGTGAATAAGTTATATAATAACTTTTAGATGCCAAAGAAAACGGCCTTTTGCGTCTAACATATCATCATAAGTACAGTCAGCGCTTGATATCCGAAATAAGAGGGGATTTCCGATATGAATGCCAGTAACTTGCAGAGAAAGTTATCTCATAAGGAAAAGATAATTTTCAATGTTCAAAAATTTAATAGAAAACATAAGGCTCTTTCCTTTTTAGGACTTGCCTATGCAATAATATCAATTACAGGCTACAACTTTTTATTTTATTTCTATAGCAATGCAAAGAGATTTATAAGTCTTGCGTGCATCCTGCTTTTCTTTGTATCAAGTAGTAGTTTTTCTTATCCTGCAATGTCTCTTAATATCAGCTTTGAGTCTGATATGAATATTGATGGTTATACAGGTGACTCTGCGGGGGAACTGTCTGAACTTATTGACTACGAGTCTCAGGCGGAACTATCAATGACTACGGTTGATGAAGCTATCATTGAAGAGGCTAGGGAGGAGAGTGTTAATCCTGATGCCACTGAAGCAGAGCATACGATTTCTGAAAATAAGGCTACATTATCAGAAATTTTGGCTGCGACAACAAATGCTTCAGATGATGAGGAAAGCGTTAATGAAGCTTTATCTGAAAGCACAGATGAAGAGGTTCCGCTTTCTGTTGCTATTCCTGAGTATTCTTTTTCCAGTGATGACTGGCAGATTATTCTTGTAAACAAGCAGCATCCTATACCTGATGATTATGAGGTTTCACTTGGCGCTATCAATGGTTCAATGAAATGCGATGAAAGGATCATTTCGCCACTTCTTGAAATGATGAGAGCAGCCAGCCGAGATGGAGTTGGGCTTATCATTTGTTCTCCATACAGAGATATGGAACGTCAGACTATGCTTTTTACTAATAAAGTTGACAGGTATATGAATGGCGGAATGTCTTATATGGATGCATATAACTTGGCTTCTCAGGCTGTAACCGTTCCCGGATCTTCAGAGCATCAGATCGGACTTGCTATAGATATTATCTGTGATGGATATTCAAGCCTCGATGAAGGCTTTGCAGATACAAAAGCCGGAAAGTGGCTTGCTGAAAACAGCTATAAATATGGTTTTATCCTTCGATATCCTTTGGGAAAAGAGGATATAACAAGCATAGAATTTGAACCATGGCATTTCAGGTACGTGGGAGTTGATGCTGCCACAGTCATGTATGAGAATGGCATGTGCCTTGAAGAGTTTTGGAGCACTTATGTTAATTGATCGAGGATTTTTATGTATAAGATTTTAAAAAAAGATGGAAATGCCAAAAGGGCTGAATTTACTACGGTTCATGGAACTGTACAGACTCCTGTATTTATGAACGTTGCAACTGTTGCAGCTATTAAGGGTGGTGTTTCCACAGAGGATCTTGAAGGGATAGATACACAGGTTGTCCTTTCAAATACTTATCATTTGCACTTGAGACCGGGCGACGAGCTTGTTTACAGGATGGGCGGACTGCATAAGTTTATGTCGTGCAACAAGCCTATATTGACTGATTCAGGCGGATTCCAGGTCTTTTCTCTTGCCAAAACACGTAAGATCAGGGAAGAAGGCGTGTATTTCCATTCTCACATTGATGGCCACAAGCTCTTTATGGGGCCTGAAGAGAGTATGAGAATACAGTCACACCTTGGCTCTACTATAGCTATGGCGTTTGATGAGTGCCCTTCTGCAAAGGCGGAGCACGAATATGTTCAGATGTCCGTTGACAGAACTACAAGATGGCTTCTTAGGTGTAAGAAGGAGATGGATAGACTTAACGGCCTTGAATATACTGTAAACCCGCATCAGATGCTTTTCGGAATCAATCAGGGTGCAATATTTGATGATATAAGGATTGAGCATGCAAAACGTATAAGCGAACTAGATCTTGACGGATATGCAGTTGGGGGTCTTGCAGTAGGTGAGTCCCATGAGGAAATGTATCATGTGCTAGATACGGTCGTACCATTTCTTCCTGAAAACAAGCCTACATATCTTATGGGAGTAGGTACTCCTGCTAATATCCTTGAGTCTGTAGACAGAGGCGTGGACTTCTTTGATTGCGTATATCCAAGTAGAAATGGCCGCCATGGTCACCTTTATACAAACAGAGGACATATCAATATTCTTAATGCCAAGTATGAGATGGATGACACTCCGATTGAAGAGGGATGTGGATGTCCTGCATGTCGCAGATATACAAAGGCATACATAAGGCATCTGCTAAAAGCAGGGGAAATGCTTGGTATGAGGCTTTGTGTGCTTCACAATCTCTATTTCTACAACCACATGATGACAGAAATAAGAGAGGCCATTGAAAAGGGAGAGTATAAGGAATACAAAAAGAGAAAGCTTGAGGGAATGCTTGAGTTTGACAGCGAAACCATCGCTGATGGCTATAATATCGCAAGAAACTGGCGCAAAGGTTAAGAAAAATCAAGGCAGTATTGATTTTTCTTAATGGATGTATATATTCTCTTGAATTTGATTTTTCTTTTTAGTATTATTGATTGGTATATATTACAAGTTTTGGAGGAAGGTATGGGATTATTTTTAACTACTGAATCTGCTGGCTCAAGCACAGCATTTATAACAACAATGCTTGTTTATGCTGCATTTATGGTTGCAATCTACTTCTTGTTTATGCGTCCTAACAGAAAAGAGCAGAAGCAGAAAGCTCAGGTACTTGCATCACTTGCAGTAGGCGATAGTGTTAGAACAACAGGTGGCTTTATTGGAACAGTTATTGATATCAATGATGATATGGTAATCGTAGAATTTGGTAACAATAAGAACTGTCGTATTCCTATGGTTAAGGAAGCAATTGTTGAAGTTGAAAAGCCTGAAGATGCAGTTGCAACTGCTGCTACAGATAGTAAGGATTCAAAGAAAAAATAATTGACAGATTTAAGCCTGGCCAAGGTGCGCCCTGGTCAGGCTTATTCTATAAGTGAATAAAACACAAAAAGGAGCATGGGGATGAAGCTTAATATTACATGTATTCCAGGTGATGGTATCGGACCTGAAATAGTAAAGGAAGCCAAAAAAGTTCTTGATAAAGTGTGTGAAAAGTATGGGCATGAAATATCTTATAAAGATGTATTGATGGGTGGTTGTTCTATTGATGCCTATGGCGTGCCTTTGACAGAGGAGACAATAGCTGCAGCTAAAGCTGCAGATGCTGTTCTAATGGGATCAATCGGTGGAGATACAAGTACATCTCCATGGTACAAGCTTGAACCGGCAAAGAGGCCTGAGGCTGGTCTTTTGGGACTTCGTAAAGCACTAAATCTTTTTGCGAATCTGCGTCCTGCTTATTTATATCCTGAATTAAAAGAGGCTTGTCCTCTTAAAAAAGAAGAAGCTGAAAAAGGCTTTGACATGCTCATTATGAGAGAGCTGACAGGTGGCTTATACTTTGGCGACAGATATACCAAAGAAGTAGATGGTGAGCTTGTTGCTACAGATACTCTTGTTTACAAAGAAAGCGAGATTCGTCGTATTGCAATTAAGGCTTTTGAAGTAGCAAGGAAGAGAAGGAGTTCTGTTATAAGTGTTGATAAGGCCAATGTTTTGGACTCTTCAAGGCTTTGGAGAAAAGTTGTTGAAGAAGTAAAAAAGGATTATCCGGACGTATCTCTTTCTCATATGCTGGTTGATAACTGTGCAATGCAGCTTGTAAAGAATCCCTCATCATTTGATGTTGTTCTTACTGAAAATATGTTTGGAGATATTTTGTCTGATGAAGCCAGCATGATCACCGGATCAATAGGAATGCTTCCAAGCGCGTCTTTAAATGATTCCAGTTTTGGATTATATGAGCCAAGTCACGGTAGTGCACCTGATATTGCAGGTAAAGATCTGGCAAACCCTATTGCCACAATTCTTTCCGCTGCGATGATGTTAAGATATTCATTTAATCTTGATAAAGAAGCTGATGCTATAGAAGAAGCAGTTAAGAAAGTTCTCAAGGAAGGCTATAGAACAAAAGATCTGTGCCTTAATGATGAAGATGCTTTTGAAATAGTCGGATGCGTAAAAATGGGGGATTTGATTGCTGAACGAATTAGCGGTTGAAAAGACTGAAAAGAAAATTTATGACATTTTGCCACATGAGCCTGAAACAATAGCCATGGCACTTCTGGTGATTGGTATGGGAGCTTATTATTTATGGCGAATGTTTGCCATAACTCCACAGTACGATGAGTTATATACCTATTATACTTTCATAAGCAAAGGGCCAATTTATGCTGCAATTCACTGGCCGCTTCCCAATAATCATGTTGGTTATTCGGTGCTTTCAGGTTTTGTTGATTATTTTGGGAATTCCTATTTTGGACTAAGGGGAGTTTCATTTGTCTGCGCCATAAGTAATCTGATACTTGTCTACAGAATCTGTAAGAAGTTTTTTTCCCATGGACTTCCTTTTGCAGCAGCTCTTTTATATGCCTCTATGCAGGTTATTAATGAATATAGTGTTCAGGGCAGAGGATATACGTTGGCGACACTTTGCTTTCTCTTATCCATATATTGTATATGTCAGATATGCAGCCTTGGTGAAAAAAGAATGTATTTGTACTTTTCGCTGTTTGGAGTTATCGTACTAGGCCTTTATACAGTACCAAGCAGCGTATACTGGGTTGTACCTGTAGGACTTTCCGGAGCTTTGTATCTTCTGATAAACGCTGTAAGAAGTAAAAGCGTATATGATAAGCCATCAGATAATATATACAGGAAAAAACTCATAAATCTTGTATTTTCGGGCCTGTTTGCTGCTGCCGGAACTACGTTTTTATACTCTGTAATATGGCTTGCAATTGGTTCTAATCTTCTTGTTAAGACTTCCGGGTCTGAATTCTATGGATGGACACACGGAGCAGTGCTTTTAAGATCTCCTATGAAAGCTCTTTTGACAGGAATTGATTACATGCTTTCACAGCCATACATACAAAGTCTGGAACCAAATGTTTTTTGGCAGAGATATATTGGTTGGAATTACAGCATGTTAAACTACATGCTTCCTGGAATGGTAATTGTACTGATCATATTCATTCTGGCTGGAATGGCCTGTATGATCTATGAATGCATAAAGCATTTCGAATATAGCAGGACGGTAATAAATCTTATTGCCATCGTAAATCTTTTGTTTATAGGTGTAATGCTTATTCTTCAAAAGAAATTACCTTATCTTAGAGTTTTTGGATATAGCAGTTTTATTGTTGTCTTATGTGTGTGCTCTGTTTTTGAGAGACTGATAAATGTACATATCAGGATATACAATAGAAAAATATCAGGCTTAAGCGGTGAAAACGCTGCGTCTAAAGAAAATGAGATCATTTCCCGCGAAGGAAAGTGGTACTTTGGACTTGGGGTTTACATTCCTACAATTTGTATTGCAGTTTTGTTCCTGCTTAGAGTTACAAGCTCTGACTTTAACTGCCAGCTTGGATATAGAGAAAACGAATTGTTCAATACACTTTATATTGCGGATGTGACCAAGAAAAACAATCCGGCTGTTTTGGACTGTGATCAGCAGTACCTTATGAAATTTGGCTGGGACATTGATTGTACCAAGACAGATGTTGACGGTGCAGATATGGTTATCGTTGATAAGGATATGCTTCAAAGCGGTTATAGTGGCGAGGATTTTTGGAAATTCTATCAGACTCATGAGACGATAAATTGGGATTATTTAAAGTCCATGAGAGTTATATATGAAAGTGAAGATTTTATTTTGTATGTGAAATAATTAAATTTATTATAATTTTTGTTTATATAGGAGGAGAATATCATGACAATGAACAGCGACAGAGTTATGAAAGGACTTCAGCAGGCACCACATAGAAGCCTTTTTAACGCACTTGGTTTTACCGAAGAAGAGAGAAGAAAACCCCTAATTGGTATTGTTAGTTCTTATAACGAAATCGTTCCGGGCCATATGAACCTCGATAAGATTACAGAAGCAGTTAAGCTTGCTGTAGCTGAAGCAGGCGGTATGCCTGTTGTAGTCCCTGCAATTGCGGTATGCGATGGAATTGCTATGGGTCACATTGGCATGAAGTATTCTCTTGTAACAAGGGATCTTATAGCAGATAGTACAGAGTGTCTTGCAAAAGCCCATGCCTTTGACGGTATGGTATGTATTCCAAACTGTGATAAGAACGTGCCTGGACTTTTGATGGCTGCTGCAAGAGTTAATATTCCTACTGTATTTGTTTCCGGCGGTCCTATGATGGCTGGAAGAGTAGATGGACACAAGACATCACTGTCATCTATGTTTGAGGCTGTTGGCAGTGTTTCTGCAGGGAAAATGACAGAAGAAAAACTCTGTGAATATGAAGAAAAGGCTTGTCCTACATGTGGTTCATGTTCAGGTATGTATACAGCCAATTCCATGAACTGCCTTACAGAGACGATCGGAATGGGCCTTCCTGGAAATGGAACAATTCCTGCTGTATATTCTGCAAGGATCAGACTTGCTAAACATGCAGGCTATGCTGTTATGGACCTTGTTAAGAAAGATATCAGACCAAGAGACATCATGACAAAGGATGCGTTCATGAATGCGCTTACTCTGGATATGGCACTTGGCTGTTCTACAAACACAATGCTTCATTTACCTGCAATTGCTCATGAAGCCGGAGTTGAGCTTAATATGGAGATTGCAAATGAAGTATCAGGCAGAACTCCAAATCTTTGTCACTTAGCTCCTGCTGGCCCAACATACATGGAAGACTTAAATGAAGCAGGCGGTGTTTTGGCTGTAATGTCAGAACTTGTTAAAAAGAACCTTCTTAATACAGACGCACTTACTGTTACAGGAAAGACTATTGGAGAGAATCTTGCAGGTGTAAAGAACCTTAATCCTGAGGTTATCAGACCAATAGAGAATCCTTATATGCAGTCAGGTGGAATTGCTGTTCTTAAAGGAAACATTGCGCCTGACACAGGCATTGTTAAAAAATCAGCTGTTGTTCCTGAAATGATGACTCATGAGGGACCGGCAAGAGTATTTGATTGTGAGGAAGATGCAATCGCAGCAATCCTTGGCGGCAAGATTGTAGCAGGAGATGTTGTGGTTATCAGATATGAAGGACCTAAGGGCGGCCCTGGAATGAGAGAGATGCTCAATCCTACATCAGCTATTGCCGGTATGGGGCTTGGATCATCTGTAGCTCTTATTACAGACGGACGTTTCTCTGGCGCAAGCAGAGGTGCTTCCATAGGACATGTATCTCCTGAAGCTGCAGTTGGCGGACCTATCGCGCTTATTGAAGAAGGAGATATCATCAGCATTGATATTCCTAATAACTCTCTTAATGTAAAGGTTTCTGATGAAGTTCTTGCTGAGAGAAGAAAGAACTGGAAGCCTAGAGAGCCTAAGGTAACTACAGGATATCTTGCTCGTTATCGTGAGCTTGTAACTAGTGGTAACCGTGGAGCTATCTTGGAAATTCCAAGAGCTTGATTGTTCTAATATTATTGAATAAGACTACTGAAAGTAAGGAGTTTTTTATCATGCAGTTAACTGGAGCACAGATTGTTTTAGAGTGTCTTAAGGAACAAGGCGTTGATACGGTTTTTGGTTATCCCGGCGGAACAATTTTAAATATTTATGATGAACTATACAAACAGCAGGATGATTTTTTGCATATCAGAACATCGCATGAGCAGGGGGCTGCTCATGCGGCTGATGGTTATGCAAGGTCTACCGGAAAGGTTGGAGTCTGCATGGCAACTAGTGGCCCGGGCTCTACCAATCTTGTAACAGGTATCGCAACTGCTTATATGGATTCTGTTCCTATGGTTGCAATTACCTGTAATGTTAACCTTCCTCTTTTGGGTAAGGATTCATTCCAGGAAGTGGACATTGCAGGCATTACTATGCCTATTACTAAACATGGCTATATTGTAAAGGATGTAAAAGAGCTTGCAACAACCCTGAGAAAAGCTTTTAAAATCGCAAAAAGTGGAAGACCAGGTCCTGTGCTGGTTGATATTACCAAGGATGTAACACAAAAGAGCTGTGATTATAAAACTGTTACTCTTTCTGAAGAAAAAAGAAAGATTACATATAATCATGATGATATTCTGACCGCAATAAAGATGATAAAAGCATCTAAAAGACCTTTTATCTATGTTGGTGGCGGCGCAGTGATATCAGGAGCTTCTGAAGAACTTAAAAATTTTGCGCACACTGTTGATGCGCCGGTTTGTGACACTTTGATGGGAAAGGGCGCTTTTGATGGTACTGATGAGCTTTACACAGGTATGATTGGTATGCATGGCACGAAGACTTCAAACTTTGGAGTAAGTGAGTGTGATCTTTTGATAACTCTCGGTGCGAGATTTTCTGACAGGGTTACCGGTAATGCCAAGACTTTTGCCTCTAAAGCAAAAATCCTTCAGATTGATATTGATGCAGCAGAGATAAATAAAAATATCAGAACTAATTTTGCAATTGTGGGTGATCTTAAAGAGGTCCTTTCAGCCATAAATGAGGAGCTTCCTGTCATGAATCATTCTGAATGGCTTGAAAAGATTAGTGATTATAAAAAGAAATATCCATTAAAATATGAGACTGATAAGCTTACTTGTCCTTACATTGTTGAAGAACTTGATAAACTTACCAAGGGCGAAGCAATCATATCAACTGATGTAGGACAGCATCAGATGTGGGCGGCTCAATATTATAAGTTTAGGCATCCAAGAACATTTTTGACTTCAGGTGGACTTGGAACAATGGGCTATGGTCTTGGCGCATGTATCGGAGCAAAAGCAGGTAATCCGGATAAGCTTTGCGTCAATATTGCCGGAGATGGTTGTTTTAGAATGAATATGAATGAGTTGGCGACAGCTTCAAAGTATAACCTTCCGATTATTGAAATTGTTATTAATAACAATGTACTTGGAATGGTCAGACAGTGGCAGACACTGTTTTATGAAAAGCATTATTCTCAGACAATCTTTGAGGACAAGGTTGATTACTGCAAGGTGGCTGAAGCTCTTGGATGTGCTGCTTTCAGAATTACCAAGAAGTCTGAAGTGGTTCCTGTTCTAAAAAAAGCTATAAACGCAGGCAAACCTGTCGTAATTGATTGTATAATAGAGGAAGATGATAAGGTGTTCCCTATGGTTCCTGCAGGAGCATCTATCAGTGAAGCGTTTGATGCAGGTGATCTTGCTTCAAAAAAATAAAAAATGAAAAGTGATTTTGGGGGAGATCATGAGTAGAGCAATAAAGGGATTACTAATTACACTTGCCGTTTCAATTGCGGCTTTTATAGCTGTTTACATTGGATTTGGCTTTTATTATATGAATGGTTTTCCTTGCTTTACCTGGATTAATGGAGTATACTGCACTGGAAAAAGTGTAGATGAAGTAAATGAGGAGCTCTGCAAAAAATATCAGTATGATGGTATAAACATCACTGATATTAGCGGAGCAGAGCTCTATATTTCTGCAAAAGATGCGAATGTTCGAATAGATTTTACCGATAAGCTCAATTCGTATCTGTCTGATAAAAATTCTTTTGCATGGGGCTATTATTTTTTTGAAAACCTCATTGTGAACCTGTCTCCGGATGTATATGTTGATAAAGATGTAATAAAAGACATAATATTCAAATGGGAAATATTCCTTGATGATGATGAGTTTAATATAAGTATAGAAAAAACCAGAGATAGTGGTTATGTATTAAAAGACAATCTTAGTAAAGCCCCTGTTCAGGAGGCTATTTCACAGGCTGTAATTGATAGTATAAAAGCGCTAAAAACTGAAATAAGGCTCTATACAGTTGATGGTTGTTATACGGAAATTCAGTTAAACGAGGAACAACAAAAGATAGTTGATCTATATGATAAGGTCAATGCTCTTCAGTCCTGTATGATCACCTTTAAAATAGCAGATGAGGAAGTTAAGCTGGATAAAAAAATAGCATCTTCTTTTATACTTACGGAAGACGACCTTGAGAGTGCAAAGGAAGAAAAAGTATCTAAAAAGCTTCCGGGAAGCGGTTTGTTTATAGCTGGTTCAAAAGAAGAGAAGTTTCCTGAAGATGACATAATTGTTGTAGAGGGATTTTTGATGGATTCCGATGGAAATCTTATTCTTAGCGAAAGCAGAATGTATGATTTTCTTTATGAACTTTTGACTTCACATGGTACTGAATGGGATCTTGTCAGATATAGAAGCGGGGATGCGGATGCCGAGATTAACATAAATAGCAATAGTAAGGGTAATGGACTTGTTTATGATATAAACTCTGAGTTTGAATTTTTGAAAGCAGCTTATCTTTCAGGTGAAGCAATGAACGAAGAAGTTAGAACATTGCAGCTTTCTGATTCAGTTGCAGTATTTAATGCAAAAGAAAGTCTTGGAGATACCTATATAGAAGTGAATATGGGAAAGCAGGAGCTCTTTTACTATGCTGAAGGGAAGCTTGTCATGAATATGCCTATTGTTACCGGAAATGTCAATCGAGGAAGAGGGACTCCAACAGGAATATTTTCAGTCTATAATAAACGATATCACACAAATTTGGTAGGGGTTGATTACGTATCTTATGTAAACTATTGGCTAGGAGTTCATAAAGGAGTTGGTATTCATGATGCAACCTGGAGATCAAAATTTGGAGAAGAAATATATAAAAGAGATGGCTCACACGGCTGCATTAACTGTCCTTTAGATACTGTTTCCCAGTTGTGGGAAGTTGTTGAAGTTGGTACGCCGGTCATCCTGTATTACTGATAGAAACTGGAATATGTAAACTTATTATAAAAATATGAAATGGATTTTAACATTTCATATTTTTTTATTATACCGAGAAGAAAAAATTAAATAACATTAATTATGGAATTGCATTATTGACATTTTTTTTATGATGACTACAATGTATTTAAAGATAAAATTTAGCGATTCAACTCGTTGAAGAAAATTATCAATATTACAAAAATGTCTACATTACAGGAGGAGAGAAATGTCAAGAGTATATAATTTTAGCGCCGGACCGGCTGTTCTACCAGAAGAGGTATTAAAACAAGCAGCTGCAGAGATGCTTGATTATAATGGATGCGGAATGTCAATTAATGAAATGAGTCATAGATCAAAGACTTTTGATAGTGTTATCCAGACTGCTGAGCAGGATATCAGGGATCTTATGAATATTCCTGATAATTACAAGGTTCTCTTTTTACAGGGCGGCGCAAGTCAACAGTTCGCAGCGGTTCCGCTTAATCTTATGAAAAATGGTAAGGCTGCATATATTATTACCGGTCAGTGGGCTAAAAAAGCTTATCAGGAAGCACAGAAATATGGTGAAGCAATTGAAGTGGCTTCCAGTGCTGACAAGACATTCTCCTATATACCTGATTGTTCGGACCTTCCGATTCCTGATGATGCGGATTATGTTTATATCTGTGAAAACAACACAATTTATGGCACAAAGTTTAAGACTTTGCCTAATACAAAAGGACATATTCTTGTTTCTGATGTTTCCTCATGCTTTTTATCAGAACCTGTAGATGTTACAAAATATGGAGTTATCTATGGTGGCGTTCAAAAGAATGTTGGGCCTGCAGGTCTTGTAATAAGCATTATAAGGGAAGATCTTATTACAGATGATGTTCCTGTTTATACTCCTACAATGCTTAAGTGGAAGACTCAGGCAGATAACGGCTCTTTATATAACACACCAAACTGCTGGAGTATTTATATGTGTGGACTTGTATTTAAATGGCTCAAAGCGCAAGGCGGTCTTGAAGAGATGAAAAAGCGAAATGAAGAGAAGGCTGCTATTTTGTATGATTACCTTGATCAGAGCAAGATGTTCAAAGGTACAGTTCGCAAGGAAGACCGTTCTCTTATGAATGTTCCTTTCATTACGGAAAGTGACGAACTCAATGCAGAGTTTATTGCTGAAGCTACAAAGGCAGGATTTGTAAGTCTTAAGGGACATAGAACTGTTGGCGGCATGAGAGCGAGCATCTACAATGCAATGCCTATCGAAGGTGTTAGGAAGCTTGTTGAATTTATGGATAAATTTGAAAAGGAGAGAGCGTGATCATGTACAAATATAAATGTCTGAATCCTATTGCTAAGATTGGACTTAATAATTTTTCTGATAAATATCAGGCTGTTGATAATGTTGATGAAGCAGAGGGCATTCTTGTAAGAAGTGCCAATATGCTTGAAATGGAATTTTCTGATAATCTTCTTGCTATAGCAAGAGCCGGAGCTGGTGTTAATAACATTCCTCTTGATAAATGTGCAAAAGAAGGAATAGTAGTATTTAATACTCCCGGCGCTAATGCAAACGGAGTTAAGGAAATGGTACTTGCTGCTATGCTCATTGCTTCAAGAGATATTATTGGAGGAACAGAGTGGGTAAAAGCCAATGCCGGAGATCCTGATATTGCAAAACTGACCGAGAAATCGAAAAAGAAATTTGCCGGTACCGAGATTTTTGGCAAAAAGCTTGGCATTATTGGACTTGGCGCTATTGGTGTCAGAGTAGCTAATGCTGCAAGACAGCTGGGAATGGAAGTTTATGGATATGATCCATATCTTTCTATTGATGCAGCATGGAGACTTTCATCAGATGTTAAACATGTAACCAATGTAGATGAAATATATTCAAAGTGCGATATTATCACAGTTCATGTACCTGCTTTGGATTCTACAAAAGGTATGATTGGTCAGGAAGCAATTGCCAAGATGAAAAAAGGCGTTATCATCCTTAATCTTGCAAGAGACATCCTTTGTGATGAAGTTGCAATCCTGGCAGGCATTAACTCTGGCAAAATCAGAAAGTATGTTACAGATTTTCCAAATCCTACAACAGCAGGCCATGATGGTTGCATAGTCATTCCTCACCTTGGCGCTTCCACGGAGGAGTCTGAAGATAATTGTGCAGTTAAGGCTGTCCTTGAAATGAAAGACTTTCTTGAAAATGGAAATATTAACAATTCGGTTAACTTCCCTAATTGTGACATGGGAATTTGCAATAACCCTCGAATTGCTATCTATCACAAGAATGTTGCGAATATGATAAGCCAGTTTACAAAAGAAATTGGTGAGGCTGGGTATAATATCTCTGATATGACAAATAAATCTCGTGGAGATTATGCATATACTCTTATTGATCTTGAAGATGGAATTGAGGATGCTCTTGTAAGCAAACTTAGCAAGATTGAAGGTGTTATCAGAGTCAGAGTTGTAAGAAAAGATGCATAAAACCTGAAATGTATTATAATATCGGGTAGGAGTAAAATCCTACTCGATTTTAGTATGCGGAGGATTAAAAGATGGCTGATATAAGACCGTTTAATGCAATAAGACCAAATACAGGAATTGTTAAGGAAAAAGCTGCACTTCCATATGATGTGTATAACAGAGAAGAGGCTTATGAAGAGGTTAAAAATAATCCAAAGTCTTTTCTTGCCATAGACAGACCTGAAACTCAGTTCCCAAAAGACTACGATATGTATGCTCCTGAGGTTTATGAAAAAGCCAAAGATATGCTCAAAGAGCAGATTATGAACGGGGACTTTATAAAAGATAAAGATAAATGCTTTTATATTTATGAGCAGACCTTTAAGGGAAGAACGCAAACGGGAATTGTTGCGTGCGCTTCAATTGACGATTATATAAACGGTACAATAAAAAAACATGAGAACACTCGTGCTGACAAGGAAGAAGACAGGATTAAACATGTTTATACCTGCGATGCACAGACTGGTCCCATTTTTTTATGCTATAGGAAAAACAGATTATTATCTGAACTTGTTTTAAAGATAAAAGAATTTGATACGCCCATTTACGATTTTGAATCAAAAGATAGCGTGAGGAACAGAGTTTGGGTTATTTCTGATGAGGAAGAAGTAAATACGATAAGCAGGATATTTACAACAATAGACTCAATATATATTGCAGATGGTCATCATAGATGTGCATCAGCTGTAAAGGTTGGTATGAGGAAAAGAAAAGAAGGGGAAGGAAAAGTAAGAGGTAAGCTGAAATCCGATTATTTTCTTTCGGTTCTGTTTCCGGATGATGAGCTTGAGATCATGGATTATAATCGTGTGGTAAAAGATCTAAATGGGCTTTCAGAAGTTGATTTTTTAGATAAAATTTCTGAAAAATTTGATGTAAAAAAAGAAGATGAAGCCGTTAAACCTGAATTTAAAGGGCAGTTTGGCATGTATCTTGACGGACAATGGTACAGACTTAATGCAAAAGAGTTTATACAAAGTGATGATGCAGTTAAAGGGTTGGACGTATCAATCCTTCAAGATCAGATTCTTTCACCTGTACTTGGTATAGGTGATCCTAAAACTGACAAAAGAATTGACTTTATTGGAGGAATAAGAGGGCTGTCGGAAATTGAAAAAAGGTGTAGCAGTGACTGTAAAGTAGGCTTTTCAATGTATCCCACATCTATTTCGGAACTTTTTGCAGTTGCTGATAGAGGATTGTTGATGCCTCCTAAGTCGACATGGTTTGAACCAAAGCTCTTAAGTGGTTTATTTATTCATGATATATGTGGTACAATTGTATAGTAAAATTAACGTTTTTTAATCATAGGTTTTTGTTTTTTCTCAGAAAAACAAAAACGTACTGGACTAGCTTTCATCTTTAGATGAAAGCGTATCTGGCGAGGCCGGATTCTTGCGGGCAATTTCCGCTTTTGACCGCAAGAAGTCATATTTTCTTGTTATAGATTACCCAATGGGGAGGGAGACATGAATAATAAGCTATATAAGATGATGAATTGGCCGGAGATTGAGGAAATTATCTATTCTGATGGCGACAATCCACACAGAATTCTTGGAGCTCATAAGGTTGGCTCTAATTTTCTTATTCAGGCTTTTTATCCGGATGCGAAAGAGATAAGTGTATTTGTAGAAAATACAAAAAAGACTTATCCAATGGAACTTGCAGATGAAGCAGGCTTTTATGCTGTTTTGGTTCCTTATATTGAGAAGTTTAGATATAAACTTGTTATCACAGATGTAAATGGGGAGCAGACTTCTGTTGATGATCCATATGCCTTTGAGCCATATATGGACAGAGAGGACTTTATAAAATTTGGCAGTGGCATTCACTATCATATTTATGAGAAACTTGGCGCACATCCGATGAAAAGAGGAACTGTACAGGGAACTTTATTTGCTGTTTGGGCACCTTCTGCTTCAAGAGTAAGTGTTATCGGAGATTTTAATAACTGGGATGGAAGAGTATGCCAAATGCACAGACTCGATCCAATTGGTGTGTTTGAAATTTTTGTTCCCGGTGCAAAAGAAAATGATGGATACCAGTTTGAAATAAAGACACGAAGTGGTCTTATTTTTAAAAGACCAGATCCTTATGCAATGCTGAGCCGTGGTGAGAATGGCATGATATCAGTCATAAGTGAACGTAAATCAATCATTTGGAATGATTCAAAATGGCTTGCAAAGAGAAGAAAGTTTGAGCTTGATGAATCACCTCTTTCAATATGCGAGATATCAATTGAAGCTTTTGCCGGAAGACACGAGGGCAGGAGTACAATAGAAGAAATAACTTCAGATATACTTGAATATGTACAGAATCATGGTTTTAATGCTATTGAACTTATGCCGGTAATGAAACATGTTCCCGGACACTTTTACCATATTTTGGATTTCTTTGCGCTTGATGATTCTAATGGAACACCGGAAGAATTCATGAAGTTTATTGATACATGCCATAGTGCAGGGATAAGAGTAATCCTTGATTGGGTTCCAACGTTTTTTCCTAAGTCATCATGTGGTCTTAGTGGCTTTGATGGAAAGAGTCTTTATGAATATGAGGATCCAAGGATTGGTGTTCATCCAAAATCCGGGGACCTGATATTTGATTATGGAAGAAAAGAAGTTACAAATTTTCTTATTTCCAACGCTTTATATTGGATTGAAACATTCCATATTGATGGTCTTAGAACTTCTGATATTTCAAGAATACTTTATCTTGATTATGACAGAAAGCCAGGAGAATGGGTTGCAAACATCTACGGAGGAAATGAGAATCTCGAGGCATTGGAATTCCTTAAACAGTTTACAACTGTCGTTCATAAGAATAATCCGGGAGTTATTCTCATTACAAAAGAAACAGCATGTTGGCCACAGGTGACAGATTCGGTTGAAGATGGCGGACTTGGATTTGACTATAAATGGAATAATGGGTGGACGAGAGATTTTCTCTCATATATTCAAAATGACCCGTTGTTCAGAGCTGGACATCACGATGAACTTACTTTCAGCATAATTTACAGCTATACTGAGAGATTTATTCTGGGCTTTACACATGAAGAGCTTGAAAAGGGATTGGAAGGCCTTTATTATCTGATGCCCGGTGATTCCACACAGAAAATGGCTAATTTGCGCCTGGCAATAAGCTATATGATGGTGCACCCAGGCAGAAAACATCTTTATATGGAACCTGATGCATTGACTGTTGATCAGTCTGTTTTTGTTGAAAATATGCTTTCTAAGCTCCATAAGCTTTACTATGAACATGAGGCGCTGCATCAGCTTGACAGCTCTGATGGCGGATTTGAGTGGATCAACAATATGGCTACAGATGAATGCATGCTTTCTTTTATTAGAAAGAGTAATGATTCACAAGAGATGCTTTTAGTAGTTGCAAATATGGCCGGAGTTGGAAGAAATGTCGAAATAGGAGTTCCGGCTGATGGCAGATATACTGAAATTTTCAACAGTGATGATCTTTCTTATGGCGGAAGCGGAGTTTTGAATGAAGGTAAGAAGGAAGCCAGAAGAAAAGAAGTAGATGGACGTGATTATTCACTTTCTATCAAAATTGGACCAGTATCTCTTTGTATTTTCAGCTATGTTCCATATTCTGAACAGGAGAAAAAGATCCGCGCAATTAAGGAAGAAGAGGAACTTAAGAAAGAGGCTGAAAGACAGGAAAGACGAGCTGCTCTTAAAGAAATGCAGAGCAAAGAGGAAGAGAGAATCTTAAAAGAACTCAAAGAAAAATATGAGAGAGAGCTTTTGGAGCAGGAAAAGGCAATAGAAGAAAAGTATGAAAAGATTGAAGAAGAAAGAATTTCTACTATTGTATCTGCCGATGCGATAAAGAGCCTGTCTTCCAAGAAAAAAGCGGGTTCAAAAACCTCGGGCGCATCTAGAAAAAATACGACTAAAAATTCTAAAAAGCAGTAAAAAATAATAAAAGCTGTGAAAACGAGCAATGCTTGATTTCACAGCTTTTTGCAAAAAAATAAAGCTGGAAATGGGACTTGAACCCACGACCTACTGATTACGAATCAGTTGCGCTACCAACTGCGCTATTCCAGCTTGCTACAAGGCACAAATTAAATTATACATTTAGTGGTATGGATTTACAAGTAAAAATGAGAAATAATTATGTTAATGTACAGTATTTGTGCTATAATTCTAAATTGAAGAATTGTTTTTATTAGAGAGGATCGAATATGAAAGAACTTAAAGATTACGTTAGAACCATTCCTAACTTTCCTGAAGAAGGAATTATGTTCAGGGATATAACATCTGTTTTACAGGATCCAGATGGATTTAAACTTGCAATTGATGAGATGACAAGACTTGTAGCAGATCTTGATTTTGATGTGGTTCTTGGAGCTGAGTCAAGAGGATTTATTTTCAGCGCGCCTATAGCTTATCAGAGAGGTAAGGCACTTGTTCCTGTTCGTAAAAAGGGAAAACTTCCATGCGATACAGTAGAAGTTGAATATGATCTTGAATACGGCAAAGCTGTTCTTGAAATGCATAAGGATGCTATTAAACCTGGACAGAAGGTACTTCTTGTCGATGATCTTATGGCTACAGGTGGAACCATTGAAGCTATGATCAAGCTTGTTGAACAGCTTGGTGGTGAAGTTGCAGGTATCCTTGTTCTTATGGAACTTAAGGGCTTGAAAGGCAGAGAGAGACTTAGTAAATACAGACTTGATGCAGCAATCAGCTACGAAGGGAAGTAATTTTAATGGTACAAAACTTCGACGACGGAAAAATTGAAGCAATTGAGGAATTTCAATCGCCGGATGTGCTGTATGAAGGACTTATAGCAAGAGTCAGAAAATATCATCCATCTGATGATATTTCTCTTATTGAGAAAGCATATCAAAAGGCGGCTGAAGCCCACAAAGACCAAAGACGAAAATCGGGTGAACCCTACATTATTCACCCTCTTTGTGTTGCAATAATACTTGCAGATTTAGAGCTTGATAAAGAAACTCTGGCGGCAGGTCTTCTTCATGATGTCGTTGAGGATACAATATGCACTAAAGAAGGGATTGAGGAGGAGTTTGGCGAGGATGTAGCTCTTTTGGTAGACGGAGTTACAAAACTGACTGCTCTGCAGCTTACAACTGACAGTGCCGGCAAGACTCAGGAACAGCTTGATATACAGGCGCAGAACCTGAGAAAGATGTTCCTTGCGATGGCCAAAGATATCAGAGTAATTCTGATAAAGCTTGCGGACAGGCTTCACAACATGCGTACTCTTTCTCATATGCCTCCTGAAAAGCAGTCAAGAATTGCTCAGGAGACACTTGATATCTATTCACCTATAGCTGGAAGACTTGGTATCAGCAGAATCAAGGTTGAACTTGATGATCTTTCACTTAAATATCTTAAACCTGATGTTTACTATGATCTTGTAGATAAGGTTGCAACAAGAAAAAGTGAAAGAGAAAAGTATGTTGAGGACATTTGCCAAAATGTTCGAGAGGCAATTGCTGCGGCCGGTATTATCGGTGAGGTGAATGGCAGAGTTAAGCACTTCTTTAGCATATACAAAAAGATGCGAAACCAGAATAAGACTCTGGATCAGATTTATGATCTTTTTGCTATCAGGATAATTGTTGGAACTGTCAAAGACTGTTATGCGGCATTGGGTGTCATACATGAAATGTATAAGCCTATTCCGGGCAGATTTAAAGATTATATTGCAATGCCAAAGCCTAATATGTATCAGTCCCTTCATACTACGCTTATAGGTCAGACCGGGCAACCTTTTGAGATACAAATACGTACTTACGATATGCATCGTGCAGCTGAATATGGTATTGCTGCGCATTGGAAATATAAGGAAGCTTCAGATGGTAAAAAATCTGAAAATGGTGAGGAAGAGAAGCTTATCTGGCTTCGTCAGATTTTGGAATGGCAACAGGATATGTCTGACAACCAGGAGTTTATGAGTCTGTTAAAGAGTGACCTTAACCTTTTTTCCGAGGATGTTTACTGCTTTACTCCGACTGGCGATGTAAAAAATCTTCCTGCGGGGTCCACACCTATTGACTTTGCGTATAGTATTCATAGTGCCGTTGGCAACAAGATGATCGGTGCTAAAGTTAATGGTAAACTGGTTCCTATTGATTACAAGATTCAAAATGGTGACAGAATTGAGGTTATTACCAGCCAGAATTCCAGAGGGCCTAGCAGAGATTGGCTTGCAATTGCTAAATCTACATCTACCAAAAATAAGATAAATCAGTGGTTTAGAAATGAACTTAAAGAGGAGAATATAGTCAAAGGTCGTGAACTTCTCATTGAGTATTGTAGAAGTAAAGGAATAGATCTTTTCTCAATTTCAAAACCCGAGTTTCAGAATATTGTAATAAAAAAATATGGCTTCCATGATTGGAACGCTGTGCTTGCAGCTGTTGGACATGGCGGACTTAAAGAAGGCCAGATTGTAAATAAGATGCTTGAGCTTAATGATAAAGAGCACAAGCGCAATATTACAGATGAAGAAGTTCTTGCAGCTGTGGCTGAATCTAATGTGACACCGCAGGTTTCAGGCTCTGACAATGCAATAATTGTTAAAGGCGTTCATGATGTGGCTGTAAGATTTTCAAAGTGCTGCAATCCTGTCCCGGGTGATGATATATGCGGTTTTGTTACTAGAGGAAGAGGCGTATCTATTCATAGAAGAGACTGCGTTAATGTTATCAAGATGCAGGAAGAGGACAGATCAAGGCTTATTGAGGCCAGATGGCAGTCTGATTCGCAGTCCATTGGCAAGTACGCAGCTACTATCAAGATATTTGCCAATAACAGAAGTGGACTTTTGGCTGATATATCACGTGCACTTACTGAGAAAAATATCGATATCATTTCCATGAATACAAGGACCAGTAAGCAGGGACTTGCAACAATGGAAACATCTTTCCAGGTTTCTTCCAGAATTCAGCTTAGAGAGATTGTCGATAAGATCAGGCAGATTGACAGCGTCATTGATATTGAGAGGACTACAGGTTGATGGAAAAGGCTTTATCTATTGGAATGTTTACTCTTGGCATGGTTGGAACAAATTGCTACTATGTTTATAAGCCGGATGCCGAATGTAACACAGAAGATTGTAAGCATGTAATCTTTTTTGACCCTGCCGATCAGGGCAAAAAAATATATGAGAAGCTATCAGAAAATGGTTTTGTTATAGACCTCATCCTTTTAACTCATGGGCACTTTGACCATATTGGTGGTGTGGAGGAGCTTAAAAGCCTTTCAGGCGCCAAGGTCTATTGCTATGAAAAAGAGCAGGCTATGTGTAAAGATGCATATCTTAATCTCTCTAATGATTACAATATGCATTTAAAAATCACTCCGGATGGTGTATATAAAGATGGAGATATAATTTCAGCTGCAGGTATGAGCTGCAGACTGATTGCAACTCCGGGGCATACATCCGGGAGCTGTTGTTATTATTTTGAAGAGGATGACATTCTGATAAGTGGTGATACATTGTTTGATGAATCTGTTGGAAGAACTGACTTCCCTACAGGTTCTACAAGCGAGATTGTAAGATCTATAAAAGAAAGGCTTTTTGTTCTTCCTGATGAAACGGTTGTTTATCCGGGACACGGTGAAATTACAACAATAGAACACGAAAAAATGTATAATCCGTTTGTTATTTAATACGGATTATTTTTTTGTATCAGAGGAAATTGCTTTCCTATGATATAAAAAAACGCTCCGCTAAGGATGCGCACCTCGCGGCAATGAAATTAATTGCTTCGCAATACCGCTCGGGCGCGAAGAGTCGCGAGTGACTCTTTATTTACTAATATATTTGGATTTATTCGAGGCTTATTATGCAGGTTGTTTTAATTAAAGAAGATAAGTACACATATGATATTCATTCGCTATATAAAGCTTTTTATCCCGTTGAAGATGTAAAGGTAATTTTAGAAAATGATTTAGAAAAGATAAAAGATGTAAAAAATCAAAATGATGATATCACTATTACTAATGTAGATGTCAGTGTATCAAAGAATGAACTGAAAAAGAGTATTTACCTTGAATTGTCATCCAAGACAGGTAAGAGCTTGCCTTGGGGGAACCTTACAGGAATAAGGCCTACAAGAATAGTTATGAATCTCATTGAAGAAGGAAAAAGCGACGATGAGATAGTGAATTATATGAAGGATACCTATTGTGTGTCTGATGAAAAGATAAATCTTAGCCTTAAGATTGCCCATAGAGAAAAAGAAATACTTAGATGTATAGATTATAAGAATGGTTACAGCCTGTATTTGGGAATACCGTTTTGTCCTACAACATGTTTATATTGTTCCTTTACTTCGTATCCTATAGGAGCTTTTTCAAGTATTGTTGATGACTATCTTACTTGTCTTGAAAAAGAAATTGATTACGTTGCAGAGAGTTTTAAAGACAAAACTCTTGATACTGTCTATATAGGCGGAGGTACGCCTACAACACTTGAACCGTATCAACTTGAAAGGCTTATTGGCTATCTTAGAGAGAAACTTGATTTTTCAAATGTAAAAGAGTTTACTGTTGAATCCGGAAGACCAGATTCTATAACAAGAGATAAGCTTAAAGTTATGAAGAAAATGGGGGTTACAAGAATATCTGTTAATCCTCAGACCATGAGAGATGAGACTTTGAAGCTTATAGGCAGAAGGCATACAGTAGCTCAACTTGTTGATGCTTATAACATGGCAAGAGAAGAGGGCTTTGATAATATCAATATGGATATTATTTTAGGACTTCCCGGAGAAGGCGCATGCGATGTCGCTTATACAATGGAAGAAATAAAAAAGCTTGCTCCTGATGATCTTACAGTTCATTCACTAGCCATAAAAAGAGGATCAAAACTTGCAGAAATAATGGAACTTGCAAAACAAAGAAACAAAGATAATAGCGGCAGTTCATTATATGATGCAAAAGATATCCTGGATGATATAAAAAACACTGAAGAAATGATGGAAATTGCCTTAAATGGTGCAAAGGATATGGGCCTTGAGCCATATTATCTTTACAGGCAGAAAAATATATCCGGCAACTTTGAAAATACCGGATATGCCAGAAAAGGTAAGGCAGGTATTTACAATATTCTCATTAATGAAGAGGTTCAGTCCATTGTTGCGCTTGGGGCGGGGACTGTTACAAAGAGAGTTTATGGATATGATGGCAGGATAGAGCGCTGCGATAATGTAAAGGATGTAAAACTCTATATGGAGCAGATAGATGAAATGATAGACAGAAAACGGAAACTGTTTTTGTAAAAATTAGTACCCCAATTTGCCTTGTTTTTCTCTGAAACGATTGAAAAAAATTGTGCAATATGCTATTGTATTGATAATAAAATGACGATATTGCTCATCAAAAAATAAAAAACGCAATATCAAAGGAGGTTTTTATGCTATTCCAACTTTATAGCAACCATGCGGCTATGCAGCTTATTGGATGGGTGTTGGTATTTTGTGGTCTTATTCTTATGAATGAGATTGGTCGTAGGACCAAAACTGGTGGAATCGTTGTTTTTGTAGTGATTCCATGTATCTTAACTGTTTATTTTATTCTGGCACATTTAGGGATGTTCGGTGGTGCATCAAACCCAACCGTAGCATTCATGGACGGATGGTTCCATTACTTCAAGCTTTATGCGGCTGATATCGGTTGTGTAGGCTTTATGATGATCAAGTACAAATGGGGCATTGGCAAGGAAAAATGGTTTGCTTGGTTCCCATGGCTCATTGTTGCAGCAAATATCATGATCGCTAACGTTTCTGATATGGAATCTGCTCTTGCAGCTTTCTCAATCACAGGAAACTTAAGTGGTGCATGGTGGGCATCTAACGAAGGCGTATTCATTTACGGTGGATGGTGGAACGTTGTTAATGCTCTTGCAGGAATGATCAACATTTTCTGTATGACAGGTTGCGTTCACCTTTATACATCTAAGGACAAGAACGAGTCAGATATGCTTTGGCCTGATATGACAATCTGGTTTATTCTTGCGTACGACGTTTGGAACTTTGAGTATACATACCTCAACCTTCCTACTCATTCATGGTACTGTGGTGTTGCACTTCTTCTTGCTCCTACATTTGCAAATGCATTCTGGAACAAGGGCGCATGGATACAGAACCGTGCTAATACACTTGCTATCTGGTGCATGTGGGCTCAGGTTGTTCCTGCATTCCAGCTTAGCTCAAAGTTTGCAGCAGCACTTCCTTCAATCTACGGTGGAGCTACAGCAAACGGAATCACAACAATGGATCTTTATGACAAGGCAATTAACCTTTACAACTCAGGTGCCGGCAAGACAGCACAGGCAGGCGAGATTATCGCAAGCATGGGCATAACTGCTGATCCTAGAGCTCAGGGTGTTGTTGCTATACTTGCTATCGTTATCAACGTAATTTGCATCACTGAGATTATCAAGAGATCAATCAAACTTGGTAAGAATCCATATGCAAATGAAGTATTCGGCGATACAAAGGACTTCAAGCTTGCAATGGAGCGTGCTAAATAATGGATAATGTAAGAGTTATTGAAGTAAAGCGCAGTATATTTGAAAGCAATGATAAAGACGCTGACAAACTGCGCCAGGAGCTTAAGGAGAGCAGGACATTTCTTTTGAACTTAATGTCTTCTCCGGGATCAGGTAAGACAACTACCCTGAAAAAGACAATTGAACTTTTGAAAGATAAATACCGCATTGGTGTTATGGAAGCTGACATTGATTCAGATGTTGATGCCAAGACAATTGCGGCAACCGGTGTTAAGGCAATTCAGCTTCATACCGGTGGTATGTGTCATCTTGATGCTGACATGACAAGACAGGGAATCAGAGAGCTTGATACAAGCGATGTTGATTTCGCAATTCTTGAAAATGTTGGAAATCTTGTCTGTCCTGCAGAATTTGATACAGGAAGCACCAAGAATGCTATGATCTTATCTGTTCCTGAAGGACATGATAAGCCTCTTAAGTATCCTTTAATGTTTTCGATTTGTGATGTGGTTCTAATTAATAAGATTGATGTTATGCCTTATTTTGACTTTGACCTTGAAAAGGTAAAAGAAAATATCCTGTATAGAAATCCTAATGCAAAGATTATTCCTATCTGCGCGAAGACTGGTGAGGGTATGCAGGAATGGGCTGACTGGCTATCAGCTCAGATTGATGAAGCTATAAAATAAATGGCAATAACAAGATGGGGATGCCAGGCGATCAACTTCGCCCGGCATCTTCTTGGGTAAAGGATAATTATGCACGAATTGGGCGTTGTTTTTCGTATAATTGATGACCTTACTGAAGTAGGTAAAGAGAATGAACTTGAAAAAATTCATTCTGTAACTTTACAACTGGGGGAAGTGTCCGGAGTAGTGCCACATCTTTTAACAGATGCATGGAAATGGGCTTCGGATAAAACTGAGCTTATGAAGGGCTCAGAGCTTATTATTGAAACTCTTCCGGCAGTTACATTTTGTGAGGACTGTAAGAGTGAATATGAAACTGTAGCGCATGGTAAGATCTGCCCTAACTGTGGCAGTGAGCACACATATCTCTTAAAAGGCAACGAATTTATGATAAAAGAGATAGCGGCTACGTAATGAGTTTTTAAAAGGAAAATGGTAGGTAGAGAGATGAATATGAATGATATGGATATGAAGGATTTAACAACTCCATATTCCCTTGATCCGGGACGTAATAAGGTAGATCCAAGGGCTGGAATCATCCCTGAATGGGTTGATATGAATGCACCTTTTCGTGAACCACTGGCAAAGTTTGCGAAGGTAGTTACTGACAGAAAAAATATCAAACTTGGAATTGAAAAAATAACAAAAGAAAGTCCTGAATACTGGGGCCTTTACAATCTTATCACTGACGCTCAGTGTGAGATTGCACTTAAGATGGAAAAACGAAAACCAAAGACATTTGAGGAAATTGCAGCTCTTTGCCCAGAGTACTCAAAAGAAGAGCTTCAGAAACAGCTCGATGAGATGTCTTATAACGGTGTTATAGAATGGAACTACGAGAATGAAAAACGTGAGAAACAGTACGTTCTTCCTATGTATGTTCCTGGTTCTGCTGAGTTTGGCAACATGAACTCAAGAGTTATTGAGGCTCATCCGGAGGTTGGACCTTTCTTTGAGAGAATGAGCCGTATTCCGCTTGAAGGGCTTACTCATATGGTTCCTATGGGCGGAGCAGGCGTTGGAATGCATGTTATTCCTGTAGAAAAAGCTATCAATATGCAGGGAGAGTCAATCGACCTTGAGCATATTTCATACTGGCTTGATTACTATGAAGGAAAATATGCAGCTTCTCCATGCTCATGCAGAAGATCAAGAAAAACATTTGATCAGGGCTGCGCTGATGATCCGGAAGGATGGTGTATTGCTGTAGGTGATATGGCTGACTATGTTGTTGAGACTCAGAAGGATGGTCGCTATATTACCAAGGAAGAAGCTCTTGAGATCTTCAAGCAGGCTGAGGACAATGGTTTTGTTCATCAGATCACAAATATTGACGGACAGCACAAGATTTTTGCTATCTGTAACTGTAATGTAAATGTATGTTATGCACTTCGTACATCACAGCTCTTTAACACACCTAATATGTCACGTTCAGCTTATATTGCTCACGTTGATAAGGAGAAGTGCGTTGCATGTGGACGATGCGTTGAGGTTTGTCCTGCCGGAGCAGCAACTCTTGGACAGAAGCTCTGCAAGAAGGATGGAAGCGAAGTAGTTTATCCTAAGATGCCACTTCCAACTGAGAAAAAGTGGTCTCAGGATATGTGGACTGAAGATTATCGTGATATCAACCGTATCAATACTCACAAAACAGGTACTGCGCCATGTAAGACTGCTTGTCCTGCACATATTCCTGTTCAGGGATATCTTAAGATGGCAGCGCAGGGAAGATATGAGGAAGCTTTGGCTCTTATCAAGAAGTACAATCCACTTCCGGCTGTTTGTGGTCATGTATGTAACCGCCGTTGTGAGGATGCTTGTACAAGAGGAACAATTGATCAGGCTATCGCTATCGATGAAGTTAAGAAATTTGTATCAATGCGTGACCTTAAGTCTGAGACACGTTACATACCTGAAAAGGTAATTCCTAAGATTGGTGGCGGCTTCGATGAAAAGATCGCTATTATCGGTGCAGGTCCTGCAGGTATTTCTTGTGCTTACTATCTTGCACTTAAGGGATACAAGCCAACTATCTTTGAAAAGAATAAGAAACCGGGTGGAATGGTAACTTATGGTATTCCATCATTTGTTCTTGAAAAGGATGTTGTTGAAGCAGAAGTTGATGTATTGAGAGAACTTGGCGTAGATATTCGCCTTGGAGTTGAAGTTGGTAAGGACATTACCCTTAAAGAACTGCGAGAGCAGGGATACAAGGCTTTCTATATTGCTATCGGCTGTCAGGGTGGACGTGGTGTAAACGTTCCTGGAGAAGATGCTGAGGGCGTACTTAAGGGTGTTGATATCCTTCATGCTGTGATAGATGATGAAAGCTATAAACTTACAGGCGATACTGTTGTAATCGGTGGTGGTAACGTTGCTATTGATGTTAGCCGTACAGCAATTCGCTGTGGTTCACCTAAGATCACACAGGTATCTCTTGAGACACGTGATATTATGCCGGCTCTTCCTGAAGAAATTGAAATTGCTGAGTCTGAAGGAATTGAGTTTAAGGGTGGTTGGGGACCAAAAGAGATCCTTACTGAGAACGGAAAAGTTAAGGGCATTGTATTCAAGAAGTGTACACAGGTTAAGAATGCTGAAGGAAAGTTTGATCCTAAGTATGATGAGAATGAGACAATGGAAATTGCATGCTCCAACGTTATTCTCTCTGTTGGTCAGGCTACAATCTGGGGCGATCTTCTTAAGGATGAGAATGTTGAATTTAGAGGACCTGCTCCTGTAGCTGATAAAGTTACTTTCCAGACAACTGTAAAGGATATATTCGTAGGCGGAGATATGTTCTATGGACCAAGATTTGCTATCGATGCTATTGCATGTGGTAAAGAAGGTGCTGAGTCAATCCATAGATTCGTACAGCCTCACTCATCACTTACAATTGGCCGTGATCCTAACTTCTTCATCGAACTTGATAAAGATGATATCTCTATTAAGGATTATGATCATGTTGGACGTCAGCAGGCAGGTGTAAAGAAGCCTGAAGATGGTAAACTTTCATTCCGTGATACAAAGCTTGTATTCACAGAGGAACAGGTCAAGAAAGAGACATCTCGCTGTCTTGGCTGTGGAGCATCAATCGTTGATCCTAACAAGTGCGTTGGCTGCGGACTTTGCACAACACGTTGTGAATTTGATGCAATCAAGCTTACAAGAGATAACCCGGATTGCTCTACAATGAGAAAAGCAGAAGATAAGCTTAAATATATTCTTCCTAACGGTATTAAGCAGGCAGTCAGCAGACCATTTATCAAAAAGACACCAAAAGAAACAGCATGGCTTTCTGATAAAAAATAAAGTGAAAATATGATTATTTAACTAAGGATTAAGTCAGGCGCAATATAATCGGCACTTGACTTAATCCTTAAAAATGTTTATTAATAAGAAAGTTAAACTTAAATTTTTTATGAAGGGGTAAGCTATCCTAATGGCAACTAGTAAAAAGACATCAGAAAAGAAAACATCACTTCTTATAGTTGAGTCACCTACAAAGGTTAAGGCTATCAAGAAGTTTCTTGGCTCAGGCTACGAGGTAGCTGCGTCAAACGGTCACGTTAGAGATCTTCCAAGAAGTCAGATGGGTGTTGACGTAAATAACGATTTTGAGCCTAAATATATAACAATTCGCGGAAAGGGCGACGTACTTGCAGCTCTTAGACGACAGGTGAAAAAAGCAGATAAAGTATATCTCGCAACCGACCCGGACCGTGAAGGAGAGGCTATTTCCTGGCATCTTATTTCTGCACTAAAGTTAGACCAGGCAGATGCCAAGATTCAGCGAGTTACATTTAATGAGATCACTAAAAACGCTGTTAAGGAAGCCATGAAGCATCCAAGAGATATTGATATGAATCTCGTAGATGCGCAGCAGGCAAGGCGTGTTCTTGACAGAATGGTTGGATATAGTATTTCACCACTTCTTTGGAACAAGATCAAAAGAGGTTTAAGCGCAGGTCGAGTTCAGTCTGTAGCCCTCAGGATCATTGCAGACAGAGAAGAAGAGATAGATTCTTTTATACCAAAGGAATACTGGACACTTGATGTTAATCTTAAAGTTCAGGGTGAAAAGAAACCTCTCGTTGCTCACTACTACGGAAGTGGCAATGATAAAAAAGAGATTGAGAATAAAGAGCAGCTCGAAAAGATAATGAAGTCTTTAGAGGGCGCAAAATATACAGTTTCAGATGTAAAGAAGGGCGAAAGGACCAAGAAGGCTCCACTTCCATTTACAACATCAACTCTTCAACAGGAAGCTTCAAAAGTGCTTAATTTCTCAACACAAAAGACAATGCGTGTTGCCCAGCAGCTATACGAAGGAATCGATCTTGGAAGCCAGGGAACTGTTGGTCTTATTACATATCTTAGAACAGACTCTACAAGAGTATCTGATGAGGCAGTGGCATCCGCCAATGAATACATTTTAGAGAACTTCGGTGAGAAATATATTGCTGAAGGTTTGGCAGCTAAAAAGAGCGATGTAAAGATTCAGGATGCACATGAGGCAATCAGACCTTCTATTATTACAAATACACCTGTTAAGGTTAAAGACTTCCTTTCAAGAGATCAGTTTAGATTGTATCAGCTTATCTGGAGAAGATTTATGGCTAGTCGTATGGCAGCTGCCAAGTACGAGACAACTTCAGTTAAAATTGATGCAAACGAGAGCAGATTTACAGTATCTGCTTCTAAGACTGTATTTGATGGATTTTTGAATGTTTATACTGATGAAGATGATCAGATTGAAAAGAATGTACTCATGAAGAATCTTGACACAGATACCAAGCTTTCCTTTGATTCTTTTGAAAGTGCACAGCACTTTACACAGCCGGCTCCACATTATACAGAAGCTTCACTTGTCCATGATCTTGAGGCTCTTGGTATCGGAAGACCAAGTACATATGCTCCAACAATTTCAACTATCATGGCAAGGCATTATATAACTAAAGAAAATAAGAGCTTATATATAACTGAGCTTGGTCAGGCTGTAAATAAGTTGATGATGGATGCTTTCCCTCAGATTGTTGATGTTAATTTCACATCCAACATGGAAGCGCTTCTTGATGGTATTGCTGATGGTAATGTTAAATGGAAGACTGTTATAGAAAATTTCTATCCTGATCTTAATGAGGCAGTTAAAGCTGCAGAAAAAGAGATGGAAAAGATACAGGTTCAGGATGAAGTTACAGATGAAATCTGTGATAACTGTGGAAGAAACATGGTTATAAAATATGGCCCTCATGGTAAATTCCTTGCTTGTCCCGGCTTTCCTGAGTGTAAGAACACCAAGCCTTATTATGAGAAGATTGGTGTTGCCTGCCCTAAATGTGGTAAGGATGTCGTTCTTAAGAGAACCAGGAAGGGTCGTATGTTCTATGGCTGTATTGATAATCCTGATTGCGACTTTATGTCATGGGCTAAACCTGTTTCAGATAAATGTCCTAAGTGTGGTTCATTTATGGTAGCAAAGAGTAACAAGGTTACCTGTACAAATCCAGACTGTGGCTATATTGGTGAGCTTAAGAAGTAAATAATATTTTTCAGAAAACTTTAGCCTTTTTTCATAATTGTAGGTGCTTCATGGTTTGAAGCACCTATTTTTTTATGTTATCATAACAATAGTGTTATTGTTGTAAACGAAATAACGTACACAATTATAACTACGGGGGAAAATTCATTTAAAAGGAGAAACGTCATGAGTAGTGTACAGCTACTGGATAAAACCCGTAAAATCGGAAAACTCTTGCATAACAGTAATTCAGGAAAAGTTGTTTTCAATGATATTTGCAGGGTTCTTTGCGACATTTTATCCTCAAATATGTTTGTTATCAGTAAAAAAGGTAAAGTGTTGGGCATAGGCGAAAGCGTAGGAGTTGAATCATTAAGTGGACTTCTCGTTGACAATGTTGGATCATTTATCGATCCGATGTTAAATGAAAGACTTCTTACAATACTTTCTACTAAGGAAAATGTAAATCTTGAAACTCTGGGTTTCGAAGGAATAGATTCTTCAAAGTTTCAGGCAATCATTACACCAATTGAAATCGCCGGCGAGAGACTTGGAACTCTTTTTATATATAAGACGGATGTTCCTTATGATATTGACGATATAATTCTTTGTGAGTATGCAACAACTGTTGTTGGCCTGGAAATGCTCAGAGCTGTAAATGAAGAGAATGCTGAAGAAAGCAGAAAACTTGCTGTTGTTAAATCAGCTATAAGTACACTTTCTTTTTCAGAAATGCAAGCAATTATTCACATTTTTGATGAACTTGATGGGATGGAAGGAGTTCTTGTTGCAAGTAAAATTGCTGACAGAGTAGGTATCACCAGAAGTGTTATTGTAAACGCACTTAGAAAATTTGAGAGTGCAGGTGTTATAGAGTCAAGATCTTCCGGCATGAAGGGAACCTATATAAAAGTAACTAACGACGTGGTTTTTGCTGAAATTAAGAAGCTAAAACAGGAAATATAATTGGCTGATAATATGTACATTATGTAAAGGTTTCAGGAGGGATTTTGATGAAAGGATTTATCTAAATACAGGTATATCCTTTTTATATTTATACATTTAGACAAGCCAGAATGTATAAATATACATTATTAACACTATAAAAAACATAATTTACTTGTATTTTGTCAATAAAAATCATATTATTAATATATAGCCGTAAAATTTCGTATTGCGTTCTGGCTTAGTAAGGAGGCTCTATGATAAATAGTAATGTATTTGACTATATTAACGTTTTGGACAAGGCAGCTGATGCCTCCTGGACCAGAAACGAGATAATCGCCAACAATATTGCTAATGTAGACACACCGGGGTATAAGCGTCAGGATCTGAATTTTGAAGATGAGCTTGAGAGAGCTTTAGGAAATTCAAAATATAAGAGTATGGATGAAAAGGTTTCCGGTTTAAGAGATAAACACTTACAGGCCAGAGTTGTTAACGACTATTCAGGTTTTTCTTACAGATATGACAAGAATAATGTGGACATAGATACTGAGAACGTTATTCTTGCAGCTAATCAAATTAAATATCAGGGGCTTATGGCCGGTATAAAGTCTGAATTTTCAAATTTGCAAATGGTTACCAAGTCTTCATAAAGGAGGATAATGAATGAGTATTTTTGATTCTTTTAACATTAACTCTTCAGGCATGACAGCTCAGCGTTTCAGAATGGACATTATTTCTGAGAATATTGCTAATGCTAACACTACAAGGACTGAAGATGGTACTCCTTACGTGAGAAAGGTAGTCACATTCGCAGAAAAAGGAGCACAAACCCCGTTTTCCAGAATTCTTAATGAACGTCTTGATCATTACAGTGGAACTGGTGTAAAGGTTACCAAAGTACAGGATGATACCTGGACACAAATGAATATTGTATATGATCCGTCTCATCCTGATGCTGATGCAAATGGATATGTTACTTACCCGAATGTTAATACTGTTACTGAGATGACGAATCTGATTGATGCGAGCAGATCATACGAAGCAAATGCAACTGCATTCAATGCTAGTAAGAATCTGGCCAGCAGAGGACTTGAGCTTGGTCAGGGATAATGGAGGATAGCTTATGGCATATCTTGATATTTCTCAACTTCGCAATGTAACATCTGGGGCAATAAAAAATGCCGAAAAATTAAACAGCACTGTCTATAATGTTTTAGGTGATGATGGAAAGGGTAATGAACAGGCTTTTTCAATTATTTTCGATAAAGCTATTGAGAATATCCACACCACTAATGCTTATTTATCAGATGCGGAAAATGAAGAGATCAAGTGGTCTTTGGGTCAGACAGATAATACACATGATCTTTCGATAGCTCTTCAGAAAGCACAGACAGCTCTGCAATATACAGTAGCTGTGAGGGATCGTGTTCTTTCTGCATATAGGGAATTAACACAGATGCAAGTGTAATATTCTAGTTATTATGGGGAGGGAGAATGCATGGCTGATAGATTTAAAGCCTTGTGGCAGAAAATTCTCGACTGGTGGAACCAGTTTACTGCCAAGCAAAAGACCCTTATTGTAGGGGCCGGTTCAGTTATATTGCTTACAATTATAATTTTGGTTTCTGTACTGAATCAACCTCAATATGTACTTTTGGTCAATGCCAATTCCACAAAAGAAGCTTCTGAGATAAAGGAGCTTCTTGATTCAAATTCAATAAATTATAAAATGTCAGATGATGGCTTGGAATTCAAGGTCTTGAAAAAGGATCAGGGTAATGCAAGCTTGCTTTTGGGTGCCAATGACATCCAGTCTTATGCCTACAGTATTGATAATGTTACTGATGGCAGTTTTTCCACTACAGAAGCCGATAAGCAAAAGAAGTATGTATTGTATCTTGAAAGTCGGCTCGAATCGGATTTTATCAGCAAATTTGCGGATATAAAAAGTGCAAAGGTTCAACTTCATATTCCTGATAATGATGGAACTCTTATTGGAAATCAGGAAGAGTCTTCTGCAAGTATTTTGTTGGAACTTGCAGATAATGCTTCGTTTAATGAAGATAGCGCAGCTTTTCTTGCAAGAGCAGTTGCCAAGGCAGTTGGCAATTCATCAACAAAAGATATTGTTATTCTTGATACAAATGGAAATATGCTGTTTGCGGGTGATGAAGACAGTACTGTTTCCGGTATGGCAAGCACCCAGTTATCTCTTAAAGCCAAAGCAGAGCAGCTTGTTAAAAATGAAGTAAAAAAAGTTCTATTGGGAACAAAGCTTTACGATAATATTGAGGTTGCAAGTAACCTTGTAATGGATTTTTCACACGAGGAGACTACAGAGCACAACTATACACCGGCAGAAGATCAGACTCAGGGCGTTTTATCCCATGAAGATACTTATACAGCAGAAAATGTAAATGGTGTAAGTGGTATTCCGGGGACGGACACTAACGCTGATGATGAAACAACTTATGTTACTCAGGATAATACAAATTCAACTTCTTCAATAGCTGAAGAGTCCAGAGATTATCTTCCAAATGAAAAGATAACAACAAGAACTAATCAGCCTGGTGCAATTGTTTATGATAGTTCATCAATATCCGTTACGGCTATCAATTATGTAGTTGTAAGGGAAGAAGATTATGACAGTGCAGCTAATAATAATATGACCTGGAAAGAGTATAAGCTTGCTAATGCAGAACCTGTCGTTCAGACTGTTCCTGCAGAAGTTATCGATGTAGTCTCTAAAGCAACAGGCATTGGTACAGGAAATGTAGCAATGGCTGCATATACTGAATTTGTATTTTTTGACAGAACCGGAACAAATATCACTGTTACTGACATTCTGCAGATTGTAATGATAGTCATTATTCTTGCACTTCTTGCATTCATCATTGTCAGAAGCATGTGGACAAATAAACAGACACAGAACGAGGCAGAACCGGAACCACTGTCTGTGGAGCAGCTTCTTGAGTCTCAGCCAGAAGAAGCTCTTGATGATATCGAAATGGATACCGGTTCAGAGACAAAGAAGCTTATCGAGAAGTTTGTTGATGAAAATCCGGAAGCTGCTGCAGTTCTTTTGCGTAACTGGCTTAATGAAGACTACGGACTATAACTAAAGGGGAAATGGGTATGATGGATACTGAAGTTTCGGCTGGAGGTGGTTCCGCCTTAACCGCGGGCTTTACCGGTATACAAAAGGCAGCTATTCTTCTGATCGCATTGGGACCAGAAAAATCTTCTGCTATATTCAAACATCTAAAGGATGAGGAAATCGAGGAGCTGACCCTTGAGATTGCTAATACGCGAAGTGTGACTTCACAGATTAAAGAGGCTGTTCTTGAAGAATTCTATGGTGTCTGCCTTGCTCAGCAATATATTGCAGAAGGTGGTATCAACTATGCTAAAGAACTTCTTGAAAAAGCACTTGGTGAGGATAAGGCTCTTGATGTTATCAGTAAGCTTACTGCTTCACTTCAGGTTAAGCCATTTGAGTTTATTAGAAAAACAGAGCCGTCTCAGATACTTACTTTTATACAGGATGAGCATCCTCAGACTATAGCTCTTGTTTTATCTTACATGTCACCTAGCCAGAGCGCCCTTATCCTGTCAGCGTTGCCACCTGACAGACAGGCAGATGTTGCAAAACGTATAGCGGCTATGGATAGAACCAGCCCGGATACAATAAAGGAAGTAGAAAAAGTGTTGGAATCGAAACTTGCTTCTTTGGTAAATCAGGACTTTACAATTATCGGTGGCGTAGATGCAGTAGTAGAGATATTGAATACTGTAGATCGTGCAACCGAAAAACATATTATGGAAACTCTCGAAATCGAAGAGCCAGAGCTTGCCGACGAGATCAGAAAGAAGATGTTCGTATTCGAAGATGTACTTCTTTTGGACGACAGATCAATTCAGAGAGTGCTGCGTGAGGTTGAGAATGCTGACCTTGGTCTTGCACTTAAGGGAGCAACTGAAAATGTACAGGCGGCTATCTTTAACAACCTTTCTAAACGTCTTGCAGCAATGATCAAGGAAGATATGGATTTCATGGGACCTGTTCGTATGAAGGATGTTGAGGAAGCTCAGCAGAAGATTGTTAATGTTATCAGAAAGCTTGAAGATTCCGGCGAAATTGTTATTTCCAGAGGCGGAGGTGATGAGCTAGTTGTCTAATCTTTTTAAAGGAGCTTTTATAAGCTTTGATGTATCGGACGCCCGTATAATTGATAATAACGAGCTTGCAAATAAAAAAATTGTAGAATTTCAGGAGCGGGAGCTAAAAAGGCAAAAGACACTTAAGTCTGAAGAAGACGGCTTTTCTGAAGGAGATGAGACGACTGATTTTATTCCTGGTATCAATATGGAACAGCTTGATCAACTTACAGAAGATCAGAGCATCATTGGTGCTCCATCCGAAGAAACGCAATCTGATATGGAAGCCGTGCAGGCTGAAATAGATTTTAAACTTCAACAGGCATCAGAACAAGCTGAAATGATGATTAGTGATGCCAGGAATCAGGCAGAAGGAATAAAGGCTGAAGCTATAGAACAGGGACATCAGGAAGGCTATGACTGCGGATATCAGGAAGGTATGGCTGCAGTAGAAAGTCTTAAGGCTGATATAGAAGCGCAGAGAGAAGGACTTGAAAAAGAATATCAAACACTTGTAGATGAGCTTGAGCCTGAAATGGTGGATGTTCTTACGCAGATATATGAGCATGTGCTTGGCATTAAACTGAGGGATGAGAAGGAGGTAATACTTCATCTTTTAAAGAATACTCTTTCCAGAATTGAACCGGGAAATGATCTTATTGTTCATGTTTCATCTGATGATTATGACGATGTCATGGATCAAAAAGAAGTACTGGATGCCTGTGTTACATCACCTAATACTACAATGGAAATAATAGAGGATCCGCTTCTTAAGGAAAATGAATGTATGATTGAGTCAGACAGTGGAGTGTTTGACTGCAGTCTTGGAGTTGAGCTGTCGGAGATTTCCAGAAAGCTTAAACTTCTATCTTTTGACAGAAAGAAGAGATAGATATGCTAGTGTCTTCAGTTGACATGTCGAAGTATAAAAAAATGAAGAATGCACCGTTCTACCGTACTCGCGGCAGAGTGGTAAATGTTATAGGGCTGACCATTGAATCTGCAGGACCTGATGCAAAGCTTGGTGACATATGCCTTATCTATCCCAAGAAAAAAGATTCTGATACAGGAAATGAGAATCAACCAAAGCCTGCTATGGCTGAAGTTGTAGGCTTTAAAAATAATCATGTTCAGCTAATGCCCTATGAGAATACAAGTGGTATTGGAAATGGTTCTATTGTTGAAAATACTGATTCTCCACTTAGGGTTAATGTCGGCGAAGGACTTATAGGAAAAACTCTTGATGGTCTTGGAAGAATTGATGGAACCAATTACGGAAAAGGCGTTGCTCTTGAAGGCGGAGTTGCATATTCTGTTGAGAATCAGCCGCCGGATCCCATGACAAGAGATCCTATTTCTGATGTTTTGCCCTTGGGGGTAAAGGCTGTAGACGGCCTTCTTACCGTTGGAAAGGGGCAGAGAATAGGAATATTTGCAGGTTCTGGTGTTGGAAAGTCGACACTTCTTGGAATGTTTGCAAGAAACACTCAGGCGGATATTAATGTGATTGCTCTTATTGGTGAACGTGGAAGAGAAGTTCGTGAGTTCATAGAAAGAGATCTTGGTGAGGAAGGTATGAAAAGATCTATCGTTGTCTGTGCTACCTCTGATAAGCCTGCTCTTGAAAGACTCAAAGCAGCAAAAACAGCAACTTCTATTGCAGAATATTTCAGGGACAAGGGCAAAGATGTTTTGCTTATGATGGATTCACTGACCCGTTTTTCTATGGCGCAAAGAGAAATTGGCTTAGCCAGCGGAGAACCTCCGGTTTCAAGGGGATATCCACCAAGTGTTTATGCCGAGATGCCAAAGCTTCTTGAAAGAGCCGGTAAATCGCGAAAAGGCTCTATTACAGGTCTTTATACCGTGCTTGTTGATGGTGATGACATGAATGAGCCCATTACAGATACTGCCAGGGGTATACTTGACGGTCATATTGTTCTTAATCGTAAGCTGGCTCAAAAGAATCATTATCCGGCTATTGATGTATTGGCAAGTATTTCAAGATGTATGTCTGCCATAGCTGATCCGGAGCATAAAAAAGCTGCCGGGAAGCTTAAAAATGTTCTTGCTACTTATAATGATGCTGAAGATCTTATAAATATTGGAGCTTACAGGAGCGGAGCTAATAAAAATATTGATTATGCAGTATCAAAAATAGATCTTGTGAATGCATTTTTGATGCAGGAAACAGATGAAAAGTTTTCTTTTGAAGAAATCAGACAGAATCTTATTGATATGTTCAAGGACTGATAGCTTATGGCAAGATTTAATTACCGTATGCAGAGTGTCCTTAATATCAAGCAAAAGACAGAGGGGCAGGTAAAAATGGAATTTGCCAATGCTCAGGCAGAACTCAATCAACAGCTTGATATTTTGGAAGAATACATAAGACGCAAAGAAAAATATCTTATTGAAGCGGAAGAACTTAGAAATGCTGAGAATCTGATGCTTCAGGATATTTTAGATAATCAATATGCGACAGCCCAGATGGATGTTATGATAGCATCTCAGGCTAAGGTTGTTAAGGAATACGAACAAAAAGTCGAAAGAGTAAGAGTAAGACTTACAAGGGCTATTCAGGAGAGAAAAATGCAGGAAACTCTTCGTGACAGAGCTTACGCAGAGTATCTGGAAGAAGAAAAACAGGAAGAAGCTAAAGAAAATGATCAGCGTACCAGCTTTACCTATGGACAAAGAGGAGCAGAGACCAGATAATGGCTGATAACAATTTGACTATGTCGCCACAAGATCCTAAGGCGGCCAAGAAAAAACTAGCAGCTGATAAAAAAGAATACAAAAAAAGGCTAAAAGAACAGAGAAAAGAGCAGAAAGAAAAAGAACAGGAATTTGCCGAAAGATCTGCGGAAATAAATGGAGATAATGCCGGAGGACTTGCGACTTTAGTTATTTCTTTTCTCATAATTCTCATCTGGCTGGCTATTATGGCGCTTTTGATAAAGCTGGATGTTGGACATTTTGGATCTGAGATTTTAGCCCCATTACTTAAGGATATTCCATATGTTAATCTTATACTCCCTGAAGGTTCTGTTCAGACAGCAAGCCCTGAGGCAGTTGTAGATTATAGTAATGCCGGATCTAGTGCTGCCGGAGTAGAAAATATAGATGAAGCTATGGCATATATTAAAAGACTTGAACAAGCTCTACAGTCAGAAATGGAACAAAACAGCAGTTATGCTTCATCAATAGAAAAACTTCAGGCTGAAGTGACAAGACTAGAACCCTTCGAGCAGCAACAGAAGAAATTTTATGAGGAACGTGCTTCATTTTATGAGAGTGTCGTATATGGTGATTATGCTCCTGATGCGTCTGCGTATGCTTCATATTATGCTATGATCGATCCTGATACTGCAGCGCAGATATATGAGAAAGTTATTAAGGGAGAAGTTGATGATGCGGCTATAAAGGCTTTTGCTACTACCTATTCCGGTATGAAGCCTAAACAGGCAGGAGCTATTTTTGATGAGATGGTTGCAGAGAACCAGATAGAACTTGTGGCAAAAATACTCGCACAAATGAGCGTTGAGAATCGTGGAGATATATTGGCTGTAATGAAAGAAGAAAATGCAGCAAAGCTTACACAGCTTCTGGAACCTAATGCTCTTGAACAAAAATCTACAAAAGTAACGGGATAAGACCAATTTGGTCTTATCCTTTTTTCTTTTAAAATTCCTCTTAAGTAAAATAAATACATGCCGATATATGTTGTGAGAGTCTATGGATGTTTATGTCCAAAAGATTAAATGTGAAAGGAGGAATTGAATGAGCAGTACAGCAAATTGTGTGGGCGCATTTTTCACCTACATGACACAGAGTGCTGCAGCGGTTAATACTTCATCTGTAAAGGATCTTAAGAATAATAATACAGAGCAAAAAGATTTTAATAGTATCCTTAACAAAACTTCTGAGAAAATGGTTCAAAATAAGGACGTTTCTGCAAAAACTGCCGGTGAAGAAACAGATATTGAAACCAGGGCAGAACTGCCTGACCAGAATGAACCAGAGAAAGCAGATATTATAATTGTTAATGATCAGGATAATGTGATTGATGAAAATCTTTTACCTGAAAGATCCGAAGAATATATCCCTGAAATTGTTATAACAACTGATGAGAATGTAACTGTCAGTGCAGAGACAGATGAAGAGCTGCAGAAAGCTATAGGCGAGGCAGGAAAAGAAATTGTTACAGAAATAGCAGAAACATTTGAGATAAGCGAAGAAGATGTATTAAATGCAATGGAAATTCTTGGACTGATGGTTGTAGATCTTTTAAAACCTGAGAATGTTCAGAATTTAGTTACGGAAGTATTAGGAGAGGATAAGGCGCTTGATCTGATTACTGATACAGATCTATATACTAAAATGCAGGACCTCATGGAGGGTGCAGATAGTATGAGGAGCGAACTTTTGAATGAGTTTGACTTATCCGAAGAAGATTTAAACATTGCAATTTCAGAATATGATAGTGGCTTTGTAACAACTCTAGATGAGAATGTAACCTTTAAACCAGAGAAGACTATTGCAAAGGATTCCGAGGTTGTTGCAAAAGAACCTGAAATTGTAGTAAAAGAACCTGAAATTGTAGTAAAAAAAGCCGTAGACAAGATTTCTGAGGATATAAAAGCACCACAGTCTAAAAAACAGACGCCTGAAGTTGCAGAGAATACAGTTTCTGACGAAGTTACTGAATTTGAGCCTGTTGAAAAGACTTTTGATTCATCATCATCAGGGAATCAGAAAGAAACAAAAGGCGGCTTGAATCAAAATACCAATAATTTCAATTTATTTAATCAATTGCTTAATAATATAACAGATTCAGTAGACATGAATACTACCGGCACTGTTAGTTATACCGATAGAGCACAGTTGGAAAATATTGTCAGACAGATTACTGAAAAGATAACTATTTCTGCAGGTAATGGTGAATCTTCAATGGAACTTCAGCTTCATCCGGCGCATCTTGGTAATGTAAACATTCTTCTTACAAGTACCAAAGATGGAATAGTTGCTAAGTTTACAGCGCAGAATGAACTTGTAAAAGAAGCTGTTGAAAGCCAGATGGTTGCACTCCAACAGAAATTTGATGAACAGGGAGTTAAGGTTACTGCAATTGAGGTTACAATTGCCAGTCATGCTTTTGAACAGAATCTTGAGCAGAATAAGCAGGAACAAGAATTTGAGCAGGCTCAGGGAAAATTCAGAAAGGCTACTCGAAGAATAAATCTTTCGGAACTTGAAGATGATGATATGTCTGAAGAAGATCTTATGGCAGCAAAAGTAATGGAAATGAATGGCAATACAGTTGATTATAGTGCATGAAGTTAACGGGCCGGTTATTATCGGCCCAGGAGGATAAATATGGCAGATTTTGGTTCAGTTGAAGCTATTATTGAAAATGGTAAGGTTGTAAATGCAGGCTCAGAGAAAGATAAAGCAAAAAGCACTGCACCTGCTGGTTACGATAAAGATGCATTTATGCAGATACTTGTCGCTCAAATGAAATATCAGGATCCTATGGAACCAACTTCAAATACAGAGTATATTTCGCAATATGCGACTTTTACACAGGTCGAACAGCTCAGCAATATGGCAAGTGCCATGTCTATGTCAAGAGCATCTGAAATGGTTGGAAAGACTGTTGTTATAACTCAGACTAATTCAGATACTGGTAAGACCAGTGAAGTGCAGGGGATGGTTGACTATGTTACTTATTCAGGAAACAAAGCTTATTTGAATATCGATGGAACAAATTATAATGCGGATGATGTTTCCCGTGTGCTGGCTGATGACTACGTTAATGCTATTGATACTGTAAAAGATTTCCAGAAGAATATTGATAAACTTCCAAATCTTGAGTTCATAACAGATGAAAAACATGGCAGTACTATTGATACTATGTATGAGTACTATATGAATGTATTGGATGACAAGGCAAAGAAGATGATGAGTAATGATTATGTTACATCCTTACTTCAATATGTTAACAAGATTGATGAGCTCAGAGGAAATGATAAGAGAACTCTTACGGAAGATACATGATAGTAATAAGAAAAACTTCAAGGAAAGGAGGTTTTCTTAAGTGAATATTGATGACAGACAATTTTTGTCGATAAATCAGATTAATGATCAGATAAAGACAGGTAACAGTACAGGTTTTTTATCTAACAGCAGGGTAGGTTCTGCTTTTGCTGCCTCTGATGAAAATTCTTTTGCCAATATTCTAAATAAAATAAAGGAATCAACCGATAATACTATTAGTTCAAATGAACTAAAGTTTTCTAAGCATGCCGTAAACAGACTTCAAAATAGAAATATCGTTTTGTCTGACGAACAGATGGCAAGGCTTAATATGGGAAAGGTGGAAGCTGGTGAAAAGGGAATTAAAGACTCTTTGATTCTGGTAGATGAGCTTGCTTTCATTGTAAATATTCCCAACAATACTGTTGTGACAGCAATGGATCAGACAGAAAATAAAAATAACGTTTTTACAAATATTGACGGAGCGGTGATAGCTTAATGATTGGACCGAAGTGGCTTTTTGTGGCCATCAGGGAATCTATATTTCCGGACTGATTGATGGAAATATCTGATTATCACTTATCTGTACAAATTCCAACATCGAAATTCACTAAGAGTGTAAACAGTTTAATAATGGAGGACTTTGTCTTATGATGAGATCACTTTATTCTGGTGTGGCAGGACTTCGTACACATCAGACCAAAATGGATGTGCTTGGTAACAATATTGCCAATGTTAATACTACATCTTTTAAATCACAGTCGATTTCTTTTTCAGACCTTATGTATCAGACAACACAGGCAGCTTCCGGTGCCACAGAGACCAAGGGTGGCGTAAATGCAAGACAAATTGGTCTTGGTGCAAAATCTGGAGCTATTGCTACAGCAATTGAATCTCAGGGTGCAACTCAGACTACAAATAATCCTTTTGATATTATGATTACCGGAAAGGCTTTCTTTGTTGTAAATAATGGCAATCAAAATCTCTATACAAGAGACGGATCTTTTTATGTAGACGGAGCAGGTAATCTTGCTATGCAAAGCAATGGTTACTATGTAATGGGATGGCAAGCTAAAGTGGATACTGAAACCGGTGCAAGACAGATAGATAAAAACGGAGGACTCATGAATCTTCCAATCATGACAGCAGATAATCTCACATATGCGCCTGCTTCTACATCTGCGGCAGTATTTAGCGGTAATATCGATGATTATGATACAAATATAACCTCAGATAATGGTAAAACAATAACACTTGAATTTTATGATAATAAAGGTTATTTGTACACCGGCAAATTTACTCTGAAAAACGTTGAAGGAAATGCTGATAGCTTTACATTAACACTTACAGATATTCTTGATTCGACCGGAGATTCCATTGGTGCTAATCTTATGAATGGAGTAAATTTTGAAACAGCAACCGGTGCAAGAACGAAGACTATAAACTTGAATTTTAATGCTGCTACCGGAGAGATTTCTGCTGCCGGCGGATATAATACTTCATTTATTGTTAATCTTATGTTTGATCAAAACGTGGCAGGACTTGAGCCATTTGGTTATCAAAAGGCCGCAACTGATCAAACTGCAAATAGAGCCGGACAGCTGGCTTTGGATTTTTCAACAGTAACTAATTATAATACCAATGGATCAGCCACGATCAAAGCCACAAAAGGTGATAAAAAGTCCAATAATACAGGTCGTATGGTTGGTGAGATGAATGGAATTAATGTTCAGACAGATGGACAGATTTTTGCAACGTATACCAATGGCCAGACAAAACTTCTCGGCCAGATTGCATCAGCAGAATTTGCCAATGCATCTGGTTTATCCAAAGAAGGAGATAACTTATATTCATCAACTCTTAACTCAGGTGATGCCACAATTCAGGATATAACAACTGATGGCGGGTATATGAACACAGGCGTTTTGGAAATGTCCAATGTAGATCTTTCAAAAGAATTTACTGAAATGATAACAACACAGCGTGGATTCCAGGCAAACAGCCGTATCATAACAGTATCTGATACACTTCTGGAAGAACTTACAAACCTTAAGAGGTAATAAGCTTTTTAAACCATAGAAAAGACAGTAAACCCCATCGCAATGGCGTTGGGGTTTACTATTGTAACGATACCTAAATTATGAAATAAAGTTTATAATTTGGTAAAGAGGTTGTTATTATTATAAACGCTATGCTAGAATTAATTTATTACAACAATATGTTGTGTTTTTCTGAATATTAGTGTTTATCACAACAATATAAACGAAATAACGCAATATAATTTCATAATGTACGGAATAAAGTGTAATTAATTTGCAATTATGTACAAAATGTGTTCAAAAAAAAGAATATTGGTACTTTAAAAGTGATAAAATATATGTAGTTGGTAATTAAATTTCAATATTTGCCAATAATTTTTGAAACAATGAAATTTTTAGATATTGACGGGGGAATAGATGTCTAAAAGTATTATTGAGCTAACAAAAATGGATACACGAAAATTTCTTTTAAATGTTTTATCTATAGAAACTATTGAGGCGACTCCTGATACTGTAATCATATTACGTAGCGGACGAAAACTTATTGTAAGGGAATCGCCTGAAGAAATATATAAGATTATAGAAAACTGAGTTAATAATGTTGCGGTTATAAATATCAATTAAACGGCATAGAATTGATATTTTGATTATTTTTTATGAAGGGGAAAATAGTATGGATATTGCTTCATTACTTGGTGTTGGTCTTTGTTTTCTTTTCATGATTCTGAGTATTGTCTTTTCAGCCGGTATCACCGGCGTCGTATACTTCGTTGATGCTCCTTCGGCGATGATCACATTCGGCGGAGCTTTCATGGCGGTTTTGGCGTCGAGAAGCATGCCAAGCTTTATTAATGGTCTGAAATCTTACACCCTAATTTATAAAATGCCCTCTGATGACACTAAGGGCACAATAAAACAGATCATCGATCTTTCAAATACAGCTCGTAAAGAAGGACTTCTTGCACTTGAGGAAGCAGCAAGCAATCTGGAAGATGCATTTATGAAAAAAGGCGTTGGTCTTATTGTAGATGGTACTGAGCCTGAACTTGTAAAAAGTATTTTAGAAGCTGAAATTGATGCTATGTCAGAGAGACATAAAGAGAATTATTCATTCTTTGCAGATGTTGCAGGCATGGGTCCTTCCTGGGGAATGATCGGAACACTTCTTGGTCTGGTTCTTATGCTTCAGAACATGTCAGATCCATCATCAATCGGACCGTCCATGGCCGTTGCCCTTATTACAACATTCTATGGTTCGGTTCTTGCAAACTGGTTCTGTTATCCTGCTGAGAATAAATTAAAAGCGAGAGATAATGCAGAATATATGGCAAAAAGCATTGTTATTGAGGGATTATTGTCAATTCAAGCAGGTGAAAATCCCCGTGTTACAGAAGAAAAGCTAAAATCATTCCTGTCACCAAGTGACAGAGCTGCATATGAAGCTGAGAATGGTTCAGGCGATGGAGGCGGAGAATAATGGCAAAGAAACCTGAGGAAATAAAGCCTGGTTTGCCGGCGTGGCAGGGTACCTTTGGTGATCTGATGAATCTGCTTCTTTGTTTCTTCGTTCTGTTGTTTTCAATGGCTACAATGGACGCTGCGAAATTTGAAGAGGTAGCTGCATCTTTTAGTTCGGCATTTGGTATTTTTAATGGCGGCGAAATGGCGCTGGGGAAGGGAGCACTAATTGGAGATGGTGTTTCTCAGCTCACAGAATTATCAAGTTACATAACTTCTATGGGACTGGCCCAAACCGGAGCCGATTCTGAATCTGAGGAGACTGAGGTCGGTGATATGAATCAGGAAGAACTTATGGAAGCAGCCCAGGAAGCACAAATGAAAGCTTCAGAAGAACTTGCCAAGAAAATTGAAATGGCTCTTGATGAAGCTGAAATTGAAGACGAAGTTTCTATGAATTATACAAGTCAATATGTTCAGCTGACAATTCAGGGGTCGATTCTTTTTGATTCAGGCCGGACAGAAATAAAAGAGGATGTTATTCCTGTCTTGGAAAAAGTAGGAGAGATCCTTGAATCATACGCTGGAGGAACAATTGATATTGAAGGTCATACGGATAATGTTCCTATGTCTTCCAACGGGAAATATGCCGATAATGATGAACTTTCATCAGGAAGAGCACTTGCAATATTCAAGTATCTATGTGAGAACACGACGCTTGAACCTTCAAATATTGTTCATACAGGGCGAGGTGAATATGATCCTATAGCCGATAATTCTACTGATGAGGGAAGAGCTCGAAACAGAAGAGTTGAGATAAAGATTTACAATCCATTAAGTTCATCTTATTAAAAGGGGGTTACCTTTAAATGAAAAAAAATCTGTTATCGATTATTATTTTGGCGCTTCTTGTGGTAAATCTTGCTATGAATGGATTTATGCTTCTTAGCGTTATGACTACTAATTCTCAGACAGCAAAGCTGATTTCCGATATAGCTGCGGCACTTGAACTTGAGGCCAGTGGTGGATCAGGCGGTGGTTTCTCCGGATCTAATTCCGGAACAGTTGGCGTAGCAAATATAGCTACATTTGGATTTACGGGTGATAACTCACTTACAATCAGCCTTAAACCGGGTGCTGATGGAAAAGCACATTATATGGTTGCTGAAGTTGTATTTTCAATGAATACGGCATCTGCAGATTTTGCAACTTATGGAAGCTCTGATTCTCTTACCAGTATGAATGATCTTGTAAAGGCTAAAGTTATTGATATCCTTTCAAATAAAACTATGGAAGAATTACAGAGTGATCTTCAGCCTGCAAAGGATGAGGTACTTGAAGCTATTCAGGAACTGTATGGTTCGAACTTTATCTACGATGTAAACATAACCGCGATTTATCAGTAAACTTTATGACAAAACTTTCGTTTGCTGAGAAAGGAGATCCATTTTGAGTGAAGTAATGTCACAAAGTGAAATAGATGGTCTGTTGGCAGCGTTAAGTAGTGGCGAACTTGATGTGGATCAGATGCAGGCATCAGACGAAAAGAAAGTCAAGGATTATGACTTTAAACGTCCTGCCAAATTCTCCAAAGAGCACCTTCGTACATTGGAGATGATCTACGAGCACTATGGAAGACTGTTATCAACAACATTACCATTATATTTACGCAAAAATGTTACTGTATCGGTTGCGAATTCAGAAACAGTAACTTATTCGGAATTTAGTAATGCTCTTTCAAATCCTGTAATTCTCGGAGTTATATCGTTTTTGCCACTTCAGGGAACTATTATTTTGGAGCTTCAGGCAAATATCGGTTTCTCTTTTATCGACAGGATGCTTGGCGGTTCAGGAGCAACTTTAGATAAACCAAGACCATTTACTGACATAGAGATGCCATTAATAGAAAAACTTGTGACTATATGTATGCAGCTTATGGTTGAACCGTGGCAAAGTGTTGTTGCCATCAACCCTGTAATGGAAAGAATTGAGACAAATCCTCAATTTGCACAGGTTATCTCACCGACAGATATGATAGCCATCGTCACATTGAATATAAAGATTGGCGATACAGAAGGTCTTATGAATGTCTGTCTTCCATATTTCACTTTAGAGAGTGTTATGGATAAGTTGAATACAAAGTTCTGGTTTTCTACGATGCAAAAGAATAATGATGAAGATTACCAGGATACTTTGGAAACCATGGTTAAGCATGTAGATGTTCCGGTAAAAGCAATACTTGGACGCTGTAATGTATCTGTGAGTGATTTTGTTCATTTGCAGGCCGGTGACATAATACGACTCGATAACAGAGTAAATAATGATATGCAGATATATGTAGGAAATATTTACAAATTTACGGCATTACCTGGTACAGCAAAAGATAAATATGCTGTCAGAATAACATCAGTTATTAGAGAGGAGGAAGAGTAGGAGCATGGATGGAATGTTGTCTCAGGACGAAATTAATGCTTTACTTTCCGGAATGGATTCATCAGGCGGCCAAGACGCATCAGCGGAAGCTCCTGCCGATTCCGGAGGAGATGCATCAGCAGATGCTGCTGCACAACCTGTTGGAGGCAGTACAATTGATGAGTCGCTTTTAACCGATTCTGAAAAAGATGCTATTGGTGAAGTAGCTAATATCAGCATGGGATCTTCAGCAACAACGCTGTACTCCCTTGTAAACCAAAAGGTTAACATCACTACACCTCAGGTAGAGTTGGCTAATTGGGAAAATGTTATAAATAACTATGAGAGACCATGTGTATTTATTCAGATCAAATATACAGTTGGTCTTGATGGTACAAATATTCTTATTCTTAAGGAACACGATGTAATGGTAATCACTGACCTTATGATGGGCGGTGATGGTACTAATACAGATGGTGAAGTTGGAGAACTTCAGCTGTCAGCTATTTCTGAAGCAATGAATCAGATGATGGGTGCTGCTGCCACATCTCTTTCTACGATGATCAACCAGAAAGTTGATATTAGCCCGCCTCAGGCAACACTTTTGGATATGATCAATGATGACCCTTCTGATATTGCAGATTTCCTGACGGGAACATTTGTAAAGATTTCTTTTAAGATGCAGGTGGGCGATCTTGTTGACTCAACTCTGATGCAGTTGTACCCTATAGAATTTGCAAAAGCATTGAAGGATACGGTTATTGCAGGGGATTCAGGTGATGGTGGTCAGGAAGCTGCTGCTCCGGAACCTGCGCCTGCTCCAGCACCCGGAGCTGATGCTGCCGGAATGCCACAGATGGATCCTTCTATGATGCAGGGACAGCCTATGCCACAGATGGGAATGCCGCAGATGGGAATGCCGCAGATGGGAATGCCGCAAATGGGAATGCCACAAATGGGAATGCCGATGATGGCGCCACAAATGATGAATATGAATGTTCAGCCTGCTCAGTTCCAGAATTTTGCAGGTGGAACTACAATCATGGCAGGTGGAGAAAATATTGGAATCATCAAGGATGTGCCGTTAGAAGTAACTGTAGAGCTTGGACGAACGGCAAAACCTATAGCTGATATTCTTGATTTTGCTCCCGGTACAATCATAGAACTTGATAAAGTTGCCGGTGAACCTGTAGATGTTCTTGTTAACGGAAAGTTTGTAGCAAAAGGCGAAGTAGTAGTTATTGAAGAAAGTTTCGGTGTTCGTGTGACCGAAATTGTTCAATAGGATAAAAAATGACGGCAGATTCTTACATTCAGTTCATTTCTGTTCTCTTAATATTTGTTGTCATACTGGCTGTGACATATTATGTTACCAAATTTCTTGCCGGTTATCAGAAAGAAAAAAGTAATCTTGGTAACATAGAAGTTATTGAGACAGGAAGACTCACCACCAACAAGTATATACAAATAGTCAGGCTTGGAGATAAGTACATGGCTGTTGCTGTTGGCAAAGATGAGATAACGGCTCTATGTGAAATTGACAAGGATTCTCTTAAGCTGGCTGATGATGAAAGTCAGAATGCCAGCTTTAAGGAGATATTTGACAAATTCAAAAGCGAGATAAAGGGTAAATGACAAAAAAACGGGGAGATGGGAATAAAATAACTGGCTTTAAAAGCAGCCTAAAAAGAGGGATACTGGCTGCTTTAGTTTCTATTGCTTTAATTTCTTTTATTTCTATTTCTGTCCCTGTAAAGGTATATGCTACTTCAGAAGTAGTAGTTGATACAGATCCAACAGATCCGACTACAGACAGGGATACGCACCTTACAGGTTCACAGGAGGAGAGAACAAACATAAATCCTCCTGGTACATCAGAAGATCCAGACGATCTAAAAAAATTGAATATAGCCAACACTGTTACAGTTACATATGATAACGGTAATGGGTCTGTTAATGGTGCTTTAAGGATTCTTATAACTCTTACGCTTCTTTCTCTTGCACCGACTCTTCTTGTAATGATGACTTCCTTTACAAGAATCATTGTTGCATTACATTTTACGCGTACAGCCATAGGAACCCAAACATCACCACCAAACCTGGTGATGATTGGGATTGCTTTGTTTATGACACTTTTTATAATGCAGCCGACACTGACTGAAGCGTACAATACTGCTGTTGTCCCATTTGAAGAAGGCCAGATTGACCAGACGGAATTTTTTGAGACAGCAATGAAGCCGTTCAGACACTTTATGTACGGTCAGACATTAAAAAAAGATGTGCTTTTGTTTATGCAGATTGATGGAATTGAATGGGACGGGGAACTTGAAAGTATCCCAAATGTGGTTTTGATCCCAAGCTTTATTGTAAGTGAACTTAGAACTGCTTTTATCATAGGATTTATGATATATATTCCATTTATTGTTATAGATATGGTCGTTGCATCGGTGCTTATGAGTATGGGTATGATGATGCTGCCACCTACTACTATATCGATGCCATTTAAAATTTTACTGTTTGTTTTGGCAGATGGATGGAGTCTTATTATCGGGAATCTGGTCAAGTCGTTTTATTAAGGAGGTGCTCTATGATTACTCTGTCAGATATAAATACAATTATGAACAGTGCACTTTTTCTTGTAATAAAGATGTCACTTCCTGTTCTTTTGACATCAATGATAATAGGTCTTGTGATTTCAATTTTTCAGACTGTTACATCAATTCAGGAACAAACACTTACGTTTGTACCTAAGGTAGTAGGGGTTTTTCTGATGATCATGCTCATTGGAAACTGGATGCTTACTGAATTATCTGGTTTTATTATTTCCCTTTGGTCTGATTTTTCAATGTACGTTAGGTAGAGGAATAACATGATAGATTACTCCTTTAGTTATGGCGATCTTGAAATATTTTTGCTGGTTGTAGTGAGGGTCACCAGTTTTATATTTGTCTGTCCTTTCTTTGGGGGAAGACAGACACCGAATCTTGTAAAAATCGGATTTGGAATTTTGCTTTCGATTTTAATTTATGGTGCTGTGCCTTTTAACCCGCCGGATTATGTTACGACCATAGAATATACAATTATTGTTTTAAAAGAAGTTATGGCAGGATTTTTACTTGGGTATGCAGTTCAGCTAAGTACTCTGATAGTGAATTTTGCAGGTATGATCGTTGACATGCAGATTGGACTTTCAATGGTTAATCTTTTTGATCCTAATACCAATGAACAATCCACTATAACAGGTACATTCTACGCACAGGTATTAACAATTATGCTTATTATATCGGGAATGTATCACTTTATTCTGAAAGCTCTTGCAGATTCTTTTTCACTGATACCTATAAATGGTATCGTTATCAATTCAGACAGGATGTTAAATGCAGTAGTTGCATTTTTGAGAGATTATATTGTTATTGGTTTCAGAATAGCGCTGCCAATCTTTATTATTACCTTTATTACTAACGTTGTACTTGGTATTCTTGCGAAGGTTTCTCCACAGATGAATATGTTCTCTGTTGGTATTCAGATAAAAATAGTTATTGGCCTGGCAATAATGCTTATAACTGTCACAATGCTCGACAATGCAGCTAATTTTATTTATGTAAATATTAAGGAGCTGATGAACGAATTTGTTTACAGTATGCAAAGTAGTTGAATATAAGCCTATATTGATTGCATATGACCTTCAGTTTTTTGCAGAAGATGCAAATGGTGCAGAAAAAACAGAGCAGCCTACTGCTAAAAAGCTTGAAGATGCCAGAAAAGAAGGTCAGGTGGCAAAGAGTCAGGAAGTAGCAACAGCGTTCAGTCTTCTTGCGCTTTTTGTGATTCTTAGATTTACATATGGTTTCATGGGTGAAGTATTTAGCAATACATTTCAATATATTTACAATTCAATTCCAAATGTAGCCAGAACATATGATGGCAATTTGCCAATTGCATATATTAGCAGCCTTGTAATACATGGAATGCTGACACTTCTTATACTTTGTGCACCGTTTTTTATAGTTGGTTTTACAGTGTCTTTAATTTGCGATATTGTGCAGGTCGGTTTTAAGCCAACAACAAAGCCGCTTCAGCCAAAACTTTCCAAGCTTAATCCTATTTCCGGAATGAAAAAAATTATTTCAACAAGAAAAATCTTTGAGCTTGCGAAATCTATTCTGAAGCTGGCAATTATGTCTGTTGTTATAATTTCATTTTTTTCAAAACGTAAAGAATCACTTTTTTTACTCTATGATATTTCGCTTAAACAGGCTATTGGTCTTATGGGAAATCTTATCATAGACCTTGGACTTAGAATAGCAGCTGCGTATATGATAATTGCCTTTTCAGATCTTATTTATCAAAGACGCAAATTTAATAAAGATATGATGATGACTAAGCAGGAAGTAAAGGATGAATTCAAGAATTCTGAAGGAAATCCGGAGATTAAAGGCGCTCAGAAGCGAAGAATGATGCAGGCTTCTCAGCGAAGAATGATGCAAAATCTTCCTAAGGCTGATGTTGTCATAACAAACCCTACTCATTATGCGGTTGCAATAAAATATGATGCCGAAGAGGCAGACGCTCCTATTGTTGTTGCAAAAGGTGCTGATTATCTTGCTCAGAAGATAAAAGAAATTGCAAGAGAAAACAACGTAGAGATCGTTGAAAACAAACCTTTGGCCAGAATGCTGTATGCGAATGTGGAAGTCGGAGAACTTGTTCCGCCTGAACTTTATAAAGCTGTTGCCGAAGTACTTGCTTATGTATATCACTTAAAAGGCAAAGTCTAATGATCATATATAAAAAATATTTCATGGAAAGGAGATAATGGCATGGATTTGAACAAGATGAGAAACAGAGTCTATGATTATGGTCTCGCTCTCTATATTGTAGCGGCTGTTGTAATGCTTATTATTCCCCTTCCTGACTGGATGTTGGATATACTCTTGGCATTTGATATGTCCTTATCGTTCGTTATTATGTTTACGGCAATGTTTGCAACAGAAGTTCTTCAAATGTCTTTTTTTCCAACAATTCTTCTCTTTACGACTATTTTCAGAATTGCTTTAAACGTTTCTTCTACAAGGCTTATTTTGACACAGGGAAGTGCAGGTCAGGTCATTACGGTGTTTGGATCGTTTGTTGGTGGTGGAGATCTTATTGTAGGCGCCATTATATATGTGATTCTTATCATTGTACAGCTCATGGTAATCAACAAAGGATCTGAACGTGTTGCTGAAGTTTCTGCAAGATTTACACTTGATGCTATGCCCGGAAAACAGATGGCTATTGATGCAGATCTTAATACCGGTGCTATAACAGATGCGGAGGCAAAAGAAAGAAGAAATAAGATTCAGGAAGAAGCAAGCTTTTTCGGAGCTATGGACGGTGCTACCAAATACGTTAAGGGAGATGCAACTGCCGGTCTTATTATCACAGCAGTTAACCTTATTGGTGGCATTGCTATGGGTGTTCTTAGAATGGGCATGGATGTAAATACAGCCATAAATACCTATTCAATTCTTACTATGGGTGACGGACTTGTAAGTTCTATCCCTTCGCTGATGATTTCAATGTCAACAGGTATACTGGTAACAAAGGGGTCAAAGGAGGCAGATTTTGGACATGCGCTCATAAATCAGCTTTTTGGAGTTCCCAAGACTCTTTATCTTGTTGGTGGTGTAGTGGCAGGCCTTGGCATTTTTTCTCCTTTACCTACACTTTTATACGTCTCTTTTGGAGCTGGTTTTATCCTTCTTGGAAGAGTGGCAAGTCAGACTATTGAAGAGGTTCAGACTGAATCTGAAGCCACAGCTACTGAAGAAGCTGCTGCCGAGGAGATAAGACAGCCTGAAAATGTAACAAGTCTTTTGCAGGTTGATCCTATTGAGCTTGAGTTTGGATATGGAATTATTCCTCTTGCTGATGTCAATCAGGGAGGAGATCTTCTTGACAGAGTAGTAATGATAAGGCGTCAGGTAGCGCTTGAACTGGGTACTGTTGTACCAATTATTCGTCTTCGCGATAATATTCAGTTGAATCCTAATCAATATATCATTAAAATTAAAGGTATACAGGTAAGTGATGGAGAAATTTTGTTTGACCATTACATGGCTATGAATCCGGGACACGTAGAGGAAGAAATAACTGGTATTCCAACTTTTGAACCATCGTTTCATCTGCCTGCTATCTGGATTACTGAAGGACAGAGGGAGAGGGCAGAAAGCTTTGGCTATACAGTAGTTGATCCTCCGTCTATTATAGCTACGCATCTCACAGAGATCATAAGGGAACACATTGCTGAACTTATGACCAGACAGGATGTTCAGAATCTTGTTGATAATCTCAAAGAAAATAATCCTGCTCTGGTTGATGAACTTGTTCCTAAACTTATGAGCCTTGGTGAGATTGAAAAGGTTTTACAGAATCTGTTAAAAGAAGGCATCTCCATTCGTGATCTTGTTACAATTTTTGAGACATTGGCAGATTTTGCCCCATCTACTCATGATCCGGATATATTAACCGAGTATGTGAGACAGTCACTTAAGCGGGCAATTTCAAATAAGTTTTTTATGCCTGGTGAGACAACAAGTGTTGTCACACTTGATCCCAAAATTGAACAGGAAATCATGAGCAGTGTAAAACAAACTGAAACTGGCGCTTATCTGACTCTTGATCCGGCAAGGACAAAGTCAATTCTTAATTCTGTTGGTGAGCAGGTAAGAAAACTTGAGGAAGCCGGTAAACAGGCAATTATAATGGCTTCGCCTATCGTCAGGATGTATTTTAAGAAGATGACTGAGGACTATTACAAGGATTTGGTTGTTATTTCTTATAACGAAGTTGAGGCTAACGTTGAATTACAATCTGTAGGGATGGTAACTGCATAACATGATTATTAAAAAGTATGTTGGAAAAACAGAGAATGAGGCTACAGAAGAGGCGAAAAAGGAGCTTGGGGCTAACATTGTTGTTATGAATGTTAAACCCATGAAAAAGACAGGCTTCTTTTCATTTTTTAAGTCTCAAAAAATTGAAGTTACAGTAGCTCTTGAAGATGAGCCGGAGATGCCGGTGGTCAGATCTGTTCCTTTGCATAAAGATATGGTTGTGAATAGCCAAAGGGATACAATTGCTGCTGCGACGCTTAATGCAACAAAACTTAGGGAAGACAAAGATATTAGAGAGGATAATAGTGCTATAGAGGAGAAACTTGATAATTTAAGTTCATTACTTGAAAAGAACTTTCTAAAATCCGAAAGAGATGTATCAGAACCTATTCCGGATCAAGCAGAAGATACTGCGGTAAAAACTTCGCAAAAAGCTGCTGTTTCTGAGGAAACGCTTTCTTTTATCAAACTTCTTTATAATACTCTTATCGAAAACGAGGTAGATGAGATATATGTCAATCAGTTGACTGATGAAGTTGAAAAAGTAAGCAAACCAGGTCTTCCTTTTGATTATGCTCTTGCAAATGTCTATCAGAAGATGGTTCTGAAGTTCGGAAAATCAGAACCGATTGATTTGGAAAAATCAGGTCCTCGGGCAGAAATATTTATAGGTCCCACCGGAGTAGGAAAGACGACTACGATTGCGAAACTTGCTTCTGAACTTTCTGTGCCGCAGAAAAAGAAAGTAGCTGTTTTAACTATTGATACATACAGAATTGCTGCTGCTGAACAGCTTCGCACATATGCTTCGATTTTGGAAATACCATTCAGGGTTATCTATTCAGTAGATGAAATGAAGCAGGCTGTAGAAGATTTTAAGGATTATGATTACATCATGGTTGATACAGCAGGGCATTCGCTCCACAATGATGAACTTAAACAGGATGTTGAGAGCTATATCAGAGCTTTGGAAGACATAATTGAATGTGAGAATTTCCTTGTTTTATCTGCGACAACGAAATACAGAGATCTAATTGAAATTGCTGATGCGTACTCAGAAATGGTGACTTACAAGCTTATATTCACAAAGATGGATGAAACCGGTGCTAAGGGAAATCTTTATAATGTTAGGATGCATACTGGTGCTCCAGTTGCTTATATAACAAATGGTCAGAATGTTCCTGATGATATAGCAGTGTTTGACGCGCAAAAGATCGTAAAACATCTGCTAGGTGGTAAGTGAGTAGTTCGACGTTGGGGTAAATTATGGATCAGGCACAACAGCTTAGAAATATAATAAAGAATTCCAGTAAGCCGGTTAGACCTCTTGCCAGAATAATAACTGTTACGAGTGGCAAGGGGGGAGTTGGTAAGTCGAATGTTGCTATTAATCTGGCAATCCAGTTCAAGAGAATGGGAAAAAGGGTTATAATTCTCGATGCAGATTTTGGACTTGCCAATATTGAGATAATGTTCGGAACTGTTCCGAAGCATAATCTGTGTGATTTGATTTACCAAGGTAAGAATATAAAGGATATTATTACCTGGGGGCCTGAAGATGTCGGATTTATATCTGGAGGCTCAGGAATCTCTGGAATGTATAACCTAAGCCGGGATTATTTGGTTTATATTATTGTTAACCTGGCTGAACTTGATGCAATAGCTGATATAATAATAATAGATACATGCGCGGGAATATCTGATGCAGTTATGGAATTTTTGGTTGCAAGTGGAGAAATTATTTTGGTGACAACTCCGGAACCTACATCCATAACGGATTCCTACTCACTACTTAAGGCCCTTAATCAATCACCTAGATTTTCCAGAGAGGACACTATGGTAAAAGTGGTGTCAAACAGAGTAACATCTGAAGATGAGGGACACCAGCTTTTTAACAAATTAAACACTGTTGTTACAAGATATTTGAAATTGCCATTAAATTACATGGGTGCAATACCTCAGGATCAGATGTTGGCAAGAAGTGTAATGCAACAGTCGCCGGTATCAATTGAGTATCCAAATGCAAAATCGACGAAAGCATTTGAGGCAATTGCTTCACAGCTCATGAATCCTGATGATGCAGCACTTATTAAGCCAAGAGGAATGGCGGCTTTCTTTTCACATATTATTACAGGAAGAAAACTTAGCACAGTGCCTTCGGCAAGTCCGAATAGTATTGGTAGCATACAAAATACACAATGATTGGAGATAACTATTCAATGCTTAGTGATTATATTTCGCCTGGAAATAAAGTAGAGTTAAAGGCTACTGGTAAGGTTTGGATGGAAGACGATTCAAGAACCAAGCACATATATATGAGTAAAGTGATGGATGTAACTTCTGATGACATGATAGAGGTATTAATGCCATTCGAACAGGGAAAGCTGGTACTTCTGCCTGTTGATGGTGAGTATAGTTTATGCTTTTACAGTAATAAGGGGTTATTCCAATGCTTTTCAAAAATTGTCGACAGATATAGAAGCGACAATATGTATATTCTTGTTTTAGATCTGACATCTGAATTACAGAAGCTTCAAAGAAGAGAGTATTACAGATTCAGTTGCGCTTTGGAATTAAAATCAAGAATTTGCACCAAAGAAGAATTGGAAGCATTTGAGAAGAACAGAAAATATCTTGTTGATCCGGGTGAACATCTTCAAAGAGCTGTTGTAGTAGACATAAGCGGTGGTGGTTTACGGTTCGTTGCTAACTTCAAATATGAAGAAGAAGATACGATTTACTGCTCATATAAACTCCCGGGTGCTACAAATGCTAATGATTATGAAATGATATGTAATGTATTAAAAGTTCAGGAGCTTGAAAACAGACCTGGACTTTATGAGCATCGTATTCAGTATCTGTTCATTGATGAGACTTCCAGAGAAGATATTATACATTTTATCTTCGAGGAAGAACGAAAAATAAGAAAGAAGCAAACTTAATTATGAAAAAAATTTTGATTATTGATGACTCTGCACTCATGAGAACTGTTCTAAGTGATATCATTAATTCAGATTCAAGATTCCAGGTGGTTGATAAGGCCAAAGACGGAGTTGAAGGTCTGGAACTTCTTAAAAAGAATAGTTATGATGCTGTCGTTCTTGATATCAATATGCCAAGGATGGACGGGATTACATTATTAAGAGAGCTTCAAAAGAATAAGATCAAGGCTAAAATCATGATGTCTAGTACAGATACTAAAGAGGGTGCAAAGGTTACAATGGATGCACTTGATTTAGGAGCACTTGATTTTGTCCATAAGCCAGACCGTGCATCAGAATGTCGTGGTGAAGATTTTACCAAACATTTTATTGAAACTCTTGCAGCAGTAGCAAACTCGAGAGCACCGCTACCTGCAAAGAATTTTTCTATTGAGGAAGTAAAGGAATCGAGAAAAGTAGTCGAACTTGTGAGCAAATCAGCAAGTAAGATTACAGGTAACAGGATTGTTGCGATTGCGTCGTCAACAGGCGGCCCAAGGGCTCTTCAATCTGTAATACCCAAGCTTCCTAAAAATCTTAAAGCACCTGTTGTTCTTGTTCAGCACATGCCGGAAGGCTTTACGGCTTCTCTTGCTGAGAGACTTGATTCTCTAAGTGAGGTAACTGTTAAAGAGGCGGCAGAAGGGGATGTTCTTGCTCCTGGATGTGTTTATATCTCAAAAGGTGGCAAGCACATGCATATTGTAAAGAATGGATCAAAGAGTGTAATTCATTACGTTGATGGTCCTACCAGAGAAGGAGTGAGACCTTGCGCTAACTTTATGTATGAGTCTTTGATGGATTCAGATTACGACGAAATTTGTTGCGTGGTCCTTACCGGAATGGGTGCTGATGGAACAGAAGGAATCAAGAATTTAAAATCCAAGAAGAAAGTTCATGTAATCGGACAGGAAGAAAGTACCTGTACCGTTTATGGAATGCCCAAAGCTGTAGCAACCGCTGGACTGGTTGATCAGGTTGTTAAACTTGAGAATGTAGCCCAGGAAATAATAATGAATGTCGGTGTGAATTGAGGGTTTTCATAATCTTTTAATACTTCTTTAAGTTTTTTTTCTGCATTCCTCCATTCAAAAAGCCGATATTATGTTCAAAAGTATGCGATAATAAAAGCATACTTTTGAAAGACCTATCACTTTTAAATATGGAGGTAAAGTTGTTATGGATGTTTCCCAGTATCTAAGTGTCTTTCTCGATGAAGCAAAGGAGCACCTTCAGTCACTTAATGATAACATTATGACTTTGGAGCAGGATCCTGAGAACGAAGATTGCATTAATGAAATCTTCCGTTCTGCCCATTCTATGAAGGGTATGGCCGGAACAATGGGCTATACCAGGATGCAGAATCTTACTCATGATATGGAGGATGTTTTCTCTGATGTTCGTAGCGGTAAGATAAAGATCAAATCTGCCGACATCGATGTTCTTCTTCAATGTCTTGATGCAATTCAGGGATATGTAGACAATATCACCGAGAATCAGGACGAGGGTACTGATGAACATCAGGATATCATAAAATCTCTCGCAGATATCAGAAATGGTGGTGGCGGCGGACAAGCTGCAGCACCTGCAAAGGCAGATAGTGCTCCGGCTGCTGAAGCTGCGCCTGCTGATGGACCTGCTGAAGGAGCTGACGGTTCTTCGGATTACAGGGCTATTCGCCTTGATCCGTCTGTTAAATCCACATTGGAAGAAGCTAAAAGTCAAGGCAAGAAAATCTATGGTGTTACTGTACATATACAGGAATCGTGTATTCTTAAAGCTGCCAGAGGTTTTCTTGTATTTAAGGGGTTGGAAGAAATTGGTGAAATAGCATGCTCAGAGCCCAATACCCAGGATATAGAAGATGAAAAATTTGATTTTTCCTTTAGTCTGATTTTGATTACGGATGAGTCAAAGGAAAAGGTTGAAGAAATAGTAAAGTCAGTTTCTGAAGTTGAAACCTGTGAATGTGGTGAATTTGATCCTAGCGGAGCGAAATCTTCAGAAGAAAAGGCAGAAAATGCACCTGCGGATGCTCCTGCTGAAACTAAGCCTGCTGAAACTAAGCCTGCTGCACCTGCTGCAGCAAAGCCTGCTGCTGCAGCTGCCGGAGGGGCAGGAAAGAAACCTGCAGGAAAGCCTGTAGTAAACAGAACTGTCCGTGTTGATATTGAAAAGCTCGATGTTCTCATGAACCTTGTAAGTGAGCTTATTATTGCTAAAAACTCACTTATATCAGCGGCAAACACATCTGGTGTAAGCAATGGTAATGTAAATGAACAGATAGAGTACCTTGAGAGTGTAACTACAAACCTTCATGAATCAGTTATGAAAGTTCGAATGGTTCCTATTGAGAGTGTACTTCAGAAATTCCCACGTATGATCAGAGATCTTAATAAGACTCTTGGCAAGAAGATGGAACTTACTATGACTGGTGAGGATACAGAAATGGATCGTACCGTTGTTGATGAGATTGGTGATCCATTGATGCATCTTATCAGAAATAGTGCAGATCACGGTATTGAATCAGCTGATCTTCGTGCTCAGCGAGGAAAGCCTGAAGTGGGACAGATTTTCCTTCATGCCTTCCAGGATGGGAACAGCGTTGTCATTGAGGTTGGTGATGATGGTAATGGTATTGATGCAGAAGCAGTTAAGAATAAAGCTATAGAAAAAGGCGTTGTATCTCCTGAACAGGCAGCTCTTTTGACAGAGAAACAGTGCGTGGAGCTGTTGTTCCATCCGGGATTTTCAACGGCTAAACAAGTATCTGAAATTTCCGGTAGAGGTGTTGGACTTGACGTTGTTAAGTCAAAGGTTGAATCACTTTCTGGTGAAGTAACAGTTAAGACTAAACTCGGCGAGGGATCAACCTGGATTATAAGACTTCCTCTTACACTTGCTATTATCCAGGCATTGATGGTTATCATTGGCGAAGAAAAATATGCGATTCCTCTTGATTCTATCCAAAGTATAGAAGATGTTTCACCATCAGATATAAAGTTTGTTGAAAACAAGGAAGTTATCAACCTTCGTGGTAGTGTTCTTCCTCTTATCAGATTAAGCGAAGTTCTTGATACTGAGTCTACTAAGGACCCGGAAGAGGATATGGTTGTTGTAATTGCCAGAAAGGGCGACCAGCTTGCAGGTCTTGTTATTGACGAACTCATGGGCCAGCAGGAAATCGTTATCAAGCCTCTTGGAAAGTACACTAATAAATGTAAGCTTATCAGCGGAGCTACAATCCTTGGCGATGGCGAGATTGCTCTTATCCTTGATACTAATTCTATTTTCTGATTTAAACCTTAAGTTTGATAAAGGAGAAAAAAGATGAACGAACTTAGAGATAATTCCGAGGTTGGAGAACTTATCCAGTATATTGTTATAAAAATTGATGATGAGCAGTATGGCATCAACATCAAGTTCATTGACAACATAGTTAGAATGCAGCAGATTACAAGGGTTCCGCAGGTTGATGAATACCTCAAGGGTGTTATCAATATTCGCGGTGAAATAGTTCCTGTCATGAGTGTTCGTATGAAAATGGGACTGACAGCTGACGAGATTACTAATAAGTCCAGGATTATTATCCTAAAGACTGAGTCGGGCGACCTTGTTGGAATAATTGTCGATCAGGTAAATCAGGTTCTTACGATCGATTCCAATAATGTTGAGAAAGTAAGATATGATGACAAGAAAGCAAAATCAAATACTTCATTTGTAAGTGGTGTTGGCCACTATGAGGGCGGTCTTGTTTCTATTTTAGACCTTGAAGCAGTTGTTTCTGATAAGGAAGCAAAAGAAAAAGCTGCTAATGCCAGCTGATGGAGGATAAATAATGGGAGAAATGAGTTTGGATAATTTATCCAATCAGTATTTTGATGTATTAAAAGAACTGGGTAATATTGGTGCAGGTAATGCTACCACAGCACTTGCACAGATGATAGGTACTAAAGTAGATATGTCAGTTCCACAGGTAAGGCTTCTTGATTTTAAAGATGTTGGAGACCTGATGGGTGGAGCTGAGAAAATAATGGCAGGTATTTATCTTGCAGTAGAAGGTGATATTGATGGAAGCATCATGTTTCTCCTCGGAAAGCAGGCTGCGAGACATCTTGTAGATAAGCTCATGGGAACTGGTGCAAAGCCGGAAGAGGCGGATTTTGATGAGGTTGAAGTTTCTGCGCTTAAGGAAGTGGGTAATATTATTACAGGCTCTTACCTTAATTCGCTATCAATGATGACAAATCTTAAACTTATTCCTTCCATTCCTTATGTTGCTATTGACATGGCGGCTGCTATACTCAGTGTTCCGGCAATTCAGTTTGGAATGATGGGAGATAAGATATTGCTGATTGAAACACAGTTTTTTGATGAATTAAAGCTTAGCGGATACTTTATTCTTTTACCTGATATGGATGGTTACAGTAAGATTCTCTCTTCACTTGGAATGGGAGATGTTTCATTTTAACGAAGGGGCTATTTATGAGTCAAATAATAAAGGTTGGAATGGCCGATCTGAATATTTGTGTCAGCCCTGACGGGATTACTACACTTGGACTTGGATCCTGTGTAGGAATTGCAATTAGGGATCCTGTAACCAAGATTGGCGGGCTTGCACATGTTATGCTGCCTGATTCAACGGAGATAAAGAACAATTCAAATATTCCGAAGTTTGCTGATACAGGAATCGAAGAGCTTGTAAGGCAAATTATTGCCAAGGGTGCAAGTAAAACACGTCTTGTGGCAAAAATTGCCGGTGGAGCGCAGATGTTTGCATTTCAGTCTGCGTCTCAGACTATGAGAGTTGGTGACAGAAATGTTGCTGCTTCATTGAAGAAGCTGAAAGAACTCAATATTCCGGTTCTTGCTCAGGATACAGGCGATTCATACGGAAGAACGGTCATTTTTTATCCGGAAAATGGTAACTATGTAATAAGAGCAGTTGGAAAACCGGAAAAGATTATATGAAAACCGATAATAGTGAATTAAAAAAGTTTAATACTAAAATAATAACTCCGCTTATAGTGCTTTTTAGTACGTCAATTATTGCTGTTTTTTCGTACTTGAAGCACTATCCCGTGAGGGATTGGTTCATGATTGTTTTCGCCACGGTTGTTATCTTTCTTGTGATAGGTCTTTTAACTGAAAAAATGATCACAAGATTTATTGAGATTAATTATGAGAAGGCTATGTCAGAAAAAGCGGAAGCTGAAAGACTGGAAGAAGAATCAAGGGCAGCCATGGAAGCGGAAGCAAATGGTGAAAGTGGTGTGAAAACAGATTCTTTGGAAGTAAAAGATATTATATAAAATAACAGGATTTGGGGATCTGATACATGGATGAGGCAGCAAGAAATAAGTTATGGACAGAGTATAACAAGTCAAAATCTGCTGATGTAAGAGAAAAGCTTATATTAGAATATGCTCCTTTAGTTAAGCTTGTTGCGGGAAGACTTAGTATGTACCTTGGTTTTAATGTTGAATATGATGATCTTGTTGGCTATGGGATTTTTGGACTTATCGATGCCATAGACAAGTTTGATTTGTTGAAGGATGTTAAGTTTGAGACTTATGCAAGCCTTCGTATTCGTGGTGCAATACTTGATCAGATCAGAAAAATGGACTGGATTCCCAGAACGATAAGGCAGAGACAGAAAAAAATAGATGCTGCTATAAGGGAAATTGAGAGAGATAGCGGACATGTGGCCACGGAGGCGGAAATTGCTGCCAAGATGGATATTACCGAAGATGAATACCAAAACTGGCAAAATCAGATGAAAGTTACCGGTGTGGTGTCTTTGAACGAGTTTATGGACCAGGGAGCTGACATTACTGAGGACGCCAATAATCACACTGCTGGTTTTGTTAAGCCTGAGGATGCGGTAGAAAAAGAAGAACTAAAAAAGATGCTGGCTGAATCATTGGAGCTTTTGACTGATAAGGAAAAAAAGGTGATTCTGTTATATTATTATGAAGAACTTACCTTGAAGGAAATCAGTGAAGTGTTGGAAGTTTCGGAGTCACGAATTTCGCAGCTTCATACAAAAGCTTTACAGAAAATGAGAAAAAGGCTGGGGGACTATTTAGGGATTATAACAAGCTCAAGATAAGGATGGATTGATATGCATGGTTATTTCCAATTGGTAATTACTGATAATGGGACAGGAATAAGAGTTTTTCCTCCAACAAATGGAGATGAGGCCCTTGATGTTAATTTTGTCCGTGATTATCTTGAAGACAGAAAAATACAATATGATGTTGTTGGTTTAAAAGATGCTGTAACAAAGGCTGCGGATGATGTTGTTATCATTACTGCGGCTAAGATTCTGCCGGAAAGAGAGAGCGTAAGTTTTAATCTTTCTAAGGATCATATGACTGTTACAGCTGTTTTTTATCCTCCTACAGAAGGTGCGGAACTTTTGACCGAAAAAGAACTTAGGGATACTTTGACGTACAATAAGTATACCTATGGTATTCAAGACGAAAATATTAAAAAATTTTTTGAACATAGAGAATATTGTAAAGAAATACTTATCTGTCAGGGAAAGCCGGTTAAGCAAGGACAAAATGCAAGTATTGAATATCATTTTAATACCAATTTAAGAGCTAAACCTACTCTTCGTGAAGATGGAAGTGTTGATTATTTCAATCTGAATCTTATCAATAATGTTAATGAAGGAGATCTTCTGGCAACCTTGCATCCTGAAATCCCTGGTGAGCCTGGCGTTAATGTCTTTGGAGAAAACATAAAACCGGCTACTGTTAAAGCAACTTTTATCAAATATGGAAAAAATACAGTATTATCCGAGGATAAGTTGACGTTACGCGCGGAAAAATCAGGCCATGTAACGATAAAAGAAGGAAAGATTACTGTTTCTGATGTCCTTACGCTTGATAATGTTGATGTCTCAACCGGAAATATTGATTACGAGGGAAGTGTTGTTGTAAAAGGGGTTGTTGCAACAAACTTTTCCGTTAAAGCCGGAGGTAATATTGTAATAAAGGGAATTGTAGAGGGTGCAACTCTTGATGCAGGCTCTGATGTTATTTTGGAGTGTGGCGTAAAAACCGGAGGAAATATAATTGCCGGCGGAAACGTAGTTACAAAGTTTATAGAAAATGCTACAATAAAAGCAAAGGGTAGTGTTACTAGTGAATGCATACTTCATTCAAATGTCTCTTCCGGAACTGAAGTAAATGTCACTGGTAAAAGAGGCTTTATAGCAGGTGGTAAGGTTGTAGCTGCTGATAAGGTAACGGCCAAGATCCTTGGATCTGAAATGGGAGCGAATACTATAATTGATGTGGGTTCAGACCCACAGCTTAAGCTTCGTCTCAAAGAACTTCAGAAAAATATTGCTACAGCACAAAAAAATATTGAAAGCATTAAACCGACAGTCGATGGTTTTAGCAAAATGCTTAAGGCTGGAGCTAAGTTTTCTCCTGATCAGGTTGCAAATGTAAAAAAACTCATTGAGATGAACAGAACATTAACTGCAAATATAAATAATGATTCCGAAGAATATAATCAGCTAATGGAAAAATTACAGGAATCCAAGGATGCTGAGGTTATTGTTGAAGGGACTGCATTTCCCGGAACTACCGTTAACATTGGGGAATTGTCAATGATAGTTAAAAAGCCGGTGAAGTATAGCAGATTTGTTGTAAAAGAAGGCGATGTAAGACTGGCACCTATTTAAGGGGGAGGGTGCAAACGGAGGAGAATATTTATGTCAATTAACCGAATTGATTTTGGGGTAATTGCAGCTTCCAATGAAGTGTCCCATGTTAAAGCTGCCGAGGATTCACGTCCAATTATGGATAGACAGAATTTTCAGACTCAGTTCAATGAACAAGTCGACAATCAAAAGAATTCTGTAAATGAAAAAGATGATGTAGGCCAAGGCGAGATGAATTCTGATGCCCAGGGTAAGGGCAGCAATGAGTATATGGGCGATGGCGGAAGGAATAGAAAGGGATCTAAAGAAGAAAAAAAACCAATTCTAGAGAGGCAATTATCTGTTGAAAAAATGGAAAAAATGGCCAGTAATATGATGGACAGAAATGGAAAACCTGTAGATCTTAGATTGTCATCGGGATTCGATTTGAAGATTTAAGGTTTCTATATTATAATAAAATATCGAATCAAAATAATTTTTTTATGGGGCATGTGGGCGGAGACAATGATAAGTATCACTGAAATCGTATTAATTGTCGCTGGATTTGCGGCGATCATATTGGGGTATCTTCTTCCTGCAACTAGAGAAATTGATGAAGGGGAGAAATCGCTCATGGAGAGGGAGATTCGTGAGCTTGTTCGTCGTGAAGTAGAAGATCAGAAAGAAACCATTGAAAACATGGTTGATGATTCAGTTGATATTTCTTTGGATAGAACGGAACGCGCGATGGAGCGCATATCTAACGAAAAGCTTTCTGCTATTGGTGAGTATTCTGACACAGTCATAAATGATATCCATAAAAATCATGATGAAGTAATGTTTATGTACGATATGCTTAATGATAAGCATAAAAATCTTACAAGTGTAGTCTCTGAAGTTGCAAAAAAAACCGATGAAGCCAAGCAGGCTGTTTTGGATGCTGAGGCAACAGCACGAGAAGCTGCAGAAAAAGCAGAATCATTAAAAAGTATACAGGAAGTTGTAACGCCTGACAGGCATTTGAGAGCAATTCTCCTGGATGAAGATAAAGATACTTTGAGTGGTATACAGATTCCTTATAAAGAAAAGAGTGCACCTCCTCCTGTTCCAAAGGCAGAAAAGCAGGTAGCTGCACCTAAGATTGATAAAAAACCTTCAGTCGAAAGCGGCTATATTGATAAGGGAAATATAAAAGACCTTAATGAACTTGGTTCGATACCTGCTCAGTTTATTTCAAGAACACAGGCTGCAGGTCTTCATGTTATAGGAAATACAGGTACAGAGCAATCTGAACCTAAAGATATAGTAAGTGCAAAAGTTGTATCAATATCTGAAGGTAAGACGACAAATCCGGATAGAAATATGAGGGAGCTTACAGCGATTGATCCTGCATCTCAAAATAAGCAAATAATAGAAATGCATAAGGCAGGAAAATCCAATATGGTTATTGCCAGAGAACTTGGTCTTGGTATAGGAGAAGTTAAATTAGTTATTGACCTTTCGAATAAACACAGGAAAGTAAAATAAGGAAGTTAAGGGGAATGAATTTGAAATATTATCTTCGGGGTATAGGAATTGGAGTTATTCTCACAGCGATAATAATGGGATTTGCACTGGGAGGCAGAAAAGCCACCATAAGTGATGCTCAGGTAATTGAGAGAGCAAAAGAGCTTGGAATGACAGAAGGTGGTGTACTTACAGCAAGTTCAGGAGAGGCAAATAATGATGCGGCATCTTATGCGTCTTCATCCGTTAAGGCATTGGATGAAGCAGGAGAAGAAATATTTGAAAAAGTCGACGAAACAGTCGCTTATGCAAGTGAATCTGTTTCTGAAGTGGTTGAAGAAAAGGAAAAAACAGAAGTTAAGAAAACTGAGGAGAAAGCAGTTGCTGAAAGTGCTTCTGAATCATCAACAAAAGACAATAAACCGGTAAGTGATCTTGCAGCCGTAAAATCAGGTGTCAGACCGGCTACGGATTCAGCCGAAGCTTCAAGTACGCTTATATCAACTACAGATATTGAAGAGGATGCTGCTTCAGAAGCTGTAAGTGCTCCGGAGGTAAAGGACACAAATACAGAAAATGCAAATATAGATAATACAAATCAGGATTATGCTACACAAAATACTGATGGTGTTTCGTTAAATACGGAAACAAAAACAGTTACAATTCCCAGTGGACTTGGATCTGATGGTGTTGCAATTGTCTTGTATAACGAAGGCGTTATAGATAATGCCACTGTGTTTAATAAATATCTTGTGGAAAATGGAAAAGACAGACTGATCAGATCCGGAACAAAAGTGATACCTGCAAATGCTACTTATGCAGAAATTGCTGCTATTATAACAAAATAATTAACAAAAACCTGTTTCATATGAAATGGGTTTTTTTATTAATTTTGTGTTGAATTATATTTTTGTCTATGATAATATTATAAAGCTGTGTGGATGGGGGTATTATGCCTTGTTGCACAGGCTGCCGATTGGCAGTAACCAAAATATGCACGTATATTTAATTCCTGATATGGTGTCAGCAGAGTGCTGATCTGATCGGGAGCCGCCTGTCTGATAACGCGCGGATGGGAACTACGGCCAGGAGTATACGGAAGATTTTAACCAAATGGAGGTAATAACATGAGCGTTGTATCAATGAAACAGTTACTTGAAGCAGGTGTTCACTTTGGACATCAGACAAGAAGATGGAACCCTAAAATGGCTCCTTACATCTTCACAGAGAGAAATGGAATCCACATTATCGATCTTCAGAAGTCAGTTGTAAAGGTTGATGAAGCTTATAAGGCTGTATTTGAAATTGCACAGCAGGGTGGAACTATCCTTTTTGTTGGAACAAAGAAGCAGGCACAGGATGCAGTTAAGACTGAAGCTGAGCGTTGCGGAATGTATTATGTAAATGAGAGATGGCTTGGTGGTATGCTCACAAACTTCAAGACAATCCAGAGCAGAATCGCAAGAATGAAAGCTATCGAGAAGATGCAGGAAGATGGAACATTTGATGTTCTTCCTAAGAAAGAAGTTGCTCAGCTTAAGAAAGAGCTCACAAAGCTTCAGGCTAATCTTGGCGGAATCAGAGATATGAAGAGAATTCCTGATGCTATCTTCGTTGTAGATCCTAAGAAGGAAAGAATCTGCATTCAGGAAGCAGAGTCACTTGGAATCACACTTATCGGTATCGGCGATACAAACTGTGATCCTGAAGAACTTGACTACATCATTCCTGGTAACGATGATGCTATCAGAGCTGTAAAGCTTATTGTTGGCAAGATGGCAGATGCTGTTATCGAAGCTAATCAGGGGGCAGAGTCTGATGCAGCAGCTAACTATGTTGCAGAAGAAGCTGTAGAGGCTGAGGAAGTTACAGAGTAATCTGTTTTTGAATGGAATTAAAACGCAGTCAATCATTTTTGGTTGGCTGCGAATTTGAATAAATATAAAACATCGGAGGATAAATTAATGGCTATCACAGCAGCATTGGTTAAAGAGCTTCGTGAGTCAACTGGCGCAGGTATGATGGAGTGCAAAAAAGCTCTTACAGAGACTAACGGAGATATGGACGCAGCAGTAGAATACCTTAGAAAGAATGGTATCATGAAGGCTGAGAAGAAAGCTAGCAGAATTGCAGCTGAAGGTCTTACAAGAATTGCTGTTAAGGATGACACAACAGCAGCAGTTGTAGAGGTTAATTCTGAGACTGACTTCGTTGCTCAGAACGATAAGTTCCAGGCATTTGTTGAGGCAGTTGCAACACAGGCTGTTAATTCAGATGCTAAGGATATGGAATCATTCCTTGCTGAAAAGTGGAATCTTGATGAGTCTAAGACTGTTAATGATGCTCTTGTTGAAATCACAGCAGTTATCAGTGAGAAACTCAGCATCAGACGTTTTGAAAAAGTTGTTGCTTCAAACGGTATCGTAGTTCCTTATGTTCACGGTAATGGTAGAATTTCTGTTATCGTTGAGGCTGAGACAGATGTTGTTAATGATGACATCAAAGAAGCTGTTAAGAATGTAGCTATGCAGGTTGCAGCTCTTAGCCCTAAGTATGTTGCTTCTGAAGACGTTTCTGAGGAATACAGAAATCATGAGAAGGAAATTCTTCTTGCTCAGGCTCTTAAAGAGAATGAAGAACTTCCAGAAGGAAAGAGAAAACCTCAGGAAATCATCGAGAAGATGCTTATCGGACGTCTTAACAAAGAGCTTAAGGAGATCTGCCTTAATGAGCAGGTATATGTAAGAGCAGAGGATGGAAAGCAGACAGTTGGTCAGTATATTGCGCAGGTTGCTAAGAAAAACAATGCTAAGCTTTCTATCAAGAGATTTGTTCGTTTTGAGACTGGTGAAGGAATCGAGAAGAAGAACGAAAACTTCGCTGAAGAAGTTGCTAAGCAGGCAGCTGGAATTAACTAATCTTTTTATTTAATAAAACTAATGGGCTTGGTTTCTTTTATTCTAATTCAGAACGGAAACCAGGCTCATTTTATTTATTGGTTGATTATTAACCTTTTGTGGACGTAAATTCGTACTTTGATTTTAAGAACTAATGTTTTATACTGTATAGGTATGAATTTTTGATAGATTGGTGGTGAAATATTGAATCAGGCTGTTACGATAAAGGGCACCAAATCAGGAATAATACTGGTTCTTGATAAAGAAACGCCATTTGAAGATATAAAAGTTGAGGCTGCTAAAAGATTTGAAGAGGCATCCGGCTTTTTAGGCCATAACGCTATGGGACTTATAGTGAGAGGCCGTAGACTTTCTGAACAGGAAGAAAATGAAATAGTAAATATTATTACAGAACATTCACAATTAAGAATTGTTTGTGTTATAGATGAAGAATCTGAAGCGAAGAGATTATTTGAATCCGTCAATTCTCCAGATAAGGAATCAGTTGAGGAAAATGTATCTGCAGATTCAGAAACTGTTGAGCAGATTGTGCATGACTATAGTAATAATGCTTTGATCTATAATGGAAACCTGCGATCAGGACAGGATATATCCTGTGAGCAGAATGTAGTTATACTTGGTGATGTTAAACCTGGCGCAAGTGTTGTTTCTTATGGAAGTATTTTTATATTAGGTGAACTTAGAGGAAATGCTTTCGCTGGCGCAGGTGGAGATAAAAATGCTTTTGTTATGGCGCTTGATTTGAATCCTTTGCAGGTTAGGATTGCTGATTCGATTGCTATTTCACCTGATGCTGAAAAAAGTACAAAATTCAGGTTGAGAAAGAAAAAACTACTGGCAAATGCTGATAGTAAAAGCAATGAGCCTGAAGTGGCATATATTGAAAACGGCCATATAGTTAAAACATCATATGGTCCGGCATTTTTAAGACAGTTGAACAAATAATAATTGGAGGAATGATATGGGAGAAGTCATAGTAGTTACATCAGGCAAGGGTGGTGTTGGAAAGACAACCACTACTGCCAATATTGGTACAGGTTTAGCAAAGCTTAATAAAAAGGTTGTTCTTATCGATACAGATATAGGACTTAGAAACCTTGATGTAGTAATGGGTCTTGAGAATAGAATAGTTTATAATCTTGTAGATGTAATCGAAGGGAATTGTAAGCGCAATCAGGCTCTTATCAGAGACAAGAGATATGAGAATCTTTTTCTTTTGCCGGCAGCTCAAACTAAGGACAAAACAAGTGTTACTCCTGAGCAGATGAAAAAACTCACAGAAGAGTTGAAGGAAGAATTTGATTATGTAATTCTTGATTGCCCTGCAGGTATAGAACAGGGATTTAAAAATGCCATTGCAGGTGCTGACAGAGCACTCGTAGTTACAACGCCTGAGGTATCTGCTGTTCGTGATGCAGACAGAATCATTGGATTATTAGAGGCTAATGAAATCAAGAAGACACATCTTATTGTTAATAGATTACGTGCGGATATGGTTAAGCGCGGCGATATGATGTCAGCTGATGATGTTATTGATATTCTTGCTGTTGATCTTATAGGTCAGGTTCCTGATGATGAGAGTATTGTTGTAGCTACAAATAACGGTGAACCACTTGTTGGTGATAGTTCACTTGCAGGACAGGCTTACATGAATATTTGTCGTAGAATTGAAGGAGAACAAGTACCATTTCTTGATTTGGATCCAAAGAAAGGAATTTTTTCTTGGTTTAAGAAAAAATGATAAGAGGGGGAATCTTTATGAAGATATCAGATATTTTCAAGAAAAAATCTTCCAGTGATGTTGCTAAGGATCGTCTTAAACTGGTTCTTGTTTCTGATCGCGCGTCATGCTCACCTGAAATCCTTCAGAAGATCAGAAGTGATATCATAGAAGTACTTTCAAAATATGCAGAAATTGATATGGAAGGAATAGATATCAATATTACAAATGTTGATACAGAAACAAATGATGGCAAAACTGTTCCGGCTTTATATGCTAATATTCCTATCAAGAATATGTCTCATAATCTTAAGTAATATTAACCCCGGAAAGATAGCATGCTTTCCGGGGATTTTTTGTAAATGGGGATTACAAAATGGATAATACAAATTATGGCCTTAGTTCTGCAAAAGCAAAAGAACTGTTTGTTTCCGGAAAAGGCAATATTCAAGTTGATAATACTGCAAAGACAACAGTGGATATCATTAAAGAGAATGTTTTCACATATTTTAACCTGATTTTCTTTATTATGGCAATATTACTTATCTTATCAGGTGCGTTTAATTCACTTACTTTTCTGCCGATTATAGTATGTAATTCGTTAATTGGAATATTTCAAGAAATAAAAGCCAAAAAAGTACTTGATAAGCTGAAAGTAATAAATCAGTCTAAAGCTGTTGTTATAAGAGATGGAGAAGAGACTTCCATCCCGATTGATAAGCTTGTTGTGGGTGACTATGTTGTCCTTTCATCCGGAAATCAGATATGTGCTGATGCAATTGTTGTTGAGGGAGAAGTTTCTGTTAATGAAGCTCTTTTAACGGGGGAAGCTGATGAGATAAGCAAAGGAATAGACAGTGAACTTATGTCCGGTAGTTTTGTTGTTTCCGGAAAATGTATAGCAAAGCTCACAAAAGTTGGGGCTGATTCGTATATATCAAAGCTGATGCTGAAAGCCAAAAACATGACTAAAGCATCGAAATCAGAAATGGTAAAAGCGATTGACTATATTGTTGCAGCTGCAGGACTTCTTATTATTCCTATTGGTATAGCGCTTTTTTGCCAAAGTGTATTTATTCAGGGGAATTCTTTTTCCGAAAGCATACCTTCTATAGTTGCTGCTCTTATCGGGATGATACCTGAAGGACTATATCTTTTGCTTAGCATAACACTTGGTCTAAGCACTGTCAGACTTGCTAAAAAGAAAGTAATGCTTCATGACATGAGGAGTATCGAAACACTTGCACATGTTGACACAATTTGTGTAGATAAGACCGGAACAATAACAGATAACGATATGCTTGTAGCAGAAGCAATTCTCTCATCAGGATCCAGAGAAGATAAACAGCTTTTAGATACCTATTGTAATTTGCTTTCCGAATATTTGGGATGTCTTCCTGATGATAATATTACAATGCATGCTCTGGAAGAGTATTTTGGTTTTACAACTAGCAGAAGTTGTGTTTCTTTTCAGCCTTTTTCTTCAAAATATAAATACAGTAGTGTCGAATTTGATGATGCAAGATATGTTTTGGGAGCGCCTGAGTTTTTGTTAAAAGGAGAAATGTCTTCATATCAGGATATGATTGAGTGTTATGCCAAAAAGGGACTTAGAGTTTTGTGTTTTGCCCAATATGATGGTGAGACGGGAGATGTTCTTGACGGACGTCTTACGCATCCGCTTTTATTTATAACCCTTAAAAATCCTATAAGGGAAGCTGCATTTGAGACATTTAAATATTTTGATAAACAAGGTGTGGATGTGAAGGTGATATCAGGAGATAATCCTGTTACTGTTTCTGAGGTTGCCAAAAATGCGGGAGTAAAAAACTATGATAAATATGTAGACGCAAGTACTTTGGATGACAGTGATATTCCCAAAGCTGTAAGAGAGTATTCTGTGTTTGGAAGAGTATCACCGGAGCAGAAGCAGAAAATAGTAAAAGCACTAAAAAAAGATGGCCATATTGTTGCTATGACAGGTGATGGAGTTAATGATATTCTGGCTATGAAAAATGCAGACTGCTCAGTCGCTATGGCATCTGGTTCTGAAGCAGCTGTACAGGCAGCACAGGTTGTACTCCTTGATAGTGATTTTTCACATATGCCTAAAATAGTTGCAGAGGGTAGAAGAGATATTAATAATATTGAAAGAACAGCTACGTTGTTTTTGGTTAAAAACATTTTCTCGCTTTTACTTGCTGTTTTTTCAATTATAAATGTATTGGTATATCCTTTGCAGCCATCGCAGATAACTATTGTAAGCCTCGTGAATATTGGAATTCCGGGATTCTTTCTGGCTATGGAGCCCAATAATAAAAAGATAGAAGGACATTTCCTGTTTAAGGTTTTGCTTAAGGCGATGCCTGCGGCACTTACTGATTTTTTTGCAATAGCAGCTCTTGTTGTTTTTAGCAATACTTTTGGTGTAGAACAGACCGATGTATCTGTAGCGGCAACATTCCTTCTGGCTATAGTTGGCTTTATTATTCTGGCAAATATTTCGTCGCCACTAAATAATTACAGACTTAAAGTAATAATTGGCTGCATGATAGTTTTTGTGTTGGGAGCAATATTCTTTAATGATCTGTTTTCAATTTCTTATGTATCAAAACCTTGTATAATGCTTTTTGTATTATTTGCTATTGCAACAGAACCATTTATGCGATACCTTACTAAATTGTTTAGATTTATAGAACTTAAATTTCAGATTATTTTTTTGAAAAAATAATTAGTATTTTTTGAATAATAATGTATAATTAAATAGCATAAAATTATATTTAGGAGTTTATTTATGACAGATAATGAAGAAAAATATGAATCATTAAAGCTTGAAAATCAGCTTTGCTTTCCTCTATATGCATGTTCAAAGGAAATAATCAGAAGGTATAAACCTTATCTTGACAGGATTGACCTTACTTATACTCAATATATTACTATGATGGTTATGTGGGAGAAAAAAACAGTTAATGTTAAGACTTTAGGAGAGTGCCTTTATCTTGATTCCGGTACACTTACTCCTGTACTAAAAAAACTTGAGTCAAAGGGCTATATTACAAGGGAAAGATCCAGTGAAGATGAGAGAAACCTTGTCGTTTCTATTACTCCGGATGGTGAAAAGCTTAAAGATGAAGCGATAAGCATACCTTCATCAATTGGTTCATGTGTAAAATTGTCTGAAGATGAGGCTAAAATTTTGTATAATCTTTTATATAAGATTATAAGAAATGTTAGATAATCTTTATTGATTTTTTTTGCGGATAGAAATATAATAAATTTCGGCTTGATGTGCGGTTTTGTTGGACTTTTATATTAGCTTGTAATCAAAAGTCAAAAAATTAACGAAAACGCACATTGTTTTTTGGAGGTTTTTTATGAGTTCTCATACCCATAATCATCACCATGATCCCGCAAAAATGAAAGCTATTGTAAACCGTCTGTCAAAAGCGATCGGACATCTGGAGTCCGTAAAGAGGATGGTTGAAGATGACAAGGATTGTACTGAAGTACTTATCCAACTTGCAGCTGTAAGGTCGGCAATTAACGGCTGCGGAAAAGAGCTCCTTAAAGAGCATATAAGTCATTGTATAGTTCATGCGGTTCAGGATGGAGATGAAGATGCTGTCAATGAGTTAAATGACGCCATCGATAAATTCTTAAAAAATTCATGAGCTAAAAAAATTTGAAAAAGCATTTGAAAGGGGTGAAATACCTTGGCTATTACTATGTTAAATGCAGTAAACTTTCTTATCTTATTTCCTTTTTTAATGGCAGTGATCATAGGTTTTCTTAAAAAGGCAAGTCCTTTGAGAAGCGCAGTTATTATAATTGGCGGATTTTCAATTATGGTAACTGCTATTTATGTTGCTGTTAATGTTCTTACATCCGGGGATACATCCCGGTTTGTATACCTGGAACACACGCATGTGCCTGATATGCTCGTTATTGCCGGCGAGATTTTCCTTATGGGTCTTGTATGTTTTCTTAGCATTAAATACAAAAAGTATTATGCTATTATCTTTTCTCTTGTTGGAACCATTCCGGTACTTTGGATGGATCTTACAGGAAAGGCTGTAGAGGGCAATACACATATTCGTATTGATACTTTTGCAGCTGTTATGTATCTGATCGTAGGTATTGTTGGTATTCTTATTTGCATCTATGCATCAGGATATATGAAGGACTATCATCATCATCACACAGATGTGCAGGATCGTTCTAATTATTTCCTTGCTCTTATGTTTGTATTCCTTGGTGCAATGTTCGGACTTATTTCTTCTGATAATCTTGGCTGGATCTATTTCTTCTGGGAGATCACAAGTGTATGTTCATTCCTCATGATTGGTTATACAAGAACACAGGAAGCTGTAGACAATTCTTTCAGAGCTCTGTGGATGAACCTTCTTGGTGGATGTGGTTTTGCTGCAGGTCTTTTGTACTGCAATTTAAATCCGGAATTACAGATTTCTAATCTCAGCCAGGTTACACATACTTCAGCACCAGCTATTGTCATTGTGCCTGTAACATTATTCGCATTTGCAGCTTTGACAAAGAGTGCACAGTTCCCATTCTCAAGATGGCTTCTTGGCGCCATGGTTGCACCTACACCATCTAGTGCGCTTCTTCACTCAGCTACGATGGTAAAGATTGGTGTGTATATGCTCATCAGAGTAGCACCTGTCATGGCTGGAACTCTTACCGGAATCATGATAACCGTTATTGGCGGTTTCACATTCTTTGCAGCATCACTTCTTGCTATTACAGTTAGTGATGGTAAAAAGGTTCTTGCTTATTCAACAATCTCAAACCTTGGACTTATTACAGCCTGTGCCGGAACCGGTACTACTGAAGGTGTTTGGGCTGCTGTAATGCTTGTTTTGTTCCATGCTGTTTCTAAGTCACTTCTGTTCCAGACAGTTGGTGATATCGAGAACTGTATGCACAGCCGTGATATCGAGGATATGCATGGTCTTATCATCAAGCTTCCAAGACTTGCTTTCATTATGATCATTGGTATTTGTGGAATGTTCATGGCTCCATTTGGAATGCTTGTTTCAAAGTGGGCTGCTCTTAAATCATTCGTTGATTCAGGTTCAGTATGGCTTGTTCTTTTCCTTGTTTTTGGTTCAGGAAGTACATTGTTCTACTGGGCAAAATGGCTTGGTAAGATCTGTACAGTTATTCACCAGTCATTTGAGCTTGAAGATACAACTCCCAGAAGTGAAATGGTATCTATTTTCCCATTAACATCTCTTATTGTTATCATGTGCTTCGCATTTCCATGGATGTCAGGTCATATGATTCAGCCTATTCTTGATGAGGCTTATCATACAAGTATTCCTGATGTTATCGGCGGCAGTGATATCATTATCATGATGATAATGGTTGCAATGGTATTTATGATTCCTATCGGAGCAAGATTCTTGTCAATTGGTAAGAATTCCAAGATGACAATGTCTTATGTTGCAGGTGTTAATGCAGGAGATGACAGACACTATATTGACTCTTTTGGAAAAGAGAGAGCTCTTTATATGTCTAACTGGTATATGACAGATTACTTTGGTGAAAAGAAACTTCTCAAACCTTGTATTTACATAGCTACTGTTCTTGTTGCAGTAATGCTTATCATTGTTGTTGGAGGTGCTTTCTAATGTCTATGATCATACTTAAGGCTGTACTTTATATTATTTTGGCACCACTTATTGGAGGACTTCTTTCAGGAGTAGACCGTGTTATTTCTGCTCGTATGCAGGGTAGACAGGGGCCTCCGGTTTTCCAGCCATTTTACGATGTATATAAGCTTCTTAACAAGCAGACAACCGTTGTTAACAGCATTCAGGTTTTGTTTGTTACAGGTTACCTTATCATGACAATCTTTACAGGTACATTGTTCTTTGCAGGCGGAGATATGCTTTTGGTTTTCTTTGCTCTTTCAATGGCCGAAGTTGTTATGGTTATGGCTGCATTTTCTACTAATGGTCCTTACAGTATCATGGGTGCTCAGCGTGAGCTTTTACAGATGATGTGTTATGAGCCTATGACACTTTTGGTAGCAATTGGTTTTTATTATGCAAACGGAAGCTTTATGGTAAATGATCTGATCCAGGCAAGGGTTCCTGCAATCGTTCAGATCCCTGGTTTCTTTATAGGATTTGTATTTATTCTTATAATCAAACTTCGTAAATCACCTTTTGATCTTAGTACTTCACATCATATGCATCAGGAAATGGTTAAAGGTCTTACTACCGATCTTTCAGGTAATAACCTTGCATTTGTTGAGATAGCAGAGTGGTATGACACAGTACTTATGATGGGTATTGTTGGAATGTTCTTCTTAACAGCAAATCCTATCAGCAGAGTTTGGGCTCTTATTGCATGTGCAGTTGTATTTTTCCTTGAGACACTGATTGATAATCTGTTCCCTCGTGTAAAATACATTACAATGCTCAAAGTTACATGGTCAGTAATTTTAGTTTTTGCAGGTACAAATCTGCTTATTCTTAATGTGCTTAAATAACACGGGAAGGGAATGTGAGATCAATGAAAATATCTAAATCACCATGGGTGTTACATTATGATGCATCCAGCTGCAATGGCTGTGATATAGAAGTTCTTGCCACAATGACTCCACTTTATGACGTAGAGCGTTTTGGTATTATAAATACTGGTAATCCTAAACACGCTGATGTTTTACTTTTAACTGGTGGCATCAATGCTCAGACAGCCCCTGTAGTAAGACAGTTATATAATATGATGCCTGATCCAAAGGTTGTTGTTGCCTGCGGAATTTGCGCATGCGACGGCGGTATCTTTAAAGAGTGTTACAACATTTTAGGAGGAGCTGATAAAGTAGTTCCTGTTGATGTATATGTTCCTGGATGCGCTGTAAGACCTGAAGCCCTTATTGAAGGAGTTGTTAAGGCTGTTGGCATTCTTGAAGAAAAGAGAAAGAAACTTAAAGAATCAATGAAACAGGGCTATTGTACTGTTGATTACAGTAAGATGGCTGTTCATATGACTGCTGATGACTATGATCCGAGCACACAGTATGATGCAGTTCTTACTGAAGAAGCTTTAAGAGAGCAGGCTGAAGAAAAGATCAAGGCTACAGCAAAGCCTGCACCAAAGCCTGTTGCGCCTGCAGCTCCAGCTGCAAATGCTGCTAAGCCTGTTAATGCTCAGGCAGCCCCAGTTGCAACCAATAATGCTGAGAAAGGAGATAATAAATAATGAATACAGAATTTATTAATGTCAATCCTGAAAGCATTATAGATGAATCTCAGAAGCTTAAGTTTAATGGTTATCATCTTATGCAGCAGTGTGCTACAAGAATACCTGATGGATATGAGCTTATTTATTCTTTTGGAAAAGAGCTTGAGGTTAAACAGCTTAAGATAACTCTTCCTGAAGAGAATGAAATATCAAGTATAACAAGTATTTTCCCATGTGCTTTCATATATGAGAATGAAATGCATGACCTTTTTGGTGTAAAGGTTAAGATGATAAATATAGACTATGAGGGTAAGCTTTATCGCACAGCGATAGAGACACCATTTAAGTAATTGGAGGAACTGTAATGTCTACTAGAAGTGTTATTCCATTTGGACCCCAGCATCCGGTTCTTCCGGAACCAATACATCTGGACCTTGTTATGGAGGATGAGAAGGTTATTGAAGCTATCCCTTCAATAGGTTTCATTCACAGAGGTCTTGAAAAGCTGGTTGATAAAAAAGATTTTAATGAGATGGTTTATGTAGCCGAGCGTATTTGCGGTATCTGCTCACTTGGCCATGGACTTGGATATTCAGAAGCTGTTGAACATATTATGGATATTGATGTTCCTGCAAGAGCAAAATATCTTAGAACTATCTGGTCAGAGCTTTCAAGAATCCATTCACATCTTCTTTGGCTTGGCCTTTTGGCTGATGCCTTTGGATTTGAGTCTCTTTACATGGATTGCTGGAGACTTAGAGAGGATGCCCTTGATATGTTTGAGGCATCTACAGGCGGAAGAGTTATTTTCTCTGTTATGAAGATCGGTGGTATAAGAAGAGATGTATCTGATGAAATGCTTAAAGATTTTTATCAGAGAATAAATAAAATGGAAGAGGATCTTAAGGCTATTGCTAAGCCATTCCTTAATGATGCTGCTGTTCAGACACGACTTCGTGGCGTTGGTATACTTACTCCTGAACAGGCTGACGCACTTGGATGTACAGGACCTTTCCTTAGAGCAAGCGGAATCAGTCGTGATATTAGATCAACAGGATACTGTGCTTACGGCGATATTGATTTTGAGCCAATTATTTCTACAGAGGGTGATTCATATGCCCGTACTGAATGCCGTATCAAGGAGATTTTCCAGGCATTTGATATTATTCGTCAGTGTATCGACAAAATTCCTTCAGGAGATATTGATGTTCCTGTTAAGGGTATGCCAAATGGCGAATATATGATGAGAATCGAGCAGCCAAGAGGAGAAGCTCTTTATTATGTAAAGGCTAACGGAACAAAGTTCATAGACAGAATGAGAGTTAGAACTCCCACATTTGCAAACCTTTCAGGCCTTGTTGAGACATTAAAGGGATGCGATCTGGCAGATGTACCTATTCTTGTACTTACTATTGATCCTTGTATCAGTTGTACTGAAAGATAATGAAATATTTATTTGGGATGGAGATTAGAGATGGCATTTGTAAGTTTTAAGAAAACAATTCTTCGTAACCTTGTATCAAAGCCATATACAAGAAAGGCAGAAAAGCAATTTCCTGAAGGTACCAGGGGACATGTTGAAAATGATATGGACGTATGTGTCCTTTGCGGCCTTTGCTCAATTAAGTGCCCAACACATGCGATCACTGTAGATAAGGCAGCAAAGACATGGTCTATCAGACCTATGAGCTGCATACAGTGCAGATGTTGTGTTGATAATTGTCCTAAGAAATGTCTTTCAATGGGTGTCAGATTCCAGGAACCCGGCGATGAGAAGATTACTAAGACTTTTAAACAGTCAGAGAAGGCAATTGCAGCTCAGGAAGCTTTGATGAAGGCTGCAAAAGAGCGTGCGGCTGCTGCAGCTGCAGCTAAGGCTGCTGCCGCAAATGCAAACGGAGGAGCTGCAAACGCTAATCCTGCTGCTACAGCAAATACACAAGAAAAGAAAGATTGATGACAGAAAAAATCTTAGTCAAAGGGGCGGTGCAGGGAGTAGGCTACCGCCCTTTTGTTTTAAAAAAAGCAATTGAATATGGTCTTAAAGGGCAGGTAAAGAATATAGGAGCTGCAGTAGAGATCATTGTTTCCGGCTTGGAAAAAACTATAGATGATTTTTGCGATGAGCTTAAAAATGTTCAGCCTGAAGGTTCATTTGTATTAGATATTGTCAGAGAAAAGCTTAATGAAAGCAATTATTCTTTTAATGATTTTGCTATTGTAGAAAGCTCAGTTGTGGACCTTAAATCTGAACTTCCAATAGTATTACCTGACATAGGTATCTGCGATAAATGCCTTAATGAGATGCTTTCAAAAGACGATAGGAGATATAGATATCCGCTGATAAGCTGTGCTTCATGTGGGCCTCGTATCAGTGTTTTGGATTCTCTTCCCTATGACAGACATACGACCACAATGGTCGATTTTGAAATGTGTCCTAACTGCCTTTCGGAGTATAAAAGTGGACGTAGAAGGCATGCACAGACAATTTCCTGTCATGATTGTGGCCCTTTCATGATTCTTGACTACTATAACGGGGCAGAATCTGTTCACCTTGAAAGGGAAGATGCTGTGAAAAAAGCAATTTCTCTTTTAAACGAAGGTAAGATCATAGGACTAAAGGGTGTATCTGGTTATCAGCTTATATGTAAGCCTGAGAATCCTGTTGCTTTACGTTTAAGACAGATAAAAGGCAGAGAGAATAAGCCTTTTGCTGTTATGTTTTCGACAGTTGATAGTATAAAAAAATACGCTGAAGTTAACGAGAAGGAAGAAGAGCTTTTATTGTCTTTGGCAAGACCTATTGTTTTATTAAATAAAAAGCAGGACTTTCCTTATGAAGTCTGCAAGGACAGTAATTATATAGGGGCTTTTTTGCCATCAGCAGGCATACACAGATTATTAACTGATGAAGTTGGTCCACTAATCTGTACAAGCGCCAATATTTCTGGTCAGCCCATAATTATTGATCATGATTCTTTTGACCAAAAACTAATGGATGGATCAAAAGAATATTATGTTGACGGAGTTCTTTTCCATAAAAGAAGGATAAATCAGCCTCAGGATGATTCTGTGGTATTTGTTATCCAAAATGAGAACGGGGAGTATTCTTCCCAGTTTATCAGAAGGGCAAGAGGTTTTTCACCGCTTCCTATAATCTGCAAAGGCTCAGATAATAACACTTCAACTATTTGTTTTGGTGGAGACCTAAAGAGCACATTTTCGTTTGCCAAAAAAGACAGAGTTGTTCTTAGCCAGTTTATAGGCGATTTAGAAGATGCTGACACATATGAGCTTTTTAATAAACTAATAAAAAGAAATTCAGATCTTTTTTCATTTGTTCCAAGGAGAGCTGTTTGCGATAAGCATCCTTTGTATTTTTCATCAAAATATGCAAAAGAATATGCAGAAAAAAGGAACATAGAACTGATAAGATTGCAGCATCATTATGCTCATGTTTTATCCGTAATGGCAGAAAATGAATTAAGATCATGTATTGGAATTGCCTTTGATGGTACAGGCTTTGGCGATGACGATAAAGTCTGGGGCGGAGAAGTTTTTCTGTGTAATGGCACAGATTATACGAGAAAGAGCCACTTATCATATATTAAGCTTATGGGCGGAGATGCAGCACCCAAGAAGGCAAATATTGTAAAAGAATGCTATGAGATAGCTCTTAATGATAACGGCAGTGATATCGTTAAGGCTGCTCTTAAAAATAATATAAATACTTATGAAACTTCCAGTGTCGGAAGATTATTTGACTGCGTATGTGCACTTTTGGGAATAAAGGACTATAATTCATTCGAAGGTGAGTGCGCGATCTTACTTGAAAAAGAAGCTTCGCTCTGTGATGGAAGTCATTTTCCTTTGTTTGATGTAAAAATCATCGAAAATGAAGAAGGAGAAATTATATTCGATCAGCTTGATCTTTTTTCACAGATAAAGGGATGTATTGCAGATGGAAGTTTTGAAACAAAGGACATTGCATATGGTTTTCATTTAGCTTTGTCTTATTATATCGTGAAAATATGTAGTATACTTAGAAGCAATGTCAAGGAATCAAAAGTTTGTTTGTCCGGAGGAGTATTTGCGAACCGGATACTTTTAAAGAATACAATAGCTCTTTTGACAAAAGAGGGATTTGATGTTTATTGGAACAGGCTTGTTCCGTCAGGGGATGCTGGAATTGCCCTTGGACAGGCATATTATGGATTATTGAAAGAGGATTAGATATGTGCGTTGCAATACCGGGAAAAGTTATTAAGATAGATGGAACAAAGGCTACTGTCGATTTTAGCGGTAATACGGTTATAGCAGAAGCAGGCCTTGTAAACGTTAAGGTTGGCGACAGGGTTTTGGTTCATGCAGGCTGCATCATTCAGACTATGGATGATAAAACGGCTGATGAGATGGAAGAATTATTTAATGAAATTGAGGATTTGACTGTTTAATGGGATCAATTACTTTTGAAGAAATTCTTGATAAATTAAAGAACTATGATGGTGAAGAAGTGCATATTATGGAGGTTTGCGGCACTCATACCGCAGCAATCTCAGAAAATGGTATCCCTTCAATGCTGTCTCCAAAGATAAAGCTCATTTCAGGACCCGGTTGTCCTGTCTGTGTTACAGTTACAGCTGTAATTGACAGACTTGTCGAGCTTTCAATGGAAGAAAATACTATTGTACTTACCTTTGGAGATCTTATAAGGGTAAGGGGAACACATAAGTCACTAGCCGATGCAAAGGCGGATGGCGGTCACGTGAGAATGGTTTATTCTCCAATGGAAACTGTTAAGCTTGCAAAGGAAGATCCTTCACATACATATGTTTTTGCTGCAATTGGCTTTGAGACCACAACCCCTGTGTACGCAATGGTATTAGAAGAAGCGGTAAAAGAAAATGTTAAAAACCTAAAGCTTTTGACATCACTTAAAACTATGCCTGAAGTTATCAGATGGGTAGTGAAAAATGGCGGCGGAATTGATGGCTTTATTGCCCCGGGACATGTATGTGCAGTCACAGGAAGTGATACCTTCAAAGAATTGTCTGATGAACTGGGAATTCCTTTTGTGGTTTCTGGTTTTGAAGGTAAACAGCTTATCATGACAATATATGCTCTTTTACAGATGAAAGGTAAATCCGGTATAAAGAATCTGTACAAGAATGTAGTGACAGAGGAAGGAAATACTAAAGCTAAAGAAGTCGTTGAAAAGTATTTTGAAGTATCAGATGCCTCCTGGCGTGGCATGGGTAAAATAAAAGGATCAGGCATGGCTTTGATAAAAGAATATGCTGATTTTGATGCCGGAAGCATAGGACTTGACGAGGATCATATGCCTCCTGGATGTTGCTGTGCAAGCGTACTTGTAGGTAAATTAAAGCCCTATGAATGTCCTTTATTTGGAAAAACATGTACACCGGATAATGCTCATGGAGCCTGCATGGTATCAACAGAAGGCAGTTGTTATAATTATTTTGTATCAGGAAGAAGATAGGAACAGATTATGAAGATTACAATGGCACATGGAAGTGGCGGTGAGTCAACTTCCGCTTTGATCAGAGATATATTTGCTAAACATTTTCACAACGAAATACTTGATAAGCTTGAGGATTCTGCAGTTGTAAAAGGGTGTGGCAGACTTGCAGTTACTACTGACAGTTTTGTTGTTACTCCTATTGAATTTCCGGGCGGAGATATAGGAAGGTTGTCTGTTTGCGGAACAGTCAATGATCTTCTCATGAGCGGTGCAAAGCCAATGTACCTTACCTGTGGCTGCATCCTTGAAGAAGGCCTTGATATGGATGTTTTGGACAGAGTAATAAGTTCTATGGCCAATACGGCAAACGAAGCCGGAATAAAGATAATTACTGGTGATACTAAGGTAATTGAAAATAAAGGAGGCGAGCCTGGACTTATTATAAATACGTCAGGCGTTGGATTTATTTCTGATTCTCTTGATGTTCCCGGTCCATTTAAATTGCAGAATGGTGATAAAATAATCATATCCGGTAATCTTGGTGATCATCATGCAGCCATTTTAGGTTCAAGAATGGGAATTCAGAATAATATAAAGTCAGATGCAGCACCTCTTGTTGAGATGGTAAAGGGACTTTTAGATAATAATGTTGAAGTGCATGCCATGCGTGATGTTACAAGAGGCGGCCTGGGAACTGTATTAAATGAGTTCTGCGAAAGTTCAAAATGTTCAATAGACCTTTTTGAAGATAGAATGCCTGTTTCACCTGCAGTAAAAGATTTTTGCGGACTTCTTGGCTTGGATCCTATGTATATGGGTAATGAGGGAAAGATGGTTCTTTCAGTAGCGGCTAATGATGTTGAAAAAGCTCTTTCTATTATAAAAAAGTCAAAATACGGTGAAAATGCCTGCGTGATTGGTGAGGTACGTAAAATAAAAGGATCAGCCGATAAAAATAATGTGGTTCTTAACACCAAAATTGGCGGGAAACGTATAATTGGTCTGATGTATGGAGAGGGACTTCCAAGAATTTGCTAAATGATGTAAAATATATGTCGTAACTTTCGTTTTCTTGAAAGGATAAGTATTTAATGGAATTTAAAAGAATCAATAAGGATACCGTAACTTGTATCATCACAGAAGATGATATGGACGAGCAGGGAATCAAGCTCGAGGATTTATTTGAAAAGAAAAAAGAAGCAATGGATTTTTTACATGATGTAATGCGCAAGGCTCAGGAAGAGGTTGATTATAAGCCAACCGGTTCATTTATGCCTATGCAGATTACAGTTTTACCTGATCACTCCATTTCTTTGACACTTTCTGAAAATGCTTCAGCTTCATTTGGCGAGATACTTAAAAATCTTACTGAAAAAGCTGGAATCACAATACCTAAAAATGTATTGGAAGATATCGGTGACTCAGAAAACGGAGACCGAATAAACAGATTAAATGAATACTTGAAGAGCCTGAAACAGTTTACCAATTCCGTAAAAAATATTATGGAAGAATCTGGTTTGGCTGAAAATCATGATAAGATTCCGATAAATCAGAATACTTCAGCTGCTGATAATAAAGAGAAAGCAGATAAGATCACAAACAGTGCTTCCAAGAAAAACAAAGATAAAGAGCGACTTAAGTTCCACGAATATGTTTTCTCTTTTGGCAATATCAATACTGTTATTGAGTTTTGTAAAAAGGCACCTTCAGATCTTAATATTTCAAGCTCTCTCTATAAAAATGAGAAGGATGGCAAGTATTATCTGGATTTAAAGAGACTTGATGAAGAACCAAAAGTATTTGCGTCACTATTTACAATGGCATATGAGTTTGGCCATTTTCAGGCATCAAATCAGCATGTGATCGCACATATCCGTGAGTCTTATGACCTGATCATTAAGGATGATGCAATAAATTCTTTGGCGCAAGTTTAAGAAAACTAATGAATTATGAGTCGAGCGTATATGACGAATATATGCTCGACTTTTAAATTATTATTGTGGTTAGGTATTTTCATGAGATTAAATAAATACATTGCCAGCTGCGGCGTATGCTCCAGGAGAGAGGCAGATAAGTTAATAGATGAAGGAAGAGTCACTATAAATGGTGAGAAAGCAGTATTTGGTATTGATGTAACTAATAATGATATTGTTTTTGTTGATGGCAAAAAGATAGAGCTTCAAGATGAAAAGATAGTGATCGCATATTATAAACCGGTTGGTGTCACTTGTACTGAAAAAGATAAATATGCAGAAAAGACAGTTATAGAAGATATTGGTTTTGACAAAAGAGTTACCTATGCAGGAAGACTTGATAAAGATTCAGAGGGACTTCTTCTTATGTCCAATGACGGAGAACTTATAAATGCGATGATGAAAGGCTCTATGAAGCATGAGAAAGAGTATGAAGTCACTGTAGATATAGATGTGACTGGAGATTTTTTAAAAGCCATGTCTTTGGGCATGTATTTAGAGGAAATTGATAGAAGAACAAGGCCCTGTGAAGTAAAAAAGACAGGCAAAAGATCTTTTAACATCATCCTTACGCAAGGTCTTAACAGACAGATCCGAAGAATGTGTGCAGCTTTAGGAGCAAATGTAGTTAAACTAAAAAGAATAAGAGTTATGAGCGTGAAATTAAAGGACTATGATCTAAGACCCGGGAAATATGTGGTTCTTTCAGAACAGGTGGTAAAAAAACTCTATAAAGATGCTGGAATTGCCAGATAAATAATAATATACTGTTAGTATTATAGTTTTTTGGGAGTTTGTATGGATAAAGAATTGATCAGGAAAGAATATGATGATTTGGTAAAAGAAATCAAACATCATATGGATTTATATTATAATCAGGATGAGCCTGAAATCTCAGATTATGAGTATGATAAACTCATGCAGAGGCTTAAAGAAATTGAAAAGGAAAATCCTGAATTTGTTACAAAGACTTCTCCAAGCCAGATTATTGGCGGAACTACAAAGAGAGAAGCCGGAGTTAAGGTAACTCATAATGTACCTATGCTTTCTATTGAGGACGTTTTCAATAAAGAAGACGTTTCTGCCTGGATAGAGAAGGTACATCTTATGCATCCCGATGCTTTATTTTCTGTTGAACAGAAAATTGACGGTCTTAGTATGTCGCTTAGATATACAAAAGATGAATCTGATGGCAAACTTCATCTTTCTCTTGCAGAGACGAGAGGCGATGGTCTTATCGGCGAGGATGTTACTTTAAATGCTCTTGTGATACCTGATGTTAAGCAGGTTCTTGAACTTCCCTATGATTATCTTGAGCTTCGTGGTGAAGTATATATGTCACACGAAAGTTTTGATACATTCAATGAGCAGCAGGAAAAGCTTGGCAAAAAGCTTTCTGCTAATCCCAGAAACCTGGCAGCCGGAACTTTAAGACAACTTGATCCTGAAATTACAAGATCAAGAGGCCTTAAGATGTTCATTTTTAATATCCAGGATGGACCAATGGAACTTATGCAGTCCCATTGTAAAGGACTTGATATACTTGAAAATGCAGGTGTTAAGACTGTTTTTCACAAAAAATGCAGTACAGCAGCAGATGTTTTAAATGCTATTGATACAATTGGTGACATGAGAGAAAACCTGGATTTTGACCTGGACGGCGCTGTTATAAAAATAGATCAGGTTCAGTGGAGAAATGATTTTCCATCAGGTTCAAAGTACTCCAGCGGACATATAGCATATAAGTATCCGCCTGAAGAAAGAGTTGTTGTTATGGATGAAATCCTTGTAGATGTGGGAAGAACCGGCAAGCTTACATTTACCGGCAGCTTCCACGACAAGGAAACCGGTAAGCCTGCCAGGCTCTGCGGTACCAGTGTTTCAAGAGCAACTCTCCATAATCAGGACTATATAAATGAAATGCAGATTGGAGTTGGTGGTGAGTACAAGCTTTTCAAAAGCGGTGAGATTATTCCAAAGCTTAACGGCTGCGTGAAGAAACCAGAAATTGTATATAAAGCTCCCGATAAATGCCCTGTTTGTGGCGGCCATTTATTTAGAGAAGAAGATACTGCTGATATCAGATGTGTTAATCCTACTTGCCCTGCCCAGGTTACAAGAACAATTTCATACTTTACTTCAAGAGATGCCATGAATATCATGGGACTGGGTGATACACTAGTAGAAGCACTTGTTTCAGAAGGCTTTTTAAAAAGCTATGCTGATATCTACCATTTATTTGAGCATAGAGATGTTCTGATTGAAAAGGGAATTATCGGTAAAGAGAAAAATACTGATAAGCTTCTTGCGGAAATAGAAAAGTCAAAAGAAAACGATCCGGTAAGACTTCTTACTGGACTTGCTATCAGAAATGTCGGTAAGTCAACAGCAAGAGAAATCATGAAACATTTTGACAATCTTCTTGATCTTAAGAAAGTTTCAAAGGACGGCTTTTTACAGATTCCTGATATTGGTGAGACTACAGCAGAGGATTTATATGATTTCTTCCATGATGAGAACAATCTTTCTATCATTGATGAGATGGAAAAGATGGGGCTTAATATGGTTGTTACAAAAGACAAAGATGCATCTGATAAACTTTCAGGTCTGACCATTGTAGTTACAGGAACATTGCCTACTCTTGGAAGAAAAGAGGCAGAAGAGCTCATTGTTAAAAACGGTGGCAAAGCTTCAGGAAGCGTATCGAAAAAAACATCGCTTGTTCTTGCAGGTGAAGCTGCAGGAAGTAAGCTTACAAAAGCCAATGATCTTGGAATCAAAGTAATTGATGAAGCTCAGTTTTTAGACATGATCAAATAAATAATACGGAGTGATGAAAAATGCCAATTAAGATTAAAAATGATCTACCTGCGAGGGAAATCCTTGAACAGGAAAACATATTTGCTGTTGATGAGAACAGAGCCCTGCATCAGGACATCAGATCTTTACAGATCTGTATTCTTAATCTTATGCCATTAAAAGAAGATACTGAATTACAGTTACTTAGATCTATGTCCAATACTCCTTTGCAGATTGATGTTTCTTTTATGCAAATGAGTTCCCACCATTCATCAAATACGTCGCCTAACCATCTTAACAGATTTTATCATCCTTTCGATGAGTTAAAGGAGAATACCTATGATGGTCTGATTATAACGGGTGCACCAGTTGAACAGCTTGATTTTGAACAAGTTGACTATTGGGATGAACTCTGCAGAGTATTTGAGTGGTCAAAAACAAATGTAACATCAACATTCCACATCTGCTGGGGAGCACAGGCAGGAATTTATTATCACTATGGAATAGATAAAAAACCATTGCCTGAAAAGAGATTTGGTATTTACAAGCATAGGGTAATGAACAGGAAAGTGCCTTTAGTCAGGGGATTTGATGATGTGTTTTCAATGCCTCATTCAAGGCATACAGAGACTCCTTCACAGGCAATTCATGATTGCGAGGATCTTGTTGTTCTTGCAGAATCTGATGTGGCTGGAATTTTCCTTTGCATGAATAAATCAGGAAGCCAGATATTTGCAATGGGACATGCAGAGTATGACAGATTAACTCTTGATAGTGAGTATAAAAGAGACTTGTCAAAAGGCCTTGATATCAAAATGCCTATTAATTATTATCCTGATGATAATCCTGAAAATGTGCCGGATCTTTTATGGAGAAGTCATGCAAATATTCTTTACACGAACTGGTTAAATTACTACGTATACCAAAACACACCTTATCAATGGGGACAGATATTAGACGAAGAAAAAAGAAAGCTCGCATCTAAGATGCTGACTAAAATAATGTAAGTGAGGGAGAAAAATGGAACTTAGGAATATTTATACCTGCTTTCCGGGAGGAAAACACAAAGTATTAACACTTAGCTATGATGATGGCAAAATTGCTGACAGAAGACTTGTTTCATTATTCAATGAGTATGGACTTAAGGGAACTTTTAATGTTAATTCAGGCCTTGTAGACAGACCATATACTAATGCATATGATGAGCGTATTCCAGTTTCAGAGTATAAAGACCTTTATACGGGACATGAAGTTGCTTGTCACACTGTCTTACATCCTACGATTGCAAGAAGCCCCAAGGAGCAGATGGTGCTTCAGGTAATAGAGGATAGAAGAAAGCTTGAAGAAGCACTAGGTTACACTGTAAGGGGGCTCGCATATCCTAATGGTTCATGTGATGACAATGTAGTTGATGCTTTAAAGGCATGTGGTATCAGACATGCAAGAACAGTTCATTCAACTTTAGGATTTTCGATGCCGTCTGATTATCTTAGATGGAACCCTACATGCAGTCACAAAAATGAAGCATTGGATAGACTTTCTGAAGAATTTATTAATCTTCATAAAACACAGTATCTGTACATGATGTATGTATGGGGACACAGTTATGAATTTGAAATCGATAATAATTGGCATGTTATCGAGAACTTTGCTAAAAAAGTTGGAAAAAAAGATGATATTTGGTATGCAACAAATATCGAGATTGTTGATTATATGGATGCTGCATCAAGAGTACAGGTATCTGTAAATGGAGATTTTGCATATAATCCAAGTGCCATAAGTGTATGGTTGGAAGTTGATAAAAAACATATCGAACTCAAACCAGGACTAACATCTACGTTATAAATTTATAATATTTTAAGGGCATCGCTATCATTGTTTTTTCTATTAAAATAAGTTAAAATATATATGTTAGGTCGTTTATTTTATTGGAGATAGTTTAGACAAGGAGAATTATCATATGGCCCTTAATGTTGAGAACGATGACCTTGAAGTAAAGACAGATACAAAAAAGAAACCTACAAAGAAGACTAAAGAGATGCTAGAAGAAAATGCTAAACAGATAGAAGAGCTCAAGGCTCTTCAGACAGAATTGGATCATGAGCTTGATGCACTTGATCAGGATGAAAAAGAACTTGGTGAAAGATCTGCCCTTAATCTAATTGTTACACATAAAAAGTTTGGTGAAGGCACAGTCATCACTCAAGATGGTAAGTACATAGAAGTGAAGTTTAATGATGTTGTTAAAAAATTTGTGCTTCCAGGTTGTTTCGCTGATAAATTTCTTGAGCTTGAAGATGAAGATATCTACGATTATTATGTAAAAGCTAATGAGATTCATAAGAAACGTATGAATGCTGAGCTTAAGACAAAATCAGCAACCTTCGCTATTCAGCGTCATGAAGATGCCATCGAAAAATTAAATGCCAAATTTAAATAATTGAGTATTTATATAAGGGGCTGTCGCACTAATTTAGTGTGACAGCATTCTTGGCACCCAGCCCCTCAGGCATCTGCACAGAAATGTTTGTGTTCGTCTACGGTGTGATTTTCTAAAACTCATTAAGCATCAAATGCCTCATTTCGACGTTGCTCAGAGAAATCGGCATTTGATGCTTTCTTCGTTTTGAAAATCATCATCCTCGTCCGAGAACTGCACATTTCTGTACAGACGTCCGAGGGGCTGGTATGTCAATAAATATCTTCACATAACAACACAAAAACCAGACTTCGAAAAGCCTGGTTTTGCTGTAAAATTAGTTTATGCAACTAAACAAAATCTTACAAGGAGATTATACAGTATCTTCCTTGTATCATCAAATCAAACTTCCGCTCGACATAGAAATATCTATTCCCTCTGATGATCCGGTGCGCCTGGTTAGTGCATTTGTGGAGGAGATGAATCTTTCTGATCTTTATAAGACTTATGACAGAATCAGAAAGAATCAGGCCTCACCGCGTCAGATGCTTAAGATTGTGATCTATGCTGCAATGAACAGAATCTATTCAAGTCGTGATATTGAGTCTGCCTGCAAGAGAGACATTAATTTCATGTACCTTCTAGACGGAGCACCTGCTCCTGATCATTCCACCATAGCAAGATTTATATCAATTCATCTCTCACAGTGCGCCAAGCAGATCATGGCACAGGTAGGAACCATACTGCTGGAACTTGGTGAGATTTCAGGCGAAAACATCTTCATTGACGGAACCAAGATAGAGTCAGTGGCCAACAAGTATACCTTTGTATGGAAGAAAGCTGTATCAAAAAACATGATAAAGCTGACTGAAAAGATATGTGTTTTCTGTGCCGAATGTGAAGAACTCTATGGGATAAAAGTAGTCTATAACAACCAAATCTCATTACATACATTGAAACGGCTTAGGAAGAAGCTTTGTAAACTCAAGGATGATGAAGGGATTGAGTTCGTGCATGGTATTGGAAAAAGAAAGACTCCGCTCCAGCGTTCAATAGAAAAACTTGAAGAACACATAGAAAAGCTCAAAGAATACAACCATAAACTTTATGTATGTGGCACCAGAAACAGTTATTCAAAGACTGATACAGATGCAACATTCATGAGGATGAAGGAAGATGCTATGCTCAATGGCCAGCTTAAGCCAGCATATAACCTGCAACATGGAGTGGATTCAGAGTATGTCACATGGCTGAATGTATTCCCGGCTCCAACAGATACCATTACGCTGATTCCGTTCCTTAAAGACATGGAGGAACATCTTACATTCAAGTATAAAAATATCGTTGCTGATGCAGGCTATGAAAGTGAAGAGAATTATATATTTATCGAATCAAATGAGCAAACTGCATACATCAAGCCTCAGAATTATGAGCTTTCGAAAACAAGAAAGTTCCGGCATGACATTAGCAGACGTGAAAACATGGACTATGATCCCGAATCAGACAGCTACATATGTAGAAATGGCAAACAGCTCACTGCAGTATCCAAGAGAACCCAAAAAACAGCAACGGGATATCAGCGGGAAGTAACTATATATGAGTGCGAAAGCTGCAACAACTGTCCATACAAGAAAGACTGTATTAAAGGCAATAACTGCAAGACCGCGTTTGAAGACAGAAACAAGAAGCTTTCCGTTTCAAGAAAAATGGAAGAAAAACGAGCAGAATGTCTTGAACGGATAACCAGCGATTACGGAACTCAGCTGAGAATGAACCGTAGTATTCAGGCGGAAGGATCATTCGCAAACGTGAAAGAAGACATGAACTTCAGAAGATATCTGTATCGTGGAAAAGAAAATGTTCTTGCACAGAGCATACTTCTGGCAATCGGCTATGACATAAATAAGCTGCATCACAAGATTGCTTCTGAGCGAACCGGAACACACCTGTTTGAATTGAAAAAAACCTCATAATTTTTGATACTTCAAAATAGAAAAGTCAACGTTGCCCCGATTAGTACATCGGCTTATTAAAGTACACTATTTTTGACAACAGGAAAGATATCCATTCCTCAAATCCACAATTCATGGTATGGAAAAAGGGCTTCGCCCAGATGATTTAATCATCTAAAGCGACAGCCCCTTATATTTTGCACACTATTTCATTAGATAGCCTTTTTCATTTTATCGTCAACCTTCTTTTGAGCTGTAGAAAGCATAAGCTTGATTCTGTTAAGCTGATTTACTTCAGAAGCACCCGGATCATAGTCGATAGCAACTATGTTGCAGCCAGGATACATGTGCCGCATCTGTTTGATAACACCTTTACCTACAACGTGGTTAGGAAGACATCCAAATGGCTGTGTGCAAACGATATTAGAAGCACCGCCTTTAATAAGTTCAACCATTTCTCCTGTTAAGAACCATCCCTCACCTGTCTGATTGCCGATATTTACGATAGGTTTTGCATATTCAACAAGCTTATAGATACTTGTTGGTGGTTCAAAGTGTATGCTCTTTTCAAAGGCTTTTGTTGCACCGCCTCTAAGCTTTTCAATAGCCCAAATTGCTACACGCATGAGAGCAGCTGTTTTCTTGGAAGTTCCAAGTTCTTTTGCCTTATAGATCTGGTTGTAGAAGCAGTAGAGCATGAAATCGATAAGGTCAGGAACAACTGCCTCAGCACCTTCTGCTTCAAGAAGATCAACAAGATGGTTATTGGCTGCCGGTGCAAACTTAACAAGAATCTCACCTACAATGCCAACTCTTGGCTTTACTTCATCTGTTATCTCTATTTTATCGAAGTCTTCAATAATCTCTCGGCACATTTTCTGGAACTTTGTAAAGCTCATATGCTTGGATGATACGAAGTCGATACATTTCTTTTTCCATTTCTCATGAACGGCTTCTGTAGATCCCTTGACCTTTTCATATGGCCTCATCCTGTATACACAGCGCATGAAAATATCTCCAAAAACAGCACCATAAGCAGCTCTTTTAAGCATTTCAAAGTTAATGTGGAAGCCGGGATTCGCTTCAAGCTTTGAAAGGTTAAGCGAAACTACAGGAATCTGTTCCATACCTGCTTTTTTAAGAGCACGTCTTATAAATCCTACATAGTTTGTTGCTCTGCAGCCGCCACCTGTCTGTGACATGATAACAGCAGTTCTATTGAGGTCGTATTTACCGGAATGGAGCTCATCCATAATCTGACCAACAACCCAAAGTGAAGGGTAACAGGCATCATTATTAACATACTTAAGCCCCATATCGATCGCATGTCTGTTATCATTCTGCATTACAACAAAGTTATATCCACAAGCTCTGAAAGCTGGCTCTAAGATATCAAAATGAATAGGAGACATCTGAGGGCAGAGTATTGTATAGTTCTTTCTCATTTCTTCTGTGAAAAGAACTCTGTTATTAGCTGTTGAGCGAATTGTTCTCTGAGTATTTTTTTGCTTTCTAACTCGAATTGCAGCTAAAAGAGAACGTACTCTGATCCTTGCGCTTCCAAGACTGTTTACTTCATCAATCTTAAGGCATGTATAAATCTTATCTGAACCGGAAAGAATATCATTTACCTGGTCTGTAGTAACGGCATCAAGACCACAACCAAAGGAGTTAAGCTGGATAAGATCCAGGTCATCCCTTGTTCTTACGTAGCTTGCTGCAGCATATAATCTTGAATGATACATCCACTGATCAGACACAATAAGAGGTCTTTCTGGCTTGCCAAGATGTGAAACGCTGTCTTCTGTTAGAACAGCAACGCCGTAAGAACAGATCATATCAGGAATGCCATGATTGATCTCAGGGTCTACATGATAAGGTCTTCCTGCAAGAACAATACCGTGCTTATTATTTTCTTCCATCCACTTAAGTGTCTCTTCACCTTTTTGCTGGATGTCTTTTCTTGCTTTTTGCATTTCGTCCCAGCCTGCTTTTGCAGCTGCGATAACTTCTTCTGCAGGAATCTCAGAAAATTCTTTTACGAGAGCTGCAGTAGCTGTATCAAGATTTGTGAATGCCATAAATGGATTTCTGAATTTAACTTCGCCATTTGTTATAGCTTCAACATTGTTTTTGATATTTTCTGAATATGAAGTAACAATAGGGCAGTTGTAATGGTTGGTTGCGCCTTCAACTTCCTCCCTTTCATAGAAAAGTCCGGGATAGAAGATGAAATCAACCTTTTGTCTTATAAGCCATTCAATATGTCCATGGGACAATTTGGCGGGATAGCATTCTGATTCACTTGGAATTGATTCAATACCAAGCTCATAGATCTGGTGTGTTGATCTTGGTGAAAGAACAACTTTATATTGGAGCTTTGTAAAGAAAGTAAACCAGAATGGATAGTTCTCATAAAAGTTAAGAACTCTTGGTATACCAACGCTGCCTCTTTTTGCCTTATCAGCTTCAAGTGGCTCATATCCAAATATTCTCTTATATTTATAATCAAAAAGATTAGGGATGTTATCAGCATTCTTTACTTTGCCGATACCTCTTTCACATCTGTTACCTGAAATATGAGTTCTTCCGCCTGTGAATTTATTAACTGTAAGACGGCAGTGGTTTGTACATCCCTGACAGGTAGTCATGCTTGTTGTGTATTCAAGTTTATTGATCTGCTCAATACCAAGCATTGTTGTTTTATAGTCGCTTGTCTCAAAATATCTGTCTCTGGCGATGAGTGCAGCACCAAAAGCACCCATAATTCCTGCAATATCAGGGCGAATAGCTTCAGCACCTGAAATAATCTCAAATGCTCTAAGTACAGCGTCGTTATAGAAAGTTCCGCCCTGAACTACTATGTGTTCGCCAAGGTCCTTGGCATCAGAAACTTTAATAACTTTAAAGAGAGCATTTTTAATTACTGAATAAGCAAGACCTGATGAAATATCTGAGACATCAGCACCTTCCTTCTGTGCCTGCTTAACTCGAGAATTCATGAATACAGTACATCTTGTTCCAAGATCAACAGGAGATTTTGCATAAAGAGCTACTTTAGCAAAGTCCTGAACGCTATATCCTAAAGATTTGGCAAAGGTTTCAATGAAAGAACCGCAACCTGATGAACATGCCTCATTAAGCTGAACAGAATCAACTGAATTATTCTTTATATGAATACATTTCATATCCTGTCCGCCAATATCCAAGATACAGTCAACCTTAGGATCAAAGAATGCAGCGGCATTGTAGTGAGCAATCGTCTCAACTTCTCCATCATCAAGTAAAAGTGCAGACTTAAGAAGCGCCTCACCGTAACCTGTTGAACATGATCTGGCGATTGAGACACCCTCCGGCATGAGCTTATATATTTCCTGAATAGATGAGATGGCTGTCTTTAATGGGCTTCCGTTGTTACTTGAATAGAATGAATAAAGAAGATCTCCGTCTTCACTGATAAGTGCACATTTTGTAGTAGTAGAACCGGCATCGATTCCAAGGAAAGCCTTTCCTTTATAATCATCAAGCTTTCTTGTTTTAACTTTATATTTGTCCTGTCGGTTTCTGAATTCAGAATAGTCATTTTCATTTTTGAAAAGAGGGTCAAGACGTGAAACTTCAGCTTCCATAACTATTTTATGGGAGAGCTTATCAGTCATTTCATTCATAGAATATGAAACATCTTCTTTGGCATTTAAGGCAGAACCTATAGCAGCAAAGAGATGGGAATTGTCAGTTTCAATCGTATGTTCCTCATCAAGTTTAAGTGTGCGAATGAAGGCAGCTTTAAGCTGATCAAGGAAGTGAAGAGGACCACCTAAAAATGCTACATGTCCTCTTATTGGTTTACCACAGGCAAGGCCTGAAATAGTCTGGTTAACGACAGCCTGGAAAATGGAAGCAGAAAGGTCTTCCTTTGTAGCTCCTTCATTTATAAGTGGCTGAATATCTGATTTTGCAAAAACGCCACATCTTGCAGCTATTGTATAAAGAGAATGGTAATTCTTGGCATACTCATTAAGACCTTTAGCATCTGTCTGTAAAAGAGAAGCCATCTGGTCTATAAATGAACCTGTACCACCGGCACATATACCGTTCATACGCTGTTCAACATTTCCATCCTCAAAATAAATGATTTTGGCATCCTCACCACCGAGCTCAATTGCAACATCAGTTTTTGGAGCAAGCTCTTTAAGTGCAGTAGAAACAGCTATAACTTCCTGTACAAAAGGAACTTCCAGGTGCTTGGCAAGTGTAAGTCCGCCGGATCCTGTTATGACAGGGTGGATAGTTATATCGCCGCTTATTTTATAAGCTTCCTGCAAAAGATCTGATAATGTCTCCTGAATATTGGCAAAATGTCTTTTGTAATCAGAAAAAATAATCTTGTGATTGTTATCCAAAAGGGCCACCTTAACAGTGGTGGAACCAATATCAATACCTAATATGTAGTCCTTTGAAATCATATTTTAACCTCAACTTCTAAATCTATTGCTAAGCTATATCTTCTAATTAAATGTAGCTAAAGACAATCTATATGATTATAATGCAGTGCCATATAAAAATCAATTATGATAAATTGTATAAAATTTAAAAAACTGCATTCGCTTATGGGAGTTTTTGTGTTATGATAACTCTGTATGAGCATATGAAGGGGATTATTATTTATGAAATCAAAAACAAAACGACTTTTTCTGTTATTATTATCAGTTATTTTTGTTTTTAATTTTAATAGCATCAAGGGAACTGCGGGGAAGAGTGTAACCAAGACTGTAAGGGTTGGTTATTATCAGAATGAAGTATTTCAGGAAGGTGCTTCAGATAAGGCAGTCAAAAGCGGCTACGCTTATGAGTACTATCGAAAACTATCTGAATATACCGGATGGAACTATGAATATATCTATGGCGATTTTGTAACAGTATACAACATGCTCTTAAATGGTGATGTTGATCTTGTTGCAGGTCTTGCTTATACAGAAAGCCGCAGCCATCTTATTTCATATCCTGATAAGCCACAGGGCACAGAGCAGTATAGTATTGTCAAGCACCAGGGCGATGATACTATTACCACAAACCCGACTACTCTCAAAGGTAAGAGTATAGGAGTACTTGATAGTGCTATCAAAGTTGCTTTGGAAAACTTCCTGAAAGAAAAAAATATAGCTGCTAATGTTGTTACATTTTCAGACTATGATGCGCTTCTTGAGGCCTTTGACAAGAGGGAAGTTGATACACTCGCAGGTGAAAGCGATGGTATATACGACAGAAGCCACGCTGAAACACTTTATCCATTTGGCGAAACAGACTATTTTATCTGCACAAGTAAAGACAGACCGGATCTTTTAAAAGAACTTAATGAAGCTCAGAGTCAGCTCTTTTTAGAGTATCCTGATTATATAAGTGTATTAAGAAATAAGTATTATCCTGAGTCGTTGGCCAGCAGAGCCTTTACAAGCTCTGAAAAAGAATGGCTTACTTCACATGAAAGTGTAGCAGTCGGATATCTTAATAATTATCTTCCATACAGTGATACTACAAAAGATGGCAAAGTAACAGGGCTAATTAAAGAGCTTGTTCCATATTTGTTTAAGCAGCTTGGATATGAAACAGTTGCTATTGAGTATGTTGGATTTGATACATACGATGAACTTGTTAAAGCTATGGATGATGAAGAAATTGAACTTGCATTTCCTGTTGGCGGAGGCCTTTTCTTCTCTGAGGAAGATGGCATGTTCATATCAAAGCCTGTTATATCCACGCTTACAGATCTGATATATTCTACGAATTACTATGATAATTCAAAGCAGATATTTGCAGTTAATGAAAGCAACAAGCTTCAATATTATTACATTGCCAATCATTTTCCAGATGCTACAATAGAGTATTATCCATCCATTGATGCGTGCCTTAAGGCTGTATTAAAGGGTGAAGCTACATATACGACATTAAATGGCCTTAGAACTGCATCAATGCTCAAAAAACCTGATTACGAAAAACTTTCGTTCAGGCAGCTTGGATACGCAGACGACATGTGCTTTGGTGTAAAGATTGGTAATGAAGGACTTTTGAAACTTATTGACAGAGGACTGAGCAGAGCAGGAACAGAGTATGTCAATAATCTTGGTTCAGTTTATTCCGACGACATGTATAAATACACCTTCAAAGATGTTTTGAGAGAGAATTTTATTGGTGCATTTATTGTATTTTTAATTATTCTTGCCATTTTGATCTTACTTTTGCTTTATTCAGTGCGTATAAACAGGAAGCGTATTCGTGAAAAAGAAGATGCAAAGCGTGAGATTGAAGCTGTAAACCAGGAGAAGTTTGTTTTCCTTAATAAGATGAATAACTATATGAGAGAGCCAATCAACAATATTGTTTCTCTTATTAGGATTTCAGAGAATATGAATGATCTTACAAATATTAAGAATAACCTTGCTAAGATGGGCTCATTCAGTAAAGAGCTGACAACAATTCTTAATAATATTCTTAATATAAGCAGCTTTGAGAGCGGTCAGGTAAAAATAGACGATAGCTTAAGCCTTTACAATTTCTTTGGCAAAAGAGTTCTTATTGTTGAGGATACACTTCCGAATCAGACAATTACAAGCGATATTATGAAAAAAGCCGGAATGGAAGTTCAGATTGCCAACGATGGACTTGATGCCTATGAGAAAGTCAAGGCAGCTCCTTCAGGATATTTTGATGCTGTTTTGATCAATGTAGATGACAGAAATATTCAAGGGTACTTGTTTATTAAGAAAATCAGAGATATGGAAAACGATATAAGGTCAGAAGTTCCTGTTATCGCGATCACCGCCGATGAATCTGAGAGCGGAAAAGAAAAAATAATCAAGTCCGGCATGAATGGATTTATTACTAAGCCTTATGATGTAAAGGCTATACTTGATAAATTATCAGGCATAATATTATGACAGAATGAGGATTTTCTATGAATGAATTTTTGAACAATATGGAAAGAAAGTTTGGAAAATATGCAATTCCAAACCTGACTTTGTATATCATTGGACTTTACGTTTTGGGATATGTATTACAGCTTGCTCCGCCAAGTGTAAATATCCTTGGATTTTTAACTCTTGATCCTTACGCAATTTTACATGGACAAATTTGGAGGCTTGTTTCGTGGCTTCTGATTCCGCCAAGTTCTTTTAATATCCTTATAATAATCACTTTGTTCTTTTATTATTTTGTTGGTACAAGTATGGAAAGAACAATGGGAACATTCAGGTACAATGTCTTTATCTTAGGAGGCGTTGTGCTTATGATCATTGCATCATTTGCAACTATGCTTGTGTACAAGTTCTTTTTTGGAATTGATGGTGATGCTCTTGGCACAGTCATGAGCGCTTTTTCAATCTATTTCAGTACCTCATATATTCAGGAAATGGTATTTTTGGCATTTGCAATGTGCTTCCCTGATGTGCAGGTTCTTTTGATGTTTATCATTCCTATAAAAGTTAAATATCTTGGCTATTTCTATGCAGCGCTGCTTGCATATAATGCATTTACAGGCGTTGCCAATAGCAATTATTTTGTATTTTTTGCTATTGTATTTCAGTTTGTCAATTTGCTTCTTTTCTACTTGCAGACAGGCAAGATCAGTCATTTGAGACCAAAAGAGGTAAAGAGAAGGCGAGAATATCGCAATGCATCAAAGATGATGCCTAAGGGCATAACAAGACATAAATGTGCAGTTTGTGGACGTACAGAAGCTGAGTATCCGGATCTGGAATTCAGATTCTGTTCCAAATGTAATGGCAATTATGAGTATTGCCAGGATCATTTGTTTACACATCAGCATGTAAAATAAAGGAGCACCATGGGTAATTTAGAAAACAAAGAAAAAGAATTTGCGGCTATTTTAAAGAATGTTACAAGAACAGCCAGAGAAAATAAAAACATAATCACATCAGAGGAAGTTAAAGAAGCTTTTTCTGATCTTGAACTTGATGAAAAGCAGTTTGAAATGGTCTTTGAATACCTGAAAAGCCATAAGATAGGTGTTGACGAAGAGGCTGTTTTTACTGACGAGGATCTTTCTGAAGAAGAAAAGAACTATTTAGATGATTACATTGAAAGTTTAAATGCACTCCCAAGTTATACTGATGGTGAAAAAGAAGCTATAGCAATTGCTGCTTTGGCAGGGGAAAAGGATGCGCAGGAAAAGCTTATTTCCATGTATCTTCCCCTTGTAGTAGATGTTGCAAGGATGTATTCCGAACAGGGGGTATTTTTGGAAGACCTTATAGGGGAAGGAAATGTAGCTCTTACCAAGGGCGTTACAATGCTTGATGCTGTTGGGGAGCCATCTGAAGTTGAGGAATTTTTGTATAAACTGATGCTTGATGCTATGGAGAATATTATTCAGGAGAATCTTGCAGAAGATACAGGAAGCCAGAAGGTTCTTAAACTTGTTCAGGAAGTTGCGGACAGGGCAAAAGAGCTTGCTGATGATCTCAGACGTAAAGTCACCGTAAAAGAGCTTATGGATGAGACAGGATGGGATGAAGATAAGATCAGAAGTGCCATAAAGTTCAGCGGCGACAACATTGAAGATCTTGACAGCGGAGAGAAGTAATTAAGCATATGCAGAATATTGTAAATGAAGATGATTTCAAGTATTACATGCAGGATATTGAAAGATATTATTTTGGAGCTCGTTATAACTATAATGAGCTCTTAAATAATGAGATGGTCCCATTTAAGTTCAAGACCATAATAACAAAATATATTAAAGATGAAGTTGATCTTGATACAAGTCTTGAGAGTCATCTCTACTATATAGAAAAAGATAGTTTTGATTATAAACTCTATAGGCAGCTCAGACTCAGGATCAGAACATCTCAATATAAAGATCCTTTAAATCATGAAAAGGGTTTTAAAGAGAAAGTCTATACAATAGAACAGCTTGTAAAAATGAATAAGGATGAAAAAGAAGAGAAGGGAATCATTATCAGAGAACTAATCATATCAAAACTCGCTCTTTTGGGTTTTTCTATATAAAAAATAGAAGAGTAATAAGCAATAAAAAACTACCTGACTCCAGGTAGTTTTTATTATTACTTATTAAGCTCTTTCAACCTTGTTAGATCTAAGGCAACTTGCGCAAACGTGCATTCTCTTTGACTGACCGTTGACCTTAACAGCAACGTGCTGAACGTTTGACTTCCAAACTCTGTTAGATCTTCTATGAGAATGGCTTACGTTGTTACCGAAATGAACGCCCTTGCCACAAATATCACATTTAGCCATTTTGACACCTCCTTATAAGCCATGTAATCGCAAATAAATAGCATATTATTGCTTTGTTTCGCAACATTGATATATTAGCAGAAACGAAAACTAATTGCAAGAGAAATATACAAAATTTATGGTTTATTTTTTTATTAACTGCTATTATAATACTATATGGTATGCGAAAAAGGCAGTCAGTAGCACTGCTTGTTAAGGAGGAATTATATGAAAGCTTCTGTGGTAAACACACACATGGGAAATATTTCTATTGATAATGAAGTTATTGCCCAGTATGCTGGTGCAGTCGCAATGGAATGCTTTGGAATTGTCGGAATGGCCAATGTTAACGTCAAGGATGGCCTTGTTAGCCTTCTTAAGCTTGATTCCATGACAAGAGGCATTAACGTTACACTTGATGATAACAACAAGCTTAGACTTGACTTTCATGTTATAGTAGCTTATGGAGTTAGTATATCAGCAGTATCTGATAACCTTATCGACACTGTAAAATATAAAGTAGAAGAATTTACCGGGCTCGAAATCGAGAAGATTAATATCTACATCGAAGGCGTCCGTGTTATAGATTAATTGGCTCGATTGAGTTCTAGGAGGAATTAAGTTTTGAGTAATAATGTAATTGACGCTAAGCTGTTGTCAAAAATGTTTTTAGCTGGTGCCAAGAATCTTGAGGCAAAAAAGGAATGGATAAACGAACTTAACGTTTTCCCTGTTCCGGATGGAGATACAGGCACAAATATGACAATGACTATCATGTCAGCAGCTAAAGAGGTTTCAGGTCTTGGCGATAGCAGCGACATGGCATCCATTTGTAAGGCTATTTCATCTGGTTCACTTCGTGGAGCCAGAGGTAACTCCGGAGTTATTCTTTCACAGCTCCTTAGAGGATTTACCAAGATTGTAAAAGAACATGATGAAGTTAATGTAGAGATTCTTTCAGCTGCTTTTGATAAGGCTGTAGAAACTGCATATAAGGCTGTAATGAAGCCTAAGGAAGGAACAATCCTTACTGTTGCAAAGGGAGCGGCAGAAAAAGCCCACGAACTTGCAGTAGAGGGAACGGATGATATCGAGTATTTCTGCAGCGAAGTTATTAAATATGCAGATGAAGTGCTTGCCAAGACACCGGATATGCTCCCTGTTCTTAAGCAGGCTGGTGTTGTAGACTCTGGCGGACAGGGCCTTATGCAGGTTCTTAAGGGTGCTCTTGATTGCTATCTTGGAAAAGAAATTGATCTTTCCATAAATGAAGAAGCTATGACACCTGGTGCAAAGGCTGGCGCAGCTGGCAAGGAAGTTGAAGAAGCTGATATTAAATTTGGTTATTGCACAGAATTTATTGTTCTTTTGTCTAAACCTCTTAATATCAAGCAGGAGATAGACTTTAAGTCTTTCCTTGAATCCATTGGTGACAGCATTGTAATGGTGGCTGATGACGAAATCTGTAAAGTTCACGTACATTCCAATGATCCTGGTCTTGCTATTCAGAGAGCTCTTATGTATGGTCAGCTTTCAAACATGAAGATTGACAATATGAGAATGGAGCACAGAGAGAAACTATTCCATGAAAATAATGATGGTTCTTGGGCTGAAATTAAGACTGAGATAAATGGTGCTGCTGAGCTTACACCTACATATTTACCTGGTGATGATATTCCGCTTGGTGATAGGGTTGAACTTAATGATGAGAAGGAAGAAACTCCTGAGATGCCTCACAAAGAAGTTGGTTTTGTTACTGTATGTGCTGGCGATGGTCTTGCAGAGATATTCAGAGGACTTGGTGTTGATTATGTCATTGAAGGTGGACAGACAATGAACCCTAGCACAGCAGACATTATGGATGCTGTTGAAAAGGTTAATGCTGATACTGTCATTGTGCTTCCTAATAATAAGAATATTATTCTTGCAGCTAATCAAGCAGCAATTATGGCAGAGGATTCAGATGATGGTAAAAAGATTGTAGTTGTTCCTTCAAAGACAGTGCCTCAGGGAGTAACGGCTATAATCAACTTCGTTCCTGATGTGGCGCTTGAAGATAATATAGCAGCTATGACGGATTCTCTTTCAACAGTTAACACAGGTGAAGTGACATATGCTGTAAGAGATACAGTTATTGATGATGTTCAGATTAAACAGGGCGATTACATGGGTATTGGCGATTCAGGAATTCTTTCGGTAGGAGCTGAAATCGCTGATGTAACTTATAACATGCTTGAAAAGATGATGAATGACGATCTAGAACTTATCAGTGTTTATTATGGTGATGAAGTTGAAGAAAAAGATGCTGAGGATTTAAAGAATAAAATCAGTGAAAAGTATCCTCAGTGTGATGTGGAACTTCAGTATGGCGGGCAACCAATATATTACTATATAGTTTCTGCAGAATAATTATAGATTAACCATGAGCCAGGCTTTATTTGCCTGGCTTTAATTTTCTTTATTGCGAGGTGTATTTTGGGGAGCAGAGAACTTGAAGAGAGAGTTATAAATTTAAAAGGCATTGGAGAAAAAACTGCAAAGCTTTTTGAAAAATGTGGTGTTTATACATGCGGAGATTTGATCAGGTATTATCCAAGAACATACGATATTTATGGAAATATTGTAAACGCGTGTGATATGAAGCCTGGCGAGGTTAATGCATGTAAACTTACAATTATTGGAAGTATTGTTAAGAGAAGAGTAAGAAATCTTTCAATCATTGCATTTGAAGCTGCTGATCAGACTGCCAGAGTAAAAATGACATATTTTAACGCTCCTTATCTTGCAAGTGTGTTAAAGCCAGGAACAAGTCATGTATTTAGAGGCACGGTTCAAAAAAAAGGAAATTTTCTTGCAATGGATCAGCCTAAAATGTATAAACTTGATGAGTATATGTCTCTTGTGGGACAGATGCAGCCTAGATATCCTTTGGTTAAGGGATTAACAAATAATATTGTAATAAAGGCGATGCATGAAGCTTTCAAAAGTACAGGAAAATTTGAAGAATATCTTCCGGAGGATATAATTAAAAGCCATAATCTTATAAGCTATAGTGAAGCAACGGTAGGCATCCATTTTCCTTCAAATGAGAAAGCACTTGAAAAAGCCAGAAGGCGACTTGCTTATGATGAGTTTTTGCTTTTTGTGCTTAAATTAAGACTGCTAAAAAAATCGCAGGAAATAATTAAGAATGTGTATCCTATGATTGATGTAGCGGACACAAAACGACTCTTAGAAAAACTTCCATATAAGCTTACTAATGCTCAGATGAGCGCCTGGGAAGATATAAAAAGTGATCTTTCGGGCGAAACGGTTATGAACAGGCTTATTCAGGGAGATGTGGGATCGGGAAAAACTATTATTTCTTTACTTGCTCTTTTGACGGCAGCTGCAAATGGATATCAAGGAGCTCTTATGGCACCTACTGAAGTTTTGGCTGCGCAGCATTATGAGAGCTTCATGGATATTATTAACAAATATGGTCTGAAGGCGTTAAAGCCTGTTCTTTTGACGGGAGCACTTTCTGCAAAGGAAAAGAAAGAAGCTCAAAGAAAGATAAGTGAGGGAGAGGTTAACTGCATAATAGGTACAAATGCACTTATTCAGGAGAAGGTGAATTATAAAAATCTTGCTCTTGTGGTTACGGATGAACAGCACAGATTCGGAGTTCGTCAGAGAGAATCACTGGCAGGAAAAGGCGATAAGGTACATGTTCTTTTGATGAGTGCCACTCCTATTCCTCGAACACTTGCAATCATTCTTTATGGTGATCTGCACATTTCAATAGTTAATGAAATGCCGGGTGGAAGAAAGCCAATAAAGAACTGTGTTGTAGGAACAGATTACAGACCTACAGCTTATAAGTTTATAAAAAGCCAGGTTGAAGCAGGACATCAGGCTTATGTGATTTGTCCGATGATTGAAGAGGGTGAACTTGATAACGTTGAAAATGTCACTGATTATACAGAAAAACTTAGGGCGGCTCTGCCATCAGGTATAAGAGTTGACATGCTTCACGGAAAAATGAAGCCGCTTGAAAAAGACAAAATAATGGATGCTTTTGCAAGGAAAGACATCGATGTTCTTGTCTCTACAACTGTTATAGAAGTTGGTATAAATGTTCCAAATGCCACAGTTATGATGATTGAGAATGCTGAGCGATTTGGACTTTCACAGCTTCATCAGCTTCGTGGAAGAGTAGGAAGAGGAGATGCACAGTCTTATTGCATTTTCCTTAACACCTCTGATTCGAAGGAAGCCAGGGAAAGACTTGATATTATGAATAAATCTAATGATGGTTTTAAAATTGCTGAAGAGGATTTAAGGCAAAGAGGTCCTGGCGATTTATTTGGCGTTCGACAAAGCGGTGATCTTAATTTTCGTGTTGGCGATATATATCATGACAGTGATCTTGTTAAAGAATCAGCAATGGATGCTGACAGAATTTTGGCAAAAGATCCAGACCTTGAGATGACACAACATAGTGTATTAAAAGAATTGCTGCGCACAAAATCGGCAAATTCAGTTGACTTTGCAACATTATAAAAGTAATATTATTCTAGTGTAATAGTAAGAAAATAGGAGGATTATCGGCTTTTTTGTCGGTAGAATATCTATATTATGTCTAAAATTGCAGTTGTTACAGATAGTAATAGTGGTGTAACTCAAAGTCAGGCCAATGAATTAGGGCTTTTTGTTGTTCCTATGCCGTTTATGATAAATGATCAGGATTTTTATGAAGATATAAATCTTACGCAGGAGCAATTTTATACCAAACTTGGCGAGGACGCTGCCGTTTCAACAAGCCAGCCAACTCCGGATTCACTTATGACTCTTTGGGATAAGGTTTTGCAGGATTATGACCAGATTATATATATTCCTATGAGCAGCGGACTTTCAGGTTCCTGCCAGAGTGCGTATATGATCGCACAGGAAGAATATGAGGGAAAGGTTTTTGTTGTTGATAACCAGAGAATATCTGTTACTCAAAGACAATCTGCTCTTGATGCACTTGAGATGGCAAAAGCCGGCTTATCAGCAGAAGAGATTGTCAAAAACCTTATGGATAATAAATTTGAGTCAAGTATATATATTATGCTTGATACTCTTTATTATCTAAAAAAAGGCGGAAGGATAACACCTGCTGCGGCAGCTCTTGGAACACTCCTTCGTTTAAAACCTGTTCTCCAGATACAGGGTGAGAAGCTTGATGCATTTGCTAAAGCTCGTACGACCAATCAGGGTAAAAACATAATGATAAATGCCATAAAGGCTGACATCGAAAACAGATTCGGTGGTATGGAGGCAAAAGATTTTTATATTGCATGTGCTTATACTAAGGATTTAGAAGCAGCTACAGCTTGGAAAAAAGAAGTAGAAGAAGCATTCCCTGGATTTGATATCCATATGGATCCGCTTTCTTTATCAGTTGCCTGCCACATTGGACCAGGGGCTTTGGCAGTAACTGTTACCAAAAAATTACATTTTTAGTTTGAATTTATATTATTAGAAAATAGTTTTGAAAAGGGGTTTTGAATGGCTGCATACGAACAATATGACGCTTCTAGTATTACTGTTTTGGAGGGCCTTGAGGCTGTAAGGAAGCGTCCTGGTATGTATATTGGCAGTGTTTCTACAAGAGGTCTTAATCATCTTGTTTATGAAATTGTAGATAACGCTGTCGATGAACATCTTGCAGGTTTCTGCACAAAAATCCATGTTACTTTAGAGGCTGATGGTTCAGCTACAGTTGAAGATAATGGTAGAGGTATTCCTGTAGGAATGCATGCTAAAGGCGTAACTGCTGAGCGTGTCGTTCTTACTACTCTTCATGCCGGTGGAAAATTTGATAATAATGCATATAAGACCAGCGGTGGTCTTCATGGTGTTGGCTCATCTGTTGTAAATGCTTTGTCAACAAGGATGAGCGTCAGAATTAAAAAAGATGGCTATATTTATGAAGACAGTTATGAGAGAGGTATTCCAACAACTAAGCTTGAGAATGGCCTTTTAGTTCCTGTTGGCACAACAAAAGAAAATGGAACTACTATAAACTTTTTGCCAGATGATACTATCTTTGAAAAAACAAGGTTCAAGGAAGATGATATTAAGTCAAGACTACATGAAACTGCTTATCTTAATCCTTCACTTACGATAGTTTTTCAAGATAAGCGACCTGGTGTAGAGGAGTATGTTGAATTCCATGAGCCTGACGGAATCACAGGATTTATCAAGGATATGAACAAGTCAAAAGAGGCTGTTCATGATGTTATATCTTTTTCTGGTGAAAGCGAAGGTGTAGAGGTTGAAGTAGCATTTCAGTATGTTAATGAATTCCATGAGGAAGTTCTTGGATTTTGTAATAATATCTATAATGCAGAAGGCGGTACACATCTAACCGGCTTTAAGACAATGTTTACCAATGTCATAAACCAGTATGCCAGAGAGCTTAACATATTAAAGGACAAAGACAATAACTTCACGGGTACCGATGTAAGAAACGGTATGACTGCTGTTGTTTCAATAAAGCATCCGGATCCAAGATTTGAAGGACAGACAAAGACAAAGCTTGATAATCAGGATGCAGCCAAGATTGTTTCCAAGATTACAGGCGAAGAAGTTACAAGGTTCTTTGACAGAAATATTGAAACATTAAAGGCGATAATTGCTTGCGCTGAAAAAGCTGCCAAAATCAGGAAAACAGAAGAAAAAGCTAAGACTAATATGCTTACAAAGCAGAAGTACTCATTTGATTCAAATGGTAAGCTTGCTAACTGTATCAGCAAGGATGCTTCTAAATGTGAGATATTCATAGTCGAGGGAGATTCTGCCGGTGGCAGCGCTAAAATGGCCCGAGATAGGAACTTCCAGGCAATATTACCTATTAGAGGAAAAATACTTAACGTTGAAAAAGCAAGTATTGATAAAGTCTTGGCTAATGCAGAGATAAAGACAATGATCAATGCCTTTGGCTGCGGATTTTCTGAAGGATACGGCAATGATTTTGATATAAACAAATTAAGATATGACAAAATTATTATCATGGCCGATGCCGATGTCGATGGTGAGCATATTTCTACGCTTCTTTTGACATTATTCTACAGATTTATGCCAGAGCTTATTTTCCAGGGACATGTTTATATTGCTATGCCTCCTCTTTATAAGGCTTTGCCTGCCAGAGGAAAAGAAGAATATCTCTATGATGACAGTGCGCTTGCAAAATACAGGAATACTCATAAGGGTTCTTTTACTCTCCAGAGATATAAAGGTCTTGGTGAGATGGATCCCGCTCAGCTTTGGGAGACAACACTTGATCCGGAAAAGAGATTATTAAAGCTTGTTGAGATTGAGGATGCTAAGATGGCATCTCAGATGACAGAGCTTCTTATGGGAATCGATGTGCCTCCAAGACGTGATTTTATACATCAGCATGCAACTGATGCTGAATTAGATATTTAAGGTTTGTTAGGGGAATAACAGTGGAAGATAGAATTATTAGAACCGAATACTCTGAAGTAATGCAGAAGTCTTTCATAGATTATGCCATGAGTGTCATAATCGCGAGAGCTCTTCCTGATATCAGGGATGGACTTAAGCCGGTTCAGAGAAGAACTTTATACGATATGTATGAACTGGGCATAAGATATGACAGACCATACAGAAAAAGTGCCAGAATTGTCGGCGATACCATGGGTAAGTATCATCCACATGGTGATAGCTCAATTTATGACTGCCTTGTCGTTATGACACAGGATTTCAAAAAGATGATTCCTCTTGTGGATGGTCATGGAAACTTTGGCAATATCGAAGGTGATGGCGCAGCTGCAATGCGTTACACAGAGGCAAGACTTTCGAAGGTTACTCAGGAGAATTTTCTTCAGGACCTTGATAAGGATGTAGTAGATTTTTTACCAAACTTTGATGAGACAGAAAGAGAACCATCAGTTCTTCCTGTAAAGATACCGAATTTTCTTATAAATGGTTCTGAAGGTATTGCGGTAGGTATGGCAACAAGCACACCTCCTCATAATCTTGCAGAAGTAATTGATGCTGAAATCGCATATATTCAGGATGATTCTTTAACTACAAAAGATCTCATGAAATATATCAAAGGACCTGATTTTCCTACCGGTGGTGTTGTAATTAATAAGGATGAACTTAGAAACATATATGAGACCGGTTCAGGTAAGATCAAGATCAGAGGTAAGGTTGAGACTGAGAAGGGCAAAAACGGCCACATAAATCTTGTTATTACAGAGATTCCTTACACAATGATCGGTGCCGGTATTGGTAAGTTTATGGCTGATGTAGCTGAACTTGCTGAAAAGAAAATCACAAATGATATTGTTGATATTTCTAACCAGTCCTCAAAAGAAGGTATCAGAATTGTAATTGAATTAAAAAAAGATACAGATGTAGAAAACTTTACAAATCTTCTTTACAAGAAGACTAAACTTGAAGATACTTTCGGCGTAAATATGCTTGCTATCGATAATGGCAGGCCAGAGACTATGTCACTTAAGGAAATCATGAGAGCATGTACTGATTTCCAGTTTGAAGTAGCAACCAGGAAGTATACAACGCTTCTTAAAAAAGAGCAGGAAAAGAAAGAAATACAGGAAGGTCTCATTAAAGCCTGCAATGTAATTGATCTTGTTATCGAAATTCTCAGAGGATCAAAGGACAGAAGCATGGCTAAGAACTGTCTTGTTAACGGTGTGACAGAGGGAATTAATTTCAAGTCAAGAGAATCAAAAGCAATGGCTTCACAGCTTATGTTTACTGAAGCACAGGCTGATGCAATCCTTGAAATGAGACTATATAAACTCATTGGACTTGAACTTGATGCACTTATTAAAGAGCATGAAGAGACTGTAGCTAATATTTTCAAGTATGAAGATATTCTTGAGAGCCATGATTCAATGTCTCTTGTAATACAAAATGATCTGAACAAGATAAAAAAAGAGTACCAGTCTCCCAGAAAGACTATCATAGATAACAGAGAAACAGCTGTTTATGAAGAAAAACCTGTTGAAGAGACTGATGTTGCATTTATTATGGACAGATTTGGATATGCAAAGACCATAGATGCCAACACCTATGAGAAGAACAAAGAGACAATCCAGGCTGAGTTTAAGTTCTCATTTATTATGAAAAATACAGGTAAGGTATGTTTCTTTACAAATGCTGGTAATTTGCATACTGTAAAGGCAATGGACCTTCCTCAGGGCAAAATGAGAGACAAGGGAATTCCTATTGATAATGTCAGCAATTTTGATACTTCAAAAGAAACCATAATCCTTGCTGCAAGTCAGTCTGAGCTTAATCTATACAGGTTGGTATTTACTACAAAACAGGCTATGATGAAGATTGTTGATGGTGGCGAATTTGATGTTTCAAAGAGAACAGTTGCTGCAACAAAGCTTATGGATGATGACGAAGTTGTAAATGTTGAAGTTATTCATACACAAAAGACTGTTATTCTTAGATCAAACGATGGCTATTTCCTCCGTTTCTATGTTGAAACGATTCCGGAGAAAAAGAAAGCTGCTGTTGGTGTCAGAGGAATGAGACTTGGAAAGAACGACTACATCAGAGATGTTTATTACCTTAACGATATGGAAGAAAAGATGATCGAACACAATGATAAAGAATTGCAGCTCGGACATCTCAAAGTTACAAGTAGAGATACAAAAGGAACAAAGGTGAGATTATGAGAGTAATTGCAGGTTCAGCTAGAAGATTACGATTAATAACTCCTGAAGGAAATGACACAAGACCTACACAGGACAGAATAAAAGAGACACTTTTCAATATGATACAGAATCAGGTTCCAGGAGCCGTATTTGTAGATCTTTTTTCAGGAAGCGGCGGAATTGGCATTGAAGCTCTCTCAAGAGGTGCCTCAAAGGCATACTTCATTGAAAATGCTAATTCAGCATACAAATGCATTATGGAGAACCTGAAAACTACTCATTTTGAGGATGTTTCAACTGTTCTTAAACAGGATGTTGTTCTGGGACTTAGGAATGTTCACGAAAAAGAAGTCGATATTATCTTTATTGATCCTCCTTATCATGAGGATCTTTATGAGAGAACATTATCTCAATTATCGAATATGGACTATGTAACTCCTAATACCATGATCATTGTAGAAAGTGCACTTGATTTGGATTTCTCATTTGCAAGTGATTATGGCTTTGAAGTTAGAAGAGAAAAAGAATACAAAACAAATAAACATGTATTTCTTTATAGAAAGGAGTAACTGTGAAGGTTGCAGTATATCCCGGAAGTTTCGATCCGGTTACTTACGGACATTTAGATATAATAAAGCGTGCATCGCAGATGTTTGATAAGGTTATAGTAGCTGTCATGTGCAATTCCGCTAAAACTCCATTGTTTACGCTGGATGAACGTGTTAAAATGATAATAGAGTCAGTAAGTGAGCTTAATAACGTATATGTAGAGTCTTTTAGTGGCTTACTTATAGACTATTGCAAGAAAGAGAATATTCATATCGTTATTCGTGGCCTTAGAGCTATAACAGATTTTGAGTATGAGCTTCAAATTGCACAGACCAATAAGGAGCTTTCTCATAACGAAGTTGATACTGTTTTCTTAACGACATCACTTCAGTATTCTTACCTTAGCAGCTCTGTTGTAAAAGAAGTTGCAAGCTATAATGGCGATATTACTCCATGTGTTCCGGATTTTGTCGCTGATACATTATATAAAAAGTATGGGTTCAGAAAATAAGTCAGGGGGAATCAAATAATGACTAGCAGAATTGAACAGTTGATTGACGAAATAGAGACTTATATCGACAACTGTAAACCTCAGCCTTTGTCACAGACCAAAATAATTGTTAACAAAGAGGAAATTGACGAGCTCCTTCGAGAACTCAGAAGTAAAACACCTGAGGAAATCAAAAAATATCAGAAAATCATCAGCAACAAAGAAGCTATTTTAAATGATGCAAGAAAAAAAGCTGAAGAAATCGTAAATCAGGCAACAATTAAAACTAATCAGCTTATAAATGAACATGAAATCATGCAGCAGGCTTACGCACAGGCTAATGAGGTCGTATCACAGGCTGCAATGCAGGCAAAAGAGATTCTTGATAACGCCATGATCGAAGCCAATAATATGAAGGGCGCTGCAGTTCAGTATACAGACCAGCTTTTGGCAGGAGTTGAGGATGTTATTGCACAATCTATTGATGCCACAAGTAGAAATAATGATGAGATAATAGATGCTGTTAAAAAACATAGCCTTGAAATTGTTAACTCAGTTTCACAGAGTAATGATAGTATTCTTTCGGCTCTCACACAGTATAGCGAGGTCATCAAGTCAAACAGAGCTGATCTTAAACAACCTGAGGTTTCCGGTAATGCTGGCTATGCGTCTCAGGATACAGTTGCCGGTGAGGCTGGTGATGCCAATTCATCTGAAGCAATCAACCTTGACATGCTTAACTGATAGAATATTATAAGCTGCCGCTTTTTGCGACAGCTTATTTGTTATTTCTATATATGGGGGATTTTATGAAAAAAAGTGTTTTTTCATTTATGTTGGCTAGTATAATTCTTATGGGGGCTATTTTATGTACTTCAACTTTTGAAGTTGAAGCGGCATCAGCACATGAAAAAGTTGTTATTGTTATAGATCCTGGACATGGCGGTACAGGAGAAAAAAACCTTGGTGCGCAGTATAATGGTTTTTCTGAAAAAGAATTAACAATGCAGGTTGCAACTGCTATGAAGGAAGAACTTGAAAAGTACGACAATGTTTCAGTATATTTAACAAGAACAACTGATACTTTTATATCCCTTGAAGATCGTGCTGCTACTGCCAAGAGATTAAATGCAGATTTTATGTTCAGCATACATTTTAATGCTTCATTAGAACATGAATTTTATGGCTCTGAAATCTGGACATCAGCCTTTGGTTCTTTTTACAAAAAAGGTGCTGAATTTGGGCAGATAATGTCTGATGAACTTGGAAATCTTGGCCTTTACCAGAGAGGTGTAAAGACAAAAATTGGCAAAACAGGCAAAGACTATTATGGAATAATAAGGCAAAGCGTTGCAAGAGACATTCCTTGTGTAATAATCGAGCATGCCTACCTTGATCACAGTTATGATCTGCCATTTCTTAATACTGCCGGATTCCTAAAGACACTTGGAGTAACAGATGCAACTGCGGTAGCCAAGTATTTTAAGCTTACTTCCAAGACTACAGGAGCTGACTATTCCAATTATAGTTTCAAAACTGTCAGCATCCCTAAAACTCGTTTGAGTCAGGATTTCACAGAGCCGGATTACTGCAAGGTTTCCTGTGTTTCTTATGACAGTAACAGCAGAAACGCCCTTATAGAGATGAGTACAAAGGATAGTCAGTCACCCGTAATATATTTTTCTTATAGTTATGACGGAGGCAAAACCTTCTCCATATTGCAGATGTGGGACAGGACAAAAGAGACGCAGTCCTTTAACATAAAGATTCCAAAGGGCGTAGTATCACCTACAATCGTGTGCAGAGCATATAATAATTATGAACTTTACAAAGAAAGTGAACCTGTTTTGGTAACAGGATATACCAATTAAAGAGAGAAAAAATTGAGATTAGATAAATTTTTGGGTGACCACAATATTGGTACCCGCAAACAAATTAAAGAATATGTAAAAAACGGAAGATGTTCAGTCAATGGTATACCTGCCAAAAAAGCAGACATTCATATTGACGAGAATGTAGATATTATTGCTTTTGATGGTGTGGAACTTACATTTAGTAAATTCCATTATTACATGCTTTATAAGCCTGAAGGAGTAGTGTCGGCCACAACTGATGGCAGAAATAAAACAGTTCTTGATCTGTTAAAAGATGAAAATGTAAAAGGCTTAAATCCTGCAGGACGTCTGGATATAGATACAGTGGGTCTGCTTCTTTTAACAGACGATGGAGTTCTTATTCACAGGCTTCTTTCCCCTAAAAAGCATGTTGATAAGACCTATGAAGTTCATCTTGAAAAAGAGATAAGTGATGAAGATATTGAGAAGCTTGAAAAAGGCGTAGACATAGGTGATGTAAAGGATAATGGAGAGCCATATCTTACTATGGAAGCAAAGGTCATCAGGAAAGAAACAGATGAAAATGGCAATCCCGTAGTAAACCTTATAATTCATGAAGGCCGTTTTCATCAGGTAAAAAGGATGATGGAAGCAGTAGGGAATAAGGTTGTTTTCTTAAAAAGAGTTACATTTGGCCCGCTTGTTCTTGATGAAACGCTTTTCCCCGGTCAATACAGGCCACTTACAGAAATTGAATTAAAAGAACTTGGAGTAGAATAATACAGGTAACATTATGAAACGTATTGATAAAGGTGAATTTGGTTATATTGAATACAGAAAAAAGGTTGCAATTATAAGAACAGCTATTTTTCTTGCAATTGTACTTATTGTTTTTTTTACAGGATTATTTGTATATCACAGTCAAAAGAGCATATTTAGTATTATTGCAGCAGTTCTTTGTCTTCCTACAGGATGGAGCGGCGTAAATCTCATTATGTTCATTAAAGCCAAAAGCTGCTCCCTTAAAGATTTCAAGATGATCGAGGAAAATAAAGGCGGTCTTTTGATTCATTATGATCAGATAATAACCTCATATGACAAAAATTATTACATAGCAGCTTCTACAGTGCTTGATAAGAATATATGTGCCCTTGCTGCAGATAAGGATATGGAAGAATCAGACTGTGAAAAACATATTAAAAAGATGATGGCAGGAAGCGGATATTCCAGTTACAGCATTAAAGTATTTACAGATACGGATAAGTTCTGTGACAGACTTCATCAGCTTGATAAACTCCGCGAAGAAAAGAAAATTGACCCTATTGCCATAGAGGATTCATGGGAGGCCGGAACTGTTCAGACACCTGCGGCAGTTCTTTTATCCATATCGCTATAATTGATTGTGAAAAATAGGTTTGAATCGGGTTATACAAAAAATAATGAAAGAAATAGTTATTGATAAAAATCAAGAAAGTAAAAGGCTTGATAGCTTTCTAAAGGCTTATCTGTCTGAAGCAACCGGCAGTTTTATTTATAAGATGCTGCGTAAAAAGAATATTACTTTAAATGACAAGAAAGCAGATGGAAAAGAAAAATTAAAAATCGGAGATTCAATAAAGATATACTTTTCGGATGAAACATTTGATAAGTTTGTGGGTAAGAACAAAGCCTCCCTTAATGAAGAAAAAAATTCTCCGTACGAGAAGCTTTTAGTTGAAATTGTTTATGAAGATGACAATGTAATATTTGTAAATAAACCTGCTGGTTTATTGTCTCAAAAAGCGGAAAAGAATGATATTAGCCTTAATGACTGGCTTATCTATTATCTTTTAAATAAAGGCTCTGTTACACAGGAGAGTCTTTTAACCTATAAGCCATCCATATGCAACCGTCTTGACAGGAATACATCAGGTCTTGTTATTTGTGCCAAGTCTTTATCCGGTGCAAGAGAAATGAACCAAATGCTAAAAGACAGAACCCTTGATAAATACTACAGAACGCTTGTATCCGGCAGAATTACTGATGGTATTAGACTAAAAGGATATCTATATAAAGATGAAGTCAAAAATAAAGTCTTTATTAAGGAAAATGATCCTAAAGATGATAAATATTCATACATTGAAACTGAGTATATTCCTTTAAAATATTATGAAAAAAACGATCTGACAATGCTTGAAGTTAAGCTTATCACCGGTAAACCACATCAGATAAGGGCTCATCTGTCAAGTATTGGTCATCCGCTTATCGGGGATATTAAATATGGCGGAAAAAAATATAATGGTATAAATTATCAGCTGCTGCACAGCTATAGGATTCATTTCCCGGATAATATGTCCGGAGAACTTGAATATCTCTCGGGGAGAGAATTTATTGCAAAACTGCCTTCTGTGTTTGAGGGTATCTAGGGGGAGAAACATGCCAACTTGGAAATCAAGGGGACTTCGAGGTTCGACATTAGAGGAACTTATAAACAGATCCAATGAAAGGTATCAGGAACTTGGTCTTGCTCTTATCCAGAAAATTCCTACACCTATCACACCCATTAACATTGATAAACAAACTCGTCACATCACACTGGCATATTTTGACCAGAAAAGTACCGTAGATTATATTGGAGTTGTTCAGGGCATTCCTGTTTGTTTTGATGCAAAGGAATGCGCTACAACTACTTTTGCTTTAGAGAACATTCATCCTCATCAGGTTGCTTTTATGCAGGATTTTGAGAAACAGGATGGTGTTGCTTTCTTTTTGATTTATTTTACAAGTCTAAACGAATTCTATTATTTACCCTATAGAAAATTAAAAGAATTTTGGGAAAGAGCTGAAAATGGTGGTAGGAAAAGCTTTCGCCATGATGAGCTTGATATTTCTTATGCAATACATTCACCAGGTGAATCCGGAATTTTAATTCCTTTTCTTGACACTCTCCAAAAAGATTTAGAGGAAAGGGAATAAATAATTGACATAAGCTAATATTGGATGTTAAACTCTTTACTATATTAGCATGCTAATAGATTAGCACTGCACCACACAAAAGTGAGAAGAATTATGAGCAAAGTTTTGTTACATACTCCTGATGGGGTAAGAGATATCTATGGTGAAGAATGTAGTGACAAGATAATAATTGCTGAGAAAATTCATAGTAAGATGAAGAGCTTTGGGTATCATGACATTGATACGCCTACATTTGAATACTTTGATGTATTTGCTGAAGAGATAAATAATAATGATGCAAAAGAGCTCTATAAGTTTTTTGATAAAGAAGGAAATACACTTGTACTTCGTCCCGACTTTACGCCTTCTATAGCGAGATGTGCCTCAAAAGTACTTCTTGAAAATGGTACTCCTGTAAGAGTTTGTTATGAGGGCAAGACTTTCTTGAATACTTCTAATCTGCAGGGAAAATTAAAAGAGAATTACAACATCGGTGTAGAGCTTATGAATGATGATTCTGTAATGGCTGATGCTGAGATGATAGCTCTTTTAGTGACCTGCCTTAAGAGCGCCGGACTTAGTGATTTTCAAATAAGTGTCGGTGATGCAGGATTTTATAAGGGGCTTTGTATAGAGGCTGGTATTGATCGGGAAACTGAAGAAGCTATCAGAGAACAGATTACTTCAAAGAACTATTTTGCAGCTGAGAGTCTTATGAATGAACGCAATATAGATTCAAAATATATCGATCAGATTCTTAAAGTATCAGAATTTATTGGCTCTGATGATGCTCTTGAGAAGGCAGAAAACATCGCCAATAACGAAATGTCACTGAATGCTGTACAGAGGCTTAAAAAACTCTATAAAGTTCTTACAAGCTATGGAGTTCAGAAATATATTTCTTTTGACCTTAGTGTACTTAGCAAATTTAACTACTATACAGGTGTGATATTTAGTGCTTACACATATGGTGCTCCGGATGCTATAGCAAAAGGCGGACGATATGATAATCTTCTTGGAAAATACGGAAAAGAGGCACCTGCCATCGGATTTGTGATCATACTTGACGATCTTATTTCTGCTTGTAAAAGACAGGGCATAGAATTTGAACATGAAGCATCTGCAATATCAGTTACTTATAACGAGAATAATTTTGATGATGCTCTAAAAAAAGCAACAGATCTTAGACAGCAGGGCAAAAATGTTTGTCTTTTGCATGAATAAATGGAGGCATTATGAGATATTTGACATTTGCCCTTGGGAAGGGAAGACTTGTAGACAGCACAATGGAAATACTGAATAAATGCGGTATTACCTGTGATGAAATCTTGGATAAAAAAACAAGAAAACTTATTTTTACGAATGAAGAATTAAAACTAAAATTCTTTTTGGCAAAAGGTCCTGATGTGCCAACTTACGTAGAATATGGTGCTGCTGATATAGGTATCGTTGGCGCAGATACCATCATGGAAGAAAAGAGAAGAGTTTACGAAGTACTTGATCTTGGCTTTGGAAAATGCAGGATGTGTGTATGCGGACCTGCAGAAGCCAAAAAGCTCCTTGAACACAGGGAACTGATAAGAGTAGCAAGCAAATACCCTGAGATCGCCAAAGACTATTTCTTTAATCAAAAACATCAGACTGTTGATATTATAAAACTCAATGGTTCTGTGGAGTTGGGGCCGATTGTTAATCTTAGTGACGTCATAGTTGATATCGTTGAGACAGGCTCAACTCTTAGAGAAAATGGACTTGAAGTACTTGAAGAAATATGCCCTTTATCAGCAAGAATGATTGTCAATCAGGTTAGCATGCAGATGGAAACCGACAGAATCAGGAAACTTATAAATGATATAAAGGAGAATCTCTGATATATGCGCACAGTAAAACTTACCAAAGAAACAAAGGATGAGCTTTTAGGAAATCTGTTAAAAAGAAATCCGGGAAGTTACACAGAATACGAAAATACAGTAAATGAGATTATCAGTAATGTAAGAGAAAATGGCGATAAAGCTCTTTTTGACTACACACTTAAGTTTGATAAATTTGATGTAAACAAAGAAACAATCAATGTTACAAGACAAGAAATAGAGGAAGCTTATAAAGAGCTTTCAGATGATTTTGTTGAAGTCATGAAAAAAAGCGCTGAAAATATTAGAGTTTTTCATGAAAAGCAAAAGCGAAATACATGGATTGATACAAAAGAAGACGGAAGTATTCTTGGTCAGAGAATTCTTCCGATTGAGATTTCCGGCGTATATGTCCCGGGCGGAAAAGCTGCTTATCCATCAAGCGTTCTAATGAATGTAGTACCTGCTAAAGTTGCCGGAGTTGAAAGAATCGTAATGTGCACTCCGCCTTCAAAGGATGGTAAAGTGAATGCCGGTACCCTTGTTGCAGCTGATATAGCAGGTGTTAATGAAATATATAAGGTTGGCGGTGCACAGGCTATCGCAGCTATGGCTTTTGGAACAGATTCAGTCCCAAAGGTAGATAAAATAACAGGACCGGGTAATATATTTGTAGCGCTTGCAAAAAAAGCATGTTTTGGCCATGTTTCCATTGATTCAATCGCAGGTCCAAGTGAGATTCTTGTATTGACAGATGAGACTGCAAATCCAAGATATGTTGCAGCAGATCTTTTATCGCAGGCCGAGCATGATGAGCTTGCAAGCAGCATACTTATCACAACATCTCAGAATATAGCAGATAAAGTATCAAAGGAAATTGATGAGTTTTTAAAAACACTATCCAGATCTGAAATAATCAAAAAATCTTTAGAAAACTATGGCTATATCTTTGTTGCAGATAATATGGATGATGCAATTGACGCTGCAAACGCTGTTGCATCCGAGCACCTTGAAATAATTACAAAGAATCCATTTGAAACTATGACAAAGATTAAAAATGCGGGTGCTATTTTTCTTGGGGAATACTCATCAGAACCGCTTGGAGACTATTTTGCAGGTCCTAATCACATTTTACCTACAAACAGAACTGCAAGATTTTTCTCCCCATTATCTGTTGATGATTTTATTAAAAAGACAAGCATCATTTCTTACTCAAAAGAAGGATTATATAAAGTTCACAATGGCATTGAGCTTTTTGCCAAAAAGGAAGGCCTTACAGCACATGCAAATTCGATTGCAGTAAGGTTCGAAAATTGCAAGTAAACTTTCTAAAATAAGTGTAAAATGCAAGATTAATAAATTGTTTATAATTAAATAACAATATTTTGTTAACGGTATTTAGGGAGCTACAAGTTATGGGAGAAAGAATTGCAAGTGTTATAAGGAAAACAAAAGAAACTGATATCAGCATAAAACTAAACATTGACGGAACGGGTGAGGCAAAAATAGAAACCGGGATAGGTTTTTTTGATCATATGCTGAAAGCTTTTGCTAAACATGGTCTCTTTGATTTGGAGGTAAAGGTTAAGGGCGATCTTGATGTTGATGGCCATCATACCGTGGAAGATACAGGAATTGCCCTTGGTCAGGCTCTTTTACAGGCTCTCGGAGATAAAAAAGGTATCAGACGTTATGGAAGCGAAATACTTCCAATGGATGAGTCCCTTGTTTTAGCTGCTGTTGACCTTTGTGGAAGACCATATTTGGCTATGGATGCAGCATTTACTGCTCCAATGGTTGGAGATTTCGATACACAGCTTGTAAATGAGTTTTTTTACGCAGTTTCGTATTCAGCAATGATGAATATTCATTTAAGAGTTTTAACCGGTAGTAATGACCATCATAAGATTGAAGCTATATTTAAGGCATTTGCAAAGGCTGTAGATACTGCGACAACAGTAGATCCAAGAATAACTGACGTTCTAAGCACAAAAGGAGCTTTATAATATGTCAAAGATAAGGAAGCTTATACCATGTATTTACCTTTATGATGAAAAAGCCGTAAAAGGCGTATCAGATAAAACTGTATTATTTGGCGATCCACTTGATCTTGTAAGTGTTTATAACGAGAAGGGCGTCAATACCATTTTTCTGTATGACCTTTCAAGAGGGATGGGCGATGAAGCCCATGAAAAGGCCCTTGATATAGTCAAAGCAATATGTAAAAAAGCTGATGGAAATGTGATAGGCGCCGGAAATATCAAGCGTATGGAAGATGTAAAAAAACTTCTTTATGCAGGATGTACAAAGGTTGCCATAAATCTTTCCGAGCAGAGCGAAGTTGAAAGTCTTTCTGAAAGTTCAGAGAAATTTGGCAAAGAGAAATTGTATGCAATATTCTCTGATAATGTGCAGACTAAAGCTAATAAAGAGCTCATTGAAAAATATACAACTGAACTAATATATTTTCCGGATTCAATAAATGATCTGGCTTCATCAGACATAGACTTTACAATATCCTATGTCATTGATGATTATGAAAAGAGCCTTGATGAATATAAAAAAGCTGTGACAAATGAAAATTTTGAGCTTTTTGCCCTTAAAGGAGCTCTTTTGTGGGATGATCTTAAAAAGAACTCTGATGGCATGGTTCCTGTAATTGTTCAGGATTATAAGACTGATCAGGTTCTTATGCTGGCATATATGAACGAAGAAGCTTATAATAAAACTCTCGAGACAGGAAAAATGACATATTTTAGCCGTAATCGAAATGAGTTATGGATTAAAGGAGAAACAAGTTCACATTATCAGTTTGTTAAGGCTTTGTATGCTGACTGTGACAAGGATACGCTTCTTGCAAGCGTTAAGCAGATCGGTGCAGCCTGCCACACAGGAAGCTATTCATGCTTTTTCAATGAAATAGCCAAGACTGATTATGATAAAAAGAATCCTCAAAAAGTCCTGAATGAAGTATTTGACGTAATAAAAGACAGAAAAATCAATCCAAGAGAGGGCTCTTATACGAATTATCTTTTTGATAAGGGTATTGATAAGATTCTTAAAAAAGTTGGCGAGGAGGCCACAGAGATAGTAATTGCAGCAAAAAATCCAAATGATAATGAAATAGTTTACGAAATGTCTGATTTCCTGTATCATATGATGGTCCTCATGGCTGAAAAAAATGTCAGCTGGGAGGATATAACTGACGAGTTGTCAAGAAGATAAGGAAAAGGTATGAACGAAAACTTAGCTCTAAACGATGAGACTTTGCTTGATCTTGAAAAGCCTGAGAGATACATAGGCAATGAAGTTAACAGCGTTTATAAAGACAAAAATGCTGTTGATATCAGGTTTGCAATGTGCTTCCCTGATGTTTACGAGATTGGCATGTCTCATCTTGGAATTCAAATTCTTTATGGAATGTTTAATTCCTATGAAGATGTATGGTGTGAAAGAGTCTATTCTCCATGGGTAGACGCTGACAAAGTCTTCAGGGAAAAGGACATTCCTCTTTTTGCGTTGGAATCACAGGATGAGATCAGAAAATTTGATTTTCTTGGATTTACTATCCAGTATGAAATGTGTTACACAAATATTTTACAGATACTGGATCTGTCAAAGATTCCTCTCCTCGCAAAAAACAGAGACTGGGACTATCCTATAGTGATTGGCGGTGGTCCATGTACTTATAATCCGGAGCCTATTACGGATTTCTTTGATATGTTCTATATAGGTGAAGGCGAAACAAAATACAGAGAGATCTTTGACCTCTATAAGAAGTCAAGAAAAGAGGGTATATCACGTCAGGAATTCTTGAGAAGATGTTCTCATATTTCCGGTATTTATGTGCCTTCTCTTTATGATGTCAAATACAAGGAAGATGGAACAATTCTTTCAATGACGCCTTGTTATGAAGACGTACCTGTACAGATAAACAAAGAGATGTGTCTCGATGTTTCAAATCAGTTCTATCCTACTAAGCCTGTTGTTCCATACATTAAGATAACGCAGGACAGAGTAGTACTAGAGATCATGCGTGGATGTATAAGAGGCTGCAGATTCTGTCAGGCCGGTCAGCTTTATAAACCTCTTCGTGAAAAAGATGTTGATCATTTAAAAGAACTTGCTCTTGAAGCATTAAGGAATACAGGGTATGAAGAAATTTCTCTAAGTTCCTTAAGTTCAAGTGATTATTCAAAGCTCCCTGAACTCATAGACTTTTTGATTAAATACTGTAACGAAAAGAAAGTTAATATATCACTTCCGTCTTTAAGAATTGATGCGTTCTCTCTTGATGTAATGAGTAAAGTTCAGGATGTTAAAAAAAGCAGTCTTACATTTGCGCCTGAAGCAGGAACACAGAGGATGCGTAATGTTATAAATAAAGGTCTTACTGAGGAAGATATATTAAGAGGATCTCACGAGGCATTTCTTGGCGGTTGGAATAAGGTTAAACTTTATTTCATGTTGGGACTTCCAACAGAAACCGATGAAGATATTCTGGGAATAGGTGACATCTGTAATAAAGTCGCTGTAGAGTATTTTGAGACAGTTCCAAAAGAAAACAGAAATGGAAGAACAATTGATATCGTAGCAAGTACATCATTCTTTGTTCCAAAGCCATTTACACCTTTCCAGTGGGCGCCAATGAATACAAAGGAAGAATTCCTTGATAAGGCAAATAAGACAAGAAAAGGTATCATGTCTCAGCTTAACCAGAAACATATCAAATATAACTGGCATGAAGCTGATGCAAGTATGATGGAAGGCGTGCTTGCAAGAGGCGACAGAAGGCTTAACGAAGTAATCTTGAAAGCATATAAAAAAGGCTGTGTTTTCGATGCATGGGGTGAATACTTCAAATTTGATACTTGGATGGAAGTCTTTGATGAGTGCAATATTGATCCATTTTTCTACACTACAAGAGAACGTGCAGAAGATGAAATTTTCCCTTGGGATATCTTAAACTGTGGAGTTTCAAAGGCTTTTCTTTTACGTGAATGGAAAACTGCCCTTGAAAATAAACCTTCATCTAACTGCAGACTTTCCTGCCTTGGCTGCGGAGCTGCATCTTACGGTGTAGGTGTTTGCACGGAGGGTCGATCATGAATAAATTACGTGTAAAATTCACCAAGCATGGTCCTATTAAATTTGTAGGACATCTGGATGTAATGAGATACTTCCAAAAAGCTATAAGAAGAGCTGAAATTGATATAAAGTATTCTGAGGGCTTTAGTCCTCACCAGCTTCTTTCTTTTGCTCAGCCCCTTAGCGTTGGCGTTACAAGCGACGGCGAGTATCTTGATATGACAGTTAACAGCATGGTTTCAGTAACAGATGTTATGGACAGATTAAATGCTGTTATGAATGAGGGAATTAAAATCATAGCTGTAGAAGAACTCGATGAGACTTCAGTTAAGGCCATGACTGACGTCTATGCAGCAAGATATATCGCTAAATTCAGAGAAACTTCAAAACCTGATTTTGATTGGATTTCGGAATTTGAAAAATATCTTTCAAAAGATACGCTTCCTGCAATGAAAAAGACAAAAAGCGGTTTTAAAGAAATCGATATGAAGCCTATGATATTCGATTATAAGTTTGATACTCAAAAGCAGGAAGTTATGCTTCTTCTAAGTATGAGCAGTGCAACCACATTGAAACCGGCTCTTTTATTCGAGGGATTTTTCAAGAGCATGGATAGAGAGTTTTCAGTATCAATGCTCTCACTTCATAGAATTGACATCTACAAGCTTGTTGAAAAAGATAATGAGAAGTATATTGAACCTTTTATCGTAACTGACAGTTCAGAGAGGTTTTATTTAAATGGCTGAAATTGTTATTTCAAAGTATCTTGATACTCCGCTTGTTACAGCATTTATAGATAATAAACTGGAATTCTTGGAATTCATAAGGCAGAGAGAGCTTCATAATATTTATCTTGGAAGAGTTGATCATATCGTAAAAAATATTGATGCAGCTTTTGTAAGATATAAAGATGATGAGATTGGATATCTGCCTTTAAAGAGTATCCTCCCTGTCTGCGTTATTAACAGAAAGCTTGGAGCTACGGATTCAGTAAAAGCCGGCGATGAAGTAATAGTTCAGGTTGAGGTTGAAAAAATAAAAACAAAAAAGCCAAAACTAACTACCTATTTATCTTTGGCAGGAAAGTACTCTGTCTTAACCCTTGGAAGAAAAGGCGTCGGAGCATCTTTAAAGCTCGACGACAAAATAAGAAAAACTCTTATTGATGATGTGAAGGAAGATTTTAACAGATTATCTTTTGACAGTTCTGAGGCATTTTATGATACTTCTTTTGGAATTATTATCAGGACAAATGCGGCCGATATTGATGGTGATAAGAATAAAGCAATATTAGATGATGCTTCTGAATGTATAAAACTAATGTCTCAAATTCTCTCTTTGGGTATGTGCAGAACAAACGGAAGTCTTTTATATTCAAAAGAACAGTCACTTTATGCTGAAAATGAAGATATGACAGTTCCTTTTATTGATAAAGCAAAGGCTTTTCTTAAGACAAGAGGAATCACAGATCCGGTTATTGTTAATGATACAGGAATACATGGAATAAATTCAAAAGTACAAGAATTAAGAAGTAATAAGGTATGGTTGAAAAGTGGCGCTTACCTTATAATTGAGCAGCTTGAAAGCTTCAATGCAATTGACGTTAATACAGGAAAAGCAATTTCAGGAAAAAAAGATATATCCAAAAAAGTAAATATTGAAGCGGCACAGGAAATAATGAGACAGATAAGACTTCGAAATCTTTCGGGCATGATCCTTATTGATTTCATCAATATGAAAGACGATGAAGATTACCATGAACTTATTGAACTTGTGAAAAGGCTTGCACGCCAGGATTATATACATACAGAGTTTATCGATGTTACAGGTCTTGGGATAATGGAATTAACAAGAAATAAAAACGATAAATCATTAAAAGAATTATTACTTGATGTTGAAAAAGCTGTTGACATTAGTAAACATCAATGTTAATATATTATGGTATGCCGCATAACTAGGCAGAAGTGGGTTTATCCCCGCCAAAGTTAGCGAGTTTTTTTGAAGAAGGAGGTAACTTATGTACGCAATTATTGTAACTGGTGGAAAGCAGTACAAAGTTTCCGAGGGCGATGAAATCAGAGTAGAGAAGCTTGATGTAGAGCCCGGAAAAGAAGTAACATTTGATAATGTTATTGCAGTAAACGATGACAAGACTCTTAAGGTTGCTGGCGATGTTAGCGGTGCTAAAGTCAGCGCTACAGTTGTTGAGCAGGGCCGTGGTAAAAAGGTTGTTGTTTACAAGTACAAGAGAAAGACTGGATACCATAAGAAAAATGGTCACAGACAGCCATTCACACTTGTTAAGATTGAAAAAATCTCTATGTAATTATTAAAAATTGGAATAATATGACTACTATTACAATAACCAAGACGTCAAGCGATAAATACAAATCGATCGAATGCAAAGGTCATGCAGGTTTTGCTGATTATGGCAACGATATTGTATGCGCTGCAGTTTCTGTTTTGACAATCAACCTTATCAATTCAATTGATAATTTTACTGAAGATGAGATAAGCGTTGTTCAGGATGAAGACAAAGGACTTATAAGGCTTAGTTTTAAGGATGAACCAAGTAATGATTCTGATTTATTATTAAGATCTTTTGAACTTGGTGTAGACAGCATATTCCAACAGTATGGAAAGAAATTTCTGAACATTAAATTTAGGAGGGAATAAGTCATGATGAATATGAACCTTCAATTTTTTGCTCACAAGAAGGGTGTTGGATCTACTAAGAACGGTAGAGACTCAGAGTCAAAGAGACTTGGAGCAAAAAGAGCTGACGGACAATTCGTAAAGGCCGGTAATATTTTATACAGACAGCGTGGAACACACATTCATCCTGGTGTAAATGTAGGAATCGGTAGCGATGATACATTATATGCACTTGTTGATGGTGTTCTTAGATTTGAGCGCAAGGGCAGAGATAAAAAGCAGGCTAGCGTTCATCCTGTAGAGAATAAGTAATTTTGCTTAAACGGGCTTCAAACAAATTTATGTTTGGAGCCTTCTTTTTGAGTAGAGCACTAAGTGAGGTTTTTTCGAACATAGTGCGAACCATACAAGTCAACTTGGCGAGGTTTTGACGAGCTTAGTTGAGCTTGTTTACCTTTTAAGGAGTTAGATTAATGCCAGTATTTGTAGATAAAGCCAAAATCTTTATACAGAGTGGTAAGGGCGGTGACGGGCATATCTCTTTTAGAAGAGAAAAATATGTACCAAATGGTGGCCCTGATGGCGGTGACGGTGGCAAAGGCGGAGACGTTATCTTTGTCATTGATGAGGGAATTAACACTCTTGCCGATTTCCATTATGGTGGAAAGTATAAGGCAGAGAATGGTCAGGATGGAAATAAGAGACGATGCCATGGTAAAAATGGTCAGGATCTTTATATAAAGGTTCCGGAAGGAACAGTAATAAAAGAAGCAGCTTCAGGAAAAGTTATCGCTGATATGAGTCTTGAAAACAGAGAGGTTGTTGTTCTAAGGGGCGGAAAAGGTGGCAATGGAAACATGCATTATGCTACTTCAACAATGCAGGCGCCTAAGTATGCTCAGCCGGGACAGCCTGCTCTTTCACTTGAAGTGCTTCTTGAGCTTAAGGTAATTGCAGACGTTGGACTTGTTGGCTTTCCAAATGTTGGTAAATCAACATTTTTGTCCAAGGTATCAAATGCAAAGCCTAAAATTGCGAATTATCATTTCACAACACTTTCACCAATGCTTGGTGTTGTTGATCTTAATGATGCAAGAGGTTTTGTGGTTGCGGATATTCCAGGACTTATTGAAGGTGCTTCAGAAGGTGCCGGCCTTGGACATGAGTTTCTCCGTCATATTGAGAGAACAAGAATGATGATTCATGTTGTAGATGCAGCATCAACTGAAGGCAGAGACCCTATCGAGGATATAGAAGCTATAAATGAAGAGCTTAAAAACTATAATGCAGATATAACAAATAAGCCACAGGTTATCGCTGCAAATAAGATAGATATGCTTCCTGATGGAGAACAGGCAGAGATAATCAATAAAATTCGTGAAAAGTACGAGCCTCTTGGTGTTAAAGTGTTTGCCACTTCAACCCTAACTGGAAAAGGAATTCAGGAACTGTTATACTATGTAAGTAGAACCCTTTCTGAGCTTCCTGAAAAATCTGTTGTCTTTGAGCAGGAATTCTTCCCTGAAACAATGATAAGAGATGCTGAGGATGCATTCACAGTATCTTATGATAAAGATACTGCAGAATATGTTATCGAGGGACCTAAGATTGAAAAGATGCTTGGTTATACGAACCTTGAGTCTGAGAAAGGCTTTGCTTTCTTCCAGAAGTTTCTTGCAGATAATGGAATTCTTGATGAACTTGAGAAGCTCCATATCGGTGAAGGCGATACTGTAAGAATGTATGGTTATAGTTTTGAATATTATAGAAATGCAGATACTCAGCCGGTATCTGAAGATGAGGATGAAGAATAATGACATTAACAAGTAAACAAAGAGCTTATTTAAAAAGCCTTGCAGCAGATCTCGATCCTGTTTTTCAGATCGGAAAAGCAACAGTTACTCCTGAAATAACAGATGCAATTGCTGAAACCTTTAATACTCATGAACTGATAAAGGTTACTGTACTTAAAAACTGTACAGAAGAAGTTAGTAATGTTGCTATTATGATCTCAGAGAGAACAAGATCTGAACTTGTTCAGGTTATTGGCAGAAAGTTCGTATTATACAAGCCTTTTAAAGACAATCCAAAGATCATACTTCCTAAAAACAAGAAAGCTTAATATTTCTAAACTTGTCGGAGGTTATTTATGGAAAGCAGAAAAATCGGAATACTTGGTGGTACTTTTGATCCCATTCACAATGCGCACTTGCTTTTAGGCGAGTCAGCAAGAGAGCAATTTGGGCTGGACAGAGTTATCTTTATTCCAAATAATCTTGCTCATTTGCCAAACAGAACTGAGGTCGCAAGCGGTGAGAACCGTTATCAGATGGTAAAAATGGCAATAAAGGATAACCCCTATTTTACCTGTTCAAGAATAGAAATTGATAAAGCTGGTGGTACTTATACGTATAACACCATACAGGAATTAAAACTGATGTATCCTGGGGATGAGCTATTTCTCATCCTTGGTGGCGATTCTGTTATCGGTATCGATAACTGGTATATGGCCAAAGAACTTCTTCAGTCATGTACGATACTTGCTGCTGTCAGAGAAGATGATGACCTGGCTGCTTTAGATAAAAAGCGTAAAGAACTTGGTGATATGTTCGGTGCCGATATAAGACTTCTTAAATTCAACAGAATAGACATTTCAGCAACAGAAATAAGAAATAGAGTTAGAACCGGCAGATCTATAAGATATATGGTTCCTGATGAAGTTATTGAATTCCTATGTATAAAAGGATTATACAAATGAAGACGATTGAAATAACTCAGAAATTAAGAAAAGAACTTTCCAAGGAATTAAAACCGGATAGATTTGATCATACTCTTGGTGTTGCATATACAGCAGCCAATATGGCATTTATCCATGGAGCTGATGTTGATAAAGCCCTGATTGCAGGTATGCTTCACGATTGTGCAAAATGTATGTCTCATGAAGAACAGATTAAAATATGCGAGAAAAATAAGATAGACATAACAGAAGTTGAGCGAAAAAATCATTCTCTATTACACGCCAAAGTAGGTATGTATCTTGCAAGAACAAAATATGATGTTTATGATACAGAAATCCTAAATGCAATTAGATGGCATACTACCGGCAGAGAAGATATGTCACTACTTGAAAAAATCATCTATATTGCCGATTTTATTGAACCAAACAGAAAACCACTGGAAGATATGGATATCATCAGGAAAGAGGCATTTACAGATTTAGACAGATGTCTTGCTCATATTCTTCATAATTCTGTTATATATCTTAAAACAATAGGCAAAGAGTGTGATGATGCCACTTTAAATGCATATCACTACTATAAAAAATATTACAAATGATCAGAGGTAATTATGGCAGATATTGAAATTTCAAAAAATATGGCAAAAATGGCTGTTGAAGCTCTCGAAGACAGAAAGGGAGAGGATGTTCACGTAATAGATATAAGTGAGATCTCAACTCTTGCAGACTACTTCATTATTGCCAGTGGTACAAACATCAATCAGGTACAGGCACTTGCAGACAATGTTCAGGAAGTTCTTGGAAGAGCGGGTTTTGATACCAAGAACGTAGAAGGATACGAATCCGGAAAGTGGATTCTTCTCGATTTTGGCGACATTATTGTTCACGTATTCGACAGTGAGAACCGCCTTTTCTACGACCTTGAGCGCATCTGGCGCGATGGTAAACTCATCGATTCTTCCACTCTCTAAAAATATACTTTTTCGCGAGTGGCATAAAATCCAAAAGTGCCTATAACTTCGTATAGATCTCGGAGTATTCGCAAAGACACAGTAAATATAAAATTATGCGCCTTGTTTTCTTTCATGATTATTCAAAACAGAAAACAAGGCTTTAATTTTATCTTAACTGTCTCTATTGCTCATACTAAATCGATCTATCCAAAGTTATGGGCACTTTTGGATTTTTTACGCAAGTTTAACAAAAGTTTAATTATGAATAAATTTATTATTTATATATATACATGTAAAATATATTTGTATATGAATCTACGTACAATAATGTTTATTAATACATTTATAAATGGAGGGTAAAAATGGGAACAGCTACAACTATTGGAAATAATGGAAAAAACAATTCGAGTGTAAAAAAAAGTATTGGAAAAACATTATTGATGTCTTTACTGCCTGTGATTATCATTGGAGTAGTTGCAATTATTCTTATTCTATCATTCAATGCTAAAGCTACAATTGAAGATGTATCTCTTATGGATCTTCAGGCTGAAACACAGACTAATGCTTACAATATAGGAACCGGATTCAGAATGCTGTTGGCAAAATTTGGTCAATATTGTGATACCATGGAACAGGTTCCTTTTGAAGATAAGGAAGCAATTCTAAAATATATTGAGCCCTCTACAAATTACACAATCATTAACAATACAGGAATTTACATTGGTTTTGAGGATGATACTTATATTTTTGCCAATCATACCATACAGGCTCCTGACTGGAAGCCTACACAAAGAGATTGGTATAAACTTGCACAAGGACATGAGACATTTATTGAATCTGACCCTTATGTTGATTCATCTACCGGGCAGCTTTGTGTCTCTTTTGTAAGACAGAACAGTTTTTATAATGGAATGGAAGGAGTTTGTGCTGTTGACGTTTTCCTTGGTGATATTCAGAATGAAGCATCAAAATATACTCCCATGAAAACAGGTAATTCTATGATACTTGCCGGGGATTACATTATCAGCTATGTTAATCAGGATTTAAATGGTAAAAAAATATCTGAATCAGGAAATGCTTTTCTATCTAGCGTTAAAGCATATATTGATTCCGGTAGTACTGCGGTTACAAAAATAAAAAATCCGTTAAGCGGAATTGAATATTATGTTTGCTACTATAATATTCAGGGTACAAGTTGGAATATGGTTTCTTCTGTTCCTGTAAATGATGTTTTGGCATCATCCAACAGATTTATGATTATTGCAATGGTTGCAATGATTGCATTGATTTTCATAATCACAGTTATTATTTTGATTACAATAAGCAGAGTTATTACTAAGCCTGTTAATAGTCTTTCTAATAGTATACTTAAAATTTCATCAGGGGATTTTACTACGCAGATGCCTCAAGATAAAGGTGATGAAATTGGTCTTATCAGCAAAGAAATGGAAAATTATGTTCAAGTAATGAATGATACAATTTCTAATATACAGGAGAGAGCGGAACAACTACAATTTGACTCAAACTCTTCAAAGGATGCTTCAAGTAAGATGACTGAAGGAGCTAATGAGCAGTCTAGATCGATGGAACAAATCCAGACAACAATGGATGATATTTCAAATGCAGTAGGAGAACTTGCTAATAATGCAACTATGCTTGCACAGTCAGTTGCAGAATTAACCGATAATGGAAATAAGACAAATGAGATAATGCTAAGTCTTGTAGATCAGGCTGAAGTTGGACAGAATGATATGAGCAATGTTCAGAAGAATATGGAAGTAATAACATCTTCCATGAGTGATATGAATGATGTGGTTTCTACAGTAGGAGATTCTGCAGATAAGATTACTGAAATAGTAGGGATGATTGATTCTATTTCTGAACAGACAAACCTTCTGTCACTTAATGCAAGTATTGAAGCTGCAAGAGCCGGAGAAGCCGGAAAAGGCTTTGCTGTTGTTGCTGATGAAATCGGTAAACTTGCTCAAAACAGCCAGGAAGCTGCTAAAGAAATCAGCAATATTATCGCAGAGATCACAAATCTTATTAAAGATCTTGCCGAGAAATCTCAGGCAAATATGGAGGCTATTACCAATAGTAGCGGAGCAGTTTCAAAAGCTGGAGATAGCTTTAGTAAGATCAATCAGGAGCTCAATAGTACAGCAGACACAATGCGCAACATGATTGGAATGATGGCAAATGTAAATGACATAGCATCAAGTGTTGCTGCTATATCTGAGCAACAGTCAGCTAGTTCTGAAGAAATAACAGCTACTGTAGCCAATTTGGCAGTAAGTGCTCAGGAGATTGCTGATGAATCAAAGGGTGTTGAGAATGTTGCAAATTCTGTATCTGATTCAGCTATATCCATAAATGAGCAGCTAAGCAGATTTACCATACGATAAGAAATGCAAAATTAATCGTGATTTAATAATAATTTCACTGATAAAATGTTACTATTAATTTACCTCTATACAGGATGTTTTTCTGTATATCATAAGAACAGAGCCGGAACATTCCCTTTATTGTTCCGGCTCTGATATTTGTGATAATCGTCAAAAAAAATATAATGTATGGTTATTTGTAGAAGCGCATTATTCCGAAGACTTTGCCGAGGATAGTGCAGTCATCTACTATGATGGGATCCATTGTGTCGTTTTCAGGCTGAAGACGAATGTGTCCATTCTCTTTGTAGAAGGTCTTGACTGTTGCAGAATCATCGATGAGAGCAACAACCTGATCACCGTTTTTAGCTGTATTGCAAACCTGAACAAATACCTGGTCACCATTAAAAATGCCGGCATTGATCATTGAATCACCCTTAACATTTAAAATAAAAGCATCTGATCCCTTAGGACACATACTTGCAGGAATAGGGATGTATGAATCAATATTCTCCTCTGCAAGAATTGGAGCACCTGCAGCTACCTGACCTATAACGGGAATGCTGACAATCTCAGTTCTGACCATGTTAAAACCATCATCGCAGATCTCAATTGCACGAGGCTTTGTAGGATCCCTTCTGATATATCCATTTTTTTCAAGTGTTTCCAAATGAGAGTGAACAGAAGAAGTAGACTTAAGATTAACTGCTGCGCAGATATCTCTTACTGAAGGTGGAAAGCCTCTTGAAAGAGTTTGCTCTTTAATATAATCCAGTATTTCCTGCTGTTTCTTTGAAATATTCCCTTTAACCATGTGGACCTCCCAAATTTTTTCTAGATTTAGTATAACAAACTTCATATACAAAAGCAAATGTTTGTTCGGAAAATTTGTTCGATTTTTGTTGACAAACAAATGTTTGGTTGCTACTATGTATTTAGAACAATTGTTCGTAACAAGTGTTCGTAGTGAGAATGGTTAGTAGTGTTGGTAGTGTTTGGGTTATGTATGTGAGGTGTAAAATGAGTGAAGCAATGATGGCTGCAGCAAGTCTTTATAATGATTCAAGATTTTTTAGTCCAAGTGAAGTACGAATCAGAGAAAATAAAAAGCGCAGAGCTAAGATCGTTCGAAGACAGTATATTACCCTTATAACAGTAATTTCTGCAATGATATTTGCATTTTTCTTCTTTACTTTTTCATTATTATCAGATGCTCAGTCAGACACTTTTGTTCCTGAGTACAAGTATTATAAGACTATAACAGTTCATACCGGGGATACTATCAGTGATATTGCTGTTAGATATTTTGACTCAGACAAATATAAAAATCTTGATCAATATATCAGTGAAATAGAAGATATCAACGGTCTTGGCGATACGTCTCTGGTGATGGCAGGAGAACAGCTTATTATTCCATACTATTCAACAGAATATAAATGATTGCGAAATAAAAAATTAAAATCAACAATATCAAATGATATTTATAACGCATTTACATTTTTCTTTTTACATAAAACCTCCAATAGTGTAATATATACTCATTGGGGGCTTTATGAAATTATCAAGTTTACTTTGCTATAATTCAATAGTTATTCAGTGCCATGACAATCCTGATGCAGATGCTATCTGTTCAGGATATGTTCTTTATAGATATTTTTCAGATAAAGGAAAAAATGTAAGATTTATTTATTCAGGTAATTTTGAAATTTCTAAGAGTAATCTTGTATATCTGATAGAAAGACTCCATATTCCAATTGAATATGTTACAAAGCTTAGTTCAAAGCCTGAGCTTCTTCTTATGGCTGATTGCCAGTATGGTGAGGGCAATGTTCATAAATTTTCAGCAAAAAACGTAGCGGTAATCGATCATCATCAGGTATCAACCACACTGCCAAAGCTTAATGAAGTAAGAAGTAATCTTGGTAGTTGTTGCACTGCTATATGGTATCTTCTTAAGCTTGAGGAAGAGGAAGACTTTTTTGATAAAAAGATAAATACAGCCCTTTATTATGGTCTGTACTCAGATACCAACGCATTTTCTGAAATATCTCATCCTTTGGATCGAGACATGATTGAAAGTCTGGACTATGACAAGAGCCTTATTTTAAAGCTTAAAAACATGAATCTTACGCTTCATGAGGCAAAGGTTGCTGGTGTTGCGATGCTTGGCATTGAATATCATGAAAAGGGAAAATATGCCATCTTGAAAAGCGATCCTTGTGATCCTAATATTTTAGGGCTTATAGGTGATTTTATCATTGCTATAGATTCTGTTGATGTTTGCATAGTTTACAGTATCTTATCATTTGGCGTAAAGTTTTCTGTTAGGAGCTGTTCTAAGGAAACAAGAGCAGATGAACTGGCTTCTTTCCTTGCAAATAAAATAGGTTCCGGTGGTGGCCATGTTGAAAAGGCCGGCGGTCTATTAAAAAATGAACTGATAAAAAAGCAGTATCCCGAGTATGTTGAAATAGAAGATATAGCAGCAAGGTATTCTATATCAAATATAATCAAAGAACGTCTTAATACATACTTTGATGATTGTGATATTATCTATGCAAAAAAAGCGTCGCTTGATCATAAAAGAATGAGAAAATATAGCTCTTTAAATCTTGTGGTTGGTGTAATTGATCCAAAAGAATTTGTGGCTCCGGGTTCTATGGCTATCATAAGAACCCTATCAGGGGATAAGAATATTGAAATAAAAAATAAGACAATGCTAGTTATTACTGAAAATGGTGATGTTGTTCCCATAACAAATGACAATTTTCTTAGCAGTTATACAAAAACAAGAAAAAAATTCAAACTGGTTACTGATTATAATCCTACAATAAAAATTGCTGATACCGGAAAAACATATAATTTAATGGATTATGTTAAACCATTTATATCAACCGACAAAATGAATATAAGAGCAAAAAAACTCACGAAAATGACAAAATTATTTACCTGTTGGGATAATGAAAAATATATGCTCGGCCAAAAGGGCGATTATATTGCTATAAGTGAAGATGATAAGCATAATATCTTTATTATTGATAAGAGCCAATTCAAAAAGACATACATTTCTGTGAAATGAAAAATCTTTATGACGTCTACAATACATCGGTATTTCAGCTGGTAAAAATATCGGTGTATTTTTTTGTTATTTTTTTACATTGAAGTAGCAAAGTAAATAATGTTAATATTTAAAAGCTACTATTTTGAATAATTAATTCAAAGAATTAGCAGTCAAACCAATCTGTTTTTGGGAGTTAAAATGGGGAATTACAGAAAAGCACATTACCGAACCAGAGATGGCCAAAGAATGAGCGCTTCTCAATATAAAAAAAGAAGAAAACTTGAAATATATTTTCATATTGCTTCTTTAGTTTTAATACTTGGTCTTGTAACTTCTGGCATTTGTTTTCTAGTATATAAGCTCAAGCATAAACCTGTTGAAAATACAGAAGTAGCGCAGGATGCAGCCACTACAGAGCTGACAATTGTAGACACAGTCGTTGAAGATGTAGAAATAGAAGAAGAGAATCCATATTTGAAAGTCTCAGAAGATGCTGATTCTTTTTTTGACGGATATAATGTTGATATTGATTCAGACACAGCTTATATATCAAGTGAGGAAGTTCAAAGCTCTTATGGTGTTCTGGTAAATCTGGATACAGGAAAAGCCGTTGCATCAAAGGATGGAAATGTTAGGATTAATCCGGCTTCTATGACTAAAATACTAACTATTTTGGTTGCTGCAGAACATATCGATTCCCTTGACGGAACATATACAATGACCCAGGAAATAGGTAACTATGTCTTTAGTAAGGATTGTAGTGCTGTAGGCCTAAAAGTCGGCGATGTACAGACTGTAAAAGACATGATGTATGGAACCATACTTCCATCAGGTGCGGATGCAGCTATGATGCTTGCAGAATATGTGGCAGGATCTCAGGAAGCTTTTGTTGAGCTAATGAATGAGAAACTTGAAGAACTTGGTCTATCAGATACAGCTCATTTTACTAATTGTATTGGTATATATGACGAGAATCATTACTGTACACTTACAGATATGGCAATGATCCTCAAAGCCGCTGAAGAAAATGACCTGTGTCATGAAGTATTAAATGCAAGAACCTATACAACATCGCCAACTTCTGAACATCCTGAGGGAATCACTATATCTAACTGGTTCATGAGAAGGATAGAAGATAAAGACATTCATGGCGAAATAATGGGCGCAAAGACTGGATTTGTCAATCAGTCCGGTTGCTGTGGTGCAAGCTACATGATTTCTAATGATGGCACTCACTATATCTGCGTGACTGCTGATGCATGGAGTTCATGGAGATGCATTTATGATCAGGTAGATATCTATCAAACATATACAAGTTAAAAGAAAGGGACTGTAGCTATAGATGATTAAATCACATCAATTAAATCATCATTAGTGCTACAGCCCCGTTTTTATTTATCATTTACTAAAATTTCATATTAATAGCGTCGTTAAAATGATAATATAGCAATAGGAGAAGTTTGCAATCAAGACTCAAATAAACCGGAGGCGGTATATGAAGGGTGTAAATACTAAAAAGATCATGTCTCTTGCTATCATTGGAAGCATTATAGTGGTTGCAATTATGATTATCGGAACGATTTGGACTGGACGAAGTGCAAGTTCAGGCGCCAGGAAGGCAGTTCGAAACGTAAGTATTTTATATCTTGAGGAGTTGGCTGGCAGAAGAGAACAGGTTTTGGCGTCAACTTTAAATGACTATATTAGTGACCTTGATGTGGCCATAGGACTTATGACTCCGGAGGACCTCTCAAGCACAGCAAATCTCCAGGCATATCAGCTTAGGATGAAACAGCTCTATGACCTTGAAAAATTTGCCTTTGTTGATGAAACAGGACTTATTTATACCTCCAGGGGGACCAGAACAGATATAGATCAGTATCATTTCGACTATCAGACTCTTTCCGGACCTGAAATCTCATTGAAGAATGAGGATGGTGACAACACAAAGGTCGTCATTGCAGTTCCCACGGATCGTCTTCCTTATGAGGGACATAACCTTGTTGCCTGCTTTATGGAGATGGACATGGAGCACATGCTCGCTAATCTTTCTTTTGAGTCAGGCTCCAACAATACCACCTTCTGTAATATTTACACTCCCGACGGATACTCGGTTGCCAATATGGTATTGGGGGGACTTGCCAGTGAGGATAACCTCTTATCCGCTTTTGAAGCCGCTGACATCGAAAATGACAGAACTGTAGAAGATCTCAGGAAAGATTTCGAAAACGGACATACCGGTGTAGTTTCTTTTACCTATAACGGTGTACAGGAGACCTTGTACTATGTTCCCGTACACAGGACAAACTGGATGCTGACATACCTTATCAGGGAGAGCGTTATCAGCCAGCAGATTGATGAGATATCAGAGGGTATCATAAAGAGGAGCCTGGTTCTTGCATTGTTGACTACCATTGTTCTTTCGGCTGTTTTTTTCATGATGCTGGTTCAGACCAGAAAAGCCACCAAGCTAGCCATGGAAAAAGAGACCTCGGAGGTTGTGCAGCAGGAACTTGAGGAGAGGATTGCCCTTCAGGATGAACTTCTTGAGCAGGAAAAGCAGAGGGCAAGGCTTGACAGGATGATCACAGCGCTTGCTTCCGACTACAGGAGCGTGTACTACGTAAATCTCAGCAAGGACAGTGCCACCTGCTTTAGCAATGATGATGCTCATGACAATATCCGCAAGGATGATGTTTTTGCCTTCTCTGAGGGCTTTACCGAGTATGCCAATAAATTCGTATCCGAGGACTATAGAGAGCAGTTCCTTGAGTTTATCAAGCCTGAGAATATCCGTAAAAGCTTAAAGGAAAGCCCTCTTATTGCCTTCAGATATCTGGTCAAAAAGGATGGAGTCGAGAGCTATGAAATGCTCAGAATGGCTGATGCCAGAACCGGCTCTGCGAGAAATGATGACTCAATAAATGCGATAGGTGTAGGATTTTCTGATATAGACGAGGAGATGAGGGACTCTCTTGCCAAGAATCAGGCTCTTTCAGATGCCCTCAAGACTGCTGAAGAGGCATCAAGAGCAAAGACTGTATTCTTATCAAGCATGAGCCATGAGATAAGAACGCCTATGAATGCCATCATAGGCCTTGATTCCCTTGCCCTCAATGAGCCGGATATTTCCGATACAACCAAGGATTATCTCGAAAAGATAGGAACCAGCGCACAGCATCTTCTTAGTCTTATAAACGATATTCTTGATATGTCCAGGATCGAGTCGGGACGTATGTCGCTTAAGAATGAGGAGTTTGCATTCTCCAAACTCATTGAGCAGATAAATGTAATATTCAGCGGACAGTGCCAGGAAAAAGGCCTTGAGTATAACTGCCACATTAAAGGACACTTAAATGACTATTACATCGGTGACAACACCAAGCTCAGACAGGTTCTTATCAATATTCTCGGAAACGCCGTGAAGTTTACCCCTGAGGGCGGAAGCGTTGAGTTTACCGTGGAAAAGACAGGTGGATTTGATGACAGGTCCACGATCCAGTTCAAGATAAAAGATACCGGAATAGGTATGAGCAAGGAATATCTGCCCAAGATATTCGATGCGTTTACTCAGGAAAATGCAGGAACTACCAACAAATATGGCAGTTCCGGCCTTGGAATGGCCATCACCAAGAGAATTGTCGAGATGATGAATGGCGAGATAAGCGTCGAGAGTGAAAAGAATGTTGGAACAACCTTCACTGTAAACGTAACATTAAGGGATTCTGAAAGGGTGCTGGCAGATGATAACGATGATCTCGAGGTTCATCCCGAGGACATGAAGGTTCTTGTCATAGATGATGACCCTCTTGCCTGCGATCAGGCGAGGCTTGTCATGAATCAGGCCGGAATTCATTCAGAGGCTGTCACGTCAGGAAGCGAAGCCATCAAGATGGTGAAACTCTCTCAGGCAAGACAGGAACCCTACAACCTTATAATTGTCGACTGGCAGATGCCTGAGATGGACGGTGTTGAGACAGCCAAAAACATCCGCTCGTTAATAGGTGCAGATACAGCTGTGATCATTCTTACAGCCTATAACTGGGATGATATATACGAAGAAGCCATGGACGCCGGTGTGGACAGCTTTATTGCAAAGCCTCTGTTTACCGAGAATCTCATAAACGAGTTTAAGAACGTACTTAAAAAGAAAAAGATAGCTGCGGAAAGTATCAGGAAAGCTGAGCTTGAAGGCAGGCGTGTGATTCTGGCTGAGGATATTGAGGTCAATGCCCAGATCATGATGAAGGTTCTTTCCATGAGAAAGATTGAGGCAGATCATGCAGTCAACGGAAAAGAGGCTGTTGAACTGTACAAGAACAAGCCAGAGGGCTACTACGATGCAATCCTCATGGATATGAGAATGCCTGAGATGGACGGCCTTACAGCCACCAGAAACATCAGAGCTCTGGGAAGGGAGGACTCTGCTTCTATACCTATTATTGCCCTGACAGCCAATGCCTTTGATGAGGATGTTCAGCTGAGCCTTCAGGCAGGACTCAATGCACATCTGAGTAAACCTGTTGAGCCGGCAGTTTTGTTTGAGACCCTGGAGAAACTTATAAAACCAGCTAGCGGAAATTTGTAATCATCTAAGTCCCTGAAGAAGTGATCTGGAGTCCTTCATTGCTGTATCAGAGGCTTTAGCGTAAATATTTGTTGTCTGAATGCTCTTATGGTTCATTTTTTTCTTAAGAAGCAGAATATTGTTATCACTTGCAGCATAAAAACTCATTGCAAAACTTGATCTTAATTTGTGAGGAGATATAATCCTTGCCTTTTCAGGAAGGCACACAGATACATATTTTTTTACCAAAATCTCTACAGCTCGTACTCCCAGGCGATTACCGGAAGTAGTAGTAAAAGCAGGGAATTTAAGATTATTTAGTCCAAATTTTGCCTTTTGTGATGAAAAATAGATTTCAAGATAATCCCTGCATTCATCAGAAAAATATACAATTTGAGTATCGCCACCTTTTCTGGTAACAATAACGCTGCAATCCTCGAGATTGTAGTCAATAATATCGGTATCAAGCATCTCAGAAACTCGAAGTCCTGTGTCAAGGAGCAAAATAAACATTGCTGAATCCCGATCTGCGTATATATAATGAACCTTAGCAACAGAATCATGTAGCTTGGTTCCATGGCGAACAGTATCGAGTAAAACTCGCTGTTCATCGTTTGTTAAATAAATAACATCCTTTTCAGGAATTTTAATTGTCTTAGTAGCGGCAATTGGATTACGTGAGACCTTGCCTGTAGCCACAAAAAAGCCATACATACTCGAAAGAGATGCACGTTTTCTTTTGACAGTCGATTCCTTATGATTACCGGATAAAGTCGTCAAAAAACGGTTTATATCAAGGATTTCAATATTGGCAATGTCATTTATGGTCAGATCCTTGATTTCTTTGTCACAATATGCTGGAAGGAAATTTACAATATATTCAAGATAAACTTTTATGTCACGACAATATTCAAGCTTGGTAGCATAATTTTCAACGCGGCCGAAGTTGTAAATAAAGTCACTTACAAAATCAGGCATTTCGCTTAACAGTTCATTGATCTTATCCGAATAATTGATCTTATTAGCTGGCATAAAAATAACCCCCGAACAAATAACTATCTAAATATATCTGATATAGCTATTATATCACAAGGTTCGCTTTTCGTAAAACTAGAATTTTGCGAAAAAGTCTATTCCTACCAAATTATCACTCCTCTTTCTCCATTTGATGAAATTACTCTGTTTAATGACTATATGACATGGCTGCAGAGTTTCGAACTTCGCCACCTGTTTTACGGCAAAGGGAAATGCGCATTGTCTGCAGGGATATTTTTGTGTACTTTGTGGGAGATACCATTTCTTTTAAGCTCATCAAGCAGACTCTGAATTATGATATCTTCCTCAAATCTTTGATGTACAGTTAGGAAAATCCTTCCTCCGACTGCTGCAACTTCAGTAAGCAAGGCATTGGCGCTTGGTACGTGAGTCCAGAATTCGGAGATATATTCTTCAACAGCTTTATACTTCCATTTTCCAACATAGCTTACCATATATGTGAAAAGCAAACGTCCTCCTGAGAGAGACCTTGCAAATACATCATATTTTTCAGCAAGAGTTGGAGCTGAATCAAGCATTAGACGGTTTCGGTTAGCAGAAAAAGTCATAGCTCCGGCTACCCGTTCAGAATCGCTCTGAATAAACGTCTTTCCACGGTAAACTGTGCATTGCCTGTCGAATGGCATGTTTCTTATTTTGTCGCTGTAATCAAGAAAAACCGTACTAACACAGTTGTGATGTGTGATTGTAGCTCCAAGCATAGGTCGTGCATTTATTATATATGAGCCCATGATTTTCTTATCCCGGTCAGGGTAAAGCGAATCTATCACTCTGGCATTTAAAAGAGCTATCATCGTTCCCGGGCTCGCATCGTTTGCGGATGTATACTTGAGAAAATCAGCTTCTGAGATCTCAATATCCATAAGGTTAAGATCTGCTGTATGAAACCCTGCATCTTTCTCCAGGGAGAATGCGGGCGTATATGAAGGTGTGGCAACATTTGACAGATCTATCTCGGGAAGGTAATCCATAGGGTCTATTGCTTCTTCAGGACGCACTTCATCCTCAAGTGTGCGAACGCCCCTGTGATCCGTTACACCATACCTTCTTGAGCAATACTCATAAAGCAAGGTTGAAAGGACCATATACATACCGGTCCCGTCAAGAAGGCCGTGATATATGTCAAGATAGATAAAATCGTCCCTATAGCATACAGCCCATACATGATAATTGGACTCTTCGCTGTTCAAGTTGATTCTTTTATTGTCATTTATAAGTGCAATTTCTTTGGGGTTATCCTCATAATATATCCGGTTTTCGTCCCTCTTCATCTGCAAGGATAGATAAGGATAGCGCTTTGAAGTATTTCTCACCGCTTCTGAAAGCATCTCACCGTTTATCTCATCTTTCATTCGCACACACAGTCTTACAGTGTAATCCATATTTAGTCCAAAGCTTCCATATACATGCAATACATCGCCGCGCGTCAATTCTTTCAATCTTTTGTCCTCCTATTCTCGTATTTACAAACTGAAATATGCGTTGTTAGAAAGTACTATCCGGAGTATCCAGCTCTATATATCCAATCTCATATTTGCCATCCCTGTATGTAATATTAAAGCCTAGGCTTGCACCACCTATTGGAAGAGGCTCAAAGCTACGTTATATTCCGATAGAACTATTGCATTTTATTCTGCTTCTGCCACTTTTCTTGAACTTGTTAAAATAGCAGTCGATTTAATAAGGCTGTACTGCCTTTATTGTAGTTTATTTAATAGTGGCAGTATTTTTTAGGCCTGTCTTTCTGCTTCTATCACATTTTTATAAATATAGGCAGTTTATTTTTTCTTAATTATTCTGCCTATATCGCAAACATATCAAAAGAAGCAGAATAACAACTCAAATTTCAACTGCCTATATCAATAAAACTCAAAATATAGGCAGAAATCATCCAGAATAATCAACTACCTATATCAGCATCACTCGGAATATAGGCAGAACCACAACCTAAAATTGAACTGCCACTAAATGAAACCTATTAGATAGAGGCAGTTTTACACCAGCTCAATTTGTACATAATCCTGAAAGTTAAGTGTTATCCTACATCATAGATTATTTTGTTACATTGTTTTCGCTGGAGAACTCTTTTTCATAAACACCTTATAGTCCAAGTAACACATAGCCATACCAATTACTCCCATTAAGACAGCAATTATGTATGGATTTACACCTGGATTTTTCGAAAGATCCGCTGTCATAATACCGACAAACAGTGGCACCCACATTACATTAACTAAAAATGCTCTCTCGTTCTTTTTCATACCCTCTTTTCCTCTACATAAAAACAATGTACATTTTCTCCAAAAATTCTAAAATTTGTCGATCATGAATGCCTTTATATATGATTATACTTCACATTTGCTTCACAACTCATTAAGTTTGTTTTAAGGATAAAAAACTATCATAAACATATCAGGAAGAACAAAACACCTTCCTGAACCCCCTCATAAGAACATAACTTTTTCATAACACACAGGCTGTGCCATATTGTTCACAGCCATCCTCCCTTAGACCCAGCCACCATACGGTGGCTTTTATATATTTGTTTCCGTCATAAATCTTTCCCAGTTATTTAACACACATTTTAGAATATATAGTGTATATTCTAATTATAGATACAAAATGTTGTAGTTTGATAGGCTGTACAAGGAGGTAGCCTATGAATATTGATGTTTTGTCACTTAGAACAAACATGAACGCAGCTGTTAACAACATCGAGCCTTCCACTAAGGATATGACGAGGAGATATACAGGCAGTTCCATCCTCGCTTCAATCTCATTTTCAGATATGCTTGAGAATGCCCTTAGAAATGAACTCTTAAAAGAAAGCTGATGATCAACCGCCTTTAAGAGGACACGGAGGAAATATCATTGCAGAGCGAGACTTATATACCAAGAACTTTTGGAAAGCCTGTTCCCAGGACCTATGATGCACTTCTCATAAATGGACACTACAAAGACCCCAGAGCCGTAAATGAACGGATTAAGAGCATCGTGTCAGCTTCACTAATCGTAATTTCAATAGCCCTGCCGGTGCTGTTGATCAATTAATAAGAGCATACACTTTATTTTAGGAACTGCATTAGTGGGCTAGAATGCATGAATTAATGCAAAGTAAAAAATGCGCCTGACAAAACAAGCGCATTTCTTATCTATAATAAAAATATAATACATATTCTTATTGGTTTCTGGCGTTTTCATCGAATACGTCACTGACTGTTTGAAACCAAGATGTAGGATCGTTTGGATTCATTCGTCCTACTGCTTCTTTTGCCAGTTGTTCAACTTTCTTCTGACGCTTCATCGCTTCAAAATATGCACTTGAATGGTGGGTACCATGTCCTCTACCACCAGTTACATTTTCGAGTTCTTCATCCACTAAATTTTTCTTATTATTTTCTGACATAATGAATCCTCCTTCGACTAAATATCATTTTCATTAACTATAGAAATGAAAAGAATCTGTGATAATAAATAACTGTAATCTACTATATAACCGTGCTACCTTCTTAAAAAATAGATATTCTTATTTTATTCCGCCTCTTTCATCGAACAAATCCACTACTGTTTGGAACCAAGACAAAGGGTCGTTTGGGTTAAGTCGTTTTTTGGCTTCTTCCACAAAGGCTTTCTTTTTTCGTTCTTCCGCTCTTGCCATCTTTGTGAATGGACCAGCACCAGGACGATGTCCTCCACCAGCAACCTCTTCAAGTTCCTCATCTGAAATTTTTTTTATGTTTTTATCAGCAATAACTGCACCTCATAAAGTCTATATCGACACCGAATTTACTTTGGTTAATAATTTATACGAACCAATTAATAAAATGGCAATTGGCGTCTTTAGCCATAAAACTTTTCATATTTGGATATCAAATGATGGCACTGAAGCCTGTGGTGCTGAGATATCCATTCCCATCCCAATCCCCATTCCCTGGGGCATGCTCATGGATGTAGCAGGGGAAATACCGCTGCCACCCATACCGGGCTTGGAGACGTTCTTTCCAAGTTCATGCTTTATCATATCTTTGAGGTATTCCATATTGGCCTTCATGATGGCCTTATCTTCTGAAGCCCTGTGTTTGCGCTTTAGTTCCTCCAGGTCCTCCTTGCTCATGTGAGGATTTACCACTTCCATGGTTTCAAGCATTTCCATAGCTTCTTCGAGCTCTTTAAGCTCTTCCTCACCAAACTCTGAGATCATCTCGTTGAGCTCTTTTAGCTCTTCTTCCGAAAAAGAGGCGCTGCCTTCCTGCATCTGTTCAAAGATACGGATTGTGCCTGTTTATTTACAGTTAATGCCTGTTTTATTGAGCAGAAGTACCCTCTCCTGTAACATCAAAGAAAAAATAAATGGAGAGGAAACTATGAAAAGAAAAATACGAAGCATTTTTGCTGCTGCCTTGTCAGTCATGGTCCTGTCAGGCTGCGGCAACAAAGCCCCAGAGCCTCAGGTCAGTCCTGCGGCCACAGAATACAAGTGGGAATTTGCCATGAAAAACACAGGTATCGATGAATTAAAAACTGAGTGTGACCAGAAGGGTTCAGTCGTATCCCTGGAGTATGACACTCCGGCTTATGCAGTCAATGATCTGCTGGGGCTTAATGAGACAATTCACAAAAAAATGAGTGTATATCTCCCTTACAACTATGACGAGTCACAAACGTACAATGTTCTTTACCTGCTCCACGGAACGGAAGGCGACGCAGATGGACCCATGGAAGATTTCTGGCTTGTACAGTGGGGTTCAGAAACCTTAAACGTACTGGACAACATGATAAAAAACGGACTTTGCGATCCCCTCATTGTTGTATGTCCCACCTACTATTCAATGGTAGACGGTCATGAACTTGGAGATAACGAAGCAAAGGCACTTGCTGAAAAGAGAAGCGACAGCTATATTTATACTTCCGAAGCTGAAGACGGCGGCGAAGTCGACAACTCTCAGAACATTTGGCCTGTATACTTCGGCCAGGAACTCAGAAACAATATCATCCCCACTGTAGAGAGCACATATAGTACTTATGCAAGGAAAGATGTATCGGAATCGAATCTTGTGGCAACAAGAGATCACAGAGCATTCGCAGGATTGTCAAGAGGTTCCATGACAGTTGCCCGTTCTGGCCTTACCGATAATGCTGATATCTTCGCATATTTTGGCAACTATTCCGGAATATGGCAGGAGTTTGAAACATTCAGGACAGCTCTTACACAAGATTATAAAGACTATCCTATTAAGTTCTGGTACAACGGAAACGGTAAGATGGACTTCGCAAAACCAAACCACGATGAATTCATGGATAAGGTAAAAGCTGAAATGCCCGATACCTTCACAGACGGAGAAAACTTCGCATATGTGGTTCTCAAGGATGGCGCGCACATATATAAGAGCTGGTTAGTGGATTTGTATAACTCACTACTGGTATTCTATAAATAATCACATATAAAAGATAAAAAGGGGCTGTCGCACTAAGTAATTAGTGCTCAGCTCCCTTTTTATGCCCAAAACACAAAAACCAGGCTTCGAAAAGCCTGGTTTTTGCTGTAAAATATGTTTATGCGACTAAACCAAATCTTACAAGGAGATTATACAGTATCTTCCTTGTATCATCAAATCAAACTTCCGCTAGACATAGAAATATCTATTCCATCTGATGATCCGGTACGCCTGGTTAGTGCATTTGTGGAGGAGATGAATCTTTCTGATCTTTATGAGACTTATGACAGAATCAGAAAGAGTCAGGCCTCACCGCGTC
>NZ_FOXO01000016.1 GCF_900115735.1 Butyrivibrio proteoclasticus
GAAGACATGAACTTCAGAAGATATTTGTATAAGGGGACGAAGAATGTTCTTGCACAAAGTGTGTTGCTTGCAATCGGATTCGATATCAATAAACTGCATCACAAGATCATGGCCGGCCGAACAGGAACTCATCTTTTTGAGCTAAAGAAAACGGCATAATTTTTGATCCTTAAAAAACAAACTCCTGTATCTGATCCGAAGATATCTTCGGACTATTAAGTTACTCTAAAAATATGAGATATGAGCAGAAAGCAGATATAAGTACCGATTTTTAGGCCTGAAAAAGGGCCATCGCCCAGATGATTCAATCATCTAATGCGACAGCCCCTTTTTGTTTTTGTTTAAATCAAAGTGCTGTATGGCATGTACGTGCGATAACGTCGAGCTGCTGCTCCTTAGTAAGGTTGATGAACTTAACAGCGTATCCAGATACACGGATAGTGAAGTTAGCATACTCAGGCTTCTCAGGATGCTCCATAGCATCAATGAGCTTCTCCTTACCAAATACGTTAACGTTAAGGTGATGTGCACCCTGGTTGAAGTAACCATCAAGTACGTTAACAAGCTTATTTGCTCTCTCTTCGTCATCATGACCAAGAGCGTTAGGATTCATTGTCTGTGTGTTTGAAATTCCATCAAGAGCGTACTCGTAAGGAATCTTAGCAACAGAGTTAAGTGATGAAAGAAGACCGTTCTTCTCTGCACCGTATGATGGTGAAGCACCAGGAGCAAATGAAGCAAATGCTGGTCTTCCATCAGGTGTAGCACCTGTAGCCTTACCATAAACAACGTTTGAAGTAATTGTAAGGATAGATGTTGTAGGCTCTGAGTCACGGTATGTGTGATGCTTCTCGATCTTCTTCATGAATGTCTTAAGAAGCCATACAGCGATCTCATCAGCTCTCTCATCATCGTTACCGTATCTTGGGAAGTCTCCCTCTACCTTGTAATCAATTACAAGACCGGACTCATCACGAACTGTTGAAACCTTAGCATACTTGATAGCTGAAAGTGAATCTACAACGTGTGAGAATCCTGCGATACCTGTAGCAAATGTACGTCTTACGTTTGTATCGATAAGAGCCATCTCAGCTGCTTCATAGTAGTATTTATCATGCATATACTGGATGAGGTTGAGGATATTTACATAAAGTCCTGCAAGCCAATCCATCATGATATCGTATTTGTGCATAACTTCATCATAGTCAAGGACATCTGATGTGATAGGAGCCATCTCAGGTCCAACCTGCATGTGCTTGCCATCTTTTGTAAGGAATTTCTCATCCTTACCGCCGTTGATAGCGTAAAGAAGACACTTAGCAAGGTTTGCTCTGGCTCCGAAGAACTGCATTTCCTTACCTGTCTGTGTAGCAGATACGCAGCAGCAAATGCTATAGTCATCGCCCCAGATAGGTCTCATAACATCATCGTTCTCGTACTGGATTGAAGATGTTGTAACTGAGATCTTAGCAGCATACTTCTTGAAAGTAGCTGGAAGCTTTGATGTGTAAAGAACAGTAAGGTTAGGCTCTGGTGAAGGTCCCATGTTCTCAAGTGTGTGGAGGAATCTGAAGTCGTTCTTTGTAACCATGTGACGACCATCCATACCAAGTCCACCAACCTCAAGTGTTGCCCAAACTGGGTCTCCTGAGAAGAGGTTGTTGTATGAAGGGATACGAGCAAACTTAACCATTCTGAACTTCATTGTCATGTGGTCGATAAGCTCCTGAGCCTGAGACTCTGTAAGAGTACCCTCTTTAATATCTCTCTCAATATAGATATCAAGGAATGTTGAAACACGTCCAACAGACATAGCAGCACCGTTCTGAGTCTTGATAGCTGCAAGATATCCAAAGTAAAGCCACTGAACAGCTTCTTTTGCATTCTTAGCTGGCTGTGAAATATCGAATCCGTATACAGCAGCCATTTCTTTCATTCCCTTAAGAGCTCTGATCTGCTCTGAGATCTCTTCTCTCTGACGAATGATGTGATCAAGCATTGTGCCGTCACCGCAGTTGTTGAAATCTTCCTGCTTTTTCTTGATGAGGTAATCAATACCATAAAGAGCTACTCTTCTGTAGTCGCCTACGATACGTCCACGGCCGTATGTATCTGGAAGACCAGTTACGATGTGGCTGTGTCTGGCTGCTCTCATCTCAGGTGTGTAAGCATCAAATACTGCCTGGTTGTGTGTCTTGTGGTACTCTGTGAAGATCTTGTGGAACTTCTCATTTACCTTGTAACCATATGTTTCAGCAGCTTCTTCTGCCATCTTGATTCCACCGTAAGGCATGAATGCTCTCTTAAGTGGCTTGTCTGTCTGAAGACCAACGATCTGCTCAAGGTCCTTCATAGACTCATCGATGTATCCAGGGCCATAAGCTGTAAGGCTTGATACAACTTCTGTCTCGCACTCGAGAACTCCGCCCTTTTCACGTTCCTGTTTCTGAAGCTCCTGAAGCTTGCCCCAGAGCTTATCTGTAGCTTCTGTTGGGCCTGCAAGGAAGCTTTCGTCTCCATCATATGGTGTGTAGTTGTTCTGAATGAAGTCTCTTACATTAACGTCATCCAGCCAGTGGGTTCCTTTAAAACCTCTCCATGCTTCGTTCATAATGTACTCCTCTCAAAAAGCAATAACATTGTTTGTTAATTATTTATCTAGTCATTTACGAAGCATATATTAACACCTAGCCACAGAGTGAACATTGATTACAATCAAGTTTTTATTTATTTTTTATTTTTCACAAAAAGTTCAAAATTTTCTCAGATCACCACCAAAATGCTCCACTGCTGCAAAACAGAAGTCAGCACCAAAATGATCAAAAGGCTATCTCACTGCCTGTAAGAAGCTTTGATTTCATAGTTTCCTTTTGAGAATGTTCTTTTCACAAGTTCGTCAAAAGAGATACTATCACCATTTAATGTAATGTCAGTGATTTCCTTGTCAGGTACAAATACAGCTTCACCATCAAATGGCACAGTAAATGAATAAGTTACTGTGTCGTTATTAATTTCCCATCCTGACTCATATTTACCAACCGGCATGTCAACAGAAGCTCTCGCAAAGCTTAATCTCTCGTCAACATGCGGAGTTATACATACTTTTTTGCCTGCAACATGATCTTCATCAACACTTATGCCGCAAACCATTGTATATATCCACTCAACAATTGCACCATATGCATAATGGTTCAAGCTGTTCATCTCAGTTCCGCTTATACTTCCATCAGGCAAAAGAGAATTCCATCTTTCCCAAATGGTTGTAGCTCCAAGATTCACTTCATAGAGCCAGCTAGGATAATCCTCATTTAAAAGAAGTGTAAATGCCTCTTTTGCGTGTCCCGTCTTAGTTAGAGCGCTGCACAGAAATGTCGTACCCACAAATCCTGTTGCAAGGTGATATTTCCATTTTTTCAAAATCTCTATCAGATTGTTTCCGGCTACTTCCGTTTCATCTTCGTCAAAAACATCAAACCATATAGCTATAGCGTAAGCTGTCTGAGTGTTTATACTGATAGTCCCATTGCCGGTCCTATACTTGTCCCTTATAGCCTTCCTTACCTCAAGTGAACGAACATGATACTTTTCCGCATCTTCTTTTTTTCCAAGTATTGCTGCTGCCTTTGAAGTAATCTCAAGGGAAGTCATGTAATAGACTGATGAAACAAAGTATTTATCGGTTCCACCTTCTAGGTTATCCATTCCGGCTGCATCGCCCTCAACGTCAAGAGACAGCCAGTCTCCAAAATGGAATCCGCAGTCCCATAATCTCTTACCCTGACAATGCTCTTCCTCCATATGGATCATGAAATCGCACCAGGCCTTCATATTTGCATACTGCTCAGAAAGCCATACTTTATTTCCATAGTGTAGATACATGTTCCAAGGAATAATTACAGCAGCATCTCCCCAAACGCTGGAGCCTGCCTCTCCCCACTTATCTTCTGTAAGGTCATGTTCAGGCTCAGCCATTTTTTCTCTTCCAATGGTAAGTACATCAGGAACCACATAGGGAACTGCTCCATTTTTCTCCCCCTGCTCAAAAAGCATATCTTTCAAATACTTTCTAAAGAAGGAAGGTGTCTCCATGTGATAGGAAGCAGAACCTGAAAAGATCTGTGCATCCCCGGTCCATCCACATCTCTCATCTCTCTGTGGGCAATCAGTTGGAATGTCTACAAAGTTATCTTTTTGGCTCCACTTGGTATTGGAAATCAGCCTGTTTATCTTTTCATTTGAAGTCTCAATGAAACCAGTCTCTGCAATATCGGAATACAGTGCTACTGCCTCAAAATCAGCTCTCTTAATTTCCTCAAGGGTCATGCCTGAAACTTTTACATATCTAAATCCAAAGAAAGTAAAATGGGCTCTGGCCCTGTCTTTATCGCCCGAACTGATATAAGTATACTTTGCCTCTGCGGTGCGAAGATTATCCCTGTAAAAGTTTCCCTTTTGCAAAACTTCGCCATATTCAAGGACTACTCTGTTATCCTTTTCTGTTTCATTGGTAAACTCAACCCATCCGCTTATTTCCTGGCCAAAGTCAATTACATACTCACCTGCTGGAGTCAACAGGATCTCACTAGGTTTTATCCTTTCATGGGCGCGGAGCGGTGTTCCTATCATTGGAGTAAGTTTTCCAACCGGCTCTTTAGCCGCTACTGCTTTTGAAACTTCTCTTCCCTGTGCACCCAAGATATTCTTTTGTTTTCTAAAATCCCAAACCTCACCATCATATATTCCTGAAGATGCAACAGGTGACTTCAAGCAATCCCAGCTTTCATCAGTACATATACGCTTCTCAAAGCCATCACCCGATAGGATCATATCTGCTATCAGCAAAAATTTATCGCCATAATACTCACACATCTGCCCATAAGCCATATAGCCGAATTTACCTTTATACCAGCCATTTGCAAGATATACAGTTACAGTATTTTCCCCTTCTTTTAAAAGTTTTCCAATATCATAGGTCTGGTACTGTATCCAATATCTGTAATCTGTAAAATATGGTGTAAGGTAGTCGTTACCTACTTTCTGCCCATTAATGTAAGCTTCATATAATCCGAGTCCACATATATACAGTCTGGTTTTTTTTATTTTCTCAAGCTCATCCTTTGTAAGTGAAAAGACCTTTCGCATAACCGGATGCAATTCATGCGAAAACTTTGGTGTTATCCACATTCCACTGAATTGTCCATCGGGATGTCCACCTTCAAAAGAGCTTACTCCACTTTCACAGTAGTCTCCCGCATCATCCGTCACGCATACTTTCCAGTAATATGTTTTTCCTGCATCACAAATAAATTCAGGATGATATGGGCTTGCTATCTCACTGCTCTCTTCCTGGTGGATAACCTTTTCAATTTTGTCATCTTCCGCGATGATAAACCTGGTCTTAACACTTTTTGTTCCAAGTGTCTCTACGCACTTCCATGTAAAAACTATATCTTCCAGACTTATACCTATTGGATTAAACTGATAGTTACATTTTTGATCAACGATTTTCATGTCACCCTCAGTCCCTTTGTCCGTTCAATATCTCTCTTGCGTTATCTACTCTCTCCTGTGAAGGAGACTCAACTCCTTCGAGCTGGTATGGAATACCAAGCTCTTTAAATTTCATCTGTCCCATGGAATGATATGGGAGAACTTCTACCCTTTGTACATTAGAGAATTTCTCAATAAACTTTCTTGTTTCTCTCAAGTAGTTGTCGTCATCTGTGATTCCCGGCACAAGCACGTGGCGGATCCAGATTGGTTTTTTAATCTCATCAAGGTACTCAAAGCACTCTTTGATATTGTCATTAGGAAGACCTGTAAGTTTAATGTGCTCTTCCCTGTCGATATGCTTGATATCTACAAGGAGCAGGTCTGTATACTCCATAAGCTCTTTAAACTTTGAAAAGAAAGGCTCCTCTTTTGTAAATGGCTGCGCAGCAGTGTCGATACAGGTATTGATTCCGCGCTCTTTCGCCTTTTTGAACAATTCCAAGAGAAAGTCTATCTGAAGAAGTGGCTCTCCGCCACTTACTGTTATTCCACCATCTTCACCCCAGTAGCTTCTGTATCTTTCTGCAAAATCAAGAACTTCATCTGCAGTCCTGAGGTCGTCTGATTCAGGATTCCAGGTATCTACGTTATGACAATATTTACATCTGAGATTACACCCTTTTAAAAATACTATAAATCTTATTCCGGGTCCGTCTACTGAACCAAAAGTTTCAATTGAATGAATTCTTCCCTTTACCATAATACTCCTTACTAAATAACACAATGTTGCAGACAAATATAGATTTATCTGCAACAATAATTACTGCGAAATATATATTTCTCTCAACGTATCTCTGTCGAGCACCTTGATCCTTGCATGTCCCAGTCTCTCGATCAGTCTCATTTTTTCCATTTCTCTAAGTTTCCTGCTGACCGTTTCTGTTCTAAGGTTGACACTTGCAGCAATATCGTCGAGCTTTAATACTATATCATCTGATGGGCTTCTGTCTACTCTATACATCAAAAATCCTGCAAGCCTTGCCATTGGGTCTTTTGTGGATAAAAGCATGTTTCGTTCATTGGCATCATGCAGCTTCTTACTGAGAAGAATTATGATATTCATCGCTGCTGTCGGATTGTCTACAACTTTTATGAAGTCATCTCTATGAATAAGACAGATAGAAGCATTTGTAAGACACACCGCAGAGTATGGATAAATACTTCCATCAAGGAACATGCCTTCCCATATTATGTCATGATCTGCAAGAATTGTTATGATCTGTTCCCTTCCAAGTGAATCATATCGGCAAAGCTTAACTCTTCCTTTTCGTATTATACATATGGAATCAACAGGTTCACCTTCCCTAAAAAGATAACTATTCTTTTTTAGGGTTTCATGAATAGAATGCTCCATTAGGCTTACCTGCGCATTTACAGGAAGTCCTTCAATAAGTGGAACGCTCTCAGTACAAAAACCTCCGCACTCCTCACAGATATTTAAACCAATGATTCCTCTTTTCAGCTCCTCGCCATGATCTTCTTTCTGATATATGCCCCTTTGTTTATTATCTTTGTTATCAAAACTACTTTTCATATACTATAACCTGACTGTACATAGCCATCACTTTTTTACCCACATATAGCAATATGCCTGTGTCCTGACTGCAAAAGCCTCTGTTTCAAGAAGTTTTTTCACCTCTTCTTTGGTATACCACCCCGGAACTATCTCTTCCTGTGTAGATGTACTCTTTGAAAAAGTTCCATCAGCCACTCCTACGCAGCACGCATTTCTTTCATTTGAAAACCCTATTGCACTATAGCACTTTCCCCACCATTCATCTATACGCACAATGTCGAGTCCTGTTTCCTCTTTAAGTTCTCGCCTTGCGGCCTGTTCCCTGTTCTCGCCTTCATCGATGAGTCCGGCCGGAAAATTGTAAACCCACTCTCCCGGAGCCATTCTGAATTCTTTATTGATAAGTATTTTTTCTCCGGTTACGTCATGCATAATTATTGCAACTGCATCTTCTTTGGGATTACTTAAGTCTTCTCTGCTCTTAAGATCCGGGTTTCTGCTTATCATCTCATAAACTTTTTCCTGTTCATCCACTGTTTTGTAGTGAATATCATATCGTGTGATAAACTTGCCCTGTTCTTTTTTCTCTAAAAACTCAAACTCCATAGCCTATTTTTCCCTGAATTAGTATTTTACAGCCGGCAGTCTGTACTTTCTCTCATAGAAATCAACAGCCTGCTCAAATCCATCATTCTTCTCTGCCTTAAGTGTCTCAAGATATCCATGAGCAAAATAGTTATCCTCATGAGATTCAATTATGCCAACAGCAATGTTACTGCAATGATCTGCGATTCTCTCGAAATCTGTACCGATATCGCTAAGGTCAAAGCCCTGTTCTATTGTACATTTCCCTTTACGGAGTCTTCTGATATGGCGACGCTTAACCTCTTTCTGGATCTCATCAATTGTCTCCTCAAGTGGTTCTATAGTCTTGGCAAGCTTGGCATCCTGATTGTCAAAAGCAGTAACTGAAGTATCTACGATATCGATTACAGCAGATGAATATATATCCATCTCAGCCTGCGCCTTTGGAGTAAACTTTCTGCCATTCTCCTCCATGTTTCCGGCTTTCTGGGCAATATTAAGAGCATGATCACTGATACGCTCATAGTCTGTAATACAATGCAAAAGAAGTGACAAAGTATGGCTGTCTTCCTGTCCAAGGTGATGAGAGTTTATCTTCATAAGGTATGTTCCAAGCTCATCCTCATACTTGTCGACCTGGCGCTCAAGATACTCAACTTCACCTGCAACTTCATCGTTATAATCTGTGATAAGTCCAATAGCCTTTTCCAGTGACTCTTTCGTCATCACTGCCATAGTAACGGCTGCCTGCCTTGCCTGTTCAAGAGCAAATGGAGGGTTTGACAAAAACAGTGGATCCAATGTGCGGATTCCCTGCATTTCCTCGTGCTCTTTCTTTTCCTTATCGTCGATAGGGATTGTCTTAAGAGCAAGGTTAACCAGAACACCCGAAAATGGCAGCATAAGTGGTGTTGCTACAAGGTTGATAAGTGTATGAATTCCGGCGATTCCTGCCATTCCTATCTTTTCATCCATAAACTCAAAGTGGATAACTGCATTTAAGCTGTAGAAAATGATCATGAACAGAACTGCCTTTATTATATTGAAATAAAGGTGCATAAGAGCAGTTCTTTTACCGTTTTTATTGGCACCAAATGATGAAAGGATGGCCGTAATACATGTGCCTACTTCTGCGCCCACAACAACAGGTATAGCAACAGAATGCTTAACCTTAACTGATAAAGATAAAGCCTGAAGCACACCGATAGTACCTGCTGAGCTCTGAATAAGCATTGTGAAAAGAATACCTACCAGAAAACCAAGTATAGGATTTGAGAATGTTGTCAAAAGAGCTTTGAATTCTTCTACGTCCTTTAATGGAGATACCGCATCAGACATTGAGCTCATTCCAAACATAAGTACTGCAAATCCCAGAAGGATTGTTCCGATATTTCTCTTTTTCTCATTTTTGGAAAACATATAGAGCCCAATTCCAATTATGGCCAAAAATGGCGTAAATGACTTGGGTTTTAAAAGATTTATAAAGAAGTTATCACTGCTGATCGCGTTCAATGAAAGAAGCCATGCTGTAAATGTAGTACCAAGATTGGCACCAAGGATTACGTTAACGGCCTGCTTAAGAGTCATGATTCCTGAATTAACAAGACCTACAACCATTACGGTTGACGCAGATGATGATTGTACCAGTGCAGTTACTCCTACACCGAAAAGATACGCTATTACCGGATGCTTTGTGACCTTTGCAAGGACACTCTCAAGCTTTCCGCCGGCAGCCTTTGTAAGTCCGCCGCTCATTACATTCATTCCATAAAGGAACATCGCAAGACCACCTATGAGTCCTGCCACAAGTGTAAATAATTCTAGTGAGTCCATTTTACCTCCGATAGATGCCCTCCCTTAAGAGTCCTCTAACTCTTTGCATCTATTTTCCTAAGTTTTTCCATCTGTTACAAATATATCTTATAGGAAGAACTTAAAAATTACCATAAAAACTTAACCATTCTTACATATTTCCCAAAATGTGCTTCACTAAGCGGCACATTTTTGTCAGTTCTGTACTCTTTCCCATATATATTCTCTTCAACATCCACTGTGTCTGTGGTCTTAAATCCAAGCTTCTCACAAATATGGATAGACACTACATTCTCTGCTTTTACAAGAGTCTGAACCTTATCAAAAGAAAGCATATTCTTTCCATATTCAAGTATGGCCGAACATGCCTCAAACGCATATCCCTGCCTTTGATACTTTTTACCTATCAGAAATCCCAGTTCTATATCGTCAAAACCATTTCTGATAGAGAAACCTGCTCTTCCTATAACTTTTCCATCTTCTTTTCTTATAACTGTCCATACTCCAAAGCCCATAAGGCCATATACTTTTTCAATATAGTCTTTTTGGTATCTCTTTTCATCTTCAGGATTCTCAAAAAGACCTTCCATGTACCTGGTCATTTCAGGATCCTTATACAGTTCATAAAACTCATCAACATCTTCAAGTGTGGTTTCTCTTATAAGAAGTCTTTCTGTCTGTAGTACTTCCCAGGGCTCACCAACATATCGCTGGTAAGCCTTTACATAAGAATCAATCTCCACATCATCTATATCTGCGAAAACATACTTCAGTCCTTCAAAATCCTGATCCTTATTATAATCTCCGGAAACACCAACTACAGGAACTTCTGCTTCCCTAAGCTGCTGCGCAAAGCTCCCTTTGTCTGTAACGATAAGGATACTTTCTTTTGACGGAACAAATTCGCTCACAGTTACAGCCTCTATGGATTCATATGTTGACTCATATCCACATTCTTTGATATAAGTACATGCTTCCTCCGTAGACTTTAGGACTGAAGGAATTTTTAAGTTGTTTTTGGAAATAATAAAATAGACTTTTTTCAGCACCGTAGCCACCTCTATCAATCATTATACAATATAATACGCCTATATGCTTCACAAACACTGAAGCCATAGGCGTTAACAATTTGTTTACAATTAATTAAAAGAATGGTTACTTCAAATCATCTTTTAGACATATAGACTTGTTAATATAATATTGTCAGATGAGTTAAGACAATACCAAATAAAAACTTTTTCATAATATGCCAGGTAAGGAAGCTTACCTGGCATCCTCCCTTTTATGGGGTTTTTTTATAATTATGTCTTATTTATTTCCGTGAAGGAACTTTTCCATATCAGCTACTGCTAATTCTTCATCGCTTCCATCAGCAATAACAGTAACCTGCTCACCAGATGTGAGATTAAGTGTCATCATTCCCATGATGCTCTTTGCGTTTACCTTTTTAGACTGAGCCTCAATATGTACTGTGCTATCGTACTTACTGGCAAGCTGAACAAGCTCTGCAACAGGCCTTGCCTCAAGTCCTCTAGGCAATTTGATTTCGATAGATTTTGTTAACATAATTCCCCTCCTTTAGGATCTGATCTTATCCGCAAGTTCGCTTAGTTTCCTAAGCCTATGATTAACTCCTGATTTACCAACCGGTGGATCAAGATATGTTCCAAGCTCCAATAGTGTTGCATCCGGATGTTCTAGTCTTACCTCAGCCATTTGTCGTAGGCTCTCCTGTAGCTTGTTAAAACCATAATGGTCTTTGATATAGGTGATATCTTCTATCTGTTTTGTAGCTGCATTAACTGTTTTGGTAATATTGGCTACTTCGCAGTTAACTCTCCTATTAATTGAATTCCTCATCTCTTTAACGATTCTGAGATTTTCAAGATTCATGAGACTTACAGGCGCTTCCATAATATTGAGCAGATCGACAATTCCTGCTCCCTCTTTTACATAAAGCACATAGTATTTTTTACGTCTGACTATTTTGGCCTCTATGTCGAAGCTCTCAATCAGACTTTGTAAAAATAATGCCTGAACTTCTAATGAACAGTCAAATTCAAGATGATATCCCTTGTTTGGATCACTTATAGAACCGACACACAAAAATGAGTCACGCAGAAAAGCTCTTTTACAGCAGGAATTCTTCGTAACCATTGGATTGATACCTTCTGTCAGGTCTTTGATGTTGCCATCAGAGTCCATTATTTTAATTGCCTTCAAAAGATCTTCTATAAGTGCCGTATCCTCTACCACAGGCTTTAATTCATGCCCATTTTGAGGAATACTATTTCTTATATTAAATGCTTTCCTAATTATTGTAAAGAACTTTCTAAACACCATAGGATTATCGGTTTGCAATGATAGTCTGCATGCTCTGCCGTCTTTAATTTCAATACTACCAACCATAAACACTATAGCTGCAAGTTCTGCCAGCTGACAATGTCTTGAGCTCCCAATGTGCTTATCAAGTTCTTCTTTTACTTCAGATGAAAATGACATTTTTACTTTGCCTGCTTAACATCTCTGTGAAATAGCTTTAAACCGTAGTTGCCACCCGATGCTTTTAATCTTTCATATAATTCATTGGCAATAGTGACACTTCTGTGCTGACCGCCGGTACATCCTATTGCCACTACCAGCTGATACTTGCCCTCTTTTACATACCCGGGAATAAGAAAATTCAACATGTCCTCCAACTTGTCTACAAACTCGCCGCAAGCAGGAAAACTTTTTACATAGTCCTGAACACCCTTATCATTTCCGGTCTGATGCTTAAGTTCATCAATATAGAAAGGATTAGGTAAAAATCTTACGTCAAATACCAGGTCCGCATCATATGGTATTCCATACTTAAAACCAAAGGACAAAATTGTTACCATCAGCGAATTGTACTCTTCGTTCTTAACAAAAATCCTGTCTAGTTCCTCTTTGAGCTCTCTCGTCAAAAGCTGTGAGGAATCCATAATGTAATCAGCTCTCTTTTTTATTTCAGCAAGGACTTTTCTCTCCTTTGCAATTCCATCCTCAATTCTGTCGCCCACAGAATTAACATTCATAGGATGGATTCGTCTGGTTTCCTTATATCTCTTGATAAGAACCTGATCGCTTGCATCCATAAAAAGAACTTCCACAGGTATTCCACGCTCTTTAAGGGAATCTATTATTCCTGCAACTTCCTCAAACTGTTGACCAGCTCTGGCATCTATGCCCAGAACGACTTTGCTGATCTCGTTTTCAGGCATAGTTACAAGCTCTGCAAATTTCTCAATAAGAGAAACCGGAAGATTATCAACGCAGTAAAACCCCGCATCCTCCAACATATGAATTGCTGTGGATTTTCCACCTCCGCTCATTCCTGTAACGATAACAAATCTCATTTTGCCATCCTTTCAAAAAAGAAATAATATCAGAACTTTCCAAGCATTATTACTTCAGGTTCAAGTTTCACGCCTGAATTCTCGTAAACTCTTCTTTTCACTTCACTTATTAGTTCGTATATCTGTGCTGATGTAGCATTATCTTTATTTATTACAAATCCGCAATGCTTCTCTGAAACAGCAGCTCCGCCTACAGAAAACCCCCTTAGCCCTGCATCTTCAATAAGCTTTCCGGCAAAATAGCCTTCCGGTCTTTTGAATGTTGATCCTGCACTTGGAAATTCAAGAGGCTGTTTTTCTCGTCTCTTTGCCGCAAGTTCCTGCATATTTTGGATAATGGTCTCTTTTTTACCCTTTTTCAAGGAAAGCAGAACAGAAATTACAATATATCCTCTTCCCTTAATAGCACTGGAACGATATCCGAATTCCATTGAATCATTGTCCAGCACCATAATCTCTCCCTCAGGTGAAAGAACTGTCACCGACTTTGTAACAAGCTTCATTTCTCCACCATAAGCCCCGGCGTTCATAATCATAGCTCCACCGATGGTTCCGGGTATTCCGGCCGCGAACTCAAAATTTTTAAGCTCATTATCTCTGGCAAAAGCGGCTATCTGAGAATTAAGAGCCCCTGCTTCCGCCAAGATTGTGTGATCGCCTTTAAGAGATATATCGTTCAAATTACTAAGTGAAATAACAACTCCATCAAATCCTTCATCAGAAACAAGCAGGTTGCTTCCATTTCCCAGGACGAAAAAATCCGTTCCAAGCTTTCTGATAAGTGCCATCACTTCTACAAGCTGATCCTTGTTTTCCGGCCGTATAAACAAGCTTGCAGGCCCACCAGATCTAAATGTGGTGTGCCTGCTCATTGGTTCATTTTTTAAAACATTAGAAGCAGATACTATCTGTTCTATTGCATTACATAATACTTCGTTCAAAACAATCCTTCCTAAAACATCATGGTATCAAAAGCTTTGCAGCGCCATATACTCCCGCATCATTGCCAAGTTTTGCAAGAGTAAATTTAGCGTTGCTGCATCCGGAGAATACATATTTTTTGAAGCTTGGCATAAGAAGGTCAAAGAGCATTTCTCCTGCCTTTGATACTCCGCCTCCAAGAACGATTATCTCCGGGTTAACAACTGTTGCTGTTATAGCAATACCCTTTCCAAGATAGTAACCGTACTGTTCAGCAATTTTAACTGCCAGTGCATCTCCCTTTTTTGCTGCATCAAACACATCCTTGCACTCAAACTCACCATTTCTAAGAACGCTGTCTTCATTAGAAGATGCAAGCATTCTCTTTGCAAGTCTCATAGCGCCTGTTGCGCTTGCATACTGCTCAAAACATCCGTTGTTGCCACATCCGCAGGCATCCTCTTCGTCATCTACCAGATGAATGTGTCCAATCTCTCCGCCTGATCCAAATGATCCTGTAAGAATCTTGCCTTCGTTGATAATTCCACCACCAACTCCTGTTCCAAGAGTTACAAGTAGCATGTTCTTATAGCCCTTTCCGCCACCTTTCCAAGCTTCTCCAAGAGCTGCAACATTAGCATCATTTCCAGCTTTTACAGGGAGTTTCAATTTTGAATGAAACTCATTAACTACGTTATAATTCTCCCATCCAAGATTAACTGCCTGATAGCAAAGACCATCAGCATTAACAGCGCCGGGAACACCAATTCCTGCTCCGATTACTTCTGTATCTTCAATGTTTCTCTCCTTCATTTTTGCTCTGATGGAATCTGAAACATCAGCGAGGATCATTTTGCCGTGGTCCTCTGTCCTTGTAGGAATCTCCCAAAAATCAAGCATCTCACCTGTTTCTGTGAGAAGTCCTATTTTCGCAGTTGTGCCCCCTACATCTGCTCCAAATACGTATCTAGCCATTATCAAAACCTCTTTCTATATTTTTATTATTTAGTCATCGTCCTCATCATCAGTTCTTCTCTTTGCAAGAGAATTCTGAACTCTGTTGTAAAGCTCCTGTGCTGCATTGTAGCCCATAGCCTTTTGTCTGTGATTAACTGCAGCCGACTCACAAATAACTGCAAGGTTTCTGCCCGGTCTTATAGGAATTCTGTGACAAACCACCTTATTACCAAGGTACTCTGTATATTCCTCTTCCAAACCAAGTCTGTCATATTCTTTATCCTTATCCCAGTCCTCAAGCTTGATAACAAGATCAATATTCTGGGTCTCTCTTACACTTGAAACACCATAAAGAGTCTTAACATCGATAATACCAACACCTCTCATCTCAATAAAATGCTTGGTAATATCAGGTGCTGAGCCGATAAGAGTCTCTTCACTTACACGGCGTAGCTCAACAACATCGTCTGATACCAGACGATGTCCTCTTTTTATAAGCTCAATAGCTGTCTCAGACTTACCGATTCCACTTTCTCCTGTAATCAGAACGCCTACACCAAAGACGTCCACCAAAACTCCATGGATAGAAATGCATGGTGCCAACTTAACATTAAGCCATCTGATGATTTCAGCAGTGAAAGCTGAAGTTGATTTTTTAGTCATTAGCACAGGAACTTTTTCTTCCAGTGCAATCTTTATAAATAATGGATCAGGTGTCAGTTCTCTACAGAAAACAACTCCGGGAACATCGAATGAAAGAAATTCCCTATACATCTTTTCCCTCTTCTCTTCAGGAAAAGACTCCATATATGTGTACTCAACGAATCCAATAACCTGTAGTCTTGTTGCTTCAAAATGTTCAAAATACCCCGCAAGCTGAAGCGCAGGCCTGTTAATGTCCGGCTGGATTATTTTTATCTTTTTAATATCCAGCTCCGGAGTAAGATTCTCAAGCTTCATCTTTTCAATGATTGATTTTAAACTAACGCTTGCCATGTCACCCTCCATAAAAAAACATAGTTTTGTTCCATATTATTAATGAAACTCCCAGGTCAAATAATAACACAGTCATTACTCTTCTTCAATTTGTTTCACATTGTGGAAGAAGTCATAAATCTGCCGTGCAACCGTTTCCGGAATATCCGGAACCTCTGCAAGTTCAGATACATCAGCATTTCTTATATCTTCTATTGAAGAGAAATGTTTCATCAATGCCTTTCGTCTTGCCGGACCGATTCCAGGAATGTCATCAAGAGTACTTTTTACCTGTGATTTACTTCTAAGTGATCTGTGATATTCTATAGCAAATCTGTGGGCTTCATCCTGAATCCTTGTTATGAGCTTAAATCCTTCAGACCTTGTATCTATAGGCAGTTCAACATTGTTATAGTAAAGGCCTCTTGTTCTGTGGTTATCATCCTTTACCATACCACACACGGGAATAGTAATACCAAGTTCATCCAATACCTGGAGACATATATTGACCTGCCCTCGACCGCCATCCATAAGGATTAGATCCGGAAACTTGGTAAAACTTCCATACTGAGCATCTATATCTCTTACTTCCAGGTCATGTCTCTCCTCGATTCCGTGGAGAAGCCTCCTGGTCAAAACTTCGTGCATGCAGGCATAATCATCAGGTCCCGCCACAGATTTTATCCTGAATTTTCTGTAATCGCTCTTTTTGGGCTTTCCTTTTTCGTAAACGACCATGGAACCTACGTTTGCGAAACCGCTTATATTGGAGATATCATAGGCTTCCATTCTGTTAAGTCCCTTTAATCCAAGGAGCTTTTCGATTTCTTTTACGGCGCCTATTGTTCTTCCTTCTTCTCTCTTGATCCTCTCTTTATCTTTGGAAAGAACAAGTTCTGCATTCTGAGTTGCAAGCTCCATGAGCTTTTCTTTTTGTCCGCGCTCAGGAACCGTGATATAGACTCTGCTGCCCTTTCGCTGAGTCAGCCATTTCTCGATAACTTCCATATCCTCAATCTGCTCGGGCAAAACAAGCTCTCTGGGGATAAATGGTGTTCCTGCGTAGAATTGCTTTACAAAGTTAAGGAGTATTTCTTCTTTTGGATTTTCAGACACGTGTGTCATATAGAAATGTTCTCTGCCGATAAGCCTTCCATCTCGTACAAAGAACACCTGAACAACTGCGTCTTTATCATCAGAAGCAATGGCCACAATGTCCTTGTCTTCCATGGAAGAATCGGTCATCTTCTGCTTTTGTGCAACTACCTTTACACTTGCCAAAAGATCTCTGTATTTTGCCGCAGTTTCAAAGTCCAGTTCCTCAGATGCTGCTTCCATTTTTTCCTGAAGGTCTTTCATGATAACGCCATAATTGCCATTTAAAAAATCCAGGGCCTTATCAATTCTTTGTCTGTATTCTTCCTTGGAAACCTCCCCTGTACATGGGCCACAGCACTGCTTCATGTGATAGTTAAGGCATGGTCTCTCAAGTCCTATATCCCTTGGCAATGTGCGGTTACAGTTTCTGAGACCATAAATCTTATTTATAAGATCTATGGTATCCTTGACTGCTGCTGCGCTGGTAAATGGTCCGAAATATCTGGACTTGTCTTTTTTCATAAGTCTGGAAAAAAGAATTCTCGGATAATCTTCAGATACAGTCACTTTAATATATGGATAAGTCTTATCATCTTTTAAAAGAGTGTTGTATCTGGGCGAATTTTCTTTTATAAGGTTATTTTCAAGGACAAGCGCTTCAAGCTCAGAGTCTGTAACTATGTACTCAAATCTGGCTATCTGCTTTACCATCTGGTCAATCTGAGGTCCTCTTCCTATATTCGTACGAAAATAAGACCTTACACGGTTATGAAGGTTGATGGCCTTTCCTACATACATGATGGTGTCGTTTTCATCACGCATGATATAAACTCCCGGCTTATTGGGGAGTTTTTTCAATTCTTCTTTTACATCAAAGCCTGCTTGTGGCATGTCAGCTTAATTTCTCCTGACCTTATAGATAAAGGGGAACAGAATAAATTCTGCTTCCCCTTTTCTTTAATAATACTTTATCACTTGTCAAAATCACTTGGTACGTGTGAGAACAATCCACCACCCTGAGGCTGTGTCTGCTCATCCTGTGGTTGCTCTTCGTGAGGAACTTCTTCCTGCTCTGCAGGTTCATTTGCTGCATTCGCACTGTCAAAAGAGCTTTCCGGCTCGAAAATGCTCTGTGGTGCTTCATAAGCAGTCTGATGAACCGGTTCAAAAGTTTTATCTGTTTCAGGAGTCTGCTTTTTATCTTCCTTACTCTTAACCGGAACATTCTCCCCTACAAGAGCTGACTCAGCGCGAGTTGCATAGATTCTACCATGCTTTGCTGCTTCTGCCTCTTCCTCTGTAGGTTCAGGTATATTGCAAACTTCACGGTAAATCTTCATGAACTCTTTACCTGTGATAGTCTCTTTCTCAATAAGGAACTGAGCAATCTTGTCCATTGCATCAAGGTGTTCTCTGATGATCTGTTTAGCCTTCTCGTAGCAATCAGCAAGGAGTTTTTTAACTTCCTCATCCACAAGTGCCGCTGTCTGATCGCTGCAATTAAGAACTCTGTTTCCATCGAGGTATCTGTTCTGTACAGATTCAAGCTGCATAAGTCCGAATCTGTCGCTCATACCGAACATAGTGATCATGCTGCGGGCCATGTTGGTAGCCTTCTCAATATCGTTCTCAGCACCTGTTGTTACTGTGTTGAAGATTACCTCTTCTGCAGCTCTTCCGCCGAGTGAAACAATGATGTCATCTATGATCTCATCTTTTGTCTGAAGGTATTTTTCATCCTCAGGAACCTGCATTACATAGCCAAGAGCTCCCATTGTTCTGGGAACGATAGTGATCTTCTGCACTGGCTCTGTGTTCTTCTGAACTGCACTGATAAGGGCATGTCCAACTTCGTGGTAAGAAACGATCTTGCGCTCTTCTTTGCTGAGTATACGGTCTTTCTTTTCTTTTCCTACAAGTACCTGCTCAACAGCTTCCATAAGATCCTGCTGGCATACATATTCTCTGTGAGCTTTAACTGCATTGATGGCAGCTTCGTTGATCATGTTAGCAAGGTCTGAACCAACTGCTCCGCTTGTTGCAAGAGCGATACCCTTAAGATCAACTGTCTCATCCATCTTAACGTCTTTTGAATGAACTTTGAGGATTTCTTCTCTTCCCTTAAGATCAGGCTTATCAACGATGATACGTCTGTCAAAACGTCCGGGACGAAGAAGGGCTTTATCAAGGATTTCAGGTCTGTTAGTTGCACCAAGGATAAGTACACCCTTTGATGAATCAAATCCGTCCATCTCTGAAAGGAGCTGGTTAAGAGTCTGCTCTCTTTCCTCATTGCCACCGCCGTACTTGCTGTCACGGCTTCTACCAATAGCATCGATCTCATCGATAAAGATGATACAAGGTGCATTCTTACTTGCTTCGCTGAAAAGATCTCTTACACGGCTGGCACCCACACCCACGTATAACTCGATGAAATCTGAACCTGCAAGTGAATAAAAAGGTACATGAGCCTCACCGGCTACAGCCTTTGCAAGAAGTGTCTTACCTGTTCCAGGAGGTCCTACAAGAAGAGCTCCCTTTGGAAGTTTAGCACCGATCTTTGCATATTTTGCAGGGTTATGGAGGAAGTCTACAACTTCTACAAGAGACTCTTTTGCCTCATCTTCACCTGCTACATCTTTAAAGGTAATACCTGTTTCTTTCTGAACATAAACCTTAGCATTGCTCTTTCCAACGCTGAGTGGTCCACCGCCTTTACCCATTCTTCTGAAGATAACTGAAAGAATGAGCCAAAGAAGAAGGATTGGAGCAACATACTGAATAATAAAGGCAAGGATAAGCCCTGAACTGTCAGGCACTTCGCTGCTGACCTCAACACCCGCCTCAAGCATTCTCTGTGTAAGAACGCTATCCTCTTCGGCCTTACCTGTGTAATATGTCACATAGGAATTACCTGTCCAATAGTAATATCCGATTCCCAGCTGGTCTTCGGATTTATTCTCTTTTGGATAGATATCGATCCTGTCACTTTCGATGACTATTTTTTCTACTTCACCTTTATCTACCATATTAATGAATTCGGTGTAGGAAACTTCTCTGTTGGTATTCTCAGAAAAAGCTCTCAAAAAATATGTCATGCAGACCATAGTTACCAGGGCTGCCACTAGAAGAAGTATTATATTTTGGCGCCTTGGAGAATTGTTTCCCCCTCCAAGAGGGTTATTATTTCTCTGATTTTGATTATTATCCATTTTTTAATTCCATTCTCTAACGTGTTATGTTATACTACAACCTGTTTGTGCTATAATTATAATGATTTTTTATTGCACCGTATCATACTATTATATAGAGTACAATTCAATAATTCAATTACAATTAATTCTTAATCTCTGAAAGTTTTATTAATTCACGCAGGAGGAATCAAAAATGGCTGTAAAGTATATCTTTGTGACTGGTGGTGTTGTATCAGGTCTGGGAAAGGGGATAACTGCCGCTTCGCTGGGCAGGCTATTAAAGGCCCGCGGATATAAAGTTACAATGCAGAAGTTTGACCCCTACATCAACATTGACCCCGGAACAATGAACCCTGTTCAGCACGGCGAAGTATTCGTCACTGAAGATGGTACTGAAACTGACCTCGATCTTGGCCACTATGAAAGATTCATAGATGAGAATCTTGATAAGAATTCTAACGTTACAACCGGTAAGATTTACTGGTCCGTTCTTCAGAAAGAGCGCCGCGGTGACTATGGCGGACGCACAGTACAGGTTATTCCTCACATTACTAATGAGATTAAGAGTAAATTCTATAGAAACTTCACCGATGATGATACAAGAATTGCAATCATAGAAGTCGGCGGAACAGTCGGCGACATCGAAAGCCAGCCTTTCCTTGAAGCTATCAGACAGTTCCAGCACGAAGTCGGACACGAAAATGCAATGCTCATCCTTGTATCACTTATCCCTTATCTTCGCGTTTCACAAGAAATCAAAACAAAGCCAACCCAGTCAGCAGTTAAGACAATGCAAGGAATGGGTCTTCAGCCTGATGTTATTGTATGTAGAAGTGAAGTTGAGCTTGATGATGAAACTAAAGACAAGATAGCTCTTTTCTGTAATGTTCCAAGCAGCCACGTTCTCAACAACCTTGACCTTGAATACCTGTATGAAGCTCCTCTTGCAATGGAAAAAGAGCATTTAGCACAAGTTGCCTGCGAATGCCTTAAACTTGATTGCCCTGAACCAGATCTTACAGATTGGAAGGCAATGGTAGACACTCTCTATTCACTTAAGCACGAAGTTAGGGTTGCACTTGTAGGAAAATACACTCAGCTCCACGATGCTTACATCAGTGTTGTTGAAGCCCTTAAGCACGGCGGTATTTCAAATCAGACTGCTGTTGATATCAAATGGGTAGACTCAGAAGAAGTTAACGACGGAAACGTTGCAGAATTCCTTTCTGATGTAGACGGTGTTATCGTTCCCGGTGGATTTGGCGATCGTGGAATCGAAGGAATGATTTCTTCTATTAAATATGCCCGTGAGAACAACATCCCATTCCTTGGTCTTTGCCTTGGAATGCAGCTTGCGATTGTTGAGTTTGCAAGAGATGTTATCGGATACAAGGATGCTCATTCAATAGAATTTGATCCTAACACAACACATCCTATGATAGCTCTTTTGCCTGATCAGAATGGTGTTGAGGATATTGGCGGGACACTCAGACTTGGTTCATATCCTTGTGTTCTTGATAAAGAATCTATGGCATTTAAACTCTTTGGTTCTGAAAACATTACAGAACGTCATCGTCATAGATATGAAGTTAACAACGATTACAGAAATGTTCTCGTTCAGAATGGTATGAAGCTTTGCGGTATGTCACCTGATGGCAGAATTGTTGAGATGATCGAACTTCCATCCAACGATTTCCACATGGCAACACAGGCTCATCCGGAACTTAAGTCACGTCCCAACAGACCACATCCACTGTTCTCCGGATTCATCAAGGCTTCCCTTGAGCACGAGAACAAGAGATAATATCACTCAAAAATGCATACTTTATTGTAAACGGACGCAGCCGAGCTGAAAGTGCAGGTATAGCTCTGTTCACTCTGATATTTTTCAATGTGATAAATTGGACATAAAACATCCACAAAAGCCTTGTTTCATACTTATTCAGAGCACAAGTCTTTTGTGGGTTTATTTATATCCATTTATCATCATTTCAAAATAAATCGTTCACATCACTATGCCTGCACTTTCAGTTCGGCTGCTGTTCTTGCAAAAATACTAGTCTTTATAAGTGTAGTAAATCATAAATCCAGAAGTGCCCATAACTTTGGATAGAGCGATTTAGTATGAGCAATAGAGACAGTTAATATAAAATAAAAGCCTTGTTTTCTGTTCTGAATAAGCATGAAAGAAAACAAGGCGCATTATTTTATATTTACTGTGTCTTTGCGAATACTCCGAGATCTATCCAAAGTTATGGGCACTTCTGGATTTTTACACAGCCGAAAGTTTTCCATTTGCCACAATTTCCTTTTTGAGATTTTTTTCTATAATGTTGATCATTGGCAATGTATATTCAAATGCTGCATACTTCCACACAGTATCAGGTATATCTCTTAGATCATAAGGATTTCGTAAAGCGAATACTGCTGCTTTGGGATTTTTTTTCAGTACCTTATTTATCAGCTCGAGTTGGCCACGGAATACGTGGGCATTATAGGTTCCAACGACTACAAAAGAGCTTTTGTCGGCAAGTTCTGCTGCCCTTTCTATCTCTTCCTCACTTGGCTTTTCGCTTATTACCAGTGCTTTGGTACCAAATTTTTCTGCCAGGATTTCGCAAAATGATGAAGCGATGTCTTCTTTGACATTGCCAACAAGGCCTACATTAAATGGCTTTGGGCTTATAAAGAGAGTGTCCGAGTCAATCCCAAGAGGGTAATCTGCTTTTGAAACGAGAGTAAGAGTTTGTTTTCGTATGTCCTCTATTTCTTCCTTAAATTCTTTGCTGCTATTTTCCTGATTTTTATTCTTAAGATATTTATCCTTATATGAAAGTATTCGTTCTGCGCTTTCCTTGATGCTCTCAGCCACTATGCTTCCATCATTTATGGCCGCTTCTATCCTTGATATAACTTCCGGAAAGTATGAAGGAGTGTGGGATATCATTATGATGTCCGCGCCTGCTTTTAGCGCTGCCAAAGCCCCCTCTTCTACACCATAAAACTTTTTTATGGCCTGCATTTCAAGGCAATCTGTGAGGATAAGTCCCTCAAATCCCATTTCTTTTCTCAATATATCTGTCAGGATTTTCTTGGACATTGTGGCGGGAATCCTGTCTTTTTCAATCTTGGGAAAAAGAATATGCGCAGACATTATTGCAGGAACTTCGTTTTCAACTGCTGCTTTAAATGGCACAAGCTCCATTCCTCTAAGCTCATCCAATGTCTTATCAACGCAAGGAAGTGTCACATGGGAATCTGTTGACACATCGCCGTGTCCGGGAAAGTGCTTTGCACATGAAAGAACGCCTGCATCATCAAGGCCTTTTGCCATTTGAATGGCATATTCGACCACCTGCTTAGGGGCCTCACCATAGCTTCTGCATCCGATGATTGGATTAGACGGATTAGAATTAATATCCATGACCGGCGCCAGATTAAAGTTTATTCCCAGCTCTTTTAGCTGCAATCCGGTGTAATATCCGGCAACATAGGCATTATGCGGATCATCAGTAGCAGTTATTGCCATAGCTCCTGGAATATTTCCCATGTTTTCAGGAAGACGCGCTACCATACCTCCTTCCTGATCGATCATTATAAACGGAGGATAGCCTGTAACAGAAGTAATGAACTCTTTGATCTCTGCGCAGAGTTTTTTTATCTGTGCTTCATTCTTGAGGTTTTCCTTAAAAAGAATAATATTACCAATCTTATATTTTCTTATTACTTCCTTAACTTCTTCATTCAACTCATATCCCGGAAAACCAACAACAAACTTCTGGCCCACCATCTCTTCAATTGTCATTTCAAACCTCTTTCATAGCCAGTCTAAGGGCTCCTACTGATGCGTCTTCCTGCGGTAAAAACATTATTAGTCCTGCTCGTTTTTCCAGTTTTTCTCTGATATGATCATTCTTTTGAAGAACGCTTCCCCAGAGAGCCACCTCGTAACCAAACCCAAGTCTCTTTTTCACTGCACTGATCAAACTGTAAAGCTCATCTACAACAACATCCTCTATTGCCACTGCCACAGGATCACCTCTTTTTATCCCCTCTGACAGCAAAGGAGCCAATGCGGCAATATCTCCCTTGCTGGTGTCCTTGGAATATACATATCCGATCAGTTCTCTGACATCTTTGATCCCCAGCTTGTCAAATACCAGTTCCCTGAACACTGTGCTTTCGCCTCGGCCATCCTCTGCCCTTACTACCGCTTCCAGAATTCTTATAGAGATATCATAAGCGCTGCCCTTATCATCGATAAGATGGCCATAACCGCCTGCTCTCGCGCTCATTCCGTCAGGTCTTTTGCCGAAGCATAAGCTCCCGGTGCCGGAGATAAGAAGTATTCCATGCTGCTCTGGAAATGCTGCTGAAAATGCAGTTTCATGATCACCATAAATTTTATAATTTCTAAAGCCTATTTCGCTCATGGCTTTTTCATAACCATTTATTACCTTTGCGTTACTGATTCCAGCTGACCCTATAGCAAGCCCTATGCAATCTCTCGGACTTCCTGCCTTCTCAGAAATACTTCGCAATATACTTCGGATATTCTCCTCAAATGCCTCGTATGAAAGCCCATTCCCGTTTAGTGCCGGTCCATTTCCTGAGTAAATCTCTTTTCCATTTTCATCCGCGCAAACAAATCTGCTGCCGGTGCCTCCACCGTCAATTCCAGCATAAAAACCCATCTAGTCATCCCCACTTAATCATATATATGATACTCATTTTTTCTGATCTGAAATTCTTCCTGTTCCTGTTTTATCTTCTCGATTATTTCTGCTGCCTTAAAGCCTTTATCTAATGGCATTCCTGAGAGTAGTTGTATAAATGGCTTATCCCTACCCGCTACAGGTGGCAAAAACTCAAATTCATCATATGCTCTATCCAGTATCTCAAGAAGTGTTATTCCCATTTCAAATGGCTTTGCTTTTTCTCTGTCAGTGATATGAATATGAATTCCTCCGCAGTGCCTTCCGGAATGCTTGGAAGTATAGGGATTAAAGAAATATGGAGTTGCAACAAATCCCTCAAGTCTTCTGCCATTGAATTCCTTAGCGAGTTTTTCCGATTCCTTAATATAAGAAGCTCCAATGACACTAAAGGGGTTGGCTGTCCCCCTGCCCTCGGATGCATTTGTCCCTTCTATAAGGCAGGTTCCCACATAAACAAGTGCTGTCTCGAAGGTCGGAATATTGGGGCTTGGCATGATCCAATTAAGTCCTGTTTCAGGAAAAAGAGCTGCTCTTTGCCAGCCCTTACATGGAATGACCGTTATATCCGCCCCAAGCTTCTCCTCTTCATTGACCATGTTTGCAAATTCACCAGGAGTAAGGCCATACCTTACAGGAAGTGAATAGCAGCCAACAAAGCTAAACTCCTCTTTGGGTAATACATTACCTTCAATAGCCACTCCTCCAAGGGGATTGGGCCTATCAAGCACAACTATCTTTTTACCTCTTTTGGCACAATCTTCAATCACATTTTTTAGCGACGAAATAAAGGTGTAATACCTGCTGCCCACATCCTGTATGTCATAGACAATGATGTCAAAAAGGTCCAGCATTTCCTCTGTCATTCTTCGTCTCTGACCTTCGTAGAGGCTATATACCGGAAGTCCTGTCGCTTTGTCATGAAAACCTTTTACTGTGGCAGCATCCTCGATGTCTCCCCGTATTCCATGCTCAGCACCAAAAAGAACCTGGAGGTCACAAATTTCTTTTAACGCATCAATGGTACTCTTACCGTCAATTCGCCTTCCTGTGGGAGTAGTTATCAGCCCCACTCTTCCACCCTGAAATACATCCCTATATTCTTCTAACCTGTCCGCTCCACACAAAACCATGTAATTCCAAGCTCCTGCTAATTAGTGTAGCTGTTTTATATTAACTCGACTATATGCTTGCTATAATTTAAATCTACTGCGTTGTCATCAGTCGTCGATGGACGCCAATCGACTCCATCTTCCGCCTTGTAGATTGCAAATTATATCCAAGCAATATAGTCAAGAAATATAAAAACAGCCACACTAGTAAGTAATCCTTCCCATAATAACGGGGTGCTCTGCCCCTGTGACAGATGGTACATTATTGCATTTCCTCTGCATTGTCTCATGGGCCAGCACCGCCATAGCAACCGCTTCTTTGGCATCAGGATTTATTCCTGCCTCTTCTGCCTTCATCACCCTACAATCCAAAAACAGCTCTTTTAAGCGGCGCATGATTGCCTCATTGTGTGTGCCACCTCCGCTTACAATGAGCTTTGAAGGATAAACAGAGGAGAACTCTCTAACTGAATGATATACACATTCCGCTGTGTACCTGCTTACTGTCGCGATCATGTCAACTTTACTGATATTATTAGTGGTGCAAAACTCATATATATCTTTTACGAAATCAGAATTGTAATGCTCTCTTCCCGTTGATTTCGGCGGAGCAATCTTAAGGTAATCATCCTGCATCATGTAGTCCAAAAGAACTTTCGAAGTTTCCCCTGAAAGAGCTATTTTACCGCCTTCGTCATAGACTTTTTCGCCCTGAGTGTAGTCCTTTACCATCTGGTCTATAAGTAAATTCCCAGGGCCGGTGTCAAATGCTATTACGTCATCAATCCTGCCCTTTGCCGGAAGAATGGTAATATTGGATATCCCACCAATATTTAGCAGCGCCACATCTTTATCTTCTCTATACAAAATAAATTCTGTATATGGCACAATTGGAGCCCCTTGTCCACCTGCTGCCATATCCCTTGGTCTAAAATCACTGACCACAGGACATCCTATTTTTTCGCAGATAAAACCAGGATCTCCAATCTGAAGCGTTCCTCTTATTTTGTTGCCCAGATAATCTATGGCCTTCGGCTGATGCCACAGGGTCTGACCATGGCACCCGACAAAAGAAATATCGTGCTTATTCACATTTGCTTTCTGGCATAAACTGACACATGCATCTGCATAAAGTTTCCCAAGAAGCTCCTGCATGAGGCATATTTCTCTGGTTCCGCCATTAATTCCTTTCGAAAGAGATAACAATGTTTCTTTTACCTCTTCCGAATAGGAATAACATTCAAATTCTAAAAGCTCAGCTTCTACTGAGCTATTGTCCTGTGATATCTTAACAAGCGCCGCATCAATCCCATCCATAGATGTGCCGCCCATTAAGCCGATCGCAAGCTCACTCTGACAGTGCATCCGATATTATCCCTCCCGCATCAGCCAGTATGCTCTGTGCTTTATCAGCTTCAACGCCCTTCTTTATCATGACTATAGCTACCTTGGGCTTGTAGTCACATCTTTTGAGCACATCAGCAGCTTCCTGCCTCGTGACGCCTGTTGCCCTCTCAACTATGGTCTCGCATCTGTTTACAAGTTTTTCATTCGAAGCCTTAACATCGACCATCAGGTTACCATATACTTTTCCAAGCTTTATCATGGTTCCGGTGGATATCATATTCAGGATCATTTTCTCTGCAGTACCGCTCTTTAGTCTGGTAGAACCTGTTATGACTTCAGGCCCTGTCTCAGGCGCAATGCCTATATCTGCAAGTACATCTATTTCAGAGCCGGGACAGCTAGTCACGCCTACCACTTTGCAGCCAATGCTCCGCGCATACTTCATAGCGCCGATAACATAAGGAGTTCTGCCTGAAGCGGCAAGCCCAACTACCAGGTCTCTGTCAGATATTTTTTTCTCCTCCAGGTCTTTTGCCCCGAGTTCATAGGAGTCCTCTGCCCCTTCCACAGCTGAAAAGATAGCAGTAGTTCCACCGGCAATCAGCCCAAGCACCATTGATGGGTCCGTTGAGAAAGTCGGAGGGCACTCAACCGCATCCAAAATTCCAAGTCTTCCGGAAGTGCCGCACCCAACATATATTAGCCTTCCGCCAACTTTCAACCGCTCCGCAGCACTTTCAATTGCCTCTGCAACCTGTGGCAATACTTTTTCAACTGCATATGCTACCTGCTTATCTTCACTGTTTATGAGCTTTACCATCTCCAATGTATCAAGTCTGTCGATATGCTCCGTTCTCTCATTTCTTTGCTCTGTTGCTATATTAGAAAGATCCATTTATAACCTGCTCCTTATATCAGCCTTTTACTGCGCCAACTGTGACGCCTTCCAAAAAGTATTTTTGTAAAGAGAAAAACAATACAAACATTGGTATTACTGAAATGCAGGCTCCTGCCATCATAGGTGACAAAAGAGAGCCGTTGGCAAACTTAAATGTCTTAAGTCCAACCTGGATCGTGTACATTTCTTCTTTTGACGTAACCAGAAATGGCCAAAAGAACGTGTTCCACGAATTCAGGAATGTGTTTATTGCCATTACTGACAAAATTGTCTTTGATAAAGGAAGGATTATTTTGTTAAAGATCATAAGCTGACTGCATCCTTCAATTTTTGCACTCTCAATAAGCGCGGTTGGAATTCCCTGAAAAAACTGTTTAGCCATAAAAATGTTGTAGGCTGTGCACATCCCCGGAAGTATCAGCGCGGGGTATGTGTTTGTCATATGGAAGTTTTTTACTATTAAAATATAAAGCGGAACCTGCGTAACCTGATAAGGTATCATCATTGAAAGCAGTATTACAAAAAACAGAAAACTCCTGCCTCTGAATTTAATTTTTGAAAATGCATAACCTGCCATTCCGGCAAAGATAACATTTCCAAGTACAGTAAAGGTTGCCACAATAATACTGTTCCAGATCCACTTCAGCGAATAATTGCTAAAGCTTATAAATGCCTTATAGGAATCAAGTGACCACCTTCCCGGAAAAATGTTGTAGGACGTGGATGCAGATTCGATAGCAGGTCCAAACGACCACGCAAACATATATACAATTGGGAACAGTGATACCGCTGCGAACGCGATCAAAAAGACTGCGATCAGAGAATTTCTTATGTAAAAAATACTTCTATTATGTAGATGTTGAGAATAAAGTCCAGTTGCCATTTTTGCTTTCCCCTAATATGTCAATACTCAATATCTTCTCCCATTAACTTGAACTGGAGGGTCGTAAGTGCTGCTATAACAATGGCCAGCAATATTGCCTGAGCACATGCAAGTCCATATTTTCCATAGGTAAATGCATTGTTAAATATTAGCAGTCCGATCATGGTCGTATTATTGTCCGGACCTCCACCTGTCATCATGTAGGCATTCATGAACACCTGAAAAGAGCCGATCACACCCGTTACCAAAAGAAATAATGTTGTAGGTCTGCACATAGGAAGCACGATATATCTGATCTTTTGGAAAAATTTCGCTCCGTCCATTTCAGCTGCTTCATAATATGTATTATCAATACCATGAAGTGCTGCAATGTATATGATGATGTTGGCACCATGACTTGATAAAAGAGCCATGATGATCAGAGAGAGCATGGCAGTCTTACTTGATGAGAGCCAGTTCTGAGATGTTGCTCCAAAAAGAGCCAGTACTCTGTTGAATATTCCATTTGGAGAGGCATCATAGAGCCAGAGCCAAACAACTGAAATTGCTACACCTGAAGCTATTCCCGGCAGATAGTAGATTCCTTTGAACACTGACTGCACACTCTTTGTAAAAGGAACTATCATGATTGCTATAGAAAATGAAAGTATCAGGGACAGCGGAATGACTACCACTGTATAAACAAGAGTGTTCTTGATGGACTTCCAAAATAGATCGTTTCCCAATGCTGTTATGTAATTTTCAAATCCAACAAATTCAGAACCGAATGGCTTATATTCCTGAAAGCTGGTTATCACCGCGGATATTACAGGATATAGAGTAAAGATCACGAATACCGCTACTGCAACACCTATAAATCCCCATCCGCTTATGTTGTCTGCCATGTGATATCTTGGCTTTGAAAGATTCTTATTATGTATTTCCTGCTTTTTCAAGGGTTGTACTCCTTTTAAGAAAGCCCCACCTGCTCTCGGCGGGAGGGGCTTTTCACATTTTCATGTGGTATTGATTTATTTATTTGATCCAGCCGGATGCACAGTTCTCTTCGCCAAAGAGCTTATATGCTTCTGTGCAGATTGCATCATACACATCCTTAGCAGTTGTCTCACCTGCAAGAAGTGCCTGGAACTTAGGAACAATTGTCTCATCCATCATTGTCTTTGCGTTAGCGCTCTGCTCTGCAGAAATACCTGTTGGAGGTGCAACAACCTTAGAAATAGCATATGCTACAGCTGCTGCGTTCTCATCGGACTGATCAAGCTCGAAGCTTTCCTGTGCCTTTCTTGCTGATTCGCAAACACCTGTAAGATATACAGCGTTATCTACAGTTGCAGCTCTTTCACCTGAGCAAAGGAAATCCATGAACTTAAGAACATTCTGAAGGTGCTCATCAGTTGTGTTGTTGTTTCTAAGTGCGATCATTCCGTCAACTGTACCAAATACTGATGCTGTTGCATTTTCCATTGTTGGAACAGGAAGGAATACATATTCCATCTCAATTGTTCCCTCAACTGCCTCAGGGTCTTTTGCCTGCATCTTCTCAATATTTCTCTTGATATTGTTTTCAAAAAGAGGCATTGCCTTACCTGTAAGCATTGTCTGACCTGTCTGAAGCATTACAAGTCTCTGGCCTGCTTCTACAGCGTAGTTAGGCATATAGCCTGAGGATGTCATAGTCTCAACAGCTTCAAGAAGTGAAAGCATATTGTCTGATGTATAAGAATACTTAAGATCCTGTGTGAAGCTTGAAGTAATTCCTGCTGCTACACCAAAAATATTTATGAAGTCCTGTGTTGTTGCGCCTGCGTTGGCAAATACAAAACCAAAGCGGTCACTTGTTGTTCCATTTTTGATAACATCCAGGAACTGATCATATGTCCAGCCACTGGTCTGAATCTTTGTAACATCCGCGCCTGCTGCTTCGAGCATCTCTCTGTTTCCGCCAAGGGCCTGAATTGTGATATAAAGTGGAAGTCCATAGAGAGTTCCCTCAAGAGTCATATAATCCAGCGCATTCTGATCATAGTCAGACAGTCTTTCAGGATCTATGTACTTAGAGATATCAATTGCTGTTCCGTTCTCTACATAAGAACCTATAGCTGCATAGCTTACTTCTGCAATATCGGGAGCTTCGCCGGCGAGTGCCATTGTTGTGAGTTTTTCTGTGTGATCATCCCAGCTTGTTGATATAACATCAATTTTGATGTTGGGATATTCCTGATTAAAATCGCTTATCCATCCCCCTAAAAGATCAACATAGTCTCCCGTAATTGGTGGAACCATGATTGTGATCGTGTCTGTAACGTCTGAAGCAGCTGTTGTTGTCTCCTCAGCCTTAGTCTCTTCAGTTTTTGTTTCTGCCTGCTGGGTATCACTACCAGCTGTCTGAGTTTCTGAAGCAGCGTTTCCACATGCCACAAGGCTGGAAATCATTGCTACAGACAAAACCAATGCCAATACCTTTTTTACTTTCATACATTCCCTCCTTATATGGATATAGCTTGAATCCCGAAATAAATACCTTAACTAGATGTTAGCCCCTTGATAACACTTTTTCAACGATATCTTATCAATATGAAACATTGTTTCATATTCTGTAACTTTGACAGATCAGGTGTTAGTTTTCTGAATTCTTTTCAATGTGTGTGGAATTTATCTGGTTTATGCAATACTCATAATTTGCCGTAGCATAGGCAGTAAACAGAATATCTACAGTATTAAGTTGTGCTATTCGGGAAGAAGTTGCCCCACTTCTAAAAAGAGACTCACTTGCAGGGGTATAAAGAACATGGTCCGCCATTTTTGACATAGTCGAGGGCGCAAACCTTGTGATAAGGATGCTGGGAGTGTGGTTTATCCCTATGGCTTCCATGCATTTGATCATTTCTGATGTCTCACCGGAATAAGAAATAAAAATAGCTACGTCCTCAGGCTGGGAATTTTTGGCAATAAGATATTGAGAATGCCAGTCCTGTGCTATCAGACACAGCTTATTAACTCGCAAAAATTTGAGGTAAGCATCTTCTGCTACACATAAAGAAGCTCCCATTCCGAACATTCTAAGGCACCTGGCATCAGCTATAAGCTTTGTACACTCTTCAACCCTGTCCACATCCAGAAGCTGCTGTGTCTCCTGCAGAGTCATGATGTTTCTGCTTGTTGTCTTATCGATGATAGTTTTTATGCTGTCATCTTTTCTTATGCTGTCGCTGTTATCCCGCTGCTTTCCATTGTACTGCGCAAGCTCATAGAGAACAGCCTGTCTAAACTGTTTATAACCATCAAAGCCAAGATGCTTTGTAAGTCTAACGATAGTTGCAGGTGAAACATATACCTTTTTTGCAAGCTCCCTTATTCCATTTTCAATGACAATGTTAGGGTCTCTAAGTATATGCTCAGCTGCCATTTTCTCTGCACTACCGATATAGCCTTGCATTTCTCTCAGTCTCAGTAAAGGATTTTTCAAGTCAGTCACCTACTTTCAGGCATTTTTATATTTCCAAAAAAGAGTGCCACCCATCAGTTGTGACACTCTTTGTCATATCGAATTCTGTGATACTAATACATCTTTATTGAATCATGGACAGCGCCGCCTCATCTGCCACAAGTGTAAAATCGGGATGAAGTTGAAGTATTGATGCAGGAACCTGTGGTGTTATCTTTCCGAGGAAGGCCTCTTTTATAATCGGTGCTTTCTTCTCTCCATTTGCCACCATGACAATCTTTTTAGCTTTCATAATGGTTCCAATACCCATGGTGTAAGCCTGTCTCGGCACTAATGATACATCGGCAAAAAATCTCTTGTTTGCCTCTATTGTACTCTCTGTCAGGTCAACAATATGTGTTCTTGCAGGAAAATGGTCGGCAGGTTCATTAAAGCCAATATGTCCGTTATTTCCTATACCAAGCAGTTGCAGGTCAATTCCGCCAAGAGACTCGATTGCTGTCTCATATCGGTCACACTCTGTCTCGGCATCCTTATTTGTTCCATCAGGAATATTTACGTTGTTCAAATCTATGTTAACCTTTGAAAAAAGATTTATATTCATAAAGTATTTGTAGCTTTGGTCATTTTCAGGATCAAGTCCTACATATTCATCAAGATTTGCTGTCTTTATTTTGGAAAAATCCAAATCCCCATTCCTATACATTTCCACAAGTCTCTCATATAGTCCTATTGGTGATGATCCTGTGGCAAGCCCAAGGACACTTTCAGGCTTTAAAATAATCTGTGAAGCCAAAATATTTGCAGCCTTTCTACTTAGTTCGCCATAATCTTTTGCTCTTACTATCTCCATGCCTTCCTCCCACACATTTATATAAGCTTATTTTCAATGCAATTTAATAAATGAATTGCTACAAAGCCACAATTTTTCACATCCTGATAATATTATATATCATATCTATTTCGTCGTATATTCGATAACAGTTTTTACTTTTTGCATTGTAAAGGGGCTGCCTTTAGACAGCCCCTCTTTTATATATACATACCTTCTCTAAGTATTTATATATCAGTTGATTGAGTCGTAATATGCAGCTCTTGAATCAAGGATCTTCTGAAGTCCTGAATTAACAAGTTCCTGATATCCACTCTCGTAAACAGATTCAAACTGATCTGCAGGAGCACAAATACATGTGTAAACAAATGAAAGCATCTTGTTCTTTATATCTGTTCCGTATGTAGCCTGCTCATCAGAAACATATCCGTATACAGGGAAACGATACTTACCAGTCTGGCAAACTGTGTAGTAGTTCTTGTACCAGTCAACCGAAGCCCAATCCTGCTCCTGTGTCTGGTAGTTAGACTCTGACATTGTGTCGTAGTTGTTTACCCAGTCAAAGTTAAGGTTCATGATGCAAAGGTCATCACATGTTCCAGGATATCCCTTAGCTTCCTTATCAGCTGTTGAAGGCTCTACAGCTACGCCAAGATCATTGTATGTAAGGTCTGGTGTGTAACGAACCTGAACTGCGTTTGCTGGATCTGCAAGCCAGTTGAGGTACTTCATGCAAGCTACTGCCTGCTCGTCAGAAGTTGTCTCCTGAGGAATCATTACGAACATGGCATATCTGTACTCATAAGGTGTTCTGTATGATCCGTCTGGAAGATCGAAGCACTGTACAGGGATGAATGAAGCATCTTCAGCGCCAAGTGTTGTGTTGAGAACTGCTGTTGAATCCCAAATATGTGTTGTATCATCAAGAACAAATCCAATCTTGCCGTTTGCTACATCTGCAAGGAATACAGATTCATCTGTATCTGTTGGGAAGTCCTGAGTGATAAGACCATCGTTGTACCATGTGTTGAGCTGCTTGAGACCATCCTTTGCTCCAGGAGCAACTGCCATATATGCTTCAGCATATGTGTAAGCAAACTTGTCATCCGGAATATCTACATAAGATCCAAGGAAGTTAAGATACATCTTCTCTGTATCAGCACGTCCGCTCATGCCCCAAGGTGTGCCAAGTCCTGCATCCTTTACAGCATAGAGGTACTTGCCAAGTTCTTCTTTTGTCTTAGGAACATCCATTCCGAGCTGATCAAGCCAATCCTTACGGATATAAGCTGTGTGACGGGCATTTTCTGTTCCTCTCTGTTTCATAACAGCGAACTTCTGATCACCAAGATCAGCGATACCTGTCTGCGCTTCGCCACAGTACTGCTCAATGTTTGAACCATACTGCTTGTAAAGATCTGAAAGATCTCTTAAAGCCCCGCTTGATGCGTAATTGTAGAAAAGATCCTGTGAATATGTCATTACGATATTAGGAGCTGTTCCACCTGACATCATAATGTTAACTTTGTCATCTGACTCTGATCTTGGAACAGAAACGTATGAAACGTTAATGTTGTAAAGATCCTTCATCTGCTGCTGGATCCACTGTGTAAGTGCATTATCTTCAGTTGTTGTGTTAGGTGCAGCATTTCCTCTGTCCCATACCATAACTGTGATATCTACTTCATCGCCCTTAAGATCCTCTGCTGGTGCCTCTGTAGTAGCAGTTGCATCTGTTGTCTGAGTTGCATCTGTTGTCTGAGTTGCATTGTCAGTAGTTGTTGTAGTATCAGCCGTTGTTGTGCCTGATGAGCTGCCGCAGCCTGTCATTGCGCCTACTACCATAGCTGCGCTAAGAAGTGTTGCCAATAGTTTCTTTTTCATTTGAATCCTCCTTTTTTACTTCTTTATATACTTAACCCTTTACAGGTCAGATTCATGATTTATAAGGAAGTTAAACCTCGCTTCGCTCGGTTTAACACGTTCGAACTAGCTTCGAAAAAACCTCAGCAAGTTCTCACAGCTCAGCCTTTCACCGCGCCAACCATAATTCCTTTTGTAAAGAATTTCTGTACGAATGGATACACGATAAGCATAGGGAGCATTGAAATTACAATGCTGGCTGCCTTAATGTTTTCTGCTACAAGGTTAGTCTGAAGTCCCTCTTCTACTGATACATTGATGGACTCAACGAACTGCTTAAGTACCATCTGTACTGTGAAGTATTTGGATGAATTGATGTAGTAGAGAACATCACTGATTCCGTTCCATCTTCCTACTGCGTAGAAAAGACCAAGTGTTGCAAGTGTAGGATAAACAAGTGGAAGGATAACGCTTATAAGGCACCTCGCCTCACTGCATCCGTCAATCTTGGCTGCATCATAGATGGCTTCGTCGATACCTTTAAATGCGTTGCACATGATGATCATGTTATAAGCACTGAGCGCGCCCGGAATAATAAGTGCCCAGACTGTATCGATCATCTTGAAATCTCTTACGTTCAAGTACTCAGGAATTACACCCGGGTGTAAATACATCGTGAGAACGAACAGTGTCATGATTATCTTTCCGCCAACGAGCCCTTTCTTTGAAAGAGGGTAAGCGGCAAGAACTGTCATAAGAAGATTTATAATAGTTGATGCAAGCATCAGTACTATTGAATACCAGAAAGAGTTTACAAAGCTTCCGCTCTGAAGTGCTCTTGTATAAGCTTCTGTAGTAAGGTCAACAGGTAAGATAAATACTTTACCTGCAAGGATCGCGTTCTTTCCACTGAGTGATACAGCAAGTACTCGCAGAATAGGAACCATTGCTATACATGTGATTATTATGAAAAATGCTGTCCAGCAGAACTGGAATATTCTCTCGTTTTTACTATTGATAGCGCTCATTACATGATTCCCTCCTGTCCCATTTTTTTGATAACAGCATTAGCTGCAAAGACAAGAACTATTCCGACAACTGTCTGGAAAAGGCCTACAGCTGTAGCGAAATCGAATCTTCCTGCCGCAAGACCTACTGAATAAACGTAGGTACTGATAACATCAGAAGCATCTCTTACCAGAGTATTTCCCATCATGTATGGTCTGTCAAAACTGATGTTTACAAGTCTTCCGATCTGCATGATAAGAAGAACTGTTATTGTAGATGAAATCTGAGGAAGTGTAACATGCCATATTCTCTGAAGTCTTGTTGCTCCGTCGATATAAGCAGCCTCACCAAGTGAAGCATCTGCCGCCATCAGCGCTGCAAGATAAACAATGAGCGAGTAGCCGGCCCCCTGCCATACACCCATGATCCAGTATACAAATCTCCAAATAAATGAGTTGCTGAGGAATGATACGTTCTCACCGCCAAGTGCTACGATAAGATTGTTAACAAGTCCTGAATTTGAAAAGAGCTGAGTAACGATACCTGAGATGATAACCCATGAAAGGAAGTTTGGCAGATACAAAAGTGTCTGTGTTGTCTTTCTTACACCTTCACTTCTTAGCTCATTTAAAAAGATCGCCAAGAAAATCGGGAATGGGAATCCAATAATAAGATCACCAATGTTCAATACCAGAGTATTCTTCAGTGCGCTCCAGAAATCCTTTGATGTAAAGGCCTCTTTGAAGTTTGCAAGTCCAATCCATGGGCTGTTCCAGATACCTTTAAATACGTTGAACTTCTTGAATGCTACTATTACTCCGAGCATTGGTTTGTACTTGAAAAGAATCATATAGATAACCGGAATTATCAGCATAAGATACAGCTGCCAGTTATTTCTTAAATAGACTTTTACTTTACCGTTCTTATCTTTTTTCATAGTCTCTCTTTCCTAACCCCTGTTTTTAAAACGCCTGTTGCCGATAAAATGATAACTCTTTATTACTTTATCATTATATAATAATATTTTACCCATGTCATGAATAAGAAACTATAGATAATTTGCTATTATTGCTCTAAAACATTGCATTTTTTGTTTTTGGCAAAAAAGTGCACAAAAAGAGCAGATAAACTTTTGTTCATCTGCCCCAAAACTATGATACTAATTATTTTGTTTCCTCATAGCTAAAACCGCGAAGGCTTAATTCATTTGCAAGACTGCAGGCTACAAAGTGTCCCTTTTCAATCTCAAAATACTCAGGAGTACACTCCTTACACTTTTCAGTGCAATATCTGCAACGTGTGTGGAAATAGCATCCACTTGGTGGATTAGCCGGGTTAGGAATCTCTCCCCTAAGAGGTATTCTCTCCTGGATAAAGTTTGGATCAGCAACAGGAACTGCTGACATCAAAGCCTCTGTATATGGGTGCTTTGGATGTGTGAATATCTGCTCTGTCTCACCGTATTCAACCATTTTTCCAAGATACATTACACCAACTCTGTCAGATATATGCTCAACTACAGACAAGTCATGGGAAATGAAGATATAAGTGAGTTTCATTTCTTTCTGTAAATCCTTAAGAAGATTTATTACCTGTGCCTGGATTGAAACATCAAGAGCTGAAACAGCCTCATCACACACAATGATCTTGGGCTTTATTACCAGCGCTCTTGCAATACCGATACGCTGTCTCTGACCGCCTGAAAATGCATGTGGATATCTCATAAGATAAGCAGGATTAAGTCCTACTTTCTCCGCCATTTCTTTTGCCATCTGATCCATCTGGCTGTCAGGCATCTTGGGATAGTTGGCCTTTAAAGGTTCCTTTATGATGTCAAGTACAGTCATTCTTGGATCAAGGGATGAATACGGATCCTGGAAGATCATCTGGATCTCCTTGCGGATTCCCTTCATCTTCTTTTTATCAACTTTCAAAAAGTCTACTTCTTCTCCTGCTTCTGTGCGGTAAAAAACTTCTCCCTCTGAAGCATCATACGCTCTTACAATGCATCTTCCAAGAGTTGTCTTTCCACAGCCGGACTCTCCAACAATTCCTATTGTCTCTCCTTCTCTTACGCTAAAAGAAACATCTGTAACCGCCTTAACAGTGACATTCTTGGAGGTAAAGCGCTTGTGGAGATGCTTTACTTCTAAAATATTATCTTTTTCCACGCTTTTTTCCTCCCTCATCTGGCTCAACAGGATTTGCTGCCTCTTCTGCAAGCCTCTTTTCAACTTCAGCTCTGTGTGCCTGGCAAGCAGGATTAGAGCAGTTAAAGCATGCAATCTTATATCCGGGTTCTATCTCAACAAGTTCAGGCTCTGCTTTATCACAAAGTCCCTCAATCCTGCAGTCACATCTGTCATAGAATCCGCACTGTTTTGGAAGATTCATGGCAAGAGGCACTGTTCCTTCAATTGAGAATAATCTCTCATCTTTTTTTCCACCGATCTTATGAACGGAACCCATAAGTCCGCGAGTGTATGGATGCTGAGGATTTGCATATATTGTCTTGGAATCGCCTGTCTCCACGACTTTTCCAAGGTACATAACTGCTACTCTGTCGCACATCCTTGCAACTACTCCCAGGTCGTGTGTGATGAACAGAATAGCCATGTTGAACTCTTTTTGAAGCTCCTTCATAAGCTCAAGGATCTGAGCCTGAATTGTCACATCAAGAGCTGTTGTAGGTTCATCAGCGATCAAAAGCTTTGGATTACATACCAGCGCCATTGCTATAAGTGCTCTCTGAAGCATACCGCCGGAAAACTCGTGTGGATACTGATTATATCTCTTTTCCACATTTGCGATTCCAACTTTTCTCATGACTTCAAGGGAAATCTCTTTTGCCTTCTTTTTGTCTTTTGTGATATGCAAAAGAGTTGCCTCAGTGATCTGGTTTCCAATGGTATACATTGGTGAAAAAGCCACCATAGGCTCCTGGAATATCATTGAGATCTGTTTTCCGCGGATATTTCTTATTTCTTTTCCCTTAGGGTCCATCTTAAGAATATCCACCTCAGTGTCATCCTCATTCCTGAACATGATTTCGCCGTGAGGTGTGCACTTTCTGTCATTGATCGCAAGAATTGATTTACAAGTGATTGATTTACCGCAGCCTGACTCTCCAACAAGTCCAAGAGTCTCGCCGCGCTTTATTTCGAAGTTTACGCCTCTTACTGGTGTAAGAGTACCTTCCATCATCTTTATGTCTACATGGAGGTCCTTTACTTCTATAATGTTGTCCTTTTCCATAAGTTCCTCCCGATTACTTGTATGGATCTGCTGCATCTCTCATTCCATCGCCAAGGAAGTTAAATGCCAAAACTGTGATAGTAACGAAAATAATTGGAATAAGCTTGTGTGGGTTTGCCGCCACATCTGTTACTGAGCTTGCTTCCTGAAGAAGAACACCCCAGCTTGTTGCAGGTGACTTTATACCAAGTCCAAGATATGACATTGATGTCTCACCTACGATTGAACCCGGAATTCCAAGAGTCAGAGATACGATAAGGTAGCTCATAAAGCCCGGAACAAGGTGCTTCCAGATTATCTTCCATGTTGATACGCCTGAGATTCTTGCAGCCATAACGTAGTCTTCATTCTTAAGTGAAAGGAACTTACCTCTTACAACTCTGGCCATTCCTGTCCAGTTAATGAACGAAAGAATGATCGTCATGTAGAAATACATCTTAACTGTAGAGATTCCTGCAGGGATAGCTGCTGAAAGTGCCATCCAGAGCGGAATCTGAGGCACAGCTCCTATAACCTCTATTATTCTCTGAATTATGATATCTATAACGCCACCAAAATATCCTGAAATCGAACCAATAGCAACGCCCAGAAAAAAGCTTATGAATGCGCTGGCAAATGGGATTGAAAGGGAAATCCTTGCTCCCAAAAGCACTCTGGAAAAGATATCTCGTCCAAGTGAATCTGCTCCGAAAAGGTATATTTTTGCTCCTGTTCCTCCATTGGAGCCTTCGCCCACACCAAAGAGATGAAGGTCACATGGGAAAAGACCTAATATCTTATATTCAGTTCCGTGAACAAACCATTCAATCTTGTAGTATTCAGAAAGATCAGGTTCAAGTTTTACTTCAAATGTCTTTTTATCAATAGTCTTTGCAAGCTTGTAAACATGGGGGCCTACATGCTCGTCGTTAAAAATAGTATAAATTTCTGTCGGAGCTGAGTTCCTGTACAGTCCGTCGAACTCATCAAGTGAATATGGCGCAAGGAAATCTGCAAACAATGCTCCAATGTAAAGAACTGCCAAAATAATAAATGAAACCTGAGCAAGTTTATGCTTTTTAAGCTTTCTTGCCATCAGAGTCCACTGGGAGGCAAGATAATAATCTTCTTTTGACTTAGTACGTTTTGCCATTATCTGTTACCTCCTGAATATCTGATTCTTGGATCAAGGAAGGCAAGAGCTATATCAGATAAAAGAACTCCGATAACAACCAGCACTGCCTGGATCATAACGATTGCACCTGCAAGGTACATATCCTGAGACTGAAGGGCCTTATAAAGTACAGGTCCCTGGATCTGCATGTTAAGCACAAGAGCTGTTACTGTAGATCCTGAGAACAGGCTTGAAAGAACTCCGCCAAGTCCTGATACAGTAGGGTTTATAGCTGCTCTGAAGCAGTACTTCATGATGATTTTTCCTTCAGGAACACCCTTAGCTCTTGCTGTAAGTGTGTACTGCTGCGCAACCTCATCGAGCATCTGGGCTCTCACTGAACGGATGATTCCGCAGGTGCCGCTTGTACCAATTACGATAATAGGAATGATCATTCTTTTTAAGAAGTCGCCGAAATTGTATAAATGAACGCCGTTTTGTAACATCTCCTGGCTAAAAAGGCCTACATTGGCATTTCCCGTCCATTTATAGGAGAGATACATAAGCACAATTGCCAAAATAAAGTTCGGTATGGCAGTACCTAAGAATCCGATTATGGCCGATATGTAATCGCCAACAGAATACTGATGCGTACTTGCATATACCGCTATCGGTATAGAAACCAGATACTGGAACAACATGATGATAGCCGTTACACCGATTGTCAGCCCCAGTCTGTCATTAACTACACTCCACACGTCTCTTCCGTATGCAAAAGAGTATTTCCAGTTGTGATGTGAATGATAAAGTCTGTAATATGCTGAATCTGTAGGGGTCCAGATAATATCTTTTACCCACTTTAAATACTGCTGCCAAACAGGCAGATCAAGTCCATAGTCTGCTCTCATTGATGCCGCATAATCTGCATCTACTAATTCACCCTCGGTTGCAAGCGCCGCTATATGTGCGGATACATAGTCCCCCGGAGGAAGCTGAATAACGAAGAAAACCAAGATTGAGATTAAAAGAATTGTTGGAATGAACATAAGTACACGCTTGATGATGTACTGAACAAGATCCTTCTGAAAAAAGGCCTTAAGACTGTCCCCAAAACTCCTTTTTGCCACTTTTTCCTCCATTAGAAATGTCCCTTTCCTTAAAAATCCGGAGACGTGGAAACCAACCACGCCTCCGGTACTATTTAAAATAATACTACTGTGTTGTCCCCAGAATTACTCTGCCTTAAACATTACTTCGTAATGAGCCATGTTTGCGTACTGGTAGCAGTCAGCCCATACAAGACCATCTGCATAGTTCTTAAGCTTTGAGGAGATGATCTCGTAAGAATTCTCTGCCTTAAGGTATGCAATTGACCAGAGGTTCTCTTTGTGGATGTTGAAAATCTCAGCCTGATAACCATCTCTTTCAGCCTCATCAGATGTAAGACGCCACTTGTCATAGAGTTCAACAAGCTTTGCCATATCACCTGTAGGTTCAACACCCTGTGCTCCCTTAGTTGCGTAATATGTACCATACTCACCATACCATTCAGCTGCCTGAGCAATTGGAACGAATGGAGCTGCTCTATCCTTAAGTGAAGCACCGCCGATTGATGTGTGAGGTCCCATTACAGCTACCCAGTCATTATTGTCTATAGCTTCATCAAATGCTGAAACTTCGAGATTCTTAAGTGCGCAGTTGATACCTACTGCCTTGTAGTACTGCTCGAATACAGGATAAGACTCATCAGCACCACCATCATATGCAAGGAATGTGATCATTAGGTCTGAACCATCTGCAAAATCATAGAATCCGTCAGATCCCTTTACAAGTCCGCATCCTTCAAGAAGGCTCTGTGCCTTTTCAACATCATATTCAGTCCACTTTGTCTCCCACTCAGCGTCATAACCAACGTTGCCCTCTGCAGGAGCTGCCTGACCAGGCTCAAGGAATCCATCTGTAAGAAGCTGTGATACCTGTGCTCTGTCTACGCAGATTGACATTGCCTCACGGAAGTCCTTGTTAGCAAAAAGATCTGCATAATTCTTGTCTGTGTTTGTGTAGTTAAATGTGATCTGGTAGCTACCCCAGTTAGTTGTACCCCATTCACGGATCTCTGCTGCATCACCAAGGTCAGCCTTTGTTGCTGCAATATCCTGCATAGCAATTGTAATGATATCAAGCTCTCCTGAACGGAACATAAGAAGATCCTGTCCATCTTCAGAAGTTGTGTTAAAGTGAAGTGCATCAACATATGGAAGCTGGTTGCCGGCTGCATCAACTTTCCAGAAGTATGGGTTACGATCCATGATGCAAAGTGTATCATCCTTTGAGCTGTTTCCGGGAACAGTTGAAAGAACGAAAGAGTTAAGTGTTGGAACTCCTGATGTATTCCAGAAGTTGTAAGCTACTGCTTTTCCTAAATCCTTAACTGTTGCTGCATCAATATTCTTTTTCTGTGCGTTTGTAAGAACTTCTTCCTCTGAGAGGCCTGTGCTCTGCCAGTACTCATTCTCAACATATGGGAAGTCCTCAGAATCAGGAATGAGGTCGCTTAAATAGTGAGCTGGAGCCCAACACCATTTAAAATCGCCGTTCTCGATGAAGTCAGCAGGATACTTGGGATTAACGAATGTCCATGTTACTGTGTAATCATCAACCTTTTTAAGAGTTGCAAATGCGTCCTCTCCATCTACTTCTTCCTTAAGTGCTGACCAGCCGTTCTTCTTGCTGTCAAAATTTGAAAGGTGGCACATGTAGTACCAGAATGTGATATCGTCAGCTGTGAATGGCTCGCCGTCAGACCACTTCATGCCTTCTCTTAATTTGAAGGTCCATTCTGTGTAATCATCATTATGTTCAAAAGATTTAATAACGTTTGGATAATATGATCCGTCTGTGTTGTAACGGATGATAGACTCAAGAGTAGGTCTTGATAATCCCCAACCGCCGCCTGCACCTGCAAGATTGATAACCCCACCATAATTACCAATCTCAATCTTTGCACCGGTAGCATCTGCTGTCTCAACAAAAATGTTGTCAGCATTAGGAATTCTTTCCTCTACTGCAGGAAGTGTTCCTGCTGTTACCTGCTCTGCCAGCATAGGTGCTTCTGAATAACCTGAAATCTCTACGGCTTCTGCTGTTGTAGCCTCAGTTGCAGCAGTTTCAGCCGCTTCTGTAGAAGCCTGTGTGCTCTCTGCAGTATCCGCTGATGTGCTTGGTGTAGCTGCCCCACCACAGCCTGCAAGCATTGTTACAGATGTTGCTGCCAGGAGAACTGCAGATAATACTTTATTACTTGTACTCTTTCTCATATTCCCTCCTTATTTTGAAAACCTTCAACACCATTATGATATCATTGGTTTCCTACACTATATAGCCAAAATTTTATCTTTTTTTAATAAAACATTGCATTTTTTGTCATTCTGACATTTATTAACATTTAATTAAATTAATCTGATCACGGATACATTTTGCGATAAAGACCTTTCAATACTTCAGCATCCAATTCTCTGATTGTATTAGAAGGGCTTCCACTTATCATTGCATCTTCAGCCATTTTATCTATGCTGGCATGGAACTCTTCTCTGTTTATTCCATATCCTTCAAGAGTCGGAATCTGGCAAACATCACAGATTTTTCTGATCTGTACCATAAAGGCATCTGCAGCTTTATCATCAGAGTCCTCATCAGTGGCTGCCCCTATCGCTCTTGCCATATCTGCAAATCTGTCCTTTGCGCCCTCTTTTGCATAATCAAGACAGACTCCCAAAAGCATGGCATTGGATATTCCATGAGGAACGTGGAAAAGAGCTCCAATTGGGCGGCTCATTCCATGAACAAGAGTTACACTTGAATTGTTAAACGCCATTCCTGCTTCAAGAGCCGCAATAGACATCTGTGTTCTGGCTACGTCATTTCCTCCGTCGTGATATGAAAGTGGAAGGTAGTTGAATATTCTTTTTATTGCAGATATTGCCAAGGTATCTGTCAGAGCCTGTGCTTTTCTTGATGTATAGGCTTCTACTGCATGTGTGAGGGCATCAAGTCCTGTTGATGCAGTCATTTTAGGTGGAAGTGTAAATGTAAGCTCAGGGTCAATGATCGCTACGTCAGGAATAAGCTGAGCTCCTTTAAGAAGCATTTTTACCCCGGACTCAACATCCGAAATAATAGTGAACTGAGTGGCCTCAGAGCCTGTGCCTGCAGTTGTTGGAATGGCGATCATCTTTGCCTTTATTCCCGAAATCTCTTTTCCCATGTAGTCGGAGATCTTGCCGGGATTAGCATCCATTGCAGCCACAGCCTTCATGATATCAAGCGCGCTTCCGCCGCCAATTCCGATGAGGAAGTCGCAGTTTTCTTTCTTATAGATAGAAAGAGCCTCGTCGATCATGATGTTTGTAGGCTCTCCAAGGAAGCTGTCAAAAATTGCATATTTTATGTTCTTTTTGGAAAGGGCATCTGTAACGATCTTTACTTTTCCGAGTTTTTCTGTGATCTGATCACAGACGATAAGTGCCTTCTCTCCGAAATTATCAACATATTTTCCTACTTCCTTAAGGCTGCCTTTTCCTGTAACTATTTTCCCCGGTACAATAAATTCTTTTGCCATAACAAAAGTCCCCCTCACTCTACTTCAGAAAGTTTTACTGGTCTGTGTTCTTTTACTGAAAGGTTAGCTGCCATTGCCATAAGTACAGGCTTAAGTCCATCATCGATACCAACTACTGTATCTGTGTCGTTTTCTACAGCATCGATAAATGCCTTGATTTCATCTGAATAAGCCTGCATGTATCTCTCAAGGAAGAAGAATAATGGCTTTTCACCTGTTACGCCCTGTTCGTTTGAAAGAACTACATTAGACTGTGAATCGTTGGCATTTGCGACCATTCCCTTTGAACCGAATACCTCCGCTCTCTGATCATATCCGTATACGGACTTTCTGCAGTTATCAATAACTACAAGAGCTCCGTTTTTCATCTTGATTGTGATAACTGCGGTATCTACATCGCCTGCCTTTCCAATTTCAGGGTCAACCAAAACTGCTGACTGCACATAGATTTCCTCTGCATCACAACCGGCAAGGAATCTTGCCATGTCAAAATCGTGGATTGTCATATCCATGAACATTCCGCCTGACACTGCAACATATGCAGGTGATGGTGGTTCAGGGTCTCTTGATGTGATCTTGATGATCTGTGGATCACCGATTTTTCCTGCTGCCACTGCTGCCTGAACAGCCTTAAAGTTATGGTCAAATCGTCTGTTGAAACCAACCTGGTACTTGAGATTTTTGCCCTTAAGTGCATCGATAACTTCGTGGATCTTGCTTACGTCATGATCGATCGGTTTTTCGCAAAAGACATGTTTTCCTGCGTTAATTGCTTCGATAGAGATAGGAGCGTGAGTATCTGTTGATGAGCAGATAAGTACTGCCTGGATCTCCGGATCGTTTATGATTTCCTTATAGTCTTTTGTAACGTTCTGTATTCCCATTCCTTTAGCCCAAGCGGCCGTCTCATCATTCATGAAGGGATCTGCGAGGGTCTTTATCTTTGCTCCGGGAACGTTATTTGTAATGCTCTGTACATGTACCTTTCCAATTCGGCCTGCGCCGATAATTCCAACTGTAACCATTATTTTTCCCCTTTCGTTGGTTGACTGGACGAAGTGTGGGCGAATGGGAAGTTGCACGGTAATAGGCGCTTTGAGGACGCTTTCGCTCCATGTGCTTCGTAGCGGTACTAATAAGCTTTCTCATCGAATATGCCCGAAGCAAGCTTCAGCATATTCGATTCGCAACCTTATAAGTGCCGACGAGCACAAAGGCTCTCAAAGCTGCCTATTACCTATGCAACTTCTATCCGCCTCACACTTCTGTTCTGTTAAAAATGTAAATGCGAACAAAGTAGTTTGCTGTTTGTACTATCTTTGAATAAAAACTGATTTTATCTTTGTTGTTTATGCTATGAATCACATATCGTTATAAGAATCTGTTCTTAAAGTCCTGTTTTTTCTGCTATGTATGCTCTGGCTTTCTTTGCATATTCAAATGGATTTGCCTTAGCTGGGTCTTGTTCTGCTTCTACTACTACCCAGCCTTCGTAGCCGGATTCTTCGAGTACTTTGAAGAGTGGTGCAAAGTTTACGTCGCCATCTCCAGGTACTGTGAAGACACCTTCCCTTACTCCTTTAAGGAAGCTCCAGTTATTCTTTCTGGCTTCTTCAACTTTCGCTTTTCTTATGTCTTTTAAGTGAACATGCTTAACACGTTTTACATACTTTCTAAGAATTGGCTCCGGATCGATGCCTGCAAATGAGAGGTGGCCTGAGTCGAAGAGGAGGTAGACGAGTTCAGGATCTACCATGTCCATGAAGCGGTCTATTTCTTCCTCAGTCTGGACTACTGTGCCCATGTGATGATGGTATGTAAGTGTCATGCCGTGTTCTTTTGCGACTTTGCCGAGGCGGTTAAGTCCGTCGGTAAGTTTTACCCATTCATCGTCGTTCATGACATACTTATCCACAAAAATAGGCTGATCAAGTTTGCCCTGTGTGGAATAGCTCTGCTCAGAGGCTCCGATAACCTTTGCTCCGAGAGTTTTCAAGAATTCAAGCTGTGCAATAAATTCTTTTTCCACTTCTTCATATGGTTTTGTTAAAAGAAATGATGAAAACCACTGGTTACAAACCTGTATTCCCCTAAGATCCAGTGCTCTCTTTAATACTTCTGCATCCTTTGGATACTTGCTTCCAACCTCACACCCTTTAAATCCTGCAAGGGCCATTTCTGAAATGCACTGTTCAAAAGTATTCTCTTTTCCCAGATCAGGCATGTCGTCGTTGGTCCAGCCAATTGGTGCTATCCCCAAAGAAACCTTATTTTTATCTAACATTTTCCCTTCTCCTTTAAGTTTTTTACCCCTTATAGTCATATAACCAAACATACCGTTCATCATCTATTCTGTCGGTCCATGGATTGCCGGGCAGATGTCTTATCATCCAGCAGGTATACATCTGAAATCCCGGTGCGCAGGACTGCGGATGAACTTTGCCTCCGGGAATTGCTGAAAAGCTTCCATCAACGCTCTTAAATACTTCATCTCCCACAAAGCTTGCTCCGAATCCTTCCGGACGATCAAACAGGAAATAATATGTTTCAGGCTGTGGATGAGTGTGTGGAATATACCCTGACCAGTTGCCCGGATCATTTAATACTTCTCCCAGAACCATGTTTGAATATGGCGCTGTCTCATAATCAAATGCAGTGCTCACTCTTCTCTTTGCCGTGCCCCCGAATTTATCTTTGCAGGAATAGATCCAAGGTGTGTTTTCCGGATCATAGAACTTTGCTTCAAATTCTCTTTCATTGTCAGTGCACTGAATGAGAACCTCGACGTCGCTTTCTGCCTCGATCACAACCTTTGTGTTTTTGCAGACATGAAGAGCATATAGCCCGTCAGTAAACACGTCTTTTCTGTAAACCTCTTTTTCCTGCCCATTCCATGAGTATTTGAGCTTTCCTTTGAGCAAAAGAACTGCCATCTCCTCTTCAGGTTTAAGTAGTTCTTTTGTCTGTCCCTGTGACATGCGATAAACTCTGATGTCCATAAGCATATCTTTGTAATCATTGTCATAGGTTGTCAGGATTTTCTCACCGTTTTCGTCAAACTCAGGATATCCAAAAACTTTTCCCATCTGTGTAACCCCTTCTTTCTAATCCCTTTACATATCTATGTTTTTCTTTAATACTTTCTTGCTTCGCGTCTGCCTTCTTCGACTTCTTTTCTGCAGTCTCTTACGCTCTTACTCTCAGAAACAGCTGCCAGTCCTACATCCCACCAGGAATCATAGCCATCAGTCATGGTCTTAGGCATTACCTTAAGATCTATGAGTGTTGAAACTTTCTGTTTCTTGGAATCCTTGAGGGCTTCTTCCAGCTCTTCCACTGTTCTTACTGTGTAAGTCTTAAGTCCATAGCCTTTTCCGATCATTGCATAGTCGATTGGAATAAGGTCTCCGGAGAGCTTTCCATTTTTGTCTCTATAACGGAACTCTGTTGCAATTGAGCCCATACCATGAGTCATTTCAAGGTTGTTGATGCAGCCAAAGCCGCAGTTATCAAATACGAGGATGTTTATCTTGGCTCTTTCCTGCATAGCTGTCGCAATCTCACTGTGAAGCATGAGGAAACTTCCATCTCCAAGGAATGTGTAAACTTCCTTTTTAGGATCTGCAAGTCTTACGCCGAGAGCTCCGGCAACTTCATATCCCATGCAGGAATATCCGTATTCTGCGTGATATCCGCACCTTTCGTCTGTGGTCCACATTCTCTGAAGATCACTTGGAAGTGAACCGCCGGCTGTCACTATTGTTGCGTTCTCGTCTATGCATCTTCTGACTGTAGCAATCGCCGCCGTCTGAGTCAGAGTTGCCTTTGTAAGTTCATGGAACTCAGGAAGTGTTCTTGGATCGCGAGCCTCGATCATTGGCTTAAACTTAGGGCCTGTATAAACAATTCCGCCAAGTCGCTCCATCTCTTTGTCCCATTTAGCTTTTGCAGTTTTTATCTCATCTTTATAGGCACTCTTATATTTGCTCTTTGAAAGCTCTTTTATCACCAAAAGAAGTGTCTCGTTTAAGTCGCCAACTGCCTTTGTAGCATCCATCTTGTAAGCATCAAAGCGGTTTACATTTATGGTCACAACCTCAGCGCCCTGGTTAAACTGCCTTTTTGAACCTGTTGTGAAATCTGATAGCCTTGTTCCAAGCGCGATGATAAGATCAGCTTTTTTGGCGATCTGGTTTGCTGCTGAAGTACCGGTTACTCCTATTCCTCCAAGGCACATAGGATCTGAGGACTTGCAGGCACTCTTTCCTGACTGAGTCTCTCCAAATGGAATGTTAAAAGAGTTGCAGAATTTCTCTATTGTTTCGCCAGCTTCCGAGTACTTGGCTCCGCCGCCAACTACTACGAGTGGCTTCTTTGCCTTTTTTATCTTCTCAACAACATCAGCTACTTCTTCTGAAGCTGCTGCCTGTCTAACAATTCTGTGAACTCTCTTTTTAAAGAAGTACTCCGGATAATCATAAGCTTCTCCCTCTATATCCTGAGGAAGTGCAATGCAGACAGCGCCGGTCTGAGCCGGGTCTGTCAAAACTCTCATGGCGCTTATCATAGCTGTCATAAGCTGCTCAGGTCTGTTTATTCTGTCCCAGTACTTGCACACTGGCTTAAATGCATCATTGGTTGTAACAGCTAAAGATGTGTCTATTTCAAGCTGCTGTAAAACAGGATCAGGCTGCCTTGACGCAAAAGTGTCCGCCGGAAAAACCAAAAGCGGAATATGATTAACAGTAGCATCAGCGCAGGCTGTAACCATATTTGCAGCACCGGGGCCAACGCTTGATGAACATGCGATAATCTTTCTGCGATTGTTTTGCTTTGCAAATGCGCAGGCGGTATGGCACATCCCCTGCTCATTTCTCCCCTGAAATACCTTTAACTTTCCCGGATTCTGATCAAGGGCTTCCCCAAGCCCTACCGCGATTCCGTGTCCGAATATAGTAAAAATCCCTTCTACAAACTTTGTCTCTTTTCCATCAAAAGAAACATACTGCTGGTCAAGGAATCTCACCAGCGCCTGTGCTGTCGTCAGCTTAACTGTCTTCTCCATAACCTTCTCCTTATAAAAAGCTATACCCACCAATTGCACTGCACCACTTCCTCATGTTTTACGGGCTTCAAAGTAATAATGCTTATCATGCAAGCATGAACGCATTACAGCTTTTATCCCCTATTATCAAAAAATGTATGATACAGAGCAAAATTTATCTCCATATCATACATTTTATTTTTATTTTATAGCATTATCTACGCGGTTTTTATTTATAGCCTTATAAAATATTGCATTTTTTGTTGTCGAAATATTTAGTTATGAATTAGCAATTATTCCTGCTATATCCACTGCTGTCATATAAGTTCCAAGTCCAAAAAAGTTATCATTGCCCATTATAACCATCTGGTTATCTACCATGTTCAATTGAAGAACATTAAAAAATATGGGCAGGTACATTGTAGATCACTCTCATTACAAAATTCCTGCCCTATTATTTATATTCTTATTCTGTTTCTATACTCACAATCCAAATCCTGCAAGCATATTTGCAAACTCTTGTGAGCCACCAAAGCCGTTCATGACATCTTCTCTGGAAGCACCATTTGCAAGTTTATTTAACCAATTTGCTCTTCCGACCTCATCGGGGGCGTAATCTCTATTATACGTTTCTTCACACTTCTTTCCATATATTCTTACCTTTTTGGAATGCTTCAATTTTCATGAGTTTCTGTTCGTACAGTTTTTTTAAACATGGAATTCTTATTCGCCGTTCAAACAGATCCTTCTCATATATGTCAAAATTCATATTGGCTTTCTCTAAATCCACAATTTGTCTATCTTGAACATATGATAGAAGTTTGCTCTCCTTTGCAATAAAGGAATGTGTTTTGATTGAAGAAAGTTTTACATGCTCAAGCTCTGTATATGGAATGTTATAAAACATTGAATTGCCAGAATCGTATATTGGGGCGAATCCCAATATTTCAAGAGTATCTGGATTACGCACAACAGAGATATTATTCATGTGTCTGTCCGTGTTAGATATAAGATAATCTGTCATAATTTCGTAATCCATGAATCTGGTGAAGTCATCATCACTGATTCCAAGACTCAGACATACTTTCTTGAGCGGATAATAGAGAGATTCATTCTGTTTTATCTTAATTGTCTGTAACAGTTCCCACGCACTTATACACTCAAGATTTTCACTACAAAAATCGTAAGACATGCATCCGATGCCTTCTATCCCGCCCTCAACGTCGACCGTTGTAAGGATATAATCCGTATGGTTTTTAAACCCCTGTTTCTTGTGGAGCTCAGTAGCAAAAATTTCATTCAGGCTCTGCTGATAAGAACTACCATAATTGCCCTTGACCATATATCTTTTTCCAGATTCATCTATACACCACTTCTTTTGCAGTTCACCTTGTGAAGCAGCACATTTAAATCGTGTCTTCATGCGTATGTCTATAACATGGTCCTTATTCATGGTCAATTCACCGAACGTATCCACGAAATCATTTGTAAAAAGGTTTACATCTTCCCATGAAAGATCTTCGCCACGAGGTTTTATCCAGTAGCAGTCTGATAAGCTGAGCGCAAGATTATCCACTAATGCACTATTAGTCGATTCATATCCGAGTTTTTGCAAGGCTGATTTAGCTCCATTTCTGGTTTTAGGAATTGCGCGATCTTTCCACCACTCATGAAATTTCATGTCATTCATCCTGCCACCCAATGGAAAATGATCAATCTGTGCCTCATTCTTTCTGCAGTTACCAAGTATGCCTTCGTCGGATATTTCCATCAGGCATACCGGTATATTCTTATGCATTAAATAATACTCATTTGCAATCTTTTTCATTTATCAGCTCCATATAATATCCTCTTTCTTGTCATACTCGCAGTCCTTTTCAAACTTTGCTCGTATTTCATAAAATGAGTCAAACATATCCTTAACATATAGAGGTAGGTTTTCTCTCTTAACCCCTTCCATTGAAGTACTTATCCGTATCATGTTGCCATAAGAATCAGTAATGCTATTAGCACTTTTGTCGTAATAATACTTGTCTCCAGCTGGCGTCTGAATAATTTCTGAATATCGTTCAGATGATGGAATCAGCATAGATAACATGCCTAAAATATATGGCGCAGGTCTGGATTCCCCCTGTTCCCACCTTCTCAATGTGCCCAAAGGTATTCCATACTTAATGGCAAAAGCCTTCTGTGTTAATCCAGTGTTATCTCTTAGCTCTTTTATCGTTATCGCCATTTTTGCTCCGTCTTTATATTTATAAATATACTCATTTTGAATACCGATATGTTTACAATAATCATTTTGATTACCTTCACTTATATGGTACTCAAAGTGATTACCACCGTCAAGTATTTTCCATATTAGTATGACAGTTCAGAGCTATGCTTGCCTGTACTTCCTGAATTTTTCTCACTCAAACCGTTTTCTTAGAGCGACTGGTGGATACGGCCGCTCTTTTTTGCAGTCATATATACATCCTTGAACATTCGTTTCATGCCGCCTCCAACAAGGATGTTGTATGGCATCACCAAGCCATCTGAGATGATAACATCCCGGAATGGCATAAATGTCGCTTCCAACATCAGCGGCATTGGAGCTCCCAAAAACATCTCCTCCCAACTCGATATGATGCCACTCACCTGATACACCTCTTCATCTTCGAGAGAAATGAAGATCGTACCCTTTTTCAGATGCCGTTCCATCATGAACTTTCCCTGAATCCGTCGTTTCCAACTTCGGATAATCTCCCTGTGGTCATCTGGGAGATCAGGGTTTTCAATCAGATAGGCATCTATTATTGTGACATCCGACCACAGCTTGTTCGCGATCTTTTTTACATCTGCCGGATCCAGTTCTTTTGCTGTCGCAACGCTCTTGAGTTTACGGTTAATTCGATACTTCCTGTTTACAAAATCGAGCATCGGCAACCAAAGTTTATAATACAGTTGTCCATCTTCTCGCGATAACGTCATCGATCATTCCTCCTCTTTTAGAAACGCCATGATCTCATCATAGGTTCTTGGGCTGTTCTCCACTGCTTTCAAAAGTTCCTGCTTTCGCTGTGCACTGGCCTTTTGATCTGAATAGTACAGGTGGAAGTATCGCTCTTCTTCATCCGATGCATAAAGCTGATGGCGGACAGTCATTCCATACGTCTTGTATTTTCGAATGTTGCATTCCCGCTTATTCTCGAACTTTCCTCTGTTCTCAAGAATCAGGCCGCTGACAAAAGTGGCCATTCCTTTGACCATGATCACAAAGTCATAGCCGCACTGATCCATGTACCGGATGTTTTCCTTGCTGAAGTATCCCCGGTCAAGGATGAAGCCTACTCTTTTATAGCCGTATCCCTTTGCTTTTTCCAGCATGAACTGCAGCTGTGAGATGTCTACAATACTTCCCGGGTACTGCTCATAAAATAGAGGCTCCCGGTTGTTTGTATCATAGGCAACTGCATAATTGAAGATTGGCAGATTCCTCGGATCCTTTGCATGTCCGAACTCAACCATCTCAATGTCGCCGGCCTGACAGTTCTTATTCGCTGAATCATAAGATATATATATCTTTTCCCTGTGGTCTCGGGTCGCATTCCATTCGTTCAGGAACCCTATACTCTGATCATCTGTAATTGAAGCAAAGAAGTCAGAAACCTTTGTATCGCTGTATATATGCATCTTCTCTGTAAAAAGAGGATGATTATACGCATACATCGGATAATACTGTCCGGCATTGTTCTCACAGACGATCGAGTACGCACACAGGTCAAGGAACAGCCCGCAAACCCGCTATTTTCTTGGTTTTTTTCAGTGTCACTCACTTCAGCTTCTCATTGAGTGAGAAATCTCGTGGGAAGTTCAGGATTTTTACAAATAATTATCTATTTATCACTAAATTGATAATGATTTTGAACAAATATCTACACCGTTTCTATAATACAAGAATGATGCTTAAATCCTTCACTTGTACTTGGAACATCCCTATCATAATTGATACCAACAAGCAGAATGTTTCCTTTGTAATGCTCTAATCTACTTGGGTAGTTTCGCCTTTTTATTTGAGATAATGCGGTCTCGACATCCTTGTTATACTTGAGCTCTACTACCATTGCCGGCTTATTGGGATATAGTGGAGAAGGAATAAAAGCTATATCCGCATATCCTTTTCCGGTATCCAATTCCAAAATCATAGTATAGTATTTTTGAGCAGCGTAATATGCATACTGAATTGCATAGCTTAATGCTGACTCATCATTATATGTTTTATTGCCAGTCAAATCGTGCACTTGCTCAATCAACTCAGCAACTTTTATGGAATCCTTATCCCATGTGGCTTTTAGCAATTCCTGTGAAACTTCAAATGCCTTGAAGCTACCAACCCATTCACTTCCTTTTGTAGATGTCTTAAACTCATCAAGAATCTCTTTATTTGGAATGTACACTTCACTTGCTGCATCGTCATATCCTAAATATCCCAAATGTATAAGAAGCGATAATACATCATCTTTGCTGGTGAAAGTAGTCATATCATTTTGATAAGTTGACGTATCCACATGTAGTCGAGCTCCATCCATCAACAGTGTAACCGCTTCCTTAAGCCCATCATAGTCCTTAACTATATAGTCAGCCAGTGCCTCATATGTTTCTGTTTTATTCCAATAATCCTTAACTAAACCAGTTCCAACAGCTTCAACTACAGATAACGGACTATACAAAGAATGTTTGATTCCTTCCAAAGTTTTTCCGGTTGCTTTCAATTCTTCATGGTTTGGATCAGGGGGAATAACATCACTCACTTCATACCCATCGTACCACTCTTTAATTGTCTCATAATCCCGCCCATAACTCTTGCATAAATCCATAACTTCAGCCTTGGTAAATCCGGTATATTTAGCAAGCTGTCTGGGAAACATCATTGAATATTCGGTGAACATATTAAGTGCTGAGTGCTTTCCATATTTTTTTATTGGCAGAATTCCTGTCATATATGCCAAAGCAATATAGCTCTTGTCTTTGAAAAGATCTCGTAAATAATTCAGATAGTTTTCTTGTCCTTCTTTATCAAATGGAAATTCTCTGAATACAGCATCCCACTCATCTATGACAATAATAAACTGCTGCCCTGTTTCAGCATACACGTCTTCTATAGTCTGGATCATATCTTCGCTGTCAAAATAGTCAACATTAGGATATTTTTTCTTTATCTCTCTGGAAACGAGTTTCTGCATCGCATCAAGAGCTTCATCAAAGTTGTTTTTGTTCCGTGTAAACTTGGTCATCACGATTCTTAATACATCAAACTTTCCAAGATATGCATCCCATGCAAGATTTCCAAATTCTCCATTAGCATCAGCCAGTTTAAGATTACTGAACAGTTCTCTACTATCTGCTTCTCTGTCATAGTAAGCACAGATCATGTCCACAGCCATTGTCTTTCCAAATCTACGTGGTCTGGAAACACTTACATATTTTTGTTTAGTTTTAACAAGTGTGTTTAAATAGGCTATCATTTCAGATTTATCTATATAAATTTGAGAATTTACTGCTTCCAAATATGATTCTTTTCCCGGATTCAAAAACTGTCCCATATCTTTCTCCAAGCATAAGTATTATTAAAAAGCAACCGCCATCTATCTTCATTCTAATTGACGTATTTCTATTTTACAACTTCGTTTATCTTATATCAGATTCAATTCCACCCTCCTTAAAATTTCCGGAAGAATTTTCACAGAATTTACTTTATATCTTTCTCGTAAGGTATCCAGAAGTTCCTTTTTTGTGATTTCTGGCAATTCGATCGTGCTACAGAATATACACAAAGCCGCATCTGCTACCTGCTTACTAAAAGGGCTCATCTGGATCAAAAGACTGTCAATCAAAAGAGATATTCCGGAAAAAACATCTGTCCCATAGGAAGTAAATGATATCTGCTGAAGAGAATAAAATGGCTCAACTTCTGAATAATCAAGGTCCGATGTGTAAAGATCCTGCAAATAGCTGTTAGCCATTTCTACCATATTTCCGGTAATGTCAGACATTCTTACCCAGAAGCCCTCTTCGTCACATTTTCTGGCAGATACAGCCATCGGAAGGCTTGTCGCCCCTCTTGTAATAAAAAGATTTATAGTATATTTATCACTTCCTAAGACATGTGAACTGATGGATTCCGGAAAAACATAAACTTCCTGATTGGTTCTTTTTATTGGTTCTCTTTTTGCAACTCCGTTTTTATTGTTTTCATGAAAAGAAACAATTACTTCCTCTCCCTTTGTCGCATCAAGCTTAATATATACAGAAATCCGATAGTACTCATCGAGCACACAAATTGCATTATCAAATTTCTCCTGAGTCTTTACCTCTTTTATCATAAAAGGCTGGATATGTTCCAGATATTTCTTGATATAATCCAATTTATCAACACCGATAAAATCAAAATACTTGAAAAGATGCTTGTTAAGACCAGAAGCGTGTTCTGACTCGTCAAGCTTTATTCTGTCCAGTCTTGAAAGCCTGCGAAGCCTCTTGCACAGAAGTTTCTTGCCTGCTAATTCATCGTCTTGCTTTTCGTGGGTGGTGCTCTCTGATTCTATCGGAACTGTTTCACCATTTATTTTCATCAATTCCAGCACATATGAATAAATCCTCTTCTGTTGCCCGGCATCTGCGTTTCTAAACAATTCGATGAGGTTCTTCTCATCATTGCTTAATGAAAAAGAATAGTCTATGTTCTCTTTTGAGTTACTTGAATCTGCATCATCATCCAATAATTCATCTAGTGACACTCCCAGCACATTGCATATAACCGGAAGTTTCGCTGCAGATGGATTAAAGCCTTTTCTCTTCCAATCGCTGATAGTGCTCTCTGCTATTCCTGTCTTCATCGAAAACTCTTTTTGTGTTATACCTCGCTTCTTAAGAATTTCAAAAATCTTGCTTCCTATCTGCATAGAACCTCCATAAACCTAAAAAGCTACAATTCGATTAGTCGGATTCGTTTAATCGAATTGTAGCTTTTACAATCTTATGAGTCAAGCACCACCTCACGATGGTCACCGATTTTAATATAATAAAAAATGTTCTTGCATTATGTTTTGCCTTTATCTGGATTCTTTCTATCAGTTGTGTTTTTCGAATCACAAAAACAAAATATTGTAGTTCTCATTTATAAAAAATATGTAAACTTGCATTTTATTGCTATTTTAGAAAGTTTCCTTGCATTTTCAGGTCTTTATTTTCATCCTCTTGCAATCATCTCGCCGTACTCAGCCTTCTCTTCCTCGATGAACTTTCTGACTTCTTCTGTTGTTGGAAGTTCTTCTGAGCAGGAGTGACTCTTTACCATCATTGAAGCTTCTGCACTTCCAAACTCAAGGCAGTCGATCATATCCCAGCCTGAGAAGATTCCGTAGAGGAATGCTGATGCGTAGCCATCCCCACCGCCAAAACCTTTAAGGGCCTTTACAGGGAATGGCTTTATTGAATATTTTTCTCCATCCTTAGTATAAGCGGTTGAGCCTTCTTTTCCATGCTTGATAAGAACTATCTTGGCATTCTCATTGAACCAGGCACCTGCGCTCTGCTCATCGTTTCTGCCGGGCTCAATAAGTTTCTCAGTACGGTCAAACTCTTCTCTTGATCCCATGATGATGTCCGCCTCTTTTGCAACAGCCGCGTAGTAGATTGAGATTTCGTCATCATTTTTCCAGTTGTATGCTCTGTAATCTATATCGAAGATTACTCTTGTTCCATTCTTTTTCGCAAGCATAACTGCCTTTAAAGCGGCCTCTCTTGATGGGCTTGCAGCCAGTGCTGTTCCCGATATCAAAAGAGCTTTACTATTCGCGATATAATCCTCATCAATATCCTCGACAGAGAGCTGAAGATCTGCTATCTCATTTCTGTACATAAGAATGCTGCTCTCTGTTGGAGAAAGAATTTCAGTAAAGGTAAGACCAAGTTTCTCACCTCCTGTGCATCTTGTGATATGAGAAGTATCAATTCCTTCTTTTTCCATGAAGTGGATAACAAAATCTCCAAACTGGTCATCGGAAACCTTGGCAAAAAATCCCGCTTTAAGGCCATGTCTTGTCACGCCAATAGAGGTGTTGGCTGGAGATCCGCCCAGGTACTTTTTAAAAGTAGTACACTCTTCAAGTGGATGAAAATAATCTACAGGATTAAAGTCTATAGCTATCCTCCCCAAGAAAACTATGTCCATTTTCCTATTCTGATCAAACTCTACATACCTCATCTCTATACCCTCTTTTTTACAAAGATTTTCCTCTTGAACTAAAATGCTGAAATATTCTTCAACTTCGTTTTTGTAATAACCTATCCTTCTCTAAAAAAATCAGCAAAACCCAGTTACTTATCTATAATATCTTTCCCCAATATTTTTAAAACTGGCTCCTCTTATTCCTTACAGTAATTGTATGGTCAAATCCTGTGTAATCTGTAAAGTATATTGTTGATGCACCTGCGTTCCTAAGCTCGGAATCCTCTTTACCCTCCATAAATCTGTGAGCACCAAAAGCCGGTCCCACAATAAGAGTATCCATGTGATTAGAAAGCTCTACGTAATCGTCTTTTACAGTAAGTGCTTCATTTCCTGTAAGATGAGTTGCAAGGTGGCCATTTTCAAGGAATGTTGCCCCTGTAAATGAGAGCTCGATTCTCCAAGGTGCCCCCTCTACGCCGCTTGTCTTAACACGTACATCGATTCCGTCTTTATCTTTTGACTCTGTAACCCAAACATCGATGTCCATGTCAGGACCCATTTTCTTGTCTCTCTTGGAATTATCCATCTCCCACCAGTCACTGGTAGCAGGTCTTTTCTCATCTGTCCAGGGAAGGTAATACCAGCCGTGCATAGTCTGGTGCAGGTGAACACCGCCCTCTATCTCTTCCATTGTCTCTGCCTTGAAAGCTCTGTGCTCGCAGAAACTTCCTGCGACCTTCATCTCCATCTTTATTGATCCGTTATGGAAATATAGGAAGTTGGACTTGCCACTCATAGCTGTGTATGTATATCTTCCGGACTTATTTCTGGAAATTCCTGAATTCTTATAGAAAACATGATAATCAGGATTTCCATAAAGTCCCTCATGCTCTATTGTTCTCCATTCCGGATACCACATGAAGTAGATCAGGCTGTCCGGAGAGAGCATATTCTTTTTCTGACAGATATCAATTATTGTGTTGCACATTTCATAGAACTCAGGGATGTTGTGACGCTGTCCCATGAGCATGTATTCTGTGTAGTAATCTGTTGGATATGAAAGTCTGTCCTTATCAAATCTTGTGGAGTTAGCAGTATAAACAGATCCGTCCGGTTCCCAGTAATGAAGCATCATGTGAAGGTTTCTTACTGCATACTCTTCGTACTTCTTATCTCCTGTTGCCTCTGCTAAAGTGATCATGGCGTCATTATTTACACGGTTGTAGTTACCTGCTGACTTCTCGGCAAACTCTCCATCTTCGTTACAATCAATGCCTTCTGCAAGATACTCATTTGCACGTCTTACCATATCATCATTGTTGAAAATCTTTGCACACTCCATAAGGGTTGATGCGATTGCCCATCTGTGGTTAGGTGTATGGAATCCACCAGTCATGATTCCGTAAGCTGCCTTTTCAATGATTCCGCTGATCGTCTCAAATATTTCCTGCTCTTCTTTTGTTTTCTTATCACCAACAATATCTCTTAGGTAAAAGAAAAATGGCATAAGCTTCTTTATGGAAAAAGCAGTATCAGGTGCAGAGTTGAAATTACATGTAACATAGTCATAAAGACCTGTATCATGCTGCATCTTTTTGGCAAAGCCAAGACCAAGTCTGATTCTCTTCAAAAGAGCTTCATCTCTATACAAAGAGCTGTCGCTGTTACAGTAAAGAGCTATCATGGATGCTGTTCTATAAATTGTGTACTTGGCATCCAAAATATGGTTGTCATCCAAAAAAGCTCCTGCATTTGGACTATCTTCATCCATGATCTGCTGGCGCATTGACTCATAAACCAGCTCCTCTGTGTCCTTTAAAATTATCTGATAGTGTTTTTCCATAATATGCCTCCAACTGCAAATTATTCATATCTTTTGTAAGCATCTTTAAGTACATGCTTTAGTAGTTTATCCTCTGTCGATCAGCGCTGCACCGATAATACCTACATCTCCGGCATCGCTTATTCCATGAGCAAGCATGATCTCTGTGTTCTTTTCACTGGTTCTGGAATATATTCCTTTGGCAACCTTCTTTTTAAGATCATCCAGGAAAAGATCTGCTGCCCTTGTTATGCCGCCGCTTAAAACAAGCACATCCGGCTGAAGGATGTTGATAAGATTTGTTATTCCCTCAGCCAGATATGTAGTAAATCCATCAAGGACCTCCAGCGCAAGCCTGTCTTTTCGTCTTACCGCTTCAAAAAATATCTCTCCATCTGCATTTTCTGCTTTTCCACAAAGCTGCCACAGCAGAGACTCCTTATCCACATCTTTTTCCATTGCTTCTTTTGCCTGGTTCATAAGTGCTGTTGCAGAAGCATAGTCTTCAAAACAACCTTTCCTTCCGCAGTTGCAATCGACGCCGTCAAGATTGATAGTCATATGTCCAAACTCTGCTGCCGCGAAATTGACACCTCTGAGCAGCTTCCTGTTAATGATGATACCTCCGCCTATTCCGGTTCCAAGAGTTACCATCATGAAATTGTCCACATCATAGCCGCCCGTGATGTACTCACCAATTGCAGCCGCATTGCCATCGTTGTCAAAAGAAGTTTTCCTGCCCAGCTCTGCTCCCAGGGCTTCTTTAAGCTTTGGTAAAAAAGGTACCTCTTCAAAGCCAAGATTATTGGCATACATGATCCTGCCTGTGGTCAGCTCCGCCGTTCCCGGAACGCCCACACCAATGGCTTCTATATCCGATTCTGACAAATCTTTATCCACAAGGATCTTCTTTATTGTCAGTGCAATGGCATCTATCATCTGCTCAGGCTCACTTGCCTCAGATGTTTTTATTGATGTCTTAACAACTATGTTGTAAGCCTCATCTACTAGTCCTATAGCAATATTTGTTCCGCCAACATCTACGCCTATTCTAAACATATCTTTTCCCATATCTCTTCCAGTATTATCACGCTTTCAACACCTCTAAAAGGAACAGCATTGCCAGAGCCTGTCCATAAGGCATTGGCTTGATCTCAATCTGCTTGTAGAAGTCCTTTGACTCACGTCCCATTGGTGTTCCGTAAGAAACCTGATTAACAGTGCCGTCATCTGCGATATTTGCAAGTACTGGATCAAGTGCCTTAAGTGCAACCTCTTTGTACTTTGGATCAATAAGTCCCATTCTCACTGCCTTTAAAATACCATAGGCAAATCCACATGTAGCGCTGGTCTCCACATATGAAGTCGCATCATCTACAAGTGTGTGCCACATTCCGCTTTCATCCTGATACTTCTCAAGTGCTTCTACCTGAGCATTAAGTGCTTCTATCAAAAATCTTCTGTCTGCGCCTTCAACTTTTGCAATTGAAAGATACTCAGGCACTGCCATTGTAAACCAGCAGTTTCCGCGGCCCCAGAGGGCTTCTGCAAAGTTGTGATTTCCTTTAAAGGTCCATCCATGGAACAAAAGACCTGTCTTATGATCTACCAGATATTTGATATGTAAAAGGAACTGGTATCTGGCCTCCTGTCTGTATTCGTCGTTATCTTCTATTTCTCCCATGCTGGCAAGAAACATAACTGTCATGAAAAGAGTATCATCCCAGAGTTCCTGATCATTTTCACTATCTGAAGTCCTGTGAGTAAAACCACCTTCTTTAGTTCTTACAAAGTCCTTCATTATAGCCTCTGCCCACTCATGACAAACTTTTCTATATGTAGGGTTCTCTTTTTCCTTAAGGATAAAAGATAAAGGAAGGAGAGGAGCTGTAGTATTTATATTTTTTGCAGGAAGTCCAAGAGAAATCTCTTTTTCATAAAACTGGTTAAGAAATTTGAGATACTCCTCTTTTCCTGTCTCTTCGTACATCTGCAAGAGGCCATAAAGTCCAACGCCCTGAGTCCACTCCCAGTGCTGATATCTTGACACATCATCTCCTGCCAGATTTTTTGACTTCATATTTTCCAAAAAATATTCATCATCCTCGTAAAGGAATTTCTGGAAACTGTCTGCCAGAATTTTTAATGTGCTTTCAATCTTTTCATTATCGACTTTCATTTGATACCTCTTTCTTTTTCATATATACTATTCTCATGCTTATAAATGACAGTGTTTATTACGAAGACAACCACTATATAATTATCAACAACATCCCTAACAATATTTTTTACTATATTGATTATGATAAAAGAGATGCCTCTATAAATATGGAATTCCAGCATCTCCATCCATATTATGAGATGTTGATCCTACTTGCGCCTAATGCTACTCATCTTATTGAAGGTGTTCCTTACAATATTCATATGGGTGACATTGTTCTTTTGGCGCCTTCTGTTATGCATAAATCTGTTTATTACAAGGGCGAACCCAGCAAAAGAATCATCATTGACTTCATGTATGAGCTGAACAGCCCTGAAACAGCTGATGCCTATGCTGAAATACTTCAGCCTTTCAAAAGTGAGGTTCCTATTTTCAGGTTTGATCTTGAGGATCGACAGAAACTTATCGATATTCTCAACTCACTTTTTGTCTTCTCAAAAGAGCATCAGTACTATGGCAACCCTGCCGATGAATTTTACATTCATACTAAGTTCCAGGAGTTTTTATACACTCTTTACAGTCTGAAAGATAAAAATCTCTACACCAACGACCAGAGCTATAACTCTATAGAGCAGAAGATGTATGAAGTTTCATCCTATATACACGCTCATTACAATGAAGATATTTCTCTTAATACCCTTTCAGAGCAGTTCTTCGTGAGCCCGAGTTACCTTTCCCGTGTATTTAAACAGGTTACCGGATTTAATCTGTCCAACTACATTCAACTCACCAGGATTAAGAATGCTCAATATCGTCTGGTTTCATCAAACGATAAGATTTCAGTCATTTCTGAAGAATGCGGTTTTGCTTCGTTTTCTCAGTTCAACCGCATCTTCAATAAAGTAGCAGGAACTTCGCCAAGGCAGTATAGGCAAACTGCTATCACCCACAAATAAATGCAGGTGTGACATATATTTCAATTACCCGCAAATAACGGGATTAGAAATAGCAAGGTTTGTACAATCACTCTTTGCAATGAAATATACAAAACGGTCTTCTTTTATGGTCTGTTCTATTTTCCGGCTGTAATCGTAGAAGCCGTTTTCTTTTTTTGCATCAAGCTCTATTTCTTTTAACAGGCCATTTTCAGAATGAACTTCCAATTTTCTAAGTTTCCTGTTTGATAAAAGCTTTAAATCTATATGAAGCTCTTTTTCGCCGCAGAGCTTCTCACCTGGAAGCTTGCCATTAACAGTCGGAATAAGTATTGGTCCGTTAGTTAAGAAGCTGTGTCCACTCTTTAGTGTCTGTAAAAGATTTCTCTGTTCCCTGTCTTTGCCGGCATGAATGTAAGTTCTGACGCCGCCACTTGTAAGACAGGTCTCAGCCCATTTCTCAAGTATTGGTAAAAGACTTTCACATATAAGCTCAAATACATGGGCTTCTTCAGGATACTTTTCTTCCAGTTCTGACTTGTTTTCTTTTATCAGATCATAAGTATCGAGAATGTTGTCATAGAGCACGTGATAATCGTCTGCAGCAATATTATGAGTATCACTTCCTGTTGTTGCCGGAAGGAAAAGACCTTTTCTAAGGCATTTTAGCCAAAGCTCATATGCCGCATAATCTGTACTTCCAATCATCATCGGTGCTGAACCATTCCATATCTCCATTGTCTCAAAAATGTCCAGTATATCCTCAAAATTTGGGTTCCAGGAGATTGATCTCTGAAGATCTCTTGGGTGATTTATCTGCGGAAGGCCGCCGTTTGCCTTGATCTCATCTGTGATTCTCACAAACTCAGCTCTTAAATACTCATCTGTCCTGTGCTCATCATCAGGAATTTTGTATATTACATCTTTTTCAACGCCCATCTGCATAACATGGCCATTGGATGTGGAAATTTCTTTTGACACTATTGGTGTAAAATCATCTCTCTTGCAGGCTCTCCAATAATCATGGTTGAGCACGTTATGATGATCGGAAAGTGCACCAAACCTAAGGCCCATGGCCATCATGGAATTAGCAACTTCCTTTGGAGATTCAACCACATCATCATCACCGCCAAACACAGGGCTTGAATAAATACAGTGGTGGTGCAGATCTCCGGCAATCCATCCATCTTCTGAAAGATCAATGAATTGATTTAATTCGTACTGTCTTTTTTCATATTTATTTTCTGTTACTTCCAAAGAGTCTGTGATGATCTCATACTCACTTCCCTTGGAAATCTCTACTACGTACCGTCCAACAGGGAGCTTTCTTGAAAGGCATCCGTCAAATCCCGTAATATCGCGGATCATAGTTATCTTACCGTTCACTCTGTTAAAGTTCTCCGGCATCTCACCAGGCAATAGCTTAAAGAGCTTAACCTGAGCCGGAGTTCCCTTGCCATGGCATTTTGTTTCTATATAAATACTTCCGAGAGCTCCGTTTTTATCAACAATTCCGTTATTATGAAATCTATTTCTGTCATTTGGTCCCGGATAATCTACTTCGTTTACTCTCTTGTTTCCTTTGAGTTTGTAATTTTTCAGTGCATATTTTGTAAATGAAAGTAGCCTGTCTGCATCCATATTGGATACAACTACGTCTTTTTTGCCTTCTTCTTTAAATTTCCCCTGCAACAGCCCAATGGCTATTGATAAAAACTTTGTTTCTTTGCTCATGATTGCTCCTCTCTGTTGTAACTGCAAAATAATGGCACGAATTGCTCCGTTGCTCGCAACTCTCGCAATTCTAGAACATTCGGAATTCGCACAATAGTGCTTCTTCCTCATATTCTTCGGGTTTCAAAGCCATAATACTTATCATGCTAGCATGAACGTATTATGTCCTTTCTCCCCTGCCATAAAAAAATGTATGACATAGAGCATAATCATATCTCCATATCATACATTTTATTTTCATAATCGTGCATTATCTACGCGGTTTTTATGTTATCTAACTAAAAAGATTGCATTTTTTGTTGTCAATCTTATGGGCATCTTTCATCACAAGAACAAACTCTTGCTGTTATAAATCTCATTTTTCGCCCTGGCTTTATAACTGAAAATCTCCGAAAACGCTGGTGATCGGAGTTGTCTTGTAGGCATTTAAAAGCGCTGCAGCATATTCGCTTTGTGAAAGAGTCGTATCTGCTGCACCCAACGAATTAGCAGTAAGTGAATTGGAATTAAGATCTGAAAGTGAAATATCCTGACTATTTGTACTGTTTTCAGATGTGCCGCTTATAAGAGCATTCTGAAGCAGATTTCCTGAAAAGTATGTTGACTGAGCAAGCTCTTTTAACGCATTCTGAGAAAGAAGCCCGTTGTAAGCATTGGAATTAGCTGTGGAATCTCCATCCGTTGCAGTAGTAGACGGTGCCAGCTCTCCGACTGCCGAGATGGAGCCTTCACTAAGTTCAGCTCCGTGATCTGCCATGTTTTGAAGTATTTCTGCCTTAACATCCACAGTATGTGATGCTATATTATTGGTTATTTCTGACCTGACATCAACGCTGCGATTCGATATGTTATTAAGAATTGTTGATTCAATATCCAGATCATTAAATACTGAATTGATTTCTTCAGAAAGAGTATCCTGTGTTATCGCTGCATCATCATCTACACCACCGGAAGCATTATCAGATGCCACATTTACAGTATCGGCCGAAGCATCGCTGTTTGAATCCGTATTGACAGCCGTAACTTTCTCTGCCGCTTCTGTTCCTGAAGAATCGCTGCTATTCTGCGTAGCTTTATTCAGATATTTTTGAAAAAGGGAAATTCCGCTACGATCTGTGGTATCAGAACTTTCAGATGTAGCCTTAGCTACATCCGAAATAGAATACAAATAATTATTTACCGCACTTACAATCCCTGAAATACTCAGTGCCATGCTTTTTCTCCCCTAAAATACCTCACTAAAAATTTTATTGTTTGTCGTCTCTCTAATTACATTATATCGTTAATAATCATTTTTTTGAACAATTTATTATTTGTATTTAAAAAAATGATCTTTTTGTTGATAATGTATTTCAATTACCCTATTTAGAAACTGCCGGGATATCCGATTTCCTGAGCTCTTTCGTTAAGAACCGCATTTATTCCGTCCGAATCATATATTAAAAATCCCTCGTCCTTGAATCTGACTCCCAGTTCAGCTATATTCGCTTTTCCTTCATCAGTCTCTACTACATTATAGCTATCATCAAAGGTATAAAATGAATAGAAACTATTTCTTTCCTCATAGTTCTGTTCAAAATAATACTCGAGAACAGCCATGTGCTCGGCATCTATTCCTTGTGTGGAAATTTTTGTTACCGAATCACCCTTATAAATATCATAGGTTTCCAATAGGGAAAGTGTTTCTGATACCCCATAAAAGAATTTGTACTCTCCGCTTGCATCTACATAAGCATAATCCACATCATGAATATTGGCAGCTGAGGCTCCACCACTCTCAATTGTTCCATCTGCATTAACTGTTACGTATGATCTCTCCGTAGTACTCTGGTCGTAACAGATAACATATTCATCGTTTATTTTTTTGATTATCATATCAAGGCCAAATCCGGCGCCAAGCTGGGCCTCAACAAGTAGTTCTTCTTCTCCGTCACTGCCGCAGTCCACCTTTGAATATGTGATTTCAGCATCCTGCTGAAAATCTTCAATCTGTTTTAAAGCATCACATATTTCGCTAATGGTATAGCTTTCACCAACTGTAAGTACCTGTGACAGCTCCAAATATCCCAGAACATCGCCTTTTCCAGTATATTTCACTTTGGCAGTTCCATTTTCTACTTCGGCATATGTCTGCCCATCCGTATTTTCTACTGCACTTCCTGCTCCATTTTCTGTTACATTCTCCGCTGTGCTTTCTGATGCAGTTTCCGTTGTTTTTCCTGTGGTGTTCTCCGCCTTACTTTCTGTTGGATTTTCAATTGAATTCCATGTAGCATTTTCTGTTTCTTTGGCTCCACATCCAGTCATTACCATTGCAGCAGCAACCGCTGCTATAGCGATTCCCGCCATTTTCTGATTTCTTTTCATAACATCCTCCTCATAATTTTATCTATCTTTTAAATCCTTAGGTAATCCCAAAGAATATCAATTCAAATAATAACAGAGAATAAAATGGCCCACTAACCTCGTCCACAAGGGACCAAAAAGGGTCAAGATACCGATAAGACAAAAGTCTTAATTTCAAAAGGTTCAATCTCAAATGATAAAAGTTTTTTCTGGGCATCGTAGCTGAAGTCTTCTGTCATTTCAATTTTTCTTTCAAGAAGGTCGCTCTCGCTCACTGTCTTTGGCTTGATATCAAAGGCAGTAAACAACTTTGCAGAAATTGCATGCCTTCTACCATACCCCTCATAAACACGGATAACTATGTCCTTTGAGTTCTCAGCCATCTTAACAGCTTCAACGAATACGCCTCTATCTTCGATGTCAATTACGCCCTTCAGAGCAGCTGCCACTATGTCAGAAGGCTGACCGCTTAAAGAGCTCTTACTCTCAGGAATATAGAAGTGACTGTTCTCATTTAGCTTTCTGGCCTCCTCTATTACTCTGCCCTCTCTGTAATCACCCTCATGAGGGAAAAGAGAATAGGTAAACTCATGAAGTCCTTGATCAGCGTTAGGGTTCGGGAATATTCCTGACTTAATAAGTGTGAGTCTCATAAGTTTTTCTTTCGCATCATAGCCGTACTTGCAGTCATTAAGTACAGCGACGCCAAAAGAGCCATCTTTATCAGAAATATCCATCCATTTATGAGCACAACACTCAAACTTTGCCCTATCCCAGCTGTTTTCTCTCTTGAGGTTTCGTTTCAAATTACCATACTGGGTCTCGCATGTGATCTGTTCTGAATCCACATCAACAGGAAATGCTGCCTTCAAAAGAGTCTGATGCTCATGCCAATCTATTTTTGTCTCAAAATCTATGCGCTTCGAATCTGCATAGAAATGGATATTCTGCTGAATTTCAGAGTTTCTGAATGGCCTCTTTATACTAATTACAATTTTTCCCGAGTTATCAACACTGCTCACTGACAACTCGCTTAGATCAGTAACATCCCAGGAAACATTCTCAAAATCTGCATCGATATTCCAGCAGTCGTACTCTTTAGGCTTATCTTCAAAGGCAATCAGTCTGTTCAAAGGACTTTGGTTTTTATCACGCAGTTCTTTTCCACATTTTTTATCAAAAAGACTTTCTAATTCACCATTGCTGTCCACTACTACTGAATAAAATCTTGAATTTATAAAAATCTTTCCATCTTTATCTTCACAAGTAATGTCATTACTTACAGCTTTTTCCTCGCCACAAGTATTGTCACTACCTTCAGCTTTATCCACATGGCAGACAAGTTTTGACAGATCAAATTCTTTTGTAGCTTCATCTATGATTATTTCTGCTCTTCTCTTTATGTCTGCGTAGTCCACATCAGAATCCTGATAAACTTCCTCAATTGAGGAACCCGGTAAAATATCATGGAACTGATTTAGCATAATCTTCTTCCAGATCTCCTTAATCTCTTTTCCCGGATATGCTTTCTGTCCCTGCAGATACGCGCACACAGCCAAAAGCTCAGCTTCTGCTAAAAGATACTCTGATTTTCTGTTGTTCTTTTTGTTCTTACCTATAGATGTGTAGGTTCCTCTGTGGTATTCAAGATAAAGCTCATCCCTCCAGGTAGGGATATCTTTTCCCAGAACTTCACTCAAAAGGTTCTCAAAGAACCGGCCAACTGATTCCTGCCTGGTCCTTGGAACTCCGGGGATACCAAGCTCGAGCCTTCTATTCATCTCAAGCATTTCCCAGGTTGGACCACCGCCACCATCTCCGTAGCCATAGCAGTCAAGGACCTCATCCGTTAATTCTTTTTCCCTGAAGGCCTCCCATGCTCCCATTACCTGAGATGCATTCTGCCTTCCGTTGTAGGTATAGTTAAGGATTCTGTCATCCTGCCCTGCTTCCACAGCCTTGTCATAATCGCAGGTTGTGATTATATAGGTCGGGATCACACTGCCGTCGATGCCTTCCCAGTTGAAAAGATCATGCGGCATCCTGTTGGTATCATTCCAGGCAACCTTTGTGGTCATAAAGGCCTTTATTCCGCTCTTTTTAAGGATTTGCGGAAGAGCTGCACTATAGCCAAACACATCAGGGAGCCATAAAACTTTGCTGTCTACGCCAAACTCCTCTTCAAAATACTCTTTTCCATAGAGGATCTGCCTAACCAGAGACTCACCTGAAGTCAGGTTGCAGTCTGCCTCAAGCCACATTGCACCCTCGGGTTCAAAGCGGCCTTCTTTTACTTTCTCTTTTATTTCCTCAAAGAGCTCTGGCTCTTCTTCCTTCACAAACTCATACATCTGTGGAGTACTGGCCATGAAAAGATATTCCGGATACTTTTTCATAAGTTCCATAACAGTTGAGTAGCTGCGAATGACCTTTTCTCTTGTCTGACGAGTTCTCCACTTCCAGGCAACATCGATGTGTGTATGTCCCACACTTGCCACTGTAACCGGCAGATAATCTTTGCCATATAGGTTTTTCCTTAGGAAATCTGAGGCTTCTGCGAGTTTTCCACAATTGTTGGTAAGTGGATTTTTATTATCCACGTTTTCCACGTCTATTAATCCACACGCTGTGGATAGTCCATCAAGTATGATTTTCACGGAGTTTTGCACATACGTGGATATCTTTGTGGATAACTCATCGAGAATCTCATCTGAGATTTCCACATTTTTATTCTGCTCTTCAAAGGCTCCTGCGGTTGTATCAAGCACGGATTCGCGCTTTGAGGAAGGAATCCCAAGCATGGCCTGCATGGCTTCAAATGGGACTTTCAGGTCAAAATAAAGCTTCTGAACAGCCTCATTTCTAGCCGCAATTGTCATCTTCAGATAGTTCTCATTTTTATCAAGATTTGAATAGGCATATATCCTGATATCCACAGTCCTATCTTTTCCACAATCCCAGTCTTCTTTATCAAAGATAGTAATGCTGTTGTGGTTCATATCCATTCCACAACGTCTTTTGCCATTTATGTACACCAGCATCTGAGGATTGTTTGTGTTCCAGATGTCTTCAGCCCCTGTGGATAGAAAGAACAGAACCTCTTTACCTCTATAAATCTCAGGTATTTCCACTGCCACATGAAAACAGTAATGCTTGTCCGGCTCTCCCCAGGACGCCCCATGCTCAAATTTGTCCCACCCGGAAACATCCTCTAAAACAGTTTCCCTGCTGCCATAAGGAACTTCTTTTATCCGTATCCCATCTTCGGTCATTACCTCTGATACTGACATAACATCTGAAAAAAGCTGTTTTTCCAGCTGTTCAAGTGCATCTTTTATTTTGTTGTAATCCCTTGCATTTATCATTTTTTGCACATTTCCCCAATCATTTTATATAGTAAACATTTTGGCATTAATAACCTGGTTTTTGAAGTTGTAATTATCAAAATTTTTTTATTCTGAATATTACAAAAAATAGTGATATAGAAGGAAACCAGTTTGCGTTATAATAGTTTCATAAACTTCGAAAGGACGCTTACATCATGAAACAGCTAAAACCTATTACTAACAAACTTTTGTGGATCTTTGCATTGGGGCAGTTTGGATGGAGTCTTTTATCCGGCGTCGTATCCAACTGGATGGTGTATTACTACACCGGAAGTCCCGATGCTCAGAATCCAAACACCGGGCTCTTTGCATCAGGCATTACTCAGGAACCGATTCTTTTTAAATTAACATTATTTGGTCTTGTTCTTGCTGCGGGAAGAATATTTGACGCCATAACAGATCCTCTGATTGCAGGATGGTCCGACAGATGCTCCAACAAAAAAGGCCGTCGAATCCCATTTTTACGCACAATGGCAATTCCATTTTCACTTTGCACAATTGGACTTTTTGCGCTTCCTCAGACATCAGTAATTGCTGCTAACGACGTTATCCTTTTTGTTCTGCTCATGGTCTTTTACCTCTTCATGACTATGTTCTGCACTCCATACAACGCTCTTATTGCAGAGCTCGGTGATACACAGCAGCACAGGATCAACGTTTCAACTTATATTTCATTTACTTTTATCGTTGGTCAGAGTATTTCATTCCTGCTTCCAAACCTTGCAGGAGCGCTTACAGGGATAGCCGGACAAAAGGGTGCTATCCGCCTGTCAGTTGCTATCATGTCTGCAATTGCATGTATCGCAATGCTCATCCCTGCATTTTATATTAATGAAAAAGACTATATCGACAGCACACCAAGCGATACCAAGCCATTTAAGTCCCTTGCCAAGACTTTTTCAAATGTTCAGTTCCGCCACTTTGTTTACAGTGACGTTATCTATTTCTTTGCGCTGACTCTTTTCCAGACAGGTCTTGCCTTCTACGAGACCAAGCTTATGGAGATTGAGGATACCTGGACCTTTGTTTTAACTGCTACTATGACAGCCATAAGTGTTATGCTCTATCCTCTGGTAAACCTTCTTGCCAAGAAGATTGGTAAAAAGACACTTATCATCATCGGATTTTTCGCATACTGCTGCGTATTTGCTATCACAGTATTATGCGGAAAAGGTCTTCACTGGGGATTCATCATCGCTGTAACAGCAGCTGTCCCTATGGCTATCCTCGGAATTCTTCCTCAAGCCTGTGTTGCCGATGTTGCTGAACTTACAAGACTTGAAACAGGGGAAGACAGAAGCGGTATGTTCTTTGCCGCAAGAACTTTTGCTTTCAAGATGGGACAGGCGCTTGCAATGGTAATCTTCACATCCGTTACTGTTTCACAGACCAAACAGAGCTACCGTTTAACAGCACTTGTTGCATTTATCTGCTGCTTTATCGGAGCCTGCATCTTCTTTACTTTTAATGAAAAACAGATTCTTGGAAAGATAAAAGAACTTAAAGGAAGCGATGAGATCTGATCAGATGTGAATTGAAAGCATATCTAACTAAAAAAGAATGTCGCTTGCGACATTCTCGCGCCGAGCGCGGTTGCATTTATGCAACATCTTCCAATCGCGCGAGTGCGCATCCTTAGCGGAGCGATTTTTTATAACATAGGAAGCTATGTTATAAAAAAGCTGCTCAGTAAAGCACTGGGCAGCTTTTTCATGTTATGAGGAATTACTTTAGAACTTAACAACTTCAGGCTCGCTAGTGAATGAGCTGAATGTTGCAGTTGCATTCTTGAAATAGAATACTTCTGTGTTTCCATCATCTGCTTTGTACATGTTCTGAAGTGATGGATAAGCATCAAGCATAGACTGACGAGCTTCTACTCTGTCATCCTCTACAAGCTCACCTGCTACACGAAGCCATTCTCCGCCTTTGAAAGCACAAATCTCAACCTTAGGATTAGCATGGATCTGCTTTGACACATCCTTTACTTTTCCTGTCTGAATATAGAGCTTGCCTTCAAAAATGTGAGCTGTTCCAAAAGGTCTTACTCTTGGCTGATCACCATCTACTGTAGCAAGATAATATGTTCCTGCGTCTTTAAGAAACTGTACAACTCTCTCCATCTTTTTCATCTCCTTTATAAAAATGTAGCAATCATGGTTGTGTTTTATATAATTATATTGCACGCAATCTTGGAAGGCAACACCTTATTTTTACCATTAGTCCAATATTGTTTTTAACTGGTCCTTGATAAATACTGGAATCTGCTCTGCTAGCTCATCCCAGGGCATGTAGTCTGTTTCAGGAATTGAAACTTCCTCAAATTCCATTGACGGTTCAAATGCAAAATTCTCTCTTATATACTTAACAACCTTCTCATTTTCATCATCAGTGATATGAATATCCTCAAGGTATCTTTCCGGCGCATCCAGTCCATGAATCCCCGCAAGCCTACCACAACTCTCAAAAAGTTCAGTGTATAGATACATCACCTTTGGACTGCAGAGCATCGCATGTTTCCCCGGCTGGGAGTACATTATCAGCTTGCTGCCCTTTGGATAAACTATCTCAGCGCTATTGCCTCTCTTTACAAAAAACTCTTCACCCAGCGCATCCTTTTTATTGAACGAAGTAAGCTCAGGAACCAGGGCATTCAAAAATCTTCCGTGGTAACTCCCTTCAGCTCCTACGATGTTGTCATACTCATCAATATATATCCAAATATGCTCTAAATCATATAAATGCTGAATATCATAATCAAGGTAATACGCATACTCAATTACCTTGACCGCTCCCCTATAATTTTCAAAGTCAAAACTCCTGTTAAACGACTTACTCTTTGTCCCATTCTCAGTATATATTTCATAGCCAACCTTCTTTATCTTAATTGGCTCTTTTTTGTCCATATATATTATTGGTGCATAATCCTCTATTATTCCCATACCATGAATACCTCTGAGTTCTATCAAAGTCAAATATCGAATAATTTAATACTAGTAATTCTTATTTACTTTGTCAATTTGTGCCACCATGTGATACTATTTGCATATACACAACGTTTTATCTTTGTTACGTGGAATTTTTTGTGACTATCTTTTGCTTTTCACATAAGAAGGTAAATGATTACTCAGCGCCTTGGATTAGAATGTCCAGAGAATTTCGACCATCATACGTTTTTATCGTTGCTTTTTTGCTTTTTCTCTCTGCCATCTTCTTTAATGCTCTGCTCATAAGTGTGCCTGATTACACAGTAACCTTCTCATTTTTGACTTTGGCCTCATTGCTGGTCACCGCAATGAGTACTCGTCTACTACATGGAATTGTCTATAGAGATAATAACGGTAAGATCATCCATCCAAAAAAGATACTCCTCAAAGGCCAAAAAAGATTTGTTTCTTTAAAGCATTATGGATGGCTATGCATGCACCTTCAACGCCCGCTTCACCGAGCGATTTGCTTCATATGGCAATCAGACATCACTATTATGATTGAGAAAACTCTGGGATAAAATAATGATTGGGAGATATAACAGTATTGGAAGATAGATTATAGTTACATGGGAAATAGTTGTTATTATAGATTTTTTAACAAATAAGTGCGTACGCTCACATCAAGCCTACGCACTTATTATTTGACTTTATTATGCCATTATTTATGGTCGACAATCACTAACTTTGAATGTCATGGAACCGATAGATGCTATTCCATAAATGGTTATCGTATCACCCTTTTTTAAGGATGCCACATAATCCATTTGATCGTCTTTAAAAAAGCATTGTACTCCGGTCAAAGAATACTTATCGCCAGTATCAAATGAAACGTATTCCTGCCCGTAGATATTTGTACCTATATCATCTATTTTTCCTGTTAACGCTACAACTTTTCCGTCATACTTGTTTTTACACGCAACTTGATTATCGCTAAGTTCTTTATATACTTCTGTAGCTGTAACCAAAATAGCTTCATCCTTATTAATCTCTGATGTTCCAAAAAATGAATCTCCTCCTGAAATACCATCATTAGCAATCAAACTTTCGTCCAATTCTTTTGCTACATCTCCAATACTCTCTATGTAACAATTCTCTACAATTGCTTGCCCTATGATTTTACCAGCTACTCTCCCAACTATTGTTATATAGCTCCCTTCCTCCAAATTACTAGTATCTTGATCATACATAAGATAGAAATGTATCATCTTTAAATCCGATTTACCCTTCATGTTTATAAATGTATTATTGTCTTCGTTAGTATTTATGGCAGTGATTTCTCCCGCTGTTCTAACCCACTTATCCTCCAAGTCATTCATTTCATTATGTAATGCTCTACGACTTAAAGTAAGAATTACATCTTCAGATGGTTTTTCAATTATTTCATATGCTTTATCAGTTTTCTGGGTTGATCCACTATCAGATGCATCCTCAATAGAATTAACATCATCAATTTTAGCTTTAGATTCTGCTTCAATGGTGCTTATGTTAGCAGCCTCTTCAATATAAGATGCCTGTTCCGATTTCTGTGAGTCACTTGATTCATCATTTATATTGATGAATGTATAAATCGTTACAATACCTAAATACACTGTGATTATAACTCTTAATACCATATTTTTGGGGCGTTTCTTTATCCATAAAAGTGCCACGCCTATAGGTGGAAAACATAGACACATAACAACTAAAAACCAGGTTCTTTCAGAAAGCGGTGGTTTTTGAGAAGATTTATTATTCTGAGTTGAATTTGGCTGTGGTTGAACAGCGCGATAACTATTTGATGGTGCATTACCACTAGCATTTTGGCATTCTGTTTGTTTTACATTATTTACATTCTGAGTAGTTGTTGCGTCAAATGCACTATGCAATGGACAACCACACTTTGGGCAAGCTACAGCCTTATCAGATACTTCATTTCCACACTCTGGACATTTTGTTAATGACATTTTTCCCTCCTGTTAATAAGTATAAAGTTGTCACGTTTTTTACTTAATTGAATTTAATGGATTTAATATGGTTGATGATATTATAGCACGTTTGCGTTGCGCATTGTATCACTAATGAAATGCAGATATCTTCAGTCAATAATGTTACGATTGTTTTACGGAGGTGCTTTATGTCATTTCAATTAAAACATGACAAAATAGATACAGAGAATAAATCGATTCGGTTTCCTGTTGAACTCATAAATCGGATTGAAGATGCTATAACCACAGCTGGTGGACAAGTTTCATTTTCCGGCTTTGTGATACAAGCTTGTGAATATGCTTTGGATAACATGAATAAAGAGGATTCAAATAAAAAAGAACTGTAAAAGCGTTTATCATATCACTCTTACAGTTTTTTTATTCTCTTCTCATGCACAATTGGTTACATAAAAAAGCTATGTACTTTTAATAATTATTTTCAAGATTATTTCACTCTGCAATTTTAAGGTAACTACTTACGCAATAAAGTATCTGTCCATTATATTCAACCCTTGACCAGCCACTTGGACTTACACCGGTTCTTTGTGCAGTCTGACCGTTTTCCAAAGTTACCATAACTGTACTGCCACTTCCGCTATAATCTTCAAGTTTGTTAAATCAATAACGCCAATTCTTTTTCCGCAACATATAAATCCATCAGAGTCTGCGCCTGCAAACCCTGATGGATTAAATTAACAATTTCTATATTCGGCTTTTATACGCCAATTATTATCAAAGCTGAGGACCAGCTGATACAAGTGCCTTACCAGCATCGTTGCCTGTGTACTTAACGAAGTTCTTCTGGAATCTTGCAGCAAGATCCTTTGCCTTCTCTTCCCACTCAGAAGCGTTAGCATATGTATCTCTAGGATCAAGGATAGCTGGATCAACTCCTGGAAGAGATGTAGGTACTTCGAAATCGAAGTAAGGAATCTTCTTTGTCTCAGCCTTAAGAACGTCACCGTTAAGGATTGCATCGATGATTCCACGAGTATCCTTAATAGAAATTCTCTTGCCTGTTCCGTTCCAACCTGTGTTTACAAGGTAAGCCTTAGCTCCGCTCTTCTGCATCTTCTTAACAAGTTCCTGAGCGTACTTTGTAGGATGAAGCTCAAGGAATGCCTGTCCGAAGCAAGCTGAGAATGTAGGTGTAGGCTCTGTGATTCCTCTCTCTGTTCCAGCAAGCTTAGCTGTGAAGCCTGAAAGGAAGTAGTACTGTGTCTGCTCAGGTGTAAGGATTGATACTGGAGGAAGTACTCCGAAAGCATCTGCTGAAAGGAAGATTACGTTATCAGCATCAGGACCAGCTGAAACCTTATTTACCTTCTGAGCGATCTTATCGATGAAGTCGATAGGATATGATACACGAGTATTCTCTGTAACGCTCTTATCATCAAAATCGATCTTGCCGTTAGCATCTACTGTTACGTTCTCAAGAAGAGCATTTCTCTTGATTGCGTTGTAGATATCAGGCTCAGACTCTTTATCAAGACCGATAACCTTAGCATAGCAACCACCTTCAAGGTTGAATACACCGTTATCATCCCAGCCGTGCTCGTCATCACCGATAAGGAGTCTCTTAGGATCTGTTGAAAGTGTTGTCTTACCTGTTCCTGAAAGACCAAAGAAGATAGCTGTGTGCTTACCTTCCATATCTGTGTTAGCTGAGCAGTGCATAGAAGCGATGCCCTGAAGTGGAAGGAAGTAGTTCTGCATTGAGAACAGACCCTTCTTCATCTCTCCGCCGTACCAAGTGTTAAGGATAACCTGCTCCTTGCTTGTTACGTTGAAAAGAACTGCTGTCTCAGAGTTAAGTCCGAGTTCTTTATAGTTCTCAACCTTAGCCTTAGAAGCGTTGTAAACAACGAAATCAGGCTTGAAGTTTGCCTGCTCTTCTTCTGTAGGACGGATGAACATATTCTTTACAAAGTGTGCCTGCCAAGCTACTTCCATGATGAAACGAACAGCAAGACGTGTTCCTTCATTAGCTCCGCAGAAACCATCTACTACATAAAGCTTCTTGTTTGAAAGCTCTTCAACAGCAAGCTTTTTGCAAGCGTCCCAAGCTTCCTGAGATGCTTTGTGGTTATCGTTAGGATATTCCTCAGATGTCCACCATACTGTGTCTTTAGACTTCTCATCTTCAACGATGAACTTATCTTTTGGAGAACGGCCTGTATAAATACCTGTCATTACGTTTACAGCGCCAAGCTCTGTTTCCTGACCCTTGTCAAAACCCTCAAGGCTAGGATCTGTTTCATCAGCAAAAAGCTGCTCGTATGATGGATTGTAAACGACTTCTTTTACTCCTGTGATGCCATACTGGCTTAAATCGATGTTTGCCATTTTGCTATCCTCTTTTCTTATAAAAATTGTTTTTACGGATAAATTGATTGAATAATCTGATAATCCGTAGTTACACATTATAAATATCGGAAAAATGCGCCCGATACTTCTTTTATACTACAAAGTCAAAGTTTTAACAAGATTTTTAAGCCAAAATATCTATTAAATTACTGTAAATAATTGTCAATTTCGTAGCAGATAACGGTATGTGGTTTAAGCTTGTACTTCTCGCCATTTGACAGTTCTTTTGCCACATTAGTCCACATTTCAACAGCCTGATATTTCTTTCTGGCTGAAAGTCCTATATCCTTGAACTTCAGTTTAACCTTTTTCTCTTCTTCGCTGATGTTGAAAAGAGCCAGATACAATTTGCCATCTTTAGTCACACTTCTCCAAATGACAAAATCATCCTTTCTCAAGATCTGTCTTGCTTTTCTACCATTTTTGTGCATGTTCATGATTCTCTCATTGGTAAGAAGACTATTGGTAAAGTCATCATTATCTCTAAGCTCTCCGCCAAACATAAGTGGAGACCTGAACATACACCAAAGGGTCATAAGAATCTTTTGTTCATCATGAGAAAAATGAGTATAATGCCCTTTTTCTGAACCTTCCTGACTGCAGACACATACATGCCCTAGTGGAAGCATATCACAATCCGGCCAATGGTCCTTGCAGCCTACGCCCTGCCATGCGTAGCATCTTTCGAACATTCCATAGAGGTGTTCCCATTTGTCCCAGAAATCATCTGTCATGCGCCACATATTGGCATTTGCTAAAAGAAAATCTTTCTGCTCAACCTTAGCAGGTCCCGGAGAAAGGCTAAGAACTATATCCCTACCGCATTTACTTATAGCATTTTTAATAAGTTCAATTTCAGAAAATGCTGCACCCGGAGCTTCAGGAGCATAGTCTACTCTTGCTATATCATCGACCTTTACATAATCAATGCCCCATTCCGCATACATTTTGAAAATAGAATCATAATACTCCTGTGCGCCATCAGCCTTGGCATCAACGCCATACATATCAGTATTCCACATACAAACACTTGAAGCATGAGCTATATCTCTTGCTGTTGCGGTTGTTCCCATAAGCTTTGTGTTTCTGTGAACAGCCTGCCTTGGAATACCTCTCATTATGTGTATTCCAAACTTAAGTCCCATATCATGGATCTGATCTGCAATCGGCTTAAATCCTTTTCCATCCTTAGCTGATGGAAATCTATTCACAGCAGGAACAAGCCTAGAGTATTCATCCATTTCAAGTTCAGTAAATTTGTGATACCAATGAGAATCTGCTGTGGGTTCGTACCACTGAATATCACAGATAACATACTCCCATCCGTAATCCTTAAGATGCTCAGCCATGTATCTGGCATTACCTAAAAGCTGCTCTTCATTTACGCTGGCACCGTAACAATCCCAACTATTCCACCCCATAGGTGGCCTTTTAGCTACATAATGTTTCTCTCCCATATACCCTCCTGATACTGACATTATATGTAACTATTCCGAGTCTTGGCTCTGAATAATTGCTTCTTATATCTTACTTCAATAAAGCCTGATAAATATCCCTTTTGCCGACACCCCTGTCAGCTGCTACCTTCTTCATCGCGTCCTTATGAGGAACACCCATATCCTCATAATACTTCATGTGATCTTCTATGCTCATTTCCTGCCATGAGAGACGCTTTTCTTCATCTTGTTCCTTTAGGCTTCTGCCCTCAATAACCAGAACATATTCGCCTCTTGGCTCATTTTTTTCATAAAAAGAAATTGCCTCTTCTATTGTAGTCGGTGTAACTTCTTCAAATTTCTTGGTTAACTCCCTGCAAATTGAGATTTTCCTGTTTCCGAGCGTCTCATAAAGGTCATTTAATGCAGCCCTCAAATGATGAGGCGCCTCATAGACTATCATGGTCCTGGACTCGTCCTGCAAATCTTCAAGAATTCTTTTTCTGGATTTCTTATCATCAGAAGAGGGCAAAAATCCCTCAAAACAAAATCTTCTGGTGCTAAGCCCGGAAAGCGTGAGGGCTGTAATGCAAGCTGCCGGCCCCGGAAGCGAAGTTACTGTAATACCTGCCTTATGGCATTCTGCAACCAAAACCTCTCCGGGATCTGATATTGCCGGAGTTCCCGCATCTGTTATCAGCGCAACATTTGTCCCGGCAAGCATTTTCTCGATAAGCCATTTCGCCTTATCGAATTTATTATATTCATGATAGCTCGTCATTTCTGTATGTATATCGAAATGATTAAGCAATTTTATGCTGTTTCTTGTGTCCTCCGCAGCAATAAGGTCAACGCTTTTTAGCGTCTCTAAAACTCTGAATGTCATGTCATCCAGATTGCCTATCGGTGTTGCACATAAATATAACTTTCCCTGCATTTTAATACCTGTCTATTATTGTTCAATTAACGTTCTGTATATAATCGCCCTGTTATACTACTGCCATACCTCTTATCAGAATCCGTAAATATCATAAATCTCTTTTGTATATTTGTGTTGCGATTCATATATAATAAGCGGCGGCTCAACTGTGATCCTGGATTTTCCACCACGTGCGCCCTCTATCAGAACCATGCTTGGCTCTTTGTCTATAAATGGATAAACAAGCCTCATCCTTTTAGGTTCAAGCTTATAACTGTTCATTACCACCATTATCTCTGTCAGCCTGAAAGGCCTGTGAACCATGTAAAACTTTCCTCCGGGCTTAAGACATCTGGCTGCTGCCTTTACAACATCCTCAAGATCACATAGAACCTCGTGCCTTGCTATCGCCTTTGGCCCATCAGGGTTTTGGAGTCCATGCCCACCGATCATGTAAGGCGGATTACTCGTAACAACGTCAAAAGAGGCAGCTCCGAATAACTCGCCTGCCTCCTTAATGTCTCCCTCGACTATCTTAACTTTTTCTTCCAGGTCATTAAGAATCACACTGCGATTTGCCATTTCAGCGCTTTCAGACTGTATCTCAAGTCCCACAAGCTCTTTTGCACCGGTCTTGGCTGCCATAAGTATTGGAATAATTCCTGTTCCGGTTCCAAGATCAAGGACTCTTCCTCCATCAGGCGCTGACGCAAACCCAGACAAAAGAACTGCATCCATTCCAAAGCAGAATTTGTCCGGATCCTGAATGATTCTATAACCATTTCGCTGCAGATCGTCCAGTCTTTCTCCGGGCTTTAAATCAATTGTCCCCAAGTTTTGACTTTCCTTCCTGTTTTTCAATCTTCTCAAGTTTCTCGAGTTCTTTCATTTCCTCGTCTTCCTGAGAATTCTTTTTATTGTTCTGATTCTTTTTCTTTGGTTTCTTTTTTATTGACTCAATATCATCAAGTTTATACTCATGAACTTCCTTCTCATCATCTACATTCACAAGAATCTTGATAGTTTGCCTGAGGATATTTACACTTGAAACTTCACCTTCAAGTCCATCCTTTGCCTTACAGAAATCACCGATTCCAGGCATTTTCCTGTTAAGCTCTTCGTACACATCCTCTTCATTCTTTAAGCAGCACATAAGCCTTCCGCATACACCTGATATTTTAGTAGGATTCAGTGATAAGCTCTGTTCCTTAGCCATCTTAATTGAAACAGGCACAAAATCAGACAAATATGAATGGCAACAAAGTGGTCTTCCACAAATACCATATCCACCGATTATCTTAGTCTCATCTCTTACCCCTATCTGTCTAAGCTCAATTCTGGTCTTGAAAACAGCAGCAAGATCTTTTACCAATTCTCTAAAATCAATTCGTCCATCTGCAGTAAAGTAAAACAAAATCTTATTATTATCAAAAGTATATTCAGCATCAATGAGCTTCATATCAAGATTGTGTTTTTTAATCTTTTCAAGACAAACTCTGAATGCCTCTTTTTCTTTTTCTCGGTTTGCCTTCTCCTGCTCATCATCCTTGGTGCTGGCTGTTCTAAGTACAGGCTTTAGAGGCTTTATCACCTCGTCATCTTCCACTTCTCTTGGCTCACCAACAACTGTTCCATACTCCACGCCACGTGCAGTTTCTACAATTACATGGTCACCCTTTTTTATCACATATTTTCCTGGTGAAAAGAAATATATCTTTCCGGCCGTTCTAAATCTGACGCCGATTACTCTTGTCATAAATTCTCCTTAACAGCAAGGAGCATCAGCTCCAATGCCAAATCTATATTAACATTTGAATTGATCCTGTTTTTGGCTTTTTCCAAATCATGAATCATCTGATCAATCTGTGTATACGAACACTTTTCCGTAACACTTCTAATATACGATATCTTATCAGAGAAAATCAAGTGATCCTCGTTTTCTGTGGCCTTAAAGACAAGCATATCCCTGAATAAAAAAATAAGAACATCCATAAAGTCCTCAAGAGCTGCTATATCTATGCCTTTTTTACTTGTCTTTTCACTTCCCTCGTCAGGAGCCAGTATCTCATGAACTCTGTCCATCATATCGTGGATTTCCAAAGTCTTTAGCTTTGAGACAATCTCAATAGTTCCATTTTTCAAATTATCAAATTTTTCATTTGATGCAAGGTCTAAAGCTTTTCCTACATTGCCTCTGGCAAAAGAAGCGCACAACATAGCCTTATAATCAACAACATGACAGTTTTCCATAAGATATTTCTTGATGGAATCATCCTTTGCAGGCTTCATTGGCAACACTATGCATCTACTTATTATTGTGGGAAGAAAGGCATTTAAGTTATTAGTAAGAATGATAATAACTATGTATGACGGGGGCTCCTCAAGCGTTTTAAGAAGCGCATTCTGGGCCGCCGGTGTCATCTTCTCGCCTTCTGGAATTATATATATCTTTCGATTACTCTCATACGGTCTTATAACCACATCATCCCTGATCCCGTACCTTATATCATCAACACCGATACTTCCGGGTTTCTCATGGGTGAGAATAATTATATCAGGATGATTACCGCTAAGTGCTTTTTTACAAGACGGGCACTCGTTGCAGCTTTCAATCATCCCATTATTTTCATATCTATGCTCACATAACAGAGCCTTGGCAAAAACTCTTGCTATAAACTCTTTTCCTGAACCGCTTTCTCCGGATATTATATACGCATGAGATACTTTATCTGTTAAGAGCGCATTCTGCATATGCTCTTTCATCTGAACTTGATCTATAATATCGGAAAAATCCGCCATCTTAACTCCCTCAGGTAAATATATCCAACAAAAGCCCCTCTATCTGCCCTATTTTGGCAAGGATACCAATATTGTCTTTTTCATCTTTAACAAGTTCTCTGGCCAGTTCATCCAGTTCATCATCAACCTGTCTAATTATTCCATAGACACGGTGTCTGCCTTTTCTATCAAGAAAGTTTTCCCTGGAAAAAGTATGAGATCTTGTAACTACCTCATTTAAAAAATCCTTTATCAGCAAGCGGTAGCGCTGCATATCTTTGATATCATTGCGCTTTCCAATCTTTTGTCCCTGCTGGACAATATCTTGCAGCATAAGATTTAGGCGCTCTGCCAGATTTGCATCTTCAAGCTTACTGGTCAAGACAAATTTAAAATCGCCTGAAGCCTCCTGAACCTGTTCCTGCGCCTGAACCAAATTTGATTGCTGAATATTATTTACTCTAATATCCATACTTTGCCCCCGCTGATGAAGCAGTCATAGTTACAATAATATTTTATCCTATTTTTTGAGCAATGTATCCTGTTATTTCATCTATACATAACTCTATTTGGGCATTGTTGGTAAATCTTTTTGTGATTCCTGCAGCCTTTATCTTATCCTCGCTAAAATCCTCTTCATCTGCAAGAAAACGCCTGCACATCTCATCATATTTTGGATGCTCCTGCTTATCTTCGCGCGCCATTGCTCTTGTTAGACGAAGCTTTGCTTCCACATCAATAAGCAGAGGCTCCACATTGTCTTTTCCAAAATAGTCTCTTATGTAACAATAAGACTCCAACGTTCCAATCACAAGGTAGTTACCATTCTTAAGATTTATCTGTCCATCATCTACAGTGAAATATCTCCATTCACCATAATTTGTATAATAAGTTCTCTCTTCGATGATCTTACCCTGTGATCTTAAATCAAGATATTCATTTTCTTTTTTAAAAAAGTACTGAACACCATCTTCCTCACCATCTCTCATGGGTCTTGTGGTGTAAGGAACAACTTTTTCAAGACCAAGCTTCTCGTTTTTGATCAGTTCTTTGTAAATTGTATCCTTACCCGAAGTGCTCTTTCCCATTAAAAGAAATATCTTTCCCATCAGCTTAATTAAAGCTCCTCTACACGAATCATGTTTGTTCTTCCAGGGATTCCAAGTGGTACACCTGCTGTAAGAACAACCTTATCTCCTGCCTTTAAATATCCTGCTGCCTTAGCAGAATTAATTGCCTCTTTAAAGAGCTCGTCAGCAGTATCTTCCTGTCTGATATGAAGTGGTGTTACACCCCACATAAGATTTGCCTGTCTGCAAACTGTAGGATTGATTGTGCATGCAATAATCTGGCAATTTGGTTTATATCTTGAAACCATTCCTGCTGTAAATCCGGACATTGTTACTGTAAGGATAGCATCCGCATTTACCTCTGCTGCAATGTTACATGTTGCATGAGAAATGGCATTTGTAACATCTGAAGGAGCGTAATCTCTTTTACGAAGTCTTCCAACGTAATCAATATCTGCTTCTGTACGCTCTGCGATTCTGGCCATTGTCTTAACAGCCTCTACAGGATAATCACCTGATGCTGTCTCTCCTGAAAGCATGATTGCTGTTGTTCCATCGTAAATAGCGTTAGCTACGTCAGTAACCTCAGCACGTGTTGGACGTGGATGATGGATCATTGAATCGAGCATCTGTGTAGCTGTGATAACATATTTACCCTTAGATTCAGCAAGCTTGATCATATCCTTCTGAATTACAGGAACATCTTCAAATGGAACCTCAACACCCATATCTCCACGGGCAACCATGATTCCATCAGCTGTATCAAGAATAGACTCAAGATTCTTGATACCCTGTGTGCTCTCGATCTTTGCAATGATCTTCATTGGGCTGTTTTTAGCCTTTAATACCTCACGAATAGCAAGTACGTCATCTGCAGTTCTTACAAAAGAAGCTGCAACAAAATCAAAGCCCTGCTCGCAACCAAATTCGATATCGCCTCTGTCCTGCTCGCTAAGATAAGGCATTGTAAGCTCAGCGCCTGGTACGTTTACACCCTTTTTATCTGAAACAGGTCCACCATTTACAACTGTGCAGACAATATCTGTCTCTGTAACTTCCTCTACTCTAAGCTCAATAAGACCATCATCGATAAGGATAGTCATTCCCTTGTGGCAGTCATTAGTAAGCTCTTTGTAGGTAATTGCAACTTCAGACTCAGTTCCCATAATATCACGGGATGTAAGAGTAAACTTCTGACCAGCTGTCAGTTCTACCTTACCTTTTTCAAAATCCTTCAATCTAATCTCAGGACCCTTTGTATCAAGCATAACTGCGATAGGTAATCCAAGCTCGTCTCTGAGTTTCTTTATTCTGTCATATTTTCTCTTATGTTCCTCATGAGATCCGTGTGAAAAGTTAAAACGGGCAACATTCATTCCTGCAAGCATTATCTCGCGAAGCTTGTCTTCACTCTCACTTGCTGGTCCAATTGTACAAATTATTTTTGTCTTACGCATAAAAAACCTTCCTTTTTTTCTATTCCCTGAACGTTAAGTCCCTGATTTATATAGGACTTAACATTATCAATTATTTCTTTAGTATAAACTTCACCCGGTACAATTATAGGTATTCCAGGCGGATATAAATTAACAAACTCTGCTGCAATCCTGCTTTCGGCATCGATAAATGGAACATACTCACTCTCTGCATCCCATGCATCGCATATATTCATTTTTTTAGGAGGTAGAAAAGAGATTTTTGGGGAAACTTGAGTATTTTCGACAACAGAAAGACCTTTATCTATTTCTGTTAAAGCGTTAATAAAGCGGCTTATTCCTTCCTCTTTATCCCAACCTGTAATAATTGCCAAAACAGTATTTTCTCCAGCCATTTCCAACTGAAGTCCATACTCCTCACGAAGTATATCATATAACTGCTCTCCTGTCATTGTGCTATCTTGGACAGAAACTATTACTTTTGAGGGATCATCTATTACATTTTTGCCAATTACTTTCAAAACCTTACAATCTGAAGTTTCTCTTTGAATCCTATTCCGATATTTTAAGAGCTTCTCTATGTAACTGTTACCGTTTTCTTCCATTTCTTTTATACACAGATCTATTGATGACATAAGCACATAAGATGGACTACTGGACTGATATATTCTTAAAAATCTCTTTAGTCTTGCTCTATCAATTAGATTACCAGATATATGAATTAAAGCTGTTTGCGTCATTGATGGCAAAGTTTTATGCACACTGTGGATAACGATATCTGCTCCCTGACTGACTGCATTTTCCGGAACTGATACATATTCTATGATCGATGGTTCTTTATATAATTTATTAACCGCATCAATCGCAGAACTCTCTATGCTTTTGTTATCTTGAATATCTATACTGCTTACTTTGCTGTAATCTGACTTTTTTATTAGCTTCTCACCAAATCCAAAATGTGCTCCATGAGCAGCATCCACGATTAATGGAATGCCTCTTTTATGGCATATTTCAGCAATTTTTTTTATATCAGAGCATATTCCTTCATATGTAGGTGAAGTAATAAAAACAGCCTCCACATCATCTTCTATATTCTGCTCAATGTCATCAGCAGAAACACAATCCGGAATATTCAGGCCCTCTATTTGTTTATATGGAAGATATTTTACATTTAGATTTCTAAGATATGCAGCATGATAAAATGATTTGTGACTTCCTCTGGCGGCAAGAATTGTACCATTTTTAGAAACTGCCGCTGATACAGCTGATAAAACACCACTTGTACTACCATTTACCAAAAAAAACGTTTTATCTGCTCCATATAGCTTATTAGCCCTCTCTTCGGCCTCTAGTATGATTCCTGATTCATCATGAAGATTATCATATCCGTCAATTTCCGTTATATCACAACGAAAAGCACCCTTCATCGGGGTGCTTAGCTCATTTCTCTTATGACCTGGCATATGCAGTGGATACATATCACTCTCTGCCAGATTTATCAGTTCCTGGTAAAGCTCAGGCATAGTTAACTCTAATTTTTCCCTTCCGTAGCTTAAGCGTTTCTAATGTTGAAGCATATTTATCTGCCAGGCAAACAATCCATGCCTCTCTGCACCTTGGTGGATTAATTGTAAGTGGCCACATATGCTTTGATATTATATCTTTTTCTCTCTCAGTAAGTGCAAAATCTCTTGTGGCATTTTTCAATGCAATTCCCGGATGATAGAATCCGTGTAGCTTAGGATGAATGTTTCCAGGTGCATCTGCAATATGCCAATCATATAGAAAATAGTCATGAAGAAGTGCGCCTCTTACAAGCTCCCTCTCACGCCCATTCATTGACAGCTTTCTATTGAGCTTAATAGCACATAAAGCAACATGAATACAGTGTTCGTAGACTGTTACATTTCCATGCTGGATGAATTCCTTTAATTTAGCAAACTGATCAGAAGAAAGAACTTCTCCCCCATATTCTCTGAGGATTGCTCTATAGTCTTCATTACTTTCAAGCTCATTTAATATTTCAGGATCAAAAGTATCCGGATCATATCCTTTTATGTCCAGAACTTCCTTAATTACTCTTTTATCTTCAGCTGATAATCTCTTCATATACCTCATACCGTTCATTTAAAAATCGATACTACATACATTAACTTGTTTTATATTACCATAATTATCAGTTAAAAGTATAAAAATCATAAAAAAACTCAGTAAACAATTCCAGTCTACTGAGTTCAATGATTAATAAAAAAAATGCCTAGAGTCGGAATCGAACCAACGACACGAGGATTTTCAGTCCTCTGCTCTACCAACTGAGCTATCTAGGCATATAGTAGCGGGGACAGGATTTGAACCTATGACCTTCGGGTTATGAGCCCGACGAGCTTCCAGACTGCTCCACCCCGCGTCATTATGTAAAGCTTAACGCTTATTTTAATAAAAAATGGATGGCGGTGGATTCGAACCACCGAAGCAATTTGCAGCAGATTTACAGTCTGTCCCCTTTGGCCACTCGGGAAGCCATCCATAAAGCCGATGAGCGGACTCGAACCGTTAACCTGCTGATTACAAATCAGCTGCTCTGCCAATTGAGCCACATCGGCTTACACACGAATTGTGTTATCTTGAAAAATGGGACCTACAGGGCTCGAACCTGTGACCCTCTGCTTGTAAGGCAGATGCTCTCCCAGCTGAGCTAAGATCCCGTTCAAAGTAAACCAAAAACTTTATGAAATTAAGCGACCCGGAGGGGGTTCGAACCCCTGACCTCCGCCGTGACAGGGCGGCGCTCTAACCAGCTGAGCCACCGGGCCATCTTTGAAGTATTGTACCTTCAAAACCGAACACTGATCTCTCAATCCATTTTCTATACTTACCTTCTTGGATAAGCCCTCGACCTATTAGTACACATCAGCTCAACACGTCACCATGCTTACACCTTGTGCCTATCTAACCTCGTACTCTTCAAGGGGTCTTACTTACTTGCGTAAGGGATATCTCATCTTGAGGGGGGCTTCACGCTTAGATGCCTTCAGCGTTTATCCCTTCCGGACGTGGCTACCCAGCCTTATGCATCTGGCGATGCAGCTGATACACCAGCGGTCCGTCCATCCCGGTCCTCTCGTACTAAGGACAGCTCCTCTCAGATATCCTACGCCCGCGCCGGATAGGGACCGAACTGTCTCACGACGTTCTGAACCCAGCTCG
>NZ_FOXO01000010.1:0-1603 GCF_900115735.1 Butyrivibrio proteoclasticus
ACTGAGCTGTCCGTCATTCCATCCTTAACAGCGATTGCCTTGATGGTCGTGGTCTCACCTACAGCGATTGCGCTGCTGTATTTTGTGCTTGAAGAAGATGGATCGCTTCCATCTGTTGTGTAATAGATTTCTGCACCATCTGTTGTACATGAAATTATTACGCTCTGTTCTCCTGTATATGTGCCTGCTTCAGGTGAAAATGTAGGTGTTGCTACTTTCTGCTTTTCTGTGAAAGTATAAGTAAATGTCGTTGCTTCCGTGATAGTCGTATCTGCCGGGTTCTTGTCCCAGCTTCCGCCTGTGTAACCTTCAGCCGCCTTCATGCCGGTAGGCACGCTTGCAGGCTTAGATCCACTTTGAACAGTCTCCGTCTTGTCTGTTGTGCTATTATCCGACCATGTTCCATGGACTACCTTATAGGTTACCGTGAAAGATGGTGCAGTATACCCCGCAATCGTCAGTTCCTGATTGCCAGATACATTGGTCGTATCAGTTTCCTTATAACGCACATAATAGGTTCCTGGAACAAGGCCTGTGATATCACTACCTGTTCCGGCAGTCCATTCTGCAGCACCCGACTTTTGATATTCCATTGCAGTTGTAACGCCGGTGAGTTTTCCGTCGTTATTGTCTGCGGTCGTACAGTTTACTGCAGCTGCTAATGTAGGTGCAGATGGTGTTGTTTTTTCTGTCGGAGCTATCAAGGTGATTTCAGTATCCGCGGTCGGCGTTCCAGAAACCGTAATTTGTGTATAGCTGTTGCGAGTCACTCCGATTCCATTGACGGAAGCAACGCTGTAATCTGTAGGAAAATAATAACCGGAATCTGCTGTATAAACCACGTCTGTTATCGCAACAGATACGGTCTGTGATTCTGCTCCGGAATCTGTGGTTTTGGTCATGTTGTCGCCTGCGGTGACGTTAACACTATATGTAGCCGCAGGCGTAGCGTAGCCATAGACCTCAATCTTTTTTATACCCTTACTTTGCATTTTGCCACCATCAATGGGTGTGCCATTTACTTGCGGCGTCTTATCCGCTTCTGTGGTTTCAACTACAAAGGGAGACGAACTGTCTGTGGCAGTGCGATCGGCATCGTCATAAAATACGCATTTGGTGATGGTGTATCCTTTGGCAGCATTGACGGTGGCCGACCAACCGTATCCCCACCATCCCCAGTTAGCGAGGTATGCTGAGCTCCCTCCTGCAGTATAACTGAATGAAACGGTTGCTACATTCGCCGTACTGTAGTTTGCTTGCTCTTTGGCTATTGCTGTAATGGTGGTTAGCGGTGGTTCAGTATCTTCTGCATACGCCGTCAGCCCCATCCCCGGCATCAGCCCGAGAACAAGAGCCAGCGTGAGCAAAAAGCTCAGCAGCTTCCTTCCTAATTTTCTTTTTTGTTTCATTACAAATTCCCTCCTAGAAAATAATTTTTATATAAAAAGACCGCCGAACCTGACAGGGTATACTTACCCCGTCAGAATCCGACGGTTATCCATCACGAATGTTGTATTCAGTTTCAAGCGCCTCGCAATCGCAAGACGCAAAAAGGGCGCAGTTAGCCCGCTGTGCTGTGCTGTGCTGTGCTGTGCTGTGCTGT
>NZ_FOXO01000010.1:1693-143563 GCF_900115735.1 Butyrivibrio proteoclasticus
GCTGTGCTGTGCTGTGCTGTGCTGTGCTGTGCTGTCAGCAATTGTATTTTCTGCGCCATAACTGTCAAGCCTTTCTTGTAAAAACAATGTTTTTCAAGATATCATTATTTGTTGAACATTATTTTATCATGTTTTTTTTACAATAATCAACAAAGCTATTAGTATAAGCCAAGTATATGCAAAAATGATCTCAAAAAATCTAAAACTATCTGCTCTGAATTTGGATCCACTCACAGCTCTTATTCCTAGTTTCAAAATAATCATCAAAGTAAATGAGAAGTCCAAGATATGCTAATTGTATAAAGATGAATAATGCTACCAAATTGATTTTCATTAAATTGTGGATACCTTCACCGAAGACTATGACAGCGCCAGTTGATACTAATAACATCTTTAATGATAGGTTGCACCATCGTTTTATATAGTAATGAACGCCAATCCAAATACCATAGCAAGCACCAACAATTAGAGCTATCACCAAAATCAAGCTAGTTATCCTAAGAAGCCATGCCATGCCGGCAGAATAGGCATAAAGCTTTGTGGCTCCGCCTATATACCTGGAATAATATGGAGTTTTCAACCAGTAAGTATAGTCATTTATTCCATTCCAAACCCACATGAAGGGCAGTGTTAATGCATCCCACAAGTCATTTAAGAATGCAGGATACGCAATAAGACAGCAGAAGAGGGTAGTAGAAAGAGATTCCCAAGCTATACGCTCCTTCTTCTTTGCTCTATCCACCATGAACTTTGCATTTTTCTTTGCCTCGATCTTGGCCTCAACAGCTTTGTTAATCTTTCCATCAGCCAGTTCCTTGTAGTCAGCTATGTCTTTCTTCGCCTTAAGCTCGGCAGCCTCCTGGGCTGCCTGAGCTTTTTGTACCGTTTCAACATTAGATATATCAACGAGCTTTCTAGTATCAACGAGAAGGCTCTGAGTGTCTTCGAGATCTGCAGCTAATTTCTGCTGTTCTTTCCTGCTCAAGAGCCCGCCTCTGTTCCTCAAGTCGTCGTTCTCTTTCGCGATCGACTGATTTACGCTCTGCACTGATGAGTTCTCTGCTCTGAGCTCTGCTATTACAGATATCAGTTCTGACTTCTCTGACAAGCTGCTCTGTATCTGATTTCTCAGATCCTCTATCCGCATATCCTTCTGATGGTTCTCCGCTGTCAGCTTCCGAAGAGCCTCCGACTGAGCCTCCACCAGAGATTCCAGCGATGACTGATTCGACTTCTGCGTAGTATCGATCAAGGTACTCTGATTCTTCGGATCTATTTCCAGGTTCTGTGGCTTCTGTATTTCCAAGCCTGAGTTCATTCTGTCTTTCAAATTCAATTGCTAAATCCTCCTTGTTCACTTTAAGACCTGAAAAGGTCTTTTCAATCTTGCTGTCACGGACCTTATCTCCGCGTTCATTTTCAAATACTATGTGCTTGCGTTTGTCCTCCCACTTTACTGACCATCCTTTTTCTGCCATGCCTGAAATGAATTCCTTTTTGCTGGCAGACCTTGGGATCACTTCCATAAGGGCAATACCACAGTCTGCCAAAAAGCTCTTTTTTGAGTCATTGGTAAGAAGCTTGTAAGTGTTCTTATTCCATGCGATGATCTCGCCTGGCTCGATAGGCGTACCATCAAAGTGACGTCCTTTCTCAGCTACATGCAGTCCTTTTTCACGGCAAAGATTATTAGTGAATACCTTCTGCTGCTCCAGATCCTTTTTGGACTGATGGAGCTTTCGGCCATCAATATAGGAAACGCTGTTGGTTACGATATGACAGTGAAGGTGATCTCTATCCTGATGAACAGCAACTACGCTCTGGTGTCCTGAAAAGAACTCCTCTGCAAAAGCCTTTCCAATTTCAAGCACCTCAGCAGGGGTGACCTGTTCATCTTTGTGGAAACTGATCACGTTATGGGCACACATCCTTCCAGAATCCTTATCCCACAGCTTCTTTTCTTCAATCCAGGTCCTGTACACTGCATCGTAGTTGACTGTAGGTTCAAGATACGGTCCGATTACATCCAGATAGCCTTCCTTGACCTTTTCATCCTTTAGCACGTACTCTATGGTATTTCTCAAGCCCCCGTGGCTTTTAGCGGGCTTACCGACTGCCTTATTAATCGCCATCTATTATCATCCTCCTTCCGGAATTCCAAAATCTTATCAGAGATCTCATCCAGTTTTTCTACTGTTGGTAAAAGACCCTGACCATTTGCAACATGTGCCATCTGATTGATATTGGTAGCTATTCCTCTCAGCTGCCTGTCCTGATCAGCAAAATTCCTGCTGATATCCTTTATTACCTCTAACTCCTTGGCAGAGGTGATGTTTGAGTCACGGATTGCACTTATGATAAATGACTGCTGTGTCAATCCGGATTCTTTTATTTTGCCCTGCAATGCATCATACTCAGCAGCATTCATGCGTATGGTGATTGCTTTATTTCTTCTTCGTTTAGCTATTCCCATGATTAAATTTACTCCTCTCATTTTTTTCGCTGGTTTCCAAAGGGAGCGAGACCCTTTGGCGGAGTGCAGAGGCAGAGCCTCTAGACTATCGAACGTAGAAAAAGAAATTATCCGGGGGATGATTTCTTTTTCTGAAGTCCGGTAGTCGGCTCCGGTGTGCAGAGGTCGGATAAACCTTTGCTGGGGTTCCAAGGGGGCGAAGCCCATCTGGCAAGTTTAGCGAAAGAGAAAATGCCGATAGGCGTTTTCGATGAAGCGGTGCAATGTGGCTTGCCACTTTGCGAAACTTGCCATATTCTTTCTATCGCCGATACGGCATCGAATATCGGGATGACGTGGCGGCGATAGGGAGAATATGTGGTCTTGCGATTTGCCCGGTTGGAGATACATGATGCTGGAGTGATGGACGCTAATATCGGTTCCGCCAGGAAGTGATATTAGTGTTCTTCATTCCAGCAAACGAAGAAGGAGCAAACAGTCCAGTGGACTATTTGCCCCTTCTAAGTGGTCAGGTGTCGAACAAACTGGGAAGAAATGAAAGCGGTGCGAACTGCGCCGTTTTCATTTCTGGTAAATCGCCTCGCCGCAGCGAGCAATCTCAGTTTTCGTCCTCATGGCATTATTTTGATGCCATATGAATTTTCAAGTGGCTTCAAAGTGATGCCACATTAAAATTCATCAAGAAAACTGAGGGCATCTTCGCTGACAGCCCTATATTCATCTGTTTGTGGCTCATCCTTAGTTATCGCTGTGGTAGTGTGCCCTTTTTCACAAAAAGATGCTTCTTTGATCAACCTATTATCTGTTACCAGCTTATTGGCGACCAGTTCAGCAATTCTTTCGGCAACCACATTTAATGAAATACTTTCCATGCTCTCAGTACTTACTGCACCTTTACATATAAGTCTGAGAGCTACTGCATTCTTGGATATATTTTTCTCTTCAGAAATCCTTTGGAGTAATTCCCAGGCTTCTTTATCCTGGGGATTATCCATCCGAAATCTTATGCTTAGTCTTTTTTCCTTCATGACATTACCTCAGAAAAGAGAGCTTAAGCTCCCTTCCTCGCAAGATACTGTGAATTGTACAGCTCCTCATAGCCCTTGGCTGTAGCACAGATGTCTACAATAATCTCCACACTTGAAGCATCATATTTTCCGAAGTTCCTTATAAGGCATCCTCCGCCTCCGATGATATGGAGCTTTACAAGCTCCGGATCATATTCGTACTCACTGAGCTTATCGAAGATCATCTCGGTATATCTGACCGCTTCGCGCCTCATTACCGCCTGAATCCTTTCAGAAACTTCAGCTGTTCCATTTATGAGGAAGTCCTCAATGATACTTTCATCCGGGATTTTTCCGCATTCTGCCTGAACCTCATTCATGATATGCTTTACGCACTCATGAACGCCGATCTTATCTGTAAACTTTTTGTCAGATAAGGGGCGGCCGTTTGTTATCACCAGCGTGTTCATGGTGCCGTTGCCTATGTCAGCCAGCATATGCACTCCCTTGTAGTCTCCAAGGGAAGCTGCTATTGCTGCATATCCCTGCGGATAGACTGCAACATCGCATATTCTGATGTGATAGTACTTCCCGCAGTACCTGTAACTGACTTCAGGTCTTTTCATCAGATAATCCCTGAATGAGCTTTTCTGCTTGGACATCCAGTGAAGGGGAAGTCCTGCAGCAAGTATCAGATCGGCTGACCTTAAACCTCTGATCTCAAGCTCTTTAGCAATTGCTGCCAGCGTGAGGATATAGTAGTCACTATCCTCATCCTTGTTGGCAATGAAAACTTTATGGTTCTCACCGATAACGTAGTACATGCCGTCAAGCTGCAGGACGTTGGTTGCTATTGCAGGCTCCTCGCTATAGGACTTAACTCCGCTCTTAAACACCACATTCCTTGTTTTCATGTTTCCATAACCGTGATCAATTCCGATCACTAACTTTCCATCTGCATACAAATTATTCATACCTTTAAAATCCTCCGTTTTCTCTGATATTTGTTTTTAGTTACATAAGAGCTTCTTTTCCAGCTCTTCAAAGTCATACTCGTTCTGCTGGAAATTGCAGAAGGCATTCTTTCTCGGCGGCGAGCTCTGAAAAGCTGACGGCCTGTCAAGCCGCTCCTTGCACCAGCTTCTTATGGTCTCGTAGTTAAGGCATCCCTTATAGCCACGATCCCTGATACGCTGTATCTGATAGTCAACGTTTGCCTTGCCAAACTCTGAAACCAGATCATCATATTCAGCATCCGTGAGTGTGTCCGCCTTACACACTTCTTGAGTAATAGATTTATAGTTATTAGATTTATTATTAATATATTGTGGCGGGTTTTCCGCATGCGGTTTTCCCGTATCCCGATTTACCGCATCCGGGTTTTCAGGACACGGTGAAGATTCAGGTTTTATGGGGAATTCTTTGATTATCTTTCTGCCTGGATCATCAGGTGAAGGTGAGGGTGATGCGCTAGGAGATTCGTGGACTTCAAGGTTAGTTGAATCAAACTTGCCTCCACCATCCCTGTTCTGCTCTCTCGTGATATAGCCTTTTTCTATGAGGCTGTTAAGAGTCTTGGACACCCTGTCCTTTCCATCCGGGAGGATCTGACAGAGACCTTTGATTGTCAGATTCCAGTTATCCGGCAAAGAAAGAAGGGTAAGAAGCATACCACGCTCTGTTAGTGATAGGTTTCTGTCCCTCATGATGTTTTGGGAGACTACTGTATAGTTTCCCTGAGTTTTATTTTTAAGTATTGCCATTTAGTTGCTCCTTTGACTGGATTAAAAAAAGAGCTTAAAAAGCTCTCCGTAAACTTAAGTTACAAGTTTATAGAGAGCTTTTTATTCTACTATTTGTTCTACCAAAAAGTTCTTATTATGTTTTTTATTCCTTGTTAATCTGTGTTAAACTATGTTTTGGGACTTGATTGAGATAGGTAATAAGCCGAGTTGTCACATAAAGGGATAAGATAAAAAATCCCCCTCGATATTCGGGACGCAGAGGTCGCAAGTTCGAATCTTGTCGCCTCGACTCAGAATTTAAGCGGATTTGAGAATTTCTCAAATCCGCTTTTTTGGTAAGCAAATGTGTCCACCTTCTTTTGTTACTCCCAGAACAATTCATCAAGTGTTTTATCCAGAGCCTTGCATATAGCAATACAAAGGCTGATTGTAGGATTGTAGTCCCCCTTTTCTATGGCATTGATTGTCTGCCTTGATACCCCGCACAGGTCGGCAAGTTGCTGCTGGGACAGATCTTTGCCGGCGCGGGCAGCTTTCATCTTAAGATTCTTCATCCGCAGCACCTCTCTTATCCAGGAAATACTTGATTGCTATACCAGCAAGCACTACTGCAAAAGAAACCGCAAACAAAGTATTAAATGAAAAACTTGTTGCAAAACCTGCATCATTAAAGCCGCGATCAAGACTTACTATTGCACAGTATGCGTTGCTTATAGTAACTATAAGCAGAACTATTATCCATGTTTTTGCCTTCTGCCCAACCTGCAGATATGCATCGTTAAATATGCAGTACAATGTGTAAACAACTATACCGATGTATGCAGATGCAAGTACCACAAACTGTGGAGAAACAAAATCTTTTGTTATTCCATAAAAGAAAAGAGAATAAAATGCGTTGATAACGACAACTGTTATGAAGCTTATCTTATAGCCCTTGCCTCTTATAAGTATCTGCCTTTCGTCGTAGTGCTCCTCTCCTGCATGATACTTTTTCCTAAGAAAAAATGATATCAGTAAAATCGCAAATGTAACTGCAAGTCCAACTATTACTCCCAATGAATAACTACTCATAACTAACCTCCAAAAAAAATCATATTTATAAACTACTTTCTCAGCTGATAGTTACATAATACACTTGCGATAGCATAATGTCAACTATATTTTACATTTTGTCGTTGTGATTTTCTCTTCTTTTTCTTCTGACTCTGTTGATATGCCTCACAAAGTCCCCATTTTCAATAAGTTCAGCCAAAATATACTGCTCAAGAGCCGGAACTGTACAGGAATAAAAACCAATCTTATCCCTAAACTGCTCTTCAAGCCTTTCAGGAATTACCATATAGGCAGTTCTCATAAAAGAGCCGATGGTTCTGCTAAAAGTATTAACATAGATAACTCTTCCACTGTCATCCCGTGAATACAGAGTCTCTTCAGGCTTTCTGCTCTCTGAAAACTCTGATTCAAAATCGTCCTCTATAATAATTCCATTCCGCTTCCGGCTCCATTTGATATACTCAGATTTCTTTGCAGCAGAGGCCGTAACTCCTGTTGGAAAGCTTCGATATGGGGTAACATGAAGGACTTCTGCACTGCTTTCCCACAAGGATTCACTGTCTATTCCATCAGCTACCAGCGGCAGTTTATCGGTAGTTACCCCCTCTGCCTCATAGACATTTAAAATTTTGTGATAAGAGGGATCCTCAATAGCAAAAATCTTTTCTCTCCCCAAAGCTCTTACTATAAGGCCATACAAATATTCGGCTCCGGAGCCTATGACAATTCTTCTATAATCCGCCTCTATCCCTCTGTTTTTGGCGAGATAATCCGATATGGCCATTCTTAAGTTTTCGCAGCCATAAGCGTCAGGCCTTACCTTGATCTCTTCCCCGTATTCTGACAACACTCTTCGGGCGGTCTTGGCATATATGTTAAAAGAAATCTCTTCTGCCTTCTCGGCCACTTTAAAACTGCTTACTTTTCTAATTGGCTGCTCTGATTTATTACCATAAAAATACTCATTTTCCCTATAGCTTACAAAATACCCGCTTTTTTCCCTGGTTATAATATAGCCCTCTTCAACCAGCAGTTCATAAGCATGCTCAACTGTGATCACGCTTACTCCATAGTTTTCCGCAGTTACACGTTTTGACGGAAGTTTTGTATTATAAGCATAAACACCTGATACTATTTTTTTCCTGACATCTTCATAGATTTCTATATATCTGGTCATATAATTTTCTCCATTTTTGGTAATTTTAATAGTACCACCTTAATGTTATATTACACAGTATGAAAAAACAACACGGAGGAGTAATATTATGAACAATCGTGAAAAGAATCAGACTTTACTCAAGATAACCTATTCAGGCCTCATGGCAGCTCTTTGCTATGTTGGTTATGCTATTTTCCCTGCTATCAACGCTGCCGGAACCAAGATTCATGTAGGAAATGCATTTGTAGTCCTCGGAGCACTTTTACTTGGTGGCCCTTATGGCGGAATCGCCGGTGCTATCGGACTTTCACTTGCTGATATCCTCGGTGGATATGCCCAGTCAGCTCCCAGAACATTTATCTGCAAGCTTGTTATTGGTCTTATCGCAGGCCTCGTTGCTCATAAGATTGCTAACATTTCACATAATCATCCAAAGACATACATTGTAAAATGGTCAATTATTTCAGCTGTTGCTGCACTTGGATTTAACTGCATTTTCGAGCCTTCACTTAAATATGTGTGGTACACACTTTTAACTCCTGATGCAGAAAAAGCTGCTTCTGCCATCAAGGCCCTTGTAGCAATAACAACTTACACTACTATCATAAATGCCGTAATAAACTCAGCAATCGCAGTAGTTGCCTACATTGCACTTCGCCCGGCACTCTACAAGCTTGGCCTCTTTGGAGATATTGATTCCACTTCACTTCACGAGAGCAATGCTTGATAAAAGCTCTAATACAAACTCTTCGGTTCTATATTAAATTATGCAAGAAGGCTCAGGGTGTCACTCCCCTGAGCCTTCTTCATTTTAATCAGCCTTTGCTGCTTCATTATTATCTTCTGCTTTTTCTACCTTTTCAGCCTCATCAGGCTCCTTAACTTCTTCAACCTTATCACTGAGATCTTCAAGCACAATCTTCATCATATCTTCACTTGAAGGATTCTCCAGTGTTGCAACTCTTCTGGCCTGATTGGTTATTATCTCTTCGAAAAGATTTCTTACCTCTCTTGCGTTAGCAAAATTATCGATGTTTTCGATCTTCTTGGCTGTAATAAGAGCTCTTATCTGATGCTTGGCATCTTCATCAACTTTGTAATCATATTTGTCACAATTGAGATAGAATATCTTCTCAAGCTCATCGATATTATAATCCGGAAATTCAATATATTTATTGAATCTGGACTTAAGGCCGGGATTGCTGTCGATGAACTTCTTCATAGGCCCTGTATATCCGGCAACGATAACAACAAAATCGTCTCTGTTATCTTCCATTGCCTTAAGTATTGTATCTATTGCCTCCTGGCCAAATGCATCATCCTTCTGAGCAAGGGAATAAGCTTCATCAATAAAAAGAACTCCTCCCATTGCTTTTTTTATCTGCTCCTGAGTCTTTATAGCAGTCTGTCCAACATATCCTGCAACAAGGCCTGATCTGTCCACCTCAACAAGCTGCCCCTTTGAAAGAACTCCTATCTGTTTATAAATCCTTGCTATAATTCTTGCTACAGTAGTTTTACCTGTTCCGGGATTTCCGGTAAAAACAAGGTGAAGTGAAACCGGAACAGATTTAAGTCCCTGTTCTTTCCTGGCCTTTTGAACCTTAACGAAAGAAGTCAGCTCTTTTACATCGTCCTTTATTGTATCAAGCCCGATAAGCTTGTCTAAATCCTCCATTGGATCTGTTTCCGATTCTTGATCTTTTACTTCTTCTGATTTTTCAACTGTAGGACCTGACTTCACAAGTGCTTTTGCTTCATCTATGGCATCTCTTGCCTGTTTTACAGCATCTGCTTCACTCTTAACCTCAGACTTTTTTACATCAGTAGTTTTTGGAATACTGGTAAAAAAGTCATTATACATACTCCCTAACAAATCTCTATCCATTATTTCTCCTCTAATAACGCCAGTTTATTATCTGACATAGTCTGGTCGGATGCGGATACCGTAACCGACCAAAATACGGTCGCTAACGGTAACCAGCTCCCCTAACACTTTTTTATAAAAAAGAAAAAGCGACAGACCATTTGGTCTGCCGCCTTAAATCTGCTATTAATCGTTTAAGAACCATCCTTTTCTTGAAAGGAATGTTCTATTAGTTACAAGTGCATCAACATCCTGTCCAATGATCTGAGAAGCTTGCGCCTTGTATGTAGCAGCTTGTGCAGTACCAAGGTACTTGTAAAAATCATAAGACATTTTCTTGCTGCCATCAAGATTTTTTAATCCCTGAGCGATATGGCTCTCGATTTCATGTGCGTTATCTGTCTCTCTAAAGAGGATAAAGCTTGAAATGTATGGATTGTTCTCCGCCATTGTATATGCATAGGTAAGTGATGCTGCCTGTGCATCCTCGCCGAAGCTTGATGTAAATCCGATCTCAGAAAGTGAGATATTACGGACCTTCCCGCTTGGTGAAAGGAATGAAGCCTGACACATATAATCTGTTAGTATGTAAATATTCTCCATTGTTATGTAAGGAGTATTAAGTGAAGGACTTACATACTGTGACTGCTGCTTCCATGCATATGGATCAAAAAGTGGTGCATTGTAAGGATGAACTGAAAGTGACCAGTCAACATTACCCTCACGGTTTATATAATAGTTAAATCTATCAAGGTACTCTTTTGACATGAAGCATCCTGGATTGGATTTTCTACACCATTCCTGGTCAAAAGAAGTATACACTCTTGCATTACCATTAACAGCCTTAATCTCATTGTAGAATATACGGAAAGCCTTTACATACTCGCTGACATTGAGCTCAAGGTTTGTTGAATTCATGTAATACCATTCTGTTCTGGCATTAACTTCGTTTCCAATTACCCAATTATCAACTGTTCCGTATGCTCCACCTGAATATCTCTGAGCAAGGAAAGCTGCAATTGCCTTAAGATGCTGAGTTCCTGAATCTTCCTTGGTGTTCATTGCATAGCCAGGGCAAACATGCGCATCTCTTGAAAGCGGATGAATAAGGTCTGCTCCAGCTTCTGTCTTATTATTAAGAATTGTCATTGTAAGCTGAAAATTATTGATTGAGCACCAACGAACAAATCCATCATACTGTGCAAGAGCAGCTCCGTTAAACTGATAATCAACTCCATTGTAGCTAAAGTTAACAACGTTTGAGCCATCACCAGGGCCTACGATATCGCCCATGTAAAGATTGTAGACCATCTGTGCGATTCCCAGGTCCTTGAAAGTAGCCTCATCAGCACTGTTAGGAAGGATGCCCTTCATACCGTGGTCATTACGAGCAACTGTCTTCGTTGCAATTGCTTCAGGGTTTGTGATGTAGTGCTCGTCACTTACCTGAACCATTGATCCACCGCTCTTTACAGCTACCAAAAATTTTTTACTTAAGTTTGACTCTGCTGAATAGAAATTAAGCGGAAATGTAAATGTTGCATTTCCTGCTCTTTCAGTAGTGGCAACTACCTTTCCAACCGTGCCATCCTGATATACTTCATCAGCATAAAGATAATACTTTCCATCATCTGAGGAAGGAAGAGTGCTTGCTGAAACATTAACAACAACCTGATCCCCCTGTATAGTGCAGGACCCTATGCTTACTACTCTTCCTGCAGCCTGGGCTACTACTCCCTCATTATTTGTAACAAGGCTATAGCTTGAAGCAGCCACAAAAATAGTTGCTGCTGTGAGCGCTACACCCATTACCTTCTTAAAAAAAGATCCTTTTCTCACAACATTCCTCCAAAGTAATTCTTAATTTTGTTAGACCATTAATAATATAATTACTATCTGTACTTATGTCAAAAAAATTTACGCTTTTACAATACTTTCAACGAAAGCATCTATCTGCCCCTGATCTTCAGCGTGGAGTGCACTCTTTATTGTAAGCGCATTTTCCAAAATAGTAATATTCTTAAGCGCAGAAAGCTTATCTGTCATAAGTTTTACAGTCATCGGTGCCCAGGTTCCGTTTTGTCCAAGAGCAAAAATGCGATTTTGAACTCCAAGTGCGATCATGTCATTAAGAAATGCCTCCATTGGTGGATATACTCCGCCGTTATAAGTCGGGCAAATTATAACAATCGTCTTACATCTCCACACTTCGCCGATCAAATAGGAAATGTCAGTGCCTGATACATCATGCACCTTAACAATCTTTCCCTTTTCCCTAAGCCCTGAAGCAACCGCCTCAGCTGCACTTTTGGTGTGTCCATAAAGACTTCCGTAAACAAGCGCAATTTCTTCTGTCTCAGGAGTGTATGTGCTCCACTTTTCGTATTTTTCAAGCAGCCATTCAATATTCTTTCTCCAAACAGGGCCGTGAAGAGAAAGAATCATCTGGATATCGAGCCCTGCTGCCTTTTTCAGTGTAGCCTGTACCTGCATTCCATATTTACCAACAATATTGGCATAGTATCTTCTGGAAGAATCCAGAAATTCTTTTTCATAATCATACTCATCGGCGAAAATTCCACCATCAAGCGCTCCAAAGGTACCAAAGGCATCTGCAGAGAAAAGAGCTTTTGAGGCATCATCATAAGCAATTAGAACTTCCGGCCAGTGAACCATAGGCGCAGACACAAAATGGAATGTATGCTTACCTGTGGAAAGGGTATCTCCCTCTTTTACTTCAAGCTTCTTGTAATCTGCTGCTCCCGGGAAGAATTGCTGCATAAATGTAAACGTCTTGGAATTCCCGACTATTGTAACTTCCGGATAGAGGTTTACAACTGTATCAATAAGTGAACAGTGATCCGGCTCCATATGTAGGACCACCAGATAATCCAGCTTCTTACCGTTTAAAACTTCCTTAAGGTTTTCTAAATACTGATCAGACACAGAAATGTCTGCCGTATCAAATACAGCTGTTTTCTCATCATCGATAAAATAACTGTTATATGATACCCCTTCAGGAATCGGAAAGATATTCTCAAACTTTGACAGTCTCCTGTCGCTTCCTCCGATCCATATAATATCTTCAGTAATCTTTTTTGTCCCTCTCACAGTCTTTCCCTCCATTACGCTGATTATACTTATATTTTCTCATAAAAATGTACTAAAAGACATTTATTATTTTTTAAATTCCAAAATAGTCCGTTCTACAACTTTGATATCAATAGGTTTGGAAACATGAGCATTCATACCTGCATCAAAGGCCTGCTGTACGTCATCGGCATAGGCATTGGCTGTCATGGCGATGATTGGTATCCTCTGCGCCCAGTCAGTTGGAATTGCCCTTATAGCTGCAGCTGCCTCATAACCGTTCATAACTGGCATCTGGATGTCCATAAGGATCATGTCATAATCACCCTCTTTTGCCTCCTTGAACATCTCAACTACCTCCTGTCCATTAACGCCCCTTGTCACAGTTGCGCCCTCCATGCTCATAAGCTCTGTGAGGATATCTGCATTAATATCATTATCCTCCGCTGCCAGGAACTTCATTCCCTCAAGAGGATTCTTTTCCTCCTTTGTATCTTTTGCCGAAGCTCTCGCTGTCATATCCTCAACAGTCTGTTTGAGAGTTGAGATAAATACAGGCTTGGGCAGAATGTCATTAGCTCCTGCTTTCTTTAGCTCATCTTCCACATCCTCATAAGAATCCGCCATAACAAGCACAAGACTGTTATTTCTTCTGTCTTTTGACCTTACCATCTTCACGATTTCTGCGGCAGACATAGCTTCTACTTCATTGTCGATGAGGATCAGATCGATCAGTTTCCCTGCGCTGTTACAGTTTTCAATAGCATGAATCGCTTCAAAACCGGTCTTTGACTCCATCATTTCCAGATCATCTGCCTCCAGAGCTGTTCTGATCTGCTCATAGCTTTCAGGTTTTTCCGCAACAAGCATTGCACAACTGATTCCATGAGCTTTCCAGAAGCCAACATCCTTTTCGTCTACAGCTTTAAGCCTTAAGTTGACTATAAATGTACTTCCCTTGCCTTCTTCACTTTCAACGCGGATCGTGCCACCCATAAGTTCAACAAGGCTCTTTGTAATTGCCATTCCAAGTCCTGTTCCCTGGATTCCCTTGGTTGCCCCCTTGTCTTCTCGTGTGAAAGCATCAAATATTTTGTCTTTGTATTCAGGCTTCATTCCTATGCCATTATCTTTTATGGTAAATCTGACATTTTGGAAACCTTCAGATGAAGAGGGTGACTCATTTATAAGGAACTCGATTTTTCCACCCTCAGGGGTGTATTTAATAGCATTACCCAGAATATTCATGAGGATTTCGTTTATTCTTTGTTTATCACCCATGAATGTGTCATGTTCCATCTCCTCGATTCTTACTATGTACTCCTGATTCTTGGCCTTGGCCTGGAAGCTTATAACAGAATTGATTTCTTCCAAAAGAAGGCCTATAGCTACTTCCTTTATATCAAGAGTGGTCTTTCCGCTCTCGATCTTACTCATATCAAGAACGTCATTAAGAAGAGAAAGAAGATTCTGAGATGCCAGACTTATCTTATGCGTATATTCTTTTACCTTATCAGGTTCTTCTGCGTGTTTATCAATAAGCAGGTTAAAACCGGTGATGGCATTCATAGGTGTTCTGAAATCATGGGACATATTAGCCAAGAAACTTGTCTTTGCCTTATTGGCTGTTTCTGCAGCATTAAGAGCTTCCTGAAGCTGATGATTTCTTCTGATCTCCTGTGTTATGTCATACAGGGCAATGGCCATTCTTTTTCCACCATCATCAATTGTACAGATAACCACGCCACGATAGTACAAGTGCTCACCCGTCTTAACATTCTCAAACCTTATCTCATCAATGTTCCTCGCATCGCCTTTATTATTGCAATCCTCAATAATGTCTTTTAATCTTTCCTCGCTACCCTCTCTCTGCGCTTTCGTAAGGACTCTAATGTCCTTCTGCATGTCTTCCATGGATATTCCAAGAATTGATTCTGCATTGGATGTAAGAAAATTGCATGAGTAATCATCCTCATTTACAACGGCGAGAATGTCATTATTTTTTTCAACCACAAAATCAAAAAGCCATTCTCTGTAATGAATGTCGCTCTCTTTTACAAGAAGATCTTCCTGATTTCTCTGATTGATCTCATCAACCATGTATTTCAGCTTGGCTGCCATGTTTTCCATGGAACTTGAAAGATCTGCTATCTCATCCTTTCCATCGTCATGTATCTCAATATCAAAATTTCCATTTCTTATCTGATGAGCGGCGTTATTAAGCTTACTTACTCTACTACTCATCCTGTTGGATATGATAGTGGCAATAAGAAATGCAATAATAAAGATAACTCCGGCAATCAGCATGACTGATGATAGTATGGACATAACTTCAACTACAATTTCGCTCCTATCGACATAGTAAAAGAGCCGCCATCCATTTGACATCTTGCCAGAAGCCATAAGAAAATAGTCATCCGTGGTAATAAATGATTCGCTTTCTCCATCAATGTTTCCACTGAATATTGTTTTCTTTATCTGTTCATTTAAATTTGAATCAGCTATTTCTTTTTCCGTTATTATGGAGCCGTTTTCATCACTTATAATAATTCCGTTGTTCAGATAGCTGGACTGCTTTGTAATAGAAAAGAAAAATTCATTATTTACCTTTAGTACTACAATACCAATCACTTTAGAAGATGTACTCACATCCAGAAGGGCTTTGATGATGTATGTCCCTCCATCCTCCTCTGCCACCCACTGCGCCCCATAATCATTTCGACACAGTTGGTACCACCTTTCTTCCATTTCATCCTTAGGTTTACTCAAAAACTCTCCAATATGATTCTGCCCAATAAGGTCTGAATAGAAGTGTATTGATTCAATACTCATATCGCTTCCAATGTAATACCAGATAAGCGGCTCTATTTTTTCAGTAAGTTCCTCTGTTAAAGAAAACGGGTCATCTTTACCATGCTCAAGCACACTTCTGAAATTTTCTTCATACGAAAAGAACTTTATAACATCATTTTCTCTTTTGGCATTATTCTCAATACCATAGGCTATGACATTGGCACTGCCATGCATTGCCACCTTTGTCTGCTCTATGAGGTTCTTTTTGGCAATAAAGTAGGAATATACTCCCAGAAAAATAACCGGTATTACAATAAGCACTATAAATGTTAATCGCAGTTGTAATTTAAAACTATGGAAATTCAGTTTTCTCTTGTTCTCAACCATATCTCGCCCTCAGATTAAACGTGGTTACTTATCATACATATTGTTGACCTTGATATCCACTTGCATTAGCGCCATGTTAATTGGTTCCTTCCCCCTCAGAACCTGCTGTAATTCTTTTCCAAAAATCATGTTAATGTCAGAGCCTGAATCCCCCCATTGAAGCACAGGCATGTATAATTGATTCTTTGCAAAAACTTCTTCTATTCCTTCAAAGGCTACAGGGTTATCAAAATATGTTTTTTTCAAATAGCTTCTGCTGCCTACTCGGTCTTTCCAGATTGCAAACTGCCCTTCGTTATTTGTAAGTGACACAACTACTTCTTTTGCTGTATCAAGGTTTTTACTGTTTGCGTTAACAGCAAAACCGCAATTACATCCGCCAATCATTATCGGACCATATCTTCCCCATCCTGTAGGAAGTGTTCCTAGCTCCATTTGAGGATTTGCCACTCGTATTCTGTTGTAATCTTCCGGTCCTCCTATAAGCATAAGGCTTTTTTCTGCTACAAATTCCTCTATGGCCGCCTGCTTATCCATAGTGTACATATCTGCTGTAAATATCTGATGTTTTAAGAGCATCTCCCAATCAGAGAGGTATTCATTCAGATCATTATGAAAAATAGATCTGCCACTTCTCAATCTTGCTCCAAATTCACTGCCATACTCAGTTCCAAAAAAATTAACCTGCAGTATCGATTGTGCGCTGCTGGATACTGCCTCATAATCCATCATCCCAGCAGAAAGCGGCTTCATCCTCTTGGCCTTTCTGATAAAATCACACATTGCAATGAACTCTTCATTATTATGTGGCTCTTTTATTCCAAATTTATCGAATATCCCTTGATTCAGATATATACACTCAAAGCATGTCGTACTTGGCACTGCATATGTATCCTTGTCATACCAAAAGGCCTCAAGGCTCTCCGCCTCGAAATTACTGCAGTACTCTGTCAATGGAATAATATTCCCATTTCTGGCATTTTTCTTTGCCATTACCTGATCCACATAGATAATGTCAGGTGCGCCGTTAAATGTGAACTCAGCATCTATTATTGGCTCATAATGCGCTTTATCTATATAGACAAATTCAATTTTATAATTTGGAAACCTGCGGGCAAGATACGCCCTGAGATTAGCTGTATAAGAACTGTCATACCAGGTCGCAACCCTGATTGTTTCTAGATTACTATCAGTCCTTTTTTCTGTATCGTTTTCTGCTACAGTCTCAATTTGATCAGGCTGTGGATTTTGTACACCGCAGCCTAATAAGGCGCTTGCCATAAGCGCCATATCTAAAACTACACTAACTAAGGTTTTTTTCAGCTTTTCGCCGCCCATATTTCCCTCATAAAATATGATATGCATCAGTCGTTAGTTTTATCTGAGTAAAATAGTCTTCACTTCACCAATAAAAAGAATGTGATAATCTCCATTAGAATAAAATTGTTCTTTTATGGAGTCATCTATCAAGGCATCTTCATCAAATTCCCTCTGATAAAGAACTTTACAGATAATTATTTCTCTTGCTTCATCAATAAAAGGAACTCCATCATGGTAATTAATATTGAGTCTGGAATTGGTAATCTTGTCCTCATCCCTGCCTGATACCATAGACAGATATTTGAGCGTTCCACGATATTTCTCCTGATTCATGAAACTGATTGAATACTCACCGGAAGCATTGATGATCTCACTGGTGTATCTGCCTTTTCTGGCAAATATAAAGGTTACTCTTTTGTCCCAGATATAACCTACTCCACCCCAGGCTGCGCACATAGTGTTGACCTTACTGCCATCAGCAGCCGTGATGAGAATCTTGTCGCCTACAAATTTGTATGGCCCTGTTTCGAGATCATTTGGATTAACTGGTTGAAATACGTGTAATTCGCCCATATGGTCCTCCTTTAAAAGTCCCTAATTCTATCCTCGTCTGTCAGTCCAGTATTTTCGATATTAATTATCGTTACACCGTAACTATAATCATCGCTTACTTTAATAGTAACATGGTCTCCTACTTTATGTCCAAGTAATTGTTTTCCAAGTGGGGACTCAACACTGATAAGTCCTTTTAAAGAATTCTGACGCATTGTTGTAACAATTTTGTACGTTTCCTCGGAACCATCATCGTCAATTTTTACTACAACCGTTTTGTTCATTCCAACTTGGTCATATTTAGTATTATCGTCAATTACTGTCGCAGTCTTAATCATTCTTTCCAAAAATCTTATACGACTTTCATTCTGGTTCTTGGCTTTTTTAGCTGCGTAATACTCAAAGTTCTCAGAAAGATCTCCCTGAGCTCTTGCCTCTTTTACATGTTCAAGCAGCTCTTTTCTCACAACGACTTTGCGATGTTCGATCTCTGCCTCCATATCCTCTATATCTTTTTTGGTCAATTCGTTATGCATTTTAATATATCCCCCTGATCTGGTGATTTATTGTAAGAAAAAAGCGAAGCCAAAGGGCTCCGCTTTTTAATAGTACTATTATCAAGCCTTTCCAACTGATCCGAAGAGCTCCATCTTTTCCTTAACTGTAGCCTTGATAGCTTCAGCACCAGGAGCAAGAAGCTTACGAGGGTCAAATCCCTTACCTTCAAGATCCTTACCTGCTTCAATATACTTACGTGTTGCATCAGCAAATGAAAGCTGGCACTCTGTATTTACGTTAATCTTTGATACACCAAGTGTAATAGCCTTCTTAATCATGTCTGCAGGAATTCCTGTACCGCCATGAAGAACGAGAGGCATAACACCTGTCTTCTGCTGAATAGCATCAAGAACGTCAAATCTGAGTCCTGGCCATCCTTCTGGATATTTACCGTGAATGTTACCGATACCAGCTGCAAGCATATCTACGCCAAGATCTGCGATTCTCTTGCACTCATCTGGATCAGCGCACTCGCCCATACCTACAACTCCATCTTCTTCTCCACCGATTGAACCAACTTCTGCTTCGATAGAAAGACCAAGCTGATGAGAAACGTTTACGAGCTCTGATGTCTTAGCAACGTTCTCTTCGATGTTATAGTGTGAGCCGTCAAACATGATTGATGTGAAGCCGGCTTTAATGCACTTATAGCATCCATCGTAAGTACCATGATCAAGGTGAAGTGCAACTGGAACTGTGATTCCAAGACTCTTATCCATAGCCTTAACCATAGCTGCAACTGTCTCAAAACCTGTCATGTATTTACCAGCACCCTCAGATACACCAAGGATTACAGGAGACTTCAGTTCTTCAGCTGTTAAAAGAACTGACTTTGTCCACTCCAGGTTGTTGATGTTAAACTGGCCAACTGCATAGTGACCTTCTTTTGCTTTTACAAGCATGTCTTTTGCGGATACTAACATTTTGTTTTTCTCCCTTTGTATATGTAGTAATTGATGGTTACTATCATTATATACTCGTTATTTTAAAAAATAAAGTTAAATAGTTCACAATCACCCGAAATCAAGTGTGTTGTCTGCCCAGAATTCTTCTGTGCTGATAGGTGCGTGGCTGTCATAGCGTAACACAAGTCCGGACAATCTTGAAAGTGTAATTGTAAGAATATTATTTTTTACTCTGATTCCGCCAATATCAGTTCTGAATCCGCTTCCATCGCTTAAGATGAGCTGATTTAAAGATGCATCGTTTGGAATTCCCAAAGCACTCACATCGATATCCTTGGTAACTTCAAATTCATTGTTGTTAATAAAAACTATAGTTGCTGCTTCTCTGTTAAAACGGGCAAAAGAAATAATATTATTATCCGCAAGCAGCTCCATTACAGAACCTGTTTTTAACTCACTGCATTCCTTATGGATCCTGATCATTTCCTTGTGGAAACGTATCATATCCATATCCTCTTTTCCCCAAGGATATGTTCTTCTGTTATCAGGGTCAGTAAATCCGCAGACTCCCGCTTCGTCGCCATAATAAATTGTAGGTGCTCCCGGCCAGGTCATCTGAACCATTACAGCCTCTCTCATCACAGGTTTTTTTATGCCTGTTTCTGCAGAAGATGACATAAGAGTGTCACATCTGCCAACTTTTTGACTTGTCCTTGTCAAAAACCTTGAATGATCATGATTTGACAGTTCATTCATGGCTGTATAAAGTGACGGCATACTAAAGTTTTCTCCGCCTTCATAAAGCATGGTGTCGAAGAACTCTCTGGAATTACCATATTTTAAAGGTCTAAACTCGTCGCTATGTTTCTCCATGCCTGTCAAAAACCAGGTTAATGGCTCCATGAAGGCATCGTAATTCATAACTGTATCCCATTCATCGCCCTGTAGCCAATCCTTGGCTTTTCCATAGTGCTCTGCCAGAATTATAGCTTCGGGATTGGCCTTTTTAACTTCCTCTCGAAATCTCTTAAAGAAATGATGATTATATTCCGGTGAATGACCAATATCAGCTGCCACATCAAGTCTCCATCCATCTGCATTATATGGCTCAGAAACCCATTTTCTGGCAATACCAAGGATATATTCCTCAAGGGCCTTGGATCCTTCATAATTCAACTTGGGAAGGGTATCATATCCCCACCAGCCGTCATAATTATTGTTGTATGGCCACTTTCCACCGGTAAAAGAAAAGTAGTCATGATACGGGCTGTTCTCAGAAATATATGCGCCGCAATTATATTCACTACTGCCTTCATAGATTCTGTCTTTATCCATCCACTTGTTAAATGAACCACAGTGGTTAAAAACACCATCCAAAATAACTCTTATGCCTCTTTGGTGAGCTTCACTCACCAGTTTAGCAAAGAGCATATCGCTCTCTTCAAGGTTCCTTTTACTTGTCACTCTCTTTATATATTTACTCGCATGAACATTCTCATGCTCGTTTTCATCAAGGAGATTTCCACCATCATCCACGATCTTTCCAAAATGGGGATCAATATGATCATAGTCCTGAGTATCATATTTGTGACATGAAGGGGATACAAACAAAGGATTGAAATAAATTACTTCAATTCCCAAATCTTTCAGGTAATCAAGCTTGTTCATAACTCCCTGAAGATCACCACCATAAAACTCTGCATAGTCTATTTTGGGATCAGGGTATTTTTCCCAGTCTTTTACCTGTACTGATCTGCTTCCATTGTAAATATACTCTCCTGAAAGAACATCATTACTGGTATCACCGTTACAAAATCTTTCAACAAATATCTGGTACATAACTGCACCTTTTGCCCATGCCGGTGTGGAAAAGCCCGGGAATATTTTAAAGAGCATACTCTCTTTAATCTGACTTACTGCTCCTCTTTTATCAAAAAAAATCTTTGTCCCATCTTTGCCATATATTTCAAAATAATAAGTGGCTGGTTTTTCACCGACACTAAAAGAAATATCGTAATAATCAAAATTCCCTTCTGACTCCGCATACTTCATGGCACGCTTTTCGTTGTTCCATATGATAAAGATATCTGCAACCTCTCCTTTACCACATCTGAATCTAAAGTCAGTTATTCTATTCTTATCAGGCTCAGCCGGCCTTAAATAGTCCATTGTCATATCATGGAATAATAGTTTTTTGTTCATAGGCAGTCCTAACTTTGTTATTAATGCAAAAAAGACAGCGGGTAGCTGTCTTTTTTAGAGAAGGTATTTCTTTCTTATGGGGTATAGCAAAAAACTATATAATGTATTGGGGGGTTACGCGTATTATACTAACACCCACACCCATTAGCGTAAAGACCAATACTCCACAAATATACTAAAAACAGCTCTTGGTTTTTGTGCATTTTGTATAATCAAATTTCCAACTCAATGTTTCCCGGAAGTGTCTTGCCTTCAAATAAAGCCTCAAACTCTTCTCTTCCAATCTTCTCTTTCTCGATAAGCAGTGCTGAACTTTGATGTAATACATCCTCATACTGAAGGATTATCTCTTTAGCCTTTGCATAGCACTTATCGATTATAGCCTTTACTTCTTTATCAATCTCACCGGCAACAAGTTCACTGTGATTTTTCTTGTGAGAAATATCATATCCAATGAATACGTCTTCCTCGTTCTCATCATAGTTAATTACGCCGATATTGCTTGACATACCATACTTGGTAACCATGCTTCTTGCTTCCTGTGTTGCTTTCCTGATGTCACTTGAAGCACCTGTTGTAATATCTCCAAATATGATTTCCTCAGCAATTCTTCCACCAAGAGAAACCATAATATCCTGAAGCATTTTCTTTTTAGAAAGGAACATATCATCATTTTCCGGAAGAGGCATTGTATACCCTGCTGCCCCAAGTCCAGTAGGGATGATTGAAATTGTATGAACAGGTCCCACATCAGGAAGAACATGGAAAAGAATTGCATGTCCTGTCTCGTGATATGCAGTAATCTTCTTTTCTTTTTCTGAAATGATCTTACTACGCTTTTCTGTTCCGATTCCTACTTTTGTAAATGATGAATTTATATCAGCCTGATTTATGAACTGTCGGTTTTCTGTAGCAGCCTTTATAGCAGACTCATTCAAGAGGTTTTCAAGATCAGCTCCTGTGAATCCTGCTGTTGTCTGTGCTACCTGCTTAAGGTTTACATCATCAGAAAGAGGCTTATTCTTGGCATGTACTTTAAGAATAGCTTCCCTCTCACCGATATCAGGTCTTGTAACAGTGATCTTTCTATCAAAACGACCTGGTCTCATAATTGCCGGATCAAGTATATCTACTCTGTTGGTGGCAGCCATTACAATAATTCCTTCATTTACTCCAAAGCCATCCATCTCTACCAGCATTTGGTTAAGTGTCTGCTCTCTTTCATCGTGGCCACCACCCATTCCTGTTCCTCGTCTTCTGGCCACAGCATCTATTTCATCGATAAAGATTATGCACGGAGCATTCTTTTTTGCTTCTGCAAAAAGATCTCTTACTCTTGAAGCACCTACACCAACGAACATCTCAACGAAATCTGAACCTGAAATTGTAAAGAATGGGACTCCTGCTTCACCGGCTACTGCTCTTGCAAGAAGAGTCTTACCTGTACCGGGTGCACCTTCAAGAAGAACACCTTTAGGGATTCTTGCCCCGACCTGTGTGAATTTTCCGGGCTCCTTTAAGAATTCAATGATTTCTGTAAGCTGTTCTTTTTCCTCTTTAAGGCCGGCAACATCATCAAGTTTTATCTTGTTGTCATCAGCACTCTGAAGCTTGGCACGACTCTTTCCAAAATTCATCATTCTGTTGTTTCCAGAGCCGGAAGCCTGCATATTGGTAAACATTGAGAATATAAAGACCATTAGAACCAGTCCTACAACAACTGGAATAATTCCGGTAATAAGGACATTTTCAGACGGCACATCTTTGACTTCATAGCTTATGCCATTATCTGCAACCAGCGTTTCAACAGCTGTCACATCCGTAGAATAAAAAGTAACGTCGTCAAGTCCGCCATTAAAGCTAACACGGATGGCACCTGTCGGTGTCTCTGTGTTAGGCATAATGACTACTCTTCTGACTGTTCCTGCCTGTATGTCTTCCTCTAACTGTGTTCTTGAATATGCTCCGGTATCTGATGACATGAATCCCTTCGCATACTCAACAAACACTATCATTATCAGTAAAACTATTACAATAGCAAAAATAGAATTATAACCCTTTGTGCGATTCAACTTCTGAATTCCCCCTTTTAGAAGTTAATTAAACTCAACCACTCCGATGTATGGCAGGTTTCTATATCTCTGATCATAGTCAAGGCCATAACCAACTACAAACTCATCAGGAATCTCAAAACCTGTGTAATCAACCTTAACATCAGTAACTCTGCGCTCTGGCTTATCAAGAAGTGTGCAAAGCTTAATGCTTGCCGGCTCTCTGTCGCCAAGCATCTTTATTAGATAAGAAAGTGTTCTTCCTGAATCAACAATGTCCTCAACAATAAGAACGTGTCTGTCCTTAAGTGGCTCATCAAGGTCCTTCACAATCTTAACAACGCCGCTTGACTTTGTTGAGCTTCCATAACTTGAAGCTGACATGAAGTCCATTGTAACAGGCACTGTAATTCTCTTTGCAAGCTCACACATAAAGAATACACCACCTTTTAAAACGCAGACAAGATGAACTGTCTGTCCCTGATAATCTCTACTGATTGCCTCTCCAAGCTCCTTAATACGCTTGTCTACCTCTTCTTCTGTAAGCAGTACGCGAACTGACTCAGCCACTTTAATTACCTCCATTATTTATAGCTATAGCTAGTATTTTTTTTGTTTTGTCACTAATCTTATAGGAACAACTTATTCTATATCCGGGGATCCATATGCAATGGTCTCCATCCGCCAGAATCCATATATTATCTCTTTCTATTGCAGGTATTTTTTCATCTGTCATGAACTTGGATAATTTCTTTTTCCTGATAGCGCCATTCTGCTCTATACAGATATAATCATCCGGCTTCCTGTGCCTAAAAATAGCTTCTTGTATTCTATCACAATCAAACCATTTAGTATATGTATCACTCGGAATAGATGTTTTTCCATTATACGACATTATGTCAATTGTTGCGACACCAAATCGAGGAATGTTTAGCTTTGTTTCATCGCCAAGTTCAAGTTTCTCTATAACTAGCTGATCATCCAAATTACAGCCATCACAATTTTCAATATTTTCCAAAAGGATTAGCTTATCGTAACTTCTGACTGCCCTGATATTGTATGGCAGATCAAGGCTTGCTGATCCATCAGTCTCTGAAATAAGTGTAAGCAGTGCATCCACATGCCTTGCTGTTATATCCTTTCTGTTTGGAGTGAGCTCCTCAAAGCATTTAAGAATAACGTACCTTTTAAGTATCTCTGGCTCAATATCCAGTTTTTTTAGATCAAGCACTATTTCTCTATTGTCTTTTTCAGATATATTATTAAATACTTTTTTGGCCTGGTCTCTGATATAGTCCTCAGCCATGGCAAAATCTTTTGTCGCCCTGTAAATGTGCTCAACTGCTGATCTATTAATTTCTTTTTCCACATAAGGAATGACTTTATTTCTAAGTTTATTTCTTGTGTGGATATTTTCAAGATTTGTGGCATCTGTGCAAAAAGAAATCTCTTTTTCCTTAAGGTAATACTCGATTTCATCTCTTGTCACACACAGCAAAGGCCTTATTATGTTATCTCTGACAGGCCTTATTCCTCCACCGCCGCGAAGTCCGCTCCCCCTGAAAATATTGTGGAGAAAGGTCTCCGCTGCATCGTTTTGGTGATGAGCTATGGCGATCTTGGCTGTGCCTTCGCTTTTCACTAATTGAGAAAAAAAGTCATAACGAACTATTCTTCCTGCTTCCTCTTCGGATAGCCTGCTATTCGCAGCAATCTGAGGAACATTTTCTTCTAAAAGATGATATCTGATTCCCCGCTCTTCACAAAATCTACGGGTAAACTCCGCATCCTCTCCTGCTTCTTCTCTAATCCCGTGATTAACATGGGCTGCGATAATTTCAATCTTCAGTATCTCTTTTAACGTAAAAAGAACTGTGATAAGGGCCGTCGAATCCGCGCCGCCGGAAAAACCAACGATTACCTTATCTCTAGCCATTACCATCTGGTTATCTCTTATAAAGTTAAGCACTTTGTTCTCAAAATTATTCATTCTTTTCTCAAATTAAAACGCAGACCCCTTACGAATCTACGTAACGATGTCTGCGCCTGTTTCAATAATTAATTATTTGCCTTCATTTCTAAAGATTATTTCTCCTGGATAAACAAGTCCAAGCTTGTCTTTAGCTGTATCTTCTATATATTTACGCGTCTGTGTATATCTCTCGAACTCCTGTATCTCTTCTGCTCTGGCATACTCTGCATCAATCTGCGCCTGGAGCTCCATCTCCCTCGCCTGATACTCGCCAGCTTTCTGCATAAGTCCAATACTCTTGATAGAAACTACGGTCACAAGAATAAGGACTACAAAACTAGCCCAGAGAATACCAACTCTGTTCTGAGAACGACGCCTCTTATAGCGTGCTCTGGTTGCCATATCGTACCCCCACATAGTGCGGAATCACATAAATTCTCTAAATACATTCTAATACACTAATAAATCGACTGTCAAATATAACGATACAGGTTTGTGACATCTTCTTTATGGATTGTTTCCTGAACATCAAGCACTTCTACGCTAACATCCTTGTTGCCGAAGTTGATTGTTATTTTGTCGCCGACCTTTACATCTACTGATGCTTTGGCGGGTTTTCCATTTATCTGTACTCTTCCGGCATCGCAGGCTTCATTTGCCACGGTGCGCCTTTTTATTAGTCTTGTTACTTTTAAATACTTATCTAGTCTCATTTAATTTACTCCTGATGCCTCACTAGCTGCGTCGCTGTTTTTTTCTGAATCATTTGTTGTTTTACCTGTACTTGAGGAATCACTCTGTGAACTGTCGATATGCTCTTTCTGAGCATCTGTTGTATTTGTTGTTCCTTCAGTCGAGGTTTCTTTTGTTGTTTCTCCTGTAGCTGTGCTCTTACTCTCTGATCCCTTATCGGAAGCAGGACTTGTTGCAGCGCTTGTTGCCCCTGAAGAACTGCCTGATGTACTTCCTGATGTGCTGGCCGAGCTACTTGAAGCTGAACTACTTTTTGAAGTCGAACTACTATTTGGAGCCGAACTGCTGCTTGAAGCCGAACTGCTGCTTGAAGCCGAACTGCTGCTTGGAGCCGAACTGCTACTTGAAGCCGAACTGCTGCTTGAAGCGGAACTGCTACTTGAAGCCGAACTACTGCTAGAAGCCGAACTACTTGCTGAACTGCTTGCAGAGGATGCTGCTGAGCTGCTCGCAGAGGAAGCAGATGAACTTGCAGAACTGCTACCGTCCCCCTTCTTTTTCACCATGTCAGCAAATCCATAAGATACGTTGTCTTCGCTCTTATCGATTTTGATCCTGTAACTTATTGTCTCATATCCGCTTCTTTTTAGTATAACTTCATGATTGCCGGATATTTTCTGAACTTTTGTAGGAATCACGCCCACATAATATCCATCAAAATAAATCTCTGCATCAACAGGTTTATCGAAATAGATATAGTATCCGTTAATAACCTTGTTTGAAGATTCACTGGAACTATTACTGCTAACAGTTGAAGCCCTGGTCGCTGCAGATTTCTTTGATATAAGCTCGCTGGCATTTGCCTTTTTTACAGCGAGACTTGATTGGGCTGTGCTGTTATGCGCAGTATTATTCACATTAGCATTGTTTATAGATAATGAAGTGGTTGAAGCTTCCTCACTATCAGAATCTTTTTCAAGTTCTATGCTTACAATGGACTTTGCAGTGCCAACTTTGAGGTATCTGTTCTGAGTGATATAGCCCTCAGCCATGATCTTCAGATTGTGATACCCATACTGAACAGTCTGAGGTATCCCGGTAAGAAGCTTTTGACCATCTACAAAAACTTCTGCATTTTCCGGAACTATCTCGAATGTCACAAGGCCTTCTTTGGGCTTGTCTATGGTTATATCACTAGTATCAACTACAGTTTCCTGGTTCCTGGATATATTTACTTCAGACTGGTAATTGGCACCATTTCCCAAAATCTGCAGGTTGTACTGTCCTTCCGGTGCACTAAGCAGCATATTAGGAGATATTTTGTGTATCACCTCATTATCAAGCTCAATCCATGCGCCAACAAGGCTTTGCTCTTCAACTTTATCTGAAGAGAGACTAACATATCCATGCCCACTGGTTACTACAACGCTATATATTTCACGACCTATTCCTGATACCTTTACTCTATCCGTGGAAAGAATGTTTTCTGCAATGGCAAGTTCTCCATCTGCGATCACAAGGGTCTTGTTATCTATTCTATAGATCTCATCTTTAATACGGGCTGTACCGTCATTTCTTACAAGCTCATGATCTTTGGTGCTGTCCATCACCCATGCATCTTTAGAAACATTAAGCGTAGTGATGTGCTTGGTACTCTTTAAAAAAGTAACGTCTACGATTTCTCCAACTTCCAGCATCTGAGCCGAAAGAACTGTTCCTCTGGCATCAAACATCATGCTGGTATTGTCATAATCAAGCGTATATGTCTTTCCGGTCGTATGATTCCTTAGACGTATCTGTTTCTTTTCAGTGTCTATGGATCTTATTGCCGCAGTATCTGCAGAATCATATTTGCCCACCATTGATACGGCTACTTTATTTGTAGCAACAGACTGTACACTTGTTGATGAAGACATCATAACTGCTACTGCCATACATAAAGCTATACCTATTCTGACTGTACATCCAAAGTTTCTCATGATCTACCCCTCATTTATTCTGATCCTTCAAGAAAACTTTTTAGGCGCTCCGGCTCTAACAAATAGTCCTTGCTGTTATGTTCGGGATTGTCGAGAACATCTTCCAACATTGCCTTAAGTACTGCTCCTATGGCCTTTCCCTGGGAAACTCCCACCTCAATAAGGTCTTTTCCGTTAACAGCAAGATCCTTAATATTTATCGGTTCTTTTTTTGCTAATATTTCTTTGTAGATATTATAAGTATCATCTATGAGTTTAAGCTTTTCTTCTCTGTAAAGCTCACTCTGAGCGAGTGTATCCGCATATCTGACTTCAATAAACAGTGGAAAATCATCTCCAATCCTGTTCATGGCTCTTCTGACGTTTCTCGGTGTAGCAGGAAATCTATCGTCATGGTATTTTATCAGATTGCAGGTCCTATCCATAGTATCACGGTCAAACTTAAGCCTTCTAAAAATATCTTTTGCGATAGATACTCCTGCATCTGCATGTCCTTTAAAATGCGTAATACCGTCATCATCTATACTTATTGTAGCAGATTTTCCCATATCATGCATCAGCATTGTAAGCCTGAGTATTCTATCGGCACGCACATTCTGCACAGACTTCATGATATGCTCTCCCACGCTATACATATGATGCGGGTTATTCTGCGGCGTTTCCATGCACCTGTCAAATTCAGGCAGGATTACTTTTGTAATTCCAAGTTCATAGGCTGTCAAAAGCCTTTCCGGATGATCTGATAAAAGAAGTTTTACAAGCTCTGTCTGAATTCGCTCTGCACTGATATTTTTAAGTGTATGGGCCAACTCAGAAATAGCCTCTTGGGTTTCATTCTCTATGGAGTAATTAAGCTGTGCCGCAAATCTCACAGCTCTCATAATCCTAAGAGCATCTTCTGAAAATCTTTCTTTTGGATTTCCAACACATCGAATAAGGCCTTTTTTAATATCCTCCATTCCTCCGAAGCGGTCTATTATGCCTTCCTCTTCATTGTATGCCATAGCATTGATAGTTAAATCTCTTCTTTTCATGTCCTCAGTAAGGTTCTTGGTAAAAGTCACTTCACTTGGATGTCTGGAATCCTCATATTTTCCATCTATTCTGTATGTTGTCACCTCATAGCCCTCTTTTCCAACCATGATGGTGACTGTACCATGCTCAATTCCTGTGTCTATGGTCCTTTTAAATAACTTTTTTGTATCCTGAGGAAGCGCATTGGTTGTAATATCCCAGTCCCCCGGAACTCTGCCCAATATACTGTCTCTTACACAGCCTCCAACCGCATACGCTTCAAAACCGGCCTCATGAAGCCTGTCCAATATCATTTTTACATTATCAGGTAATTTGATCTTCATACCTTCATAATAGCTTAATATGCACAAATTGTGAATAATTCGCTGGGATTTTTCGACGGTTGGTTATATACTTGTCTTATATCAAGAGGACACAAAATGAAGTACAAATATGACCGTAAACTATTCGTTGCCGCAGCTTTTGCCCTTCTATTTGCCATGCTTATCCTCATGGGGTCTTTTTCCAATATTGAAACTCCCTTTATTAATTCTATTATTGATCTTAATGATAACTGGCAAATTTCGTTAAATGGCAACGTATTTGATTCACATAATCCATCCAAGACAAATATTGGCGTAATAAATGAGGGTGATGTTGTTGAACTGACAACTATTTTACCCTCTATTACTGATTACGCAGATCCTTGTCTTTCTTTTTATGCAATCCACTCACTTATTGAGGTCAGTATAGATGATGAAGTAATCTATTCCTTTGGACATGAAGCCTATGAAGATGGCAGAACTGTCCCCAAGACCCACAGTGCTATTCCATTAAAAAGAGAGTACAGCGGTAAAACTTTAAAAATATCTCTAACAGGTGCAAAGGCTTCTGCATTTTCAGGTTTATCTTCATTTTACATAGGCGAAAGAAAAGACACTTTTGTCGGTGGTATCATTGTGAATAGACTTAGTATTTTATCAGGTCTTTTCCTAATCTCTCTTGGTTTTTTACTTATTATTCTTTCACCTTATCTTTTGTTTTACCACAATAATGACACCAGGCTTGTCTTTAGCGGATTTATTTCCCTTTTGCTGGGATTTTATATTATGTCCTATTACGGCCTCATAGACCTTCTGATTGGGAATCCGACTATAAACACTATTTGTGAATATGTCTCACTTTACAATATCCCGACCTGTATATTGGGCTATTTAATGTCGGTCTTTTCGGGTAAAAAGAAACAGCTTTTCCGCTGCATGTTTATCACAAACCTGACTTTATTCTTCATAATAATTATTCTTCACATTTCACAGGCTGTTCGTTTTACTGACTTTACGATGCCTCTGCACACTTTAGCAGCCATCGAAAGCTTTATTGCTATGTACCTTATAGCCAAAAATCTTATCAATAAAAAAGCCTCTTCAGATAAAAAGTTTCTTTTGTCTGACTCCATATTCCTATTAGGGTTGTCAATCTTCATGATTGCCTCCCTGGTAGATATTGTGAACTACAACTATAACAAGTACTTTTCTGCTGCTGGTGAGACCAATTCTAATATAACCATAACAACAATAGGTGCTCTGATCTTTGTGTCTTGTCTTCTTATCAGTTATCTTTACTACAATATTTACAGCAGTAATTTTGAAACCATGCAAAGTCATATCGTCAATCTTGCTTACACCGATGCTCTGACAGGTCTGGCCAACAGAGCTCGTTGTGAGCAGGTAATGGCAATTCTTTCAGCGGACCGCGGTACTTATACTATCGTGAGTCTCGACCTAAACAAGCTAAAGCAGATAAATGATACTCTTGGCCACCATGAAGGGGACCGACTTATCGTCGGTTTTGCAACTATTCTCTCCGAGTGCTTCTGGGATGCCAATCTTATAGGAAGAATGGGCGGAGACGAGTTCATCGTTGTAATGACTGACGAACACGCGCTCAATTGTACAAAGAGAATTCATGAACTTTACAATATAATCGCCGAGTGGAACAGTAAAGAACAGTCCTTCCAATACAGCACTTCTTATGGATATGCTTATAGCTATGAAGTTCCGAACGGACTCGCCAGCGAGGTATATATGCTTGCTGACTCCAGAATGTATGAAATGAAAAAAGAACACAGAAATGACAACCGAAAGGAGGTAGAAAATGCGTAAACTTCTATCCTTTTTGGGACTCGCAATTGCAATACTGGTACTGATTACAGTCTTCTCACTCCAGTTTTTCAAGATCACTCCCCAATCAAAAATAGAAACTCTTGAAAACGGCTGGGTCGTAATGTACAGGGGGCAGCGCTATATCAACACTAACCTTGAACGTCTTAGTGACCAGATTGGATACACTTTTTCAAGAGGTGACATTATTACTCTTAACATGAACAAACCTCTTCAGGATCTGGAATGTAATTTTCCTTATCTTTTTTTCAAGACTCAGTTCTGTGCTTACGAAGTTTTTCTTAATGATGAGCTTATTGAAGCTACAGACCTGGATGCACTTGATTCCAACAGGTTTGTCGGCACGGGCTACAACATGGTTCCCCTCGGAGAAGACTATGTTGGAAAAAAAATATGCATTAAGCTCTATGTTACAGAAAACAGCACACGAGTGGATATGGTAAGTCCCTCAATAGGAAGCTTTGATGATCTGGCAAGGCAGCTTATGTATGATGCTTTGTTCCCGTTGTTTACCGGAGTTTTTCTGATTCTTTTTGGACAGGTATTTTTAGTTATTTCTCTTACCTTTTACCTCAGAACTTCCGGTGTAAAAGTGCAGATCATCAGCTCTATAATCTGCGTATTGTTGGGTTTTTGGATTATTACTGCCTTTGACGTATCCGGTTTTATGATAAATAAATCCGCAGCGACACTTATATCTTACGGCTCGATTTACCTCATAATACCTTGTATCTATCTTTTGCTTAACGAGCTGCACAAGCGGCAGGATAATACAATACTTAAAATAATGGGCTTTTCAACCCTTGGCTTCTCCGTGTTGTTTATTCTCCTTCATATACTGGGACTGGTACATATAAACCACTTTATCTATCCATATTATATACTGTCCTTTGCCGGGATACTGATTTTTCTTTATTATGTTTGGTCAGACATTCGCAGCCGCAAAAGAAATGCCTCTGTAAACATCATAATGCTTGGGTTATTTGTCCTTAGTATGTGCCTTGTTTTATATGTTGGAATTGCACTTTCCATGAAACTTGTTGATTACAGGCAGAGTTTTTTGGCAACTATCTCGATCCCGACAGGTTCGATATTCTTTGTGATTACGCAGCTCCTTAACTACTTTATTTTCATGACTCATTCTTTTGCTCAGAGAAAAGAATATGCTTCTCTTTCGCAGATTGCTTTTGAGGACACCCTTACAGGCCTCTTTAACCGAGTTAAAAGTGATGAAAAAATGGCTGAACTGGACAAAACTGGTGATGATTTCTGTTTGATAAGTCTTGATCTTAATGGGCTTAAAGAGGTAAATGACAACGCAGGCCACCCTGCAGGAGACAGACTTTTAAAGTCTTTTGCCAATGCTCTTTATACAACATTTAATTCTATAGGAACCTGCTACAGAATTGGCGGCGATGAATTTCTTGTTATTACAAGTACTACAGATAAGGCAACCATAGATTCACTTCTTCAACAGCTTGATAAGAAACTGTTAGATCTCGATGAAAGCGATCCTGAGATCAACCACAGTGTCTCCTATGGCTATGCCTTCCGTTCAGAGACTTCAGAAAATGAAGCCCACGCGGCATTCATGCTTGCCGACAAGAAAATGTACGATTATAAAAGAAAGTATTATTCTCATATGATGAAAAGATAAAAAATAAGCATACAAGATCAGCCTAATCCTGTATGCTCATTTTTACTTATAGATCAATTAAACAGTTTTACAATCTGGTCTGCCTTATTCCTAAGGTCTTTGTATTTATCACTGTCTATATCCATTATCCAGCTATTTTTCCGGGATAAAGAGATCTCGCTGTCATCTGCAATATCTCTGGAATTGTACTCTCCGTATGTTACTGCCAGCTCATCTTTAGTGATGCCACCCCAGCCTGAAAAACGCTCAGGAGCAACTGTCTTATCCATCTTGCAGTCAAGAAATACTGTCTTCGCCTCATCTCTCCAGGGTCTTCCAAGAAATACTGAAGCTTCATCGCAGCCATCTTCACCTTTTACAGTGCAGTTCCTGAATACAAAGCCAAGATCATCCTTACTTCCACAGGCTGCTGTGATATAACCATTTATGAATCTTTCGCCCTTGTCTTCACCATGAGGCTGAAGCTTTCTGTTATTGCACTGAATGAAGCAGTCATCAAATACTGCATCCGCTCCGCCAAAAATAAAGTCCACATCACCGTAGATCTCACAGTTTTTGTAATACTGTTTTGTCTTTTTTCTGGGATTTAAAACTCTTGGTCCCATAAAGCCATTTTTTTGTCTCTCAGTAAGTGGAAGCGGCGCGCAGAACAGTGTATCCTGGCAACCAGTCATCTTCACATTTTCAAAATAACACTCATCTGCATCGGCATAAACAGCAAGTGCCTGACCATGTGTATAACCATCTCCAACAGTGTTCTTTATGGTCATGTTTTTTACAACAACTCTTTTGCCTCCAAAAAAGGCTGTTGCTGTGCGGAATGTACCACGCTTGGAGCCATCTTCCATCTCTTCAAAGGCACCATCGTCAAACTCAATGATTGTCTTATCAATGCCTTCTCCGATGAAAGTTATATCTGACTTTTCACAGAAAATCTTTTCCCTGAATGTTCCCTCTCCAATGCGTATTACATTCTTCTCTTCATATGTTGCTGCCTGTATAGCCTCTGTAATAGTAGAATAATCTCCACCCTGTTTTTTTACGCTTATTTCCAGCATAGTTTCTCCCCGGATTAATATGCTCTTCCCCAATAAACCATCTTTGTAGCAGGTTTTCCACAAACCACGCAGGTTTCTGAAAGTTTTTCCTGCTCAAATGGGATACAACGGCTGGTTACGTTATAATCTTCTTTGATCTTATCCTCACACTCGCGGCATCCACACCACATAGCTTTTACAAAGCCCTTTGTCTCTTTGAAGGCTTCCTCAAACTCTTCTTTGTTGTGTGCAGCAAATGTGTGTGCCTCAAGGTGCTTTTTAGCTCTGTCGAACATATCCTTCTGGATCTGATCAAGGAGCTCGCCTACCTTTGCAGGTACATCGCTTATAGCACATTCGATCTTTTCTCTTGTGTCACGACGAACAAGTACGCACTTTCCAGCTTCAAGATCCTTTGGTCCGATCTCGATACGAACCGGGATACCTCTCATCTCCTGCTCAGAGAACTTGTAACCGGGAGTTCTGTCTGTATCGTCTGTCTTTACTCTGAATGCTGAAAGGCTCTTTGCGATATCGTAAGCTGCATCTAAAACGCCTTCCTTCTTCTGCTGAATAGGAATAACAACAACCTGGATTGGAGCGATCTTAGGAGGTACTACAAGTCCTGAGTTGTCTCCGTGAACCATGATCATAGCTCCGATTGTACGTGTTGTAAGTCCCCATGATGTCTGGTTTACATAATGAAGCTGGTTATCTTTTCCTGCATACTGGATTCCAAATGCCTTGGCAAATCCATCACCGAAGTTATGGCTTGTAGCACTCTGAAGCGCTCTGCCATCATGCATAAGAGCCTCTACTGTATATGTAGCCTCAGCTCCTGCAAACTTCTCTTTATCAGTCTTCTGACCCTTGATAACAGGAATAGCCATATCGTTCTCAAGGAAATCAGCGTATACATTAAGCATCTGCTGTGTACGCTCTTCAGCCTCTTCGAATGTTGCGTGAGCTGTGTGTCCTTCCTGCCAGAGGAACTCTCTGCTTCTAAGGAAAGGTCTTGTCTCTTTTTCCCAACGAACAACGCTGCACCACTGGTTTAATACCTGTGGAAGGTCTTTATATGAATGAATCTCTCCCTTGTAATAGTCACAGAAAAGAGTTTCTGATGTAGGTCTTACACAGTATCTCTCTGCAAGTGGCTCAAGTCCGCCATGTGTAACCCATGCTACTTCAGGAGCGAATCCTTCAACGTGATCCTTCTCCTTCTGAAGAAGTGACTCAGGAATGAACATTGGAAGGTATGCATTCTGAACTCCTGTCTCCTTAAATCTTGCATCAAGGTGTTTCTGAATAAGCTCCCAGATTGCGTATCCTGCAGGCTTGATTACCATGCATCCTTTAATGTTGGAATAGCTGACCAGGTCAGCCTTGATACATACGTCTGTGTACCATTGTGTGAAATCCTCATCCATAGATGTGATCTCAGCTACAAGTTTCTTGTTGTCTGCCATTTTTCTTTCTCCTTTTAATCTATGAAGTGGATACGAAAAATAATGAAAAAAGCCTTCGCATCCCTATAAACAGGGACCGAAGGCTAGTCGGCGGTACCACCCTATTTAAATCTGCATCCAATTAGCAGATTTCACTTCATTGACACCCTTAACGCGGGAAACGCTGTGTTTACGCACCATCGCAAAAATGTTTTCACACAGGACTCCAAGGCAGGTTCACTTAGCTATCGTAAGAGCTCGCACCAACCGCTCTCTCTCTGAAACGCTTTGCTAAACTACTATTCCTCTTCAACGTCTATAAATATGTTTAAAAATGATTTTATTAAGATTTAACTTCATTGTCAAGTTATCTGTTAAGCTCACTTGTAGGACCAACTGCTTTATGATTCTTGATAATACTGTCAATTTCTCTAAGGTCACTTGCAGGCAGATCTCCGGGAATTGTGTTCTTTACACTGGATGTAGCATTGCCGTATTCAAGGGCTTTTTCTACATCATCGTACTTAAGAAGTCCATAGAGAACACCTGATACATATGCATCACCTGAACCAATTCTGTCGATAACGTCGATGTCCTTATAAGGCTGCTCTGTGTAGAACTTATCCTTTCGTGCATCGTATATTGTAGAAGTAAAGTTATGTTTTCTAGGACTGATTACTTCTCTCTGAGTTGTGCATACTACCTTAACAGGATACTCAGTTGTGTAGCTCTTCATGATGTCTGCAAGGTCGCCATCTTTTTGCATCATTCGGCGTGATGTCTCCTCAGAAACAAAGAGAATATCTACATATGGCAATATGTGCTTAATGGCTGCTCTTGCCTCTTCCTCGCTCCAAAGATTAGCTCTGTAATTGCAGTCAAAAGAAACTAGGGCTCCGCCTTTTTTAAATCTCTTAATAAGTTCTGTTGTAACCTCGCATGTGTTCTTATTAAGCGCAAGTGTAATTCCACTGGTGTGGAACATTCTTGTTGATGTATAAACATCCTCAGGGATCTCTTCTAAAGAGATCTTTGTCATAGAAGAATTCTTTCTGTCATATACAATAGAAGGCTTACGTGGTGCTGCGCCATTCTCATAGTAGTAGATTCCAAGTCTGGCATCATCTGATTCATCATAGATAAGATAGTCATCAGAAACACCCTCAAATCTAATCCTGTTCTTGATGAATGTTCCCAGCGCATTCTGTGGAAGTTTGGAAATAACGCCGGTACGAAGTCCCAAGAGAGCAACTCCGGAAGCAACATTAAGCTCTGAGCCACCGGCTCTTTTATCAAAAACATCGCCTCTTGTCATTCTCTCATAATTAGGCGGTGATAATCTAAGCATTATCTCGCCAAGTGTTATCAGATCAAAATTTTTTTCTCCCATATCAAATGCCCTCCTTACTATATTTTAAATCATAAATCGTGAGCGCCGAAAATGAAAGTGCTTACATCTTGTAAATCTTGCAAATACTGAATGTTTGGAGTCGTTCATTTTTTCCACTTTTTGTATCATGTAAGCACTTACATAGCATGCAATATTAATGTATCATTGCATCATCAGCTGAGAGCTGATACTTAATAAGCCGATTTACGTTCGCCATAACGTATTTCCTTTATAAAAACCTCTAACACAAAAAGAAGACTGTCCCCAACAGTCTTCTTTTACATTGTATAAAACTATACTTTCTTGCGAGTGGCATAAAATCCAGAAGCGCCCATACCTTCGGATAGATCTCGGAGTATTCGCAAAGACACAGTAAATATAAAATAATGCGCCCTGTTTTCTTTCATGCTTATTCAGAACAGAAAACAGGGCTTTTATTTTATATTAACTGTCTCTATTGCTCATACTAAATCGCTCTATCCAAAGGTATGGGCACTTGTGGATTTATGGTTTACTACACATATAAAGACCTTCCTTTGTTCGCTGATGAAGGTCCTGTACCTCTTTTTCCGCCTGATCATAGCATGATAACATTCTCCTTTCGAAAAATTTGTTACCATGCATAAATAAACTCGCACTCAAACTCGGGATTATTTGAAAATATCCGCAAAACAAAATAATATCTTCAAAAAAACTTGTAACTCAAAGAAAATATCATTGATATCGCATATGAAAAATGTTTATATCAGTAAAAATATTCATGTGTATTACAATATTATCTTATTTTTTACTATTTGGATATGAAATCGTTCCTAGTGACCAAAACATAGCAATCATTATTATAGAAAAAACTGCAATAGCCACACCTCTTGTAAAGCTTTCCCTTCCAAAAGTATGATACAACATAATCACTCCAATAATAACCGCAATAATAGCGATAGCAATAATGGCTGCTATTATCAAAATCATTTTAAATTTTCTTTTCTGCATTCTTTCTCTATACTCAAATTCTTTGATTTTATTTTCTGCTTCCAAAATCTTAGCTTCATCTCTGTTAATAATTGTTTTTTGAATTTTAATACTATTATTAGAGTTCTTTCTTACTTGAGTACCGCAATGACTGCAAAAACAAAAATCCTGGTCTTCACTAAAGTGCAATTGTGCTCCACACTCTGGACATTTCATTGATTCTAAACTCATAATTCACATAGTCTCCCATATTTTATTGTGATTATTTTTATAGGTACCATCCACCTTCACTGTGTTTTGGATAACCTATTTCCTTATTTTTCCAATCAATTTTACTAATTTCATCATCAATCATGTCGACTACGCGACGTGCTGCTCTTCCTTTTGCAGGATCCACATCACCTCTAACAGATATCGGGCTTATTATCTCTCTTATTTCATTTAATTCTTCTCTAGAAAAACTCGAGATTTTCTTTTTATCAAAATTCAAAATCTGCTCTGCACTATACGTTCTCATATTTCTTTCTCACCTCACAACTATTATCTGTCTTTTTCAATAAGTTTCTGCGGTATAACTAAGTATGTGTCAGCATCTGACCAATCCTCTATAGTTGATAGTTTTGTTCCATATTCTTCTTGGCCGAATATTGCCAACACTCCTCTTAAATCTTTTACAATATAGTTAGTTCCATCAAATGTGACATTACATACTCCATCATTTATTACCGCTTGAGATGCTCCGCTGCACGGCCTTAACTTAATATCATAACCATGCCAGGTATTTTCATCTGATGGGATCCACTCTCCTTTTGAAACTATGTTAAAATAGAACTCACAGTTGGTATCTGAATAACTATGTAGTTTACTTATATCAACAGTACTGCCATCTGCTGTGAAAATATCAGCAGAAAATGCGTTTGTAACTGCAACAACAAACGCTCTCAAAGCCATCTCTTTATCAAAAGATACGTCCATATCTTCCGCTGGTTCTTGTGTGGTTTCCTTCTCCGAAGCCTCTACACCAACTTCATCATTTATCTGAAATGAAGAAATAATCTTTTCATAGTCACTATAATAGTCATATTCTGAGTTATCGGTCTGTCCCAATACCACAGAGACCCAGTTATTATCCTTTATAGAGGGGAAAATGAACACCCAGCCAATTCCAGGGATATCATTAGGAGACATTTTATATTTTAAAAGATAACCTTCTGTTCCTCCAAATTTCTTTATAGATCCCTCTATAAACTCTCCCCCAGAAACAGATGTCAAAAATGATTCTGCATACTCCTTTGCATTTTCTTCATCTTTAAACCAATCCAGATCAACGGTTTCATTATCAGCAATCGAGTTGCATTGTAACATAACCACTTTACCGTCTGTTTCTGCATATGCACTATACCTGTCACTTTCAGCTATATTAGTTTTGTAATATAAAGGGACATAAAAATCATATATTCCAACGTGCTGTTTCTGATTTGTTGATGTTACAAAACCATCTTTTGATTTTTTATTCGTTTCATTTATGTTGTTTTCAGTCACAGATGTAGCTGCATTTTCATTGATTTCTTTGTCTATTGATTCCGTACTTTTATCTCCAAAAAGAAATGAAAAAATAAAACAAAATACAGCTATTCCCGCTAATATCAATATTGCCCTATTGCTATCATGTCTTTGACGGATTTTTTCGCGTTCTTTTGCTTCTTCTTTTCTTCTTAATTCATCCTGTCTTCGTTCACCAACTTTGTTAAGATAAGAAAATGCAGCCTCTGTTAATCCAGGCTTATCTTTTTCTATAAAATATTCAGCACCGCAATATTGGCAAAATGCTCTTTCCTGACCCTCATGTATTTGAATCTCAGCGCCACAATTTGCACATTTATCAATTTTTTTAATATTCACCCCTACAATCTCCCTTAAAAAAATTATTATCATGTTAGTTTTTAATTGCATTCATTACCTTTTCTTCATGTATCTAGCATTTCTATAACTTCCGATTTTCTCGATTTTTTCATCCTTTAGCATTTTATTAAGAACAAGTTCTATTGTTTTAACACTGACATCTGGGAGCTTTCCTTCGATATCTGCTTTGGATATCGGTACAACTGCACCCATCAAGACAGCTTCAACTCTCTCTGATTTTTTTGCCTTTTTAAGCGAAATATCCATAAATGATTCATCAAGCTCTTTAAAACATTTATATAGTATCTGAAGAAAATTGACTATGAAAGGTGTATAATCATTTTTATTATCATGCCAACCGTCAGATGATTGCTCAAGCGCAGCATAATAGCTTTCTTTATATTCATTTATCTGATTTTCTACAGAAATATATTTTCCTATATCATATCCCGCTATATATAGCATAAGTACTGTCAGAAGTCGCGACACTCTTCCATTTCCATCAAGAAATGGGTGTATACATAAGAAATCCACTATAAAACAAGGTATCAAAAACAAAACTGGTATTTCCATGTCCTGTCTAGCGTCATAATAAGCAAGAAGTAATTGTTCTATTGCCTGTTCTGTCTCATTTGCTTTTACTGGATTAAATCTTACCCTTCTGCTTCCGTCTGGCATATACTCCATAATCAGATTATCTCTAGATTTAAAGTTCCCTGCTTCGATAGGATTAACGTTTTCTTCCATCATTCTATGGAACATAAGAATAACATCTCTAGAAACATCGAGATTTTTGTTTTCAGTATGAATAAGATTCAATGCGTCTTTATACCCTAAGATTTCTTTTTCATCATGAGTAACAGGTGTTGCACCTTCAATCAGATCCTTTATTCTTTCTTCTGTAGTAACGATACCTTCAATTTCATTACTACCTATTACAGATTCAATTATTGCCTTTTTTCTGAGTTCTTCAAAAGCCTGTTCATACTGCATTTTTCGTATCTGATTTTTCGCATTAAGATCCGAAATTATGCCTATAGTACCGACTATATTTCCAGGTATACCTTTTTTTAAAAATGAATAGTCAAATTTCCTCATATTTGTTTCCCTTTTTATTTACTTCCTAAAGTTTACAATTTTTTGGGAAGTAAATCAATTTATAATACCAGACTTCTATTAAAGTTTTTTACCACAAAACGGGCAGTAATTGATTCTTACTTTTCTCTCAATTTCCCTATTAGACTCTTATCCCGACAACTGTGTTAACTCTGTTAATATCTAAAACCATTGATTTCGTATCTGAATATACGTGTACATCAACCTTAAGATCTCCCCAAACTTCAAAATTAAGAACTTCCTCAAAGATCATATCTTCCATGGTGTCCTCATCTTCTTCTCTACAGTATTTGCAAAAATATTCGCTCATATCAATCCCATCTTTCCTTATAAGTCGTGGTCATTTCTATAATAAATATACCCTGCTTAAATTTCATTGGAAAGGGCTTGGGGAAGGGGCGCATCTTTAGAGGGGAGCGGGGTTTCCCAAATCTTATCACGGCGCACTTAATTTTCCCGTCCTCTGCGACGCGTTTGGGGGGAGCGTTCCAGGAGATGGGCCAGGCTCGGCTCTCCTGGCGAAAAAGCAGCCACTACCAAAAGGATTTCTGTGATAAATTCCCGTCTGTGACTGCTTAGTCAATTATTAAATTGTTGGTTCTACTTGAGAAGCTTTAAAAAAACAAGCTGATTTCATAAACATTTTTTCATGGTCTTCTTCTCCATCATGTTCAGATTTTTTAGTGATATGCTTCCATATTAGAAACTTTGAGATTGCTTTTTCTCCGTGCTTTACTGTACATTTCAAAGTCCTCTATGTTTATATCCAGGTTTTGGACGAGCGTTCTTATGAAATATAAACGTTAAAAGGACGATTGAAAAAAGGAGCCCTTATAAATAATTATAAGAGCTTCATGTGCATATTATAATACTATCAACTATTTCAGCTTTAACTGTGGATTCAATAAAAGATCTTTAATCATATCCTTAAAGTTATCCATCTCGTTTATCTCAGTAATTGTAGTTATCTTATTGCCTGCGTCCTTACTGCTGGCACCACAATGATACATCTTCATTGAATTCTTACCGTAATCTGTAGCGATATATCTATCGTGGCACTTATTTGCTGTCTTAATAAAGCTTCTCTTCATTGATGGATATTCTGTCATAAAGTCATTGAACTCTTGTTTCTTGTGAGCTGCATAACCCTTATTGTCAGTGATAATTGTTATATCTACTCCAGATTTTACATGGGTCAAATGCTGTAATGTCTTAGTCCCAATATAATCATCAACAATAATCAGATTAGACTTGGCTTTCTTATAAATCTTTTGATACGCCAAATCCGCTTTAAACGGTTCGCCATTGAGAATAAGAATTTCATCATCAGTAATTCCACTCTCAAAGAGCTTCATAAGATCTGATAGTTCTGATTTTGTTACCATGTTCTTTTCAATGTTTTCCATCCTATCAGACAATTGATGTTGTCTTAATTCCAGGCTCTTAAGATCCTCATAAGGTAGCAACTGCTGATTCTGTCTTATATAATGTGACATTTCAACAAATGCCTCAATTATTCCTATGCTGGCCTGTATTGCAACATCAGTGTGTAGCACTGACGTAAGCATTGCCACGCCCTGTTCAGAATACACATAAGGGTTATATGTTCTACCACCTTTTTTGCCCTCGGTCTGCATCGAGATGACAGATTGGCATCTCGATACCTCTTCATCCGTAAGCTGAAAACAAAAGCTTTCTGGGAAACGCTTTATATTACGCTTCCTAGCCCTGTTTAATGCACCTGTTTCGACGCCAAAATATACAGCAATGTCACTATCAAGCATAACTCTTATGCCACTCGCAAGAAAGTATAGGTTCTTGTCATGCTTTTCTTGATTCATCTCTGTCATTGTATTTAGAAAGAACTATATTTCCGCTCTTTAAGGTTTCCTGAACATCAATGACTCGCTGATTGGAGGAGCCTCTGAATCTGAGCATCAGATCTTTTTTATCCAAAATGAATTCACCATCTACCAATACATCTAACATGGAAAGAATGGCGTCTGTGTCTTCCCCGTGACATCTTTTATTGTTTGGATCAGTTAGTTCCTCCCATGTGTATCCGGAGTAAATCCATATTGTGGCCTTTGGAACTTCCTTCTTTATCCTCTCCAGAAGGGGCCTTACCTCTTTCTGATTAACAACTTCCATTGGTTCCCCGCCAAGAATTGTAAGGCCATTAATATAATCAGGCTTAAGGGACTCTACTATCTCGTTCTCTATATCTTTTGTATATGGCTCACCATAATTAAAGTCCCAGGTCATCTCGTTAAAGCATCCCTTACAGTGATGCGTGCAACCAGATACAAAAAAAGATGTCCTGCACCCAATACCATTTGCAACATCTGTATATATAATCTGCCCGTAATTCATAATATACCTCTCTGATAAGCGATAAGCCGGGATTTCTCCCGGCTCTTCACTTTTTATATAATAAACTTTTTCATACTCGTATTAACTGCATTTAGGGTTTGACATATGAAGAACTCGCTCTTTGATCTCCTGTGTACGTCCCTGGTTCCAGAACTGTGTTCCAATGTAACCACATGTACGTCTTGCTACGTTCATCTTGTTCTGGTCACGGTTTCCACAGTTAGGGCACTCCCAAATAAGCTTTCCGTCTTTATCAGTAACGATCTTGATCTCTCCGTCGTAACCACAACACTGGCAGTAATCAGACTTTGTGTTAAGCTCAGCGTACATAATGTTGTCATAGATGTACTTCATAACTGAAATAACTGCCTCGATATTGTTGTTCATATCAGGAACTTCAACATAGCTGATTGCTCCTCCAGGTGAAAGAGCCTGGAACTCAGATTCGAATTTAAGCTTTGTGAAAGCATCAATCTGCTCTGTTACATGAACGTGATAGCTATTTGTAATATAGTTCTTATCTGTTACTTCAGGAATGATTCCAAATCTCTTCTGAAGGCATTTAGCAAACTTGTATGTTGTTGACTCAAGTGGTGTTCCATAAAGTGAGAAAGATATATTTGTTTCAGCTCTCCACTTCGAACACTTGTCATTAAGGAACTGCATTACCTTAAGAGCAAAGTCTTTTCCTTTAGGATCTGTGTGAGATACACCCTTCATGTACTTTGTACATTCGCAAAGACCGGCATATCCAAGAGAAATTGTCGAGTAGTTGCCAAAAAGCAGTTTATCAATTGTCTCTCCCTTAGCAAGTCTTGCCAATGCTCCGTTCTGCCAAAGGATTGGTGCTACATCTGAAGGAGTTCCAAGCAGTCTGTTATGTCTGCACATAAGTGCTCGTTTGCAGAGCTCTGTTCTCTCCTCCATAAGCTGCCAGAACTTCTCTTCATCCTTATTGGATGAACATGCCACGTCAACAAGGTTGATTGTAACTACACCCTGATTGAAACGACCATAATACTTGTGATCGCCTTCTTTGTAGTTCAAAGCATGTGCCTTATTATCTTTGTTGCAAAGACCTTCTGCTACATTCTCGTTATCAGGTGTAAGGAAGCTTCTGCATCCCATGCAAGGATATACATCACCGCCCTTTAATTCTTTCATCTTCTTGGCTGAAATGTAATCAGGAACAAGTCTCTTTGCTGTACACTTAGCTGCAAGTTCTGTCAGATACCAATACTTGGAATCCTCGTGGATATTATCCTCATCAAGAACGTAAATAAGTTTAGGGAATGCTGGTGTAATGAGCTGTCCCTTCTCGTTCTTAACACCAAGAATACGCTGCTTGAGCATCTCCTCTATAACCATAGCAAGGTCTTCTCTCTCCTGACCTTCCGGAACCTCATCAAGGTACATAAATACAGTGATGAATGGAGCCTGACCGTTTGTAGTCATAAGGGTTATTACCTGATACTGTATTACCTGGCAGCCTCTCTCTATTTCTTTTCTAACTCGCATCTCTGCGATCTCATTTACCTGCTTCTTGTTGATCTTCATTCCGGCAGTTTCAAACTCAAGCGCTACTTCTTTTCTGAATTTCTGTCTTGAAACATCAACAAAAGGTACAAGGTGAGAAAGAGTAATACTCTGCCCGCCATACTGTGAACTTGCTATCTGAGCAATTGCCTGAGTTGCAATATTGCAGGCAGTTGAGAAGCTCTTTGGTCTCTCAATCATTGTTTCAGAAATAACTGTTCCGTTCTGAAGCATATCCTCGAGGTTTACAAGACAACAGTTGTGCATATGCTGCGCAAAATAGTCTGAGTCATGGAAGTGGATAAGGCCCTCTTCATGTGCTTTTACTACGTCTTCAGGAAGAAGGAATCTTCTTGTTATATCCTTTGAAACCTCGCCTGCCATGTAGTCTCTCTGCACGCTGTTAACAGTAGGATTCTTATTTGAGTTTTCCTGTTTTACCTCTTCATTACTGCACTCAATAAGAGACATGATCTGTTCATCAGTAGTATTTGACTTTCTGATAAGAGCATGCTTGTAACGATATGTGATATATTTTCTCGCAACATCAAGCTTACCTGATCTCATGAGTCCATCCTCTACCATATCCTGGATTTCCTCAACGCTTGCCGCACGAGTAAGGGTCGCGCACTGCTTCTCTACAGCTCTCTCAATATCACTTATCTGACCTGCTGTAAGTCTTTTTTCTTCAGTAACCTCGTTATTAGCTCTTTCGATAGCTGCAAGAATTTTATTACCGTCAAAAGACACTTCCTTGCCGCTTCTCTTAATGATCTTCATAAGAACCCCCTTCTGTTATTTTTATTCCTGTTTTATCTTTTTTTTCCATAAATTAGACATGTTTATTTTTCAAGCAATAAACATGTCAGCAATATCATTTACTACTATATGTTGTGTTCTATAAATAGAATAATACATTATCTTGATTAATTCAAGGATAATTTTTATTTTATTTTTCGAACATCTTCGAGCCTGTTATGCAGTCTGCACAAGTGTTTCAGCATTTTCTCATCCGAATTGTTCTTTCCGGAGAAAAAATATGTTGTTTTTGTGTCGCACAACATATTGTGGTAGTCTTCAAAATAAACCACTTTATCTGGAGCAGATGAAAGGGGAATATTAAGTACATCCGCTAAATGCCTTATTGTGCCAAAATTACCATCTATAAGATGTGTATCTGGTCCAAAAAAATCTCTGTATATTGGTTTGAAATAATTAAAATGCGTACAGCCCAGTACCAAAGCAGAATAGTCATCCTTATCATACTCAGAAAACTGACTGTATATGTACTCTCTTACTTCTTCTGATTCAAACTCTTCTCTCTCTGCAAACTCTACAAGTTTGGGCATCGGAAGAAGGTCTACTCTATGATCTTCATCTACCCTGTGAAGCAGATTTTTTAATTTATCTTCTCTGATCGTAACGGGCGTAGCGATAACCATTATACGCTTTTTATCAGTTCCTTCAACAGCAGGTTTTACAGCTGGTTCCATTCCCAGTATTGGCAGGCTATAGCGCTTTCTAAGTTCCTTTACAGCCACACTGGTAGCGGTGTTGCAAGCTATTACTATAGCATCAACCCCCTGTCCTAACAGAAATTCAGTTATCTCAATCGCATATTCCATTATCTGTTCCTTAGTTTTTAATCCGTAAGGAACATGTTCTGTATCTGCATAAAAAATAAATTCTTGTTCCGGCAACTGATGATATGCTTCGTGAAGAACAGATAAGCCACCTATACCAGAATCAAAAATGCCAATCTTCATTATTTTTTCCTCTTTTGTTATACTAGTAATATGAGTGAAAAAAAATTTGACGAACTTCAAAAACTATATGATAGCACAAAAATAGGATCTCTTGTTCAAGAGATCTGTGAGTATTATTCTACTCAGGATGATTATGAGGACAACTCATATCAGGACGAGATTGAGCCTACTGAGATTGTTGAATCGATCTATATTCTGTTCTGCCTTCAAAGCAGAGAACAGATATTAGATGAAATGGCTTTGGTACAAAAAAAATACCCCGCCATATATTCATCTATAAAATCTCTACATAATACTCTTTTGATCAACATGGACTATCTGTCTTTAGAAACAAGCTGCGCAGATAAAATTGCCGCTTACGCTAAAGGCACTACAAGTGAAGACGTACTGTCACATGCAGATTCGTTCTCGCGTTCAAGCAATAATCTTGCTGAAGCTGAGGACAAGTTTTACACATGGCTTCACTCAAGGCGTAGATAAATACTTCATTGAAGCGTAAAGCTGCGTGTTCTCATACTCTACAAGCGCCCAATTACCATCACTACTTACAGCTACTCTCTTTAGTGTTGTTCCTTTCTGGGCAATCGCTATGATAGTGCTTGAATCTTCTGAACTTGGCACAGATCGAAGATTGAGATCTGCAGTCAGTGTAACCGTGTCATTTGTTAATGTATATCCCTCAGGAATCGCAGTCACAACTGTTTCCTGAGTATCAGGATCAACCAAAAATCTATCTATAAATTTCACTTTTACAAAAAATACAAGCATTGTAAGGATAAAAACGCCGGTTATAATGGATGCTACTCTTACAAGGAATTCCGGGGTTATACCACCCGAAGATTCTTCTTCCTCATCTTCATATTCCTCTTCGTCTTCTTCATCTTCATCATAGTCCTCGTCATCTTCCTCATCATAATCATCTTCTTCACGATCCTCATGATAATCGCGTTCTCTTCGAGGCCTTGGACCAGGCTTTTCTTCCTTATCCTCTGGCTCCTCTTCAGGTTTAGATGCCTGATTTTTGGCCTGCTCACGAAGGAACTCCTCTCGCTCTTCTGCTGTAAAAAATGAATAAGGATCTTCTATCTCAATGTTATTTATCTCTGTTGTGGCAAATAAATCCTTGGGCTCATCTGCTTTAATATCTTTATTGCCACTATTTTCTCTTTTTTTATAATCAGAAAAATTAGTAATCTTATCTCCCAAAACGTTTCTCCCAATGATCAGTACTCTCGCCTGAATCCGAACTCTACTCCCCTAACAGAAAGTGCTGACCCTTAGGCCAGCACCTTATCTATAATTCCCTGAAGTTTTGCCTTATTTAATGCTCCAACAGCTGTCTCGATAACCTCTCCATTCTTAAAGAATGCAAACATTGGAATCGACATAACGTTATATTTCTGAGCTACATCAGGTGACTGATCTACATTTATCTTTCCTACCTTAAGCTCCCCTTCGTACTCATCAGCAAATTCATCGATAAGTGGTGCCATCATCTTGCAAGGGCCACACCAGTCTGCAGAGAAATCAACAAGAACCGGTAATTTGCTTTTCAATACTTCCTCATCAAAGTTCTGACTGTTTAAATTATAGTCCATTATTTAATCCCCTTTCTGCTTACAATATATTTGTAAATTGGATTACCTAGCGATGAGAACTTCTCCTCATACTCTGTCATCACATTGCCCTCATTCATAACAGGGTCATGATGAAGATCGTATGTTACTGCATCTAAATTCCAGCCTGCAGGTTCCACCTCATCAAGTGCGAACTGAAAAAGATCCTTATTATCAGTCTTGAACTCTACGACACCATCCGGTTTTAAGATTTGGTCGTATCTTCCAAGGAACTGCCTTGATGGAAGCCGCCTTTTTGCGTGTCTGTCCTTAGGCCAAGGATCTGAGAAGTTAAGATAAATCTTATCTACTTCCGCCGGAGCAAATACTTCCGTTATATCTTCTGCATCCATTCGGATGAATTTAACATTTGGTAAAAAAAGCTGTTCCTGTTTTTGGATTGCTCTTAAAAGTACACTTGAATATTTCTCTATTCCAACATAATTGATATTGGGATTAAGTGCCGCCAGATCCATAAGAAATCTGCCCTTTCCCATTCCAATTTCAATATGAAGTTCATTATTATTGCCAAATATTTCTTTTTTCCAAAGACCTTTTTTCTTCTCCGGATCCTTAACAGTAAAATTGCTATCAGCAATCACCTCGCGGGATCCTGCGATGTTTCTTAAGCGCATTCCTTATCCTACCTGTAATTCTTATAAGAGAATTTTACAACATTTGATGAAAGTTGAAAAGTTAGCTATTTGAGATTTTAATATTTCTTCAAATATTGTATTATTTACATACTATGGATAATTTATTTAATAGGAAAAAACACAATTTTATATATAAGACTTTTCTTTGCACAACAGCTTTTTTAATAATGGTCACTTCCCTCCCGGTCAGGGCAGATGCAGAGACTGTTGACTACGCAGCCCTTGCCCAGGAAAGGAAGGCTCTTCCGATCCAGAGCAACGACATTGCAAACTGGCCTGAAGGGCCTGAAGTATCAGCTGAGTCCGCAATTGTAATGGAAGCTGAAACAGGAACTATTCTTTATGCTAAAAACATCCACGAAGAACTGTATCCCGCAAGTACAACCAAGATAATGACATGTCTTCTGGCTGTTGAAAATGCAAGTTTAAACGATAATATAACATTCTCTCACGATGCTGTTTTTAGTGTTCCAAACGATGGTTCAAGTATTGGAATGGATGTTGGAGAGTCGATTACTTTGGAGCAGGCACTCTATGGAATAATGGTTGGTAGTGCTAACGAAGTCGCCAACGCTGTTGCAGAGCATGTGAGTGGCAGCATTGACGATTTCGTAACTCTCATGAATGATAGAGCAAAAGAACTTGGTTGCACCAATACTCATTTTGCCAACACTAATGGACTTCAAAACGATAACCACTATACCAGCGTTTATGATCTGGCCCTTATTTCAAAAGAATTTTTCAACAATGATCTGCTGTGTAAAGTCGGAAATACACCCAGATACCATTTTGAACCCACTTCTACTCAGCCGGATGATTTTTATCTGAATAACAAACACAAACTTATCACAGGTGAAATAGCCTATGAGGGAATTGTTGGCGGTAAGACAGGATACACAGATCAGGCCAGAGAGACTCTTGTGACTTGTGCTGAAAAAAATGGGATGAAACTCGTATGTGTCGTATTCAAAGAGGAATCTCCCACACAGTTTACAGATACGGTTACTCTTTTTGATTATGCATTTAATAACTTCCACCTGGTTAATGTTGCCAATGAAGAAACACGCTATATGCCGGATGACTCTCTTTTCTTTGAATCTGATCACGATGTTTTTGGAAAATCAGGAACGATTTTAAAACTTGACGACAGCAGTGTTATAGTGCTCCCCAAAACATCTCAGATAAGTGAAGCTGACTACGAAGTTACCTACGACTTGAGTGATGAGGAAAGGGCTAAATATCCTACGGGAATTGCCAAAGTTAATTACACCTATCACGACGTAGGCATTGGAAATGCTATGATCTGCTATTCCCTTAGTGTTTCCGAAAGCTCAGCCGAAACAAATACTCCAACCATAAGGCCCTTCTATATAAATGTAAAAATTCTCTTTATCGTTGCTGCAGTCTTTGTCATTATCATGACTATAATTGGAACATCTTCCTCAAAAACAGTTCGCAGCCGCAAGGGAATCAGTAAAAGTGACAGGGTCCGCTACAATAGAAGGAAACGTGAGTTCAATAAGAGTAGTAAAAAATTCAAATTCTAAAAAAGTAAAAGCTGTGAAGATGATTTCTCATTTTCACAGCTTTTTATTATCATTACATGAGCTTTTCTACGCAAGCAGCAACATTTTCCATTTTCTCTGTAGGCTCAAAACGTGCAACAACATTTCCGTCTCTGTCTACAACGAACTTTGTGAAGTTCCACTTGATATCAGGATTATTCTTGTAATCCTTGTCGATCTTCTTGAGCATTACGCCCATTGCAAGAGCTGAAGGTCCTTTTCCAAATCCTTCGAAACCTTTCTGCTCTTTGAGGAACTTATAAAGTGGAAGCTGGTTCTCTCCATTGACATCTGACTTTGTCATCTGTGGGAACTTTGTGTTGTAATGAAGCTGGCAGAACTCATGAATCTCCTCATCTGTTCCGGGAGTCTGACCTGCAAACTGATTGCAAGGGATATCAAGAACTTCAAATCCCTGGTCATGGAACTTTTCATACATCTCTTCGATGTCTTTATAGTGAGGAGTGAATCCACATCCTGTAGCTGTGTTTACTACAAGTACTACCTTGCCCTTAAACTGATCAAGCTTAACTTCGTTGCCCTGGTTATCTGTTACTGAATAATCGTAGAATCCCATGTTTATACCTCCATTTTTTCGATTATATAAAATTTAATTGTGTTCGGGTTTGATATGATTATATTGTGCACAATCTAAAATGTCAATACCTATTGCAAATATTTTTTCTTCATTTTATAGTTTATAGGAAAGAGCTTAGTATTGGGGGTATTTTTAGATGATTTATAAAGAATTTAGAATTTCTGAAGAGGGTTCTTTGGATTATGCAAAACTCAATGTTTATATACAGGAACCATCCGAGTCATTAAGCATTAGCAAAAGGCCACTTATCCTTCTATGTCCCGGTGGCGCTTATGCATATACATCAGATAGAGAAGCTGAACCACTTGCTTTTGCATTTATGGCAAAAGGCTTAAACGTAGCTATACTCAGGTATTCATGTGCACCTGCTGTTTTTCCTGCTTCTCTTTTAGAGCTTGGAAGATCAATCCTCACTATCAGAGAAAATGCTAAAGAGTGGGAAGTTGATGAAAATGCGATCATAATCGAAGGCTGCTCTGCCGGTGGACATCTTGCCGCAAGCTATGCTTGTATGTGGAAAAGAGATTTCGTATCCAAAGCGCTTCTTGGTGACACTAAAGACTCTTCAAAAGAAAAGCTTCGTCCAAACGGACTTATGCTCTGCTATCCTGTAATAACTTCAGGCAAATTCGCTCACAGAGGCTCTATTGAGAACCTTCTTGGTGACCGATATGAATATATGAAGGAAGACATGTCACTTGAAAATCAGGTAAACAGTGATGTTCCAAAGACATTTATCTGGCACACCTTCACTGATGGCAGCGTTCCTGTTGAAAATTCTCTTTTATTTGCTACTGCACTCAGAGAAAATAATATCAACACTGAACTCCATATTTTCCCTGAAGGTGGTCATGGACTTTCACTTGCAAATAAGCTCACTCTCAGCAATGGCGGCAACGAAGACGTTCCTTCCGCTGCTCCATGGATCGACCTTGCCACAACATGGCTTGACAGATTCTTTTGAAATAAACTGAAAGAGACTTTTTATGAGTAATTATATTGTTTTTGACCTTGAATGGAATCAAGGTGATGCTCCGACCGTCTCAAATGGTAAGACTTTAAATTTTGAGATTGTTGAAATCGGTGCAATAAAACTTAATGAAAAAAGACAAAAGATAGATGAGTTTTCACGACTTATAAAGCCTCAGGTCTACACTCAAATGCATAAGATAACGGGAAAACTTATTCATCTTTCTATGGAGGATCTTGAAAAAGGTGAACTTTTTCAGGATGCTGCGAGGGAATTTTTAGACTGGTGCGGAGAAGACCCCAAATTCTGCAGTTGGGGCCCTCTTGATCTTAGAGAGTTCCAATGCAACCTGGATTTCTTTGGACTTCCTCTTCTATCTGACAGACCGCTTGCTTTTTATGATGTTCAAAAATTATACAGCCTTTCATTTGACGATGGTAAATCCCGTGTTTCTCTTTCTACCGCCGCAGAAGAAAAAGGAATAAATCTTGATTATCCATTTCACAGGGCTCTGGCTGATGCAGCTTATACTGCAGAGATTTTCAAACTTCTTAGCGAAAGAATTTTACAAAGAATTTCTTTTGACACTTATGTCACTCCAAAGACCAAGAAGCAGGAGATCAAGATTGTTTTTGACAATTATGAGAAATACATCTCCAGAGAGTTTGATACAAAAGAAGACATTCTCGAAAATATGGAGATCATGAGTACCAAGTGCTATATATGCCACAAAAATATCCGCAGAAAGATAAAGTGGTTCACACCAAATGGCAAGCACTATTATGCTGTGGCCGCCTGCGATAAGCATGGCTATATGAAAGCTAAGGTTCGTATTAAAAAAGCTGAAGACGGGCGTCTTTTTGTGGTTAAAACCAGCAGGTTCATATCTCCTGATGAACTCGAGGATATGAAAGCCAAGCAGAAAAAGGCAAAAAAAAGACCAACACCATAGGAATAATTTGTAAACACAAAAGGCTTTGAAAGTGGCACATACCTCTTTCAAAGCCTTTTTTATCATATGAACTTATTAACTGAAATAAACAGTCTGCCTTTTCTGGTGGTGTTCTGCATTCCCAAATATATGAATTTACCATACCCTCTGACAGAGACTCTGGACCCTTCTTTTAGATCATATCCACCGCTGTATGCGGTTCTGCCATCAATAAATACTGATTCACTTTCTATCAGCTTTTGGGCCTCTGACCTTGAAAGGTGATAAACAAAAGCCAGTATCGCATCGATTCTCTCTGATGCCACACTTCCTGTTACTTCCTCAAATTTGGGTCTTATATTGCATTCATCCGATGTGACTATCTCACACTTTACAGATGTATGCTTTATCCTTATCAGTTCATTACAGATCATCCGGGCAATATCCATAGTTGCAAATACGTATGCCACATCATCTCCGGTTAAGATATCGCCGAGCTGATCTCTTTCTATCCCAAGATTCATAAGTGATCCCAGGTAATCTCTATGGTTTAATTCATCAGCAAACTTCTTATTTATCGGCCTAATCCTTACGCAGCTACAGACAGATGATTCACTTTTTTCCATCATTAGAAATGTTTCTTCATCCATGTAATCAGGCAAAAAACATATCATTGCCCTTTCAGCTTCATCAAATCCGCCATATATAATGTACTTTGCACCGCAGTATTCATGGACATTGGACGACACGCCCTCAGCTGCGAGTATCTGATGAAACATAGCAATCTCAGAGACTGACAAAAAATCTGTATGGGTGACGAAGTTGTTCATATATGCCCTTGTGGCAAGATCTCTTACGCGCCCTGCAAGAAAATCTTTTGTTTTTTCTTCCATATTACTATCCGTTCTTTAGTACTTTATTGTTGGTGAATAGTAGGTCTGCCCGAAAATATCAGTGAAGCAGTATGTTTCAAGAACATCGCCTTCGCCAACAGGAAGATTCATAATGACCATATCGGACATAGGACCTGTCACAGTCATCTCTTCTCCGAGCAGATATGCACCGTTAAATGTCTTATCGTATGAGTAAAAATCACAAACAAAGTCTATCTTATCACCTTCTACCAATTCTGTGGCATTTTTAGCAATAGTTTCAGTTTCTCCGTTCTGATAATCGCTGCAAGCACCTGCTACATAGCCATCTTCATTTTCTGAATCAAATACGATGATAAGATTGGTTCTCTCTCCATTGAGGTAGCATGGAACGCGGCCGGTGATCGCATAGTTATCTTCTGTTCCCTGAACATCAATAACATAATATGCCACGATCTGGTCATCAATAGAAAGCCATGTTTTATCTGACTGCGCAAGAAGGCATCCGTTGTCATCGATCTCAATCGCGTTGTCGCAGCCAAGCTCCACATATCCTTCTCCATCATCATAGAAGGTTTTATATGTAACATCTTTTACCTGTTGCCACTGATCTTTTGAGAGCTTGATCGCGTCTTCGCCAGTTGAAGCTTTGGTCCATACAAGCTTCGATGCATCAAACTGATTAGATGCGATGTAGCCGGCAGCCTGCTCAACATCAAGGCTCTTTCCAAGGAAAGATGTATTGCCCGATGTAAGCCCATCTATGCTGCTGAAATCACTTGATAAAAATGTTGTAAGAAGCTGCGTTATCATCTCGGCTGATGCACTTCCGCTTCCCTGTGATGACAGTTCGCCAAAAAGTGACGGAACAGGACTTGATGTACCGCCGGATGCAACCTGACCTGCAACTTCCATGGATGCAAAGTTCTGAATACATTTAGCGTACTCATCATCCATGCCTATCGCGTCATAAGTACTAACCATGGAGTCGACTTTTGATGTCTTCTTATATGGGAAGTAGATGGACAAGCCATAAGCATTTGTCATATTTGTGCTTGTTCTGTTGTATTTGATGGCACTCTTTAAAGTCTCCGCAAGTTCTTTTGACTCATCTGTTCCCATTCGGATTGCAAAGTCCACAAGGTCTATCTGATCTATCTTGGATGATGCTGCAAATTCTCTTGAACTGCTGCGGGCTGTAGAAACTTCTCCGTATTCATTGCCCTTTATCTTCTCTGTTGTATCTTTTGAAAAATCAGCAAGCTCTTTTGGCACTGTCTGTGAGAGCTCAGCAAGATCTATGATTGAAAGAGTCGTCTTCTGACCGGGACAGTTCTGGGCACAGGCATTTGTAAAATCGTCGATTATGTTCTTTCCTATGCTAAGGGTGTCCATTGATGTATTCTGTGACAGCTTTGTGAGCCAGTTTGTGTAATACCAGCCAATGCCAGGCTCTGTCTCTTCTGATGCTACCAGGTAATCAGCATAGTTAGAGACCACAAGGGCATTCTCAACAGTCGCCATGAGGCATGTATCAAATCCCACAAAATCAAAAGTTACTCCGCCATCTTTAAGGGCTGTATTTATCCCTGAAAGAGACATGGAACCTGCTGAAGCAAACTTCTCATCATAGCCGTATCCACCTGTTGATCCGCCGCCATGATTCCAGAAAATAAGATCATATCTGTTTGCAGGGAAATTACCGGCTGCCCACTTAATAAAGCTTGAGAGTGTTGACGGCTTTGTCATAGGAAGGTTTCCTATATTATCCTGCAAAAGAGATAGCTTACCATTTTTTACCTGATAGATCTGATTGGTTGAGCTTGAGATTACATTGTTCTGCCACTGCCTTGCTCCACCGGTATAGATGATGAGATTTATATTTTCTCCAAGGCTCGCTGCCATCATCTCCTGGATGTCCTTTGTTGCCATAGCGCTTCTGGATTCAAGATCTGCTCCGCACATGTAAACCATGATAGTAATGACGTCTTCGCCATCTCCAAGGATTGTTGTGCGTTTAGGGCGTGCATTTTCATCCACTGCTGTGTTTAATTTTCCTGTATTTGCAGGCTCGCTCCAGGCTGCTGAAGATGAGCTTCCACCTGAATATGCACTGTATCCTCCAAAGAGCTGGCTAAGGGTAGACAAAGCTGAGCCTGTTGAACTTGTTGAAGATACGCCGCTTCCTGTGGTAGTCTGGCTTGTTGTATTGCTAAACTCAGGCTGTGCAGTTTCCTCCGTTGTATAGCTGTCACCACCTCCAAGGAATGAAGTCAGCCCACCGCCTCCTCCAAGCACAAGGATCAAAATGACAATTATCATAAACAGTGGGCTTCTGCCACCTGATCTCTGAGGCGTACCAACTCCCGGATTCTTATTTGAAGATGAGTATCCATCAGGATTTCCAACCGGTCCTGTTCCTAAAGCTTTTCCTCTTCTATGAACGCCGGAACCGCCCGTTCCTACATTTTTCTTTCTTCCAATTGGTTTATCTGCCATAGTTCCCTCCCAGATGATACATACCATTTTCTTTTTCAATTAAGTATAGTATACACTTTTTCAATTATTTTTTTACAGAGTTTCCTTTTTAGGTTCGTTTTAGGTAAGGGTTTTATTCTAGATTCTGACTTACTATATACAAAACTAAGGAGGAAAAAGAGTTGATCATTGTCGATCATTTGACTAAAAGCTACGGTTCTACCCTGGCTGTAGACGATTTGTCTTTTACCATTGAAGACGGACATATCTACGGATTTCTCGGCCCTAACGGCGCCGGTAAATCAACTACCCTGAATATTCTTACAGGTTGTCTTGCTGCAACAGAAGGAACCGTCAAGATTGGGGACTATGACATATTTGAAGACAGCAAAGAAGCCAAAAAACTGATTGGATATCTGCCTGAGATTCCACCCCTCTATGTTGATCAGACACCAAGAGAATACCTGGATTTCGTTGCAGAGGCCAAAAGAGTTTCCAAAAAAGACAGACCTGCAGAAATTGAGCGTGTCGCAAAGGAAACCAATATCGATCATGTCCTGGATAAGCCCATCAAATTCCTTTCAAAGGGCTACCGCCAGAGAGTTGGTATTTCTCAGGCACTTCTGGGCAATCCACAGATAATCATTCTTGATGAGCCAACTGTTGGTCTTGATCCAATGCAGATCCTGGAAATCAGGGAACTTATCCACAATTTGGGACAAAAACACACAGTTATCCTCAGTTCTCACATTCTTTCTGAGGTTCAAGCCATCTGCGACAAGGTTCTTATTATATATAAAGGAAAGCTTGTGGCCTTCGACACCCCTGATAATCTGGGAAAAGACTCATCATCAGGCAGTGTTATAGAAATTGGTGCAGATGTTTCCACCGATGAGGCAAAAGAAATCCTTAAAGACATCCAGAATATAACCAGGTTTGAAGCCTGTGAAAATGATGATGATCACATCCTGAAGCTCCATGTGGAAAACTGCGACGTTACAGATATAAGCAAGGCTATATTCCGCGCCTTTGCAGTTAAGGATATTCCTTTGTTTAAGCTGAACCCTGTAAAGACAAACCTTGAAGATATCTTTATGGAGCTCACTTCAGAATCAGATGAAAACAACATTATAACTTTGGAGGAAAAAGAAATTGATAGCAGTATTACGGCATGAGCTTTCGCTATTCTACCACAGCATGACGGGGTATATCTTTGGTGCTTTTCTGCTCCTTTTCACAGGAATAGGAGCTCTTTTATACAACATCAATGCATCCGTTGCGAATTTCGAATATGTACTGGATTTTATCTCGATCATATTTATCGTTATAGTCCCAATTCTCACCATGAGAATTATTTCTGAGGAAAAGAAACAGAAAACAGATCAGCTTCTGTACTCTCTCCCTATAACTTCTACTGACATTATTGTCGGAAAGTTTTTATCTCTGTTTGTAGTTTTCCTCATTCCAATAATAATTATTTGTATTTATCCACTAATCTTTGCGCAGTTTGGGGATGTGTATCTGCCTACTTCATACGGCTCAATGATTGCTTTTATATTTATGGGCATGGCACTTATAAGCATGGGAATGTATATTTCAGCGCTGACCGATTCACAGGGAATCGCCGCCGGAATATGCGTAGCTTTCATGCTCTTTAATTATTTTTGCGCAAGCCTCTCTGACTATGTTTCAGCAACAGCAGTTGGCGCTCTTATATCTCTCATTGTTATAGCCGCCATTCTTTCTCTTGTTATCAGATACATGACCAGATCAAACATCATGGCGCTACTGCTCTTCGTAGTTTGCGGCGTAGCTTCAGTCGTTGTTTACTTTGTTAACTCAGATCTTTTAAACAACCTCCTTCCAAATATTATGAAAAAGATATCACTCTTTGAGAGATTTTCTGTTTTCGTAAACGGAATCTTCGACCTTACAGGAATTGTTTATTACATCAGTGTAATCGTATTTTTCCTGTTTTTATGTGTTCAGGCCCTTGAAAAGAGGAGGTACAACGGATGATCAGCATAAAGAATTCTCTTAATAGTGCACTTAATAAAAATAAGGAGGCTCTCACCAGTAAGACTGCAAAGATCGGAAGCTACAATTTCCTCATCACAGTCATTGTCCTTCTGATACTTATTGGTGTAAACGTGCTTTTTAGCGCTCTTCCATCTACTATCACTCAGTTTGACATATCTGCAGCGCAGCTTTACTCCCTGACTTCCTCAACAAAGGTAGTTGTAAACAATCTGGAAAAAGATGTGACTATTTACTGGATCGTTCAATCAGGCCAGGAAGATTCAGTAATTGAAAAGCTTCTTGATGTATACGACGATATGTCAGAGCACATCACTGTCGTAAAAAAGAACCCTGATGTGTATCCTACTTTTGCACAGCAGTACACTGAGGACTATGTTTCCAACAACTCACTGGTGGTTGAATGCGGCGATAAATACAGGTTCATCAGCTACAACGACATCTATGAAGTCGATTCCTCAAGTTATTACATGACAGGCTCTGCCTCTTCAAGTTTTGATGGTGAAAGTGAAATAACTACAGCTATCGATTATGTGGTTTCCGAAGATCTCCCTAAGGTTTATGTCCTTACAGGACACGGAGAAAGTGAGCTGTCTTCAACTTTCACTGACAGCCTTGAAAAAGCAAATATTGAAACTGAGGAGTTTTCTCTTTTAAATGTTGATGAAATACCTGAGGATGCGGATATGATCCTCATAAATTCACCAACTAGTGATCTTTCTTCTGAAGAAGTAACAATGCTTGAAGACTATATAGAAAACGAAGGGCACCTTCTTGTTCTATCCGGTCCTCTTCAGGATGATACAGATCTTTCTAACCTTCGTGGCATTATCGAAAGCCTTGGCGTATCTATAAATGATGGTGTTGTAATAGAAGGAAACAGGGATTACTATGCTTTCTCCCAGCCGTATATTCTTTTACCTGAAATAGAGTCATCTGACATTACAGATGCGCTTATCAATGAAAAGAGCAATGTTATTGTACCTATCGCTTCAGGCCTTAATGTAGACAGTTCATCAAGTTCTTACACTGTCACATCTCTTTTGACTACATCTGCTGATTCATTCTCAAAGATTGCAGGCTATTCACTTGAGACATATGAAAAAGAGGATGGCGATATCGACGGACCATTTTCACTGGCTGTGTCTGTAGCAAGTGAGTTAACTGACGGAAAGCTTGTCTGGGTTGCATCTGATGTAATGCTGGATGATGGATATAACTCCTACTCTTCAGGCGCCAATGTGGACTTTATCATGAACTCAATTTCATGGATGATTGGCGAAGAGGAGACAATCTCAATCAGATCAAAGTCTCTTGACTACAACTATCTGACCATCAGCGAGACTGCAGCAAAACGTATTAAGATCATAATGATCTTCATCCTTCCTATTGGCTATCTGGTTTACGGAATAGATGAGGTATTCAGAAGAAGGAAGGAGGGAAAAGCAGTTGAAGCGTAAAAAAACTCTTATTATATTATGTGCACTTCTCGTGCTCATTATCGGCGGGATAGTTATAGTAAATGCCGTCGAAAAGCATGTTGAAAGCATTTCAACTATCGATGAAGTTGTTTATGCCTCAGACGCTGAAAGTCTGACAGAGATTAAATGGACTTTTGAAGATAAGACACTGGACTTCATAAAAACCGATGATGTATGGACTTATTCAGGTGATGATTCTTTTCCTGTAGATCAGGAGGAGATTTCTTACCTGATAGAAAACTTTGCAGAAGTGCATGCGAGTTTCATTATTGAGGATGTTGAAGATTACAGCCAGTACGGTCTTGATGATCCTGAGGCAGAGATCACATTTGTGACTTCGGATGGAGAAACTACTCTCTCCTGCGGAACTTTTTCAACTATGGATTCAAAACGATATATCTCCATAAACGGCGGAACCGTATATCTTATTGACGATGACATTGAAGAATATCTTTCTTCTGAAAAGGATGACTATCTTGATAACGACGAGATTCCTTATTACCAGCAGATTGAATCTGTTGAACTTACAGGAGATAGTAACCTTTCGCTGATATATGAGGAAGATGCTACATATGACTATACTACAAGCTATAACTATTATTTAAAGGATGGCGATACTTACCTTCCTCTTTCTGACTCTTTTGTCACAAGCTTTTTGGGGTATTTCACTCATATAACATTTTCTGATTACGTCACATACTGTGTCACTGACGAAGAGCTCTCTAACTGGGGATTTGATGCACCTTCTTTGACCATACATGTAAAGGGATATGGCTACGACACAGACTTCACTGACGACAATGACCTGGGTGAAGAGGAAGATCACTATCTGTACTTTAAGAAGATTGATGATGAGACTATTTATCTAAGAGTTGATGAATCACAGATCATTTACTCATATACTGCTGAGGATTACGAAACTCTGACAGGCTATGATTATGAATCACTTCGCCCGACAGCAGTTGTTGATATCTCTGCATCACAGGTTCAGACCATTACAGCAAGCATAGATTCTGATCAGTACATTATTGATGCGGAAACAATCGATGACATCGTTACCTATACAGTTAATGGTTATGAAATCGAGGGAAGTACAATCGTAAGCGACATCACCTCTCTCAGCGTAAAAGAATTTGATTCTACTAATGCTTCAGGCACTGAAGAGTTCTCTGTCACTATTGTTCTTAACGATGAAGCTAATACTTCTCTGGCAATTTCTCTTTATAGAGTTGACGGTGACAGCTGCCTTGTAACTCTTAATGGAGAGACTCTTGGTCTCGTAGACAGAAGCCAAATGTCCACCCTAAAAGAGGATTTCATCACCACAATGCTCAATTTAGGAAAAGAAAGTACTGACGAAGCCAATCAGGAAATTTCAGATTAAAATATAAGAAAAAAGAACTCCTTGCTGTATGCTTGCCATACATACCATGGAGTTCTTTTATTTATGTCTTATTTAGATTATTTTTCAAATTCTGATGCAACTTTTTTAAGAAGACTTCTGATCTCTAAATGCTGTGGACATACATTTTCGCAGCCGCCACATTCTATACAATCGCTTGCCTTGCCTGCACCATCGGTTGTTAAAAGATCGTAGTACATTTTCTGGTTCCAGTCATTGAAGACATTTTTTGTATTAAGACATGCAAATAATTCAGGAATCTTAATATTCATCGGACAATGATTTTCCTCTACGCAATAATGGCATGCTGTGCAAGGGATCATATCCAGTCCTTTGTAGATAGCTGTTACCTTGGCAACTGCTCCCATCTCTTCCTCTGAAAGAGGTTTGAAATCCTTCATGAAAGATACGTTGTCTTTCATCTGCGCCATATCGCTCATACCTGAAAGTACAACACGGATTCCTTCCTGGCTTGCAGCAAATCTGATAGCATAGCTTGCATTTGAAAGCTTAGATGGCATTTCATCAAAAACTTTCTGTGCCTCGTCAGGAAGCTTTATAAGGCTTCCGCCCTTTACAGGCTCCATAACGATACCAGGCTTGCCGTGCTTTCTGCACACTTCAAGGCACTTACGGCTCTGAACAGAAGCATCATCATAATCAACATAGTTTAACTGAATCTGAACGATCTCAACGTCAGGATATGTAGTAAGTATTTTATCAAGAACCTCAGGCTTATCATGGAATGAAAGACCTACATGCTTGATCTTTCCTTCTTTTTTAAGATCAAATGCAGTCTCATAAGCTCTGCATTTTTTGAAGTGCTCAAAATTTGTAGCATTCTGAGCGTGCATAAGGTAGAAGTCAAAATACTCAACGCCACATGCATCAAGCTGACTCTGGAAAAATGGTCTTATATCTTCTTCCTTATGGAAATAGGGTTCTGTGAGTTTGTCTGTTAAAAGATATTTCTCTCTCGGATATCTGCTTGTAAGAGCCTCCTTTATTGCCAGCTCTGATTTTCCGTCAATATATCCGTGTGCTGTATCAAAATAGTTGAATCCATTATCGATAAAATAATCAGTCATTTCTTTGAACTGTTCAATATCAACTTCTGAGCCGTTCATAGGAAGTCTCATGCATCCAAAACCGAAAAATGTCTTTATCTGTGGAAAAGAGTTGTCCATCGCTTGCCCTCCGAACATTTATAAAAATATGAAATTATTAGCCTACCCTATTAAATTTTATCATAGACAAATATTCAATTAGTATCCTTTTTTGTCATATTAAAGAGATTATTTATTAAGATGTAATAATCTCTTTATAATTGCGCTCCTTTACCATGCTAAAATTAATCTGAACTATTGTAGGTAATTCTCCAGATAAAAATAAGAAGACTATGGAACAAATAAGTGAATCTGATTTACTAAATAACTTGATGACTCTGATTCCTGCCGGTATTTTTTGGAAGGACACAGACAGACGATTCCTTGGCGCCAACCAGATGTTTTTGGATTATTACAATCTAAAATCAGTTGATGAAATAATCGGTAAAACTGATGAAGACATGGGTTGGCATATTGATCCTGTGCCATTTAGAAATGTTGAGCTCAGGGTTATAGGTAACGGAGAATCTGTTCTTAACGTCCCCGGACAATGCATAGTTCAGGGAAGAGTTCGCAATATAAGAGCTTCCAAGTGCCCTCTTTTTTCTGATGGAAAGATTGTAGGGCTTATTGGTTATTTTTTGGATGTTACCGATGCTGTTCAGGAACAGACAAGGCTCTCTGCTCTCTCGCAGACAGATGAGCTCACTGGTGTTTTGAACCGCAGAGCTTACACTGAAATTGTGCTCCAGTATGAAGAACAGTACAAACAGAATCATACTGATTTTGTTTTATACATGATAGATCTGGATGATTTTAAATCTGTAAATGACGACTACGGTCATGAATATGGCAATCTTGTTTTGCAGTCGATCTGTAAAAGCCTTACTGTTGCTGCATCTGATAACTGTGTGCTATTTAGATACGGGGGCGATGAATTTGTTGTACTTCATCAGCTTCAGTCAGAAAATGAAATAGAATTACTTCAAAAGCGCTTCATCAGAGCCATTGATAGCCCTAGAAATCTGGATGGCGTTAAGTTTACGGTAAAGGCTTCCGTTGGACATGCACTTTACTCCGAAACGACCTCTCTTCTATCTCTTATAGAACTTGCAGACAAAAGAATGTATGAAATGAAAAAACAACATAAAGCATCAAGATAAGACCTCCCGTGCGAGAGGTCTTTTGATATTACATTATTTCTAATGTTCCTGCTGTAATAAGTTTTCCTGACTTTCTGTCAAATAAAAGAATGTCTTTTCCCTTGATATCAATATTAGCATCCTGTCCGATCAGATAAATTGAATTACCGAAGATAACGCTAGTCAGAAGGAATTCTCCTACTCTGAGCTTTAAGGTAGATTCCATACCTGTAGGCATCGCACCATATATCTTGGTATTTATCTTTCCGCTTGGCTCGATATCAATTGCTTCCGGTCTGATTCCAAGAACAAAATCTTCATCTGTAATGACAGGTTCGTCCATGATACTCTCGTCCTGCTCTTCCACCTTTTGAACATGGTATTTGAAAACTTCATCCTTGTTGCTCTTTTCAACAGCGCCTTTCTTCATAAGTCTCTGGCGCTCGAACTCCTGCTTATCAGCATCTTCTTTATCCCTTGCTGCTCTCCAGTCAGATAAGAGAATCTTTTCATTTGGAACAAATTTTGCCTTATGCTCACCCAAGATATCAAGAACAACACTGCCATCCTGCTGCTGTTTTCCTTTTCCATCCACAAAGTTCATTGAAGGATTGCCAACGAAATCTGCTACAAAGAGATTTGCAGGTCTGTTATAAACATCGAGAGGTGCTGCATATTGCTGAAGGACACCGTTACTTACAAGGCATATTCTTGTAGCAAGGGTCATAGCTTCCATCTGATCATGAGTAACATATACAAATGTGCTACCCGTTTCCACATGGAGTCTTTGCAGCTCATATCTCATCTCCAGACGGAGCTTTGCATCAAGGTTTGACAGCGGCTCATCCATGAAAAGAACCTGTGGCTCCGGAGCAAGAGTTCTTGCAATTGCTACTCTCTGCTGCTGTCCGCCGGAAAGCTCTGCAGGATATCTGTCCATAAACATTCCAATCTTAACTATTCTGGAGCAGGCTCTTACTCTTGAATCTATTTCTTCTTTTGTAAGCTTTCTGCTTTCAACGACTACATTTCCATCTTTTGTAACCTGGAACTTTTCGTTGAGGTCTTTACCTTCACTTTTTAGCTTCTTTTTTATCTCTGAAAGTTTTGCCTCATACTCAGTAGCTTTTGCCTTGGCCTGTGTATCAGGATCCTGTGACTGCTGTATTCCAAGTGCAAACAGCTCTTTTGCCGTATAGATTGAAAGGCTGTAATTATCAATAAGCTTTACATATGCTTTGTTCTCATCTAGCTTTCCATTTTTATCGCGGCACTCTTCTACAATTTCTTTTATCTTTGTGCCATTCTGAAGAGCCCTTATTATGTCTCCGGCTCTTTTTGCCTCAACATCTAAAACAGGCATTTCTTCATGAATGTTCTTAAGGCCAAAAGAGATATTTTCATAAACTGTCATATTGGGCCACAATGCATAGTTCTGAAAAAGAAAGCCTACTCGTCTCTTGTTGGCTGGCACATTGATTCCTGCATTTGAATCAAATACAACTTTATCACCGATTGTGATCCTGCCTTCAGTAGGTGTCTCAAGTCCTGCGATCATTCGAAGGATTGTTGTCTTTCCACATCCTGAAGGTCCTAAGAGTGTGATAAAAGAATTATTGGGAATATTGAGGCTTACGTTATCAACGCCAAAGAATTTACCCCAACGCTTTGTTATGTTTTCTAAAACTATTTCTGGCATGATCACTTTCCTCCTATGCCGCTGTCAAGGCTGGCGCCTGTGAGCTTGTTTACTAATGTGTTAAACACAAGAATTGTGACGATAAGTATCAGGTTTATTGCGCTTGAGAATGCGTAAAGTCCCATTTCATCAAAATAATCAAGTGTTGTTGAAAGGATAAAGCCCTGTGTACAAAGAAGAAGGAACAGGGATAATTCACGAAGACATGTCATAAATGGAAGAAGATATCCACTGATAATTGATGACTTCTGAATTGGAATAATGATCCTTGTCATTCTCTTTATCCACGGAGTATTCATGATAATTGCCGCCTCTTCCAGCTCGTTACTTATCTGAAGCATAGAATTAAGGGAACTTCTTGAAGCAAATGGTATGTATTTTACTACACCTGCAATTATCAGAAGTGTATATGTGTTAAACAGATTTATATGCTCGTTGGAGAACAGGATAAAGAATGCTGCTCCAACTGCGATTGAAGGCATAAGATATGGGAGAAATGCAACGTTGTTCACGTAGTTTGCCCACTTATTTCTTCTCTTTTTAGCAACGGCATAACCGATGAGAGTTCCGATGGTTCCTGCAATAAGTGCACATACAACCGCCAAAAACAGTGTTCCAAAGAACGCATGCCATATGGTCTTGTTGTAGAGAATTCCGGACTGTCCATACATGCCGTTTTCTGTAATGTTTTCGTTAGTTACCCACCACTTTGTTGTGAGGTGTGCCAGGTTTCCTGTGTACAGGAAACTGTAATCTCCGGGGTTTGGAAGGAATGTTTCCAGTGCAAAAAGAACTATTGGCCATATGCTCGTAAAGAATGTGATTATTATAAAGATTATTCCTACAAGATATTTTCCAATCTTTCCAATTGTTAGCTTGGTGAGCTGTCCTGATTTACCCGTAACTGTTGTGTAATTTTTCCTGCTCTTTAAACTCATCTGGTTTAGGCCTAAAATGAGCACTCCAAATACCATCATGATGATTGCAAGGATACTGGCTTCACCGGTGTATTTGCTGTTCATTGAGATGTACTTGGTAGAAAGTGTTGTAAGACTCAGGTAATGAGGTACCGGGTAGCTTCCCATTGCACTTCCAAATACTAAAAGTATCGTTGAAAGAATAGCCGGTTTGATCATTGGAAGGGTTACCTTGAACATGATCTTCCACTTGGGAGTATCAAGAATTGTTGCTGCTTCTTCAAGATTTGCATCCATATTCTTAAATATTCCGCCTATCAAAATGTAAGCAAAGGGTGCGTAGTGAAGGCCAAGAACTACTGCACTTGGGAACACACCCTGGCACCACCAATGAGGAAAATAAATCTGGAATATTGCTGCAAGAAGACCATCTGATGTTCCGGTAACTTTATTTGAATAAAACATGTGCTGCCAAACAACAGCCAAAGTCCACTGAGGCATGATGTATGGGAAAATAAAGATTGAACTTAAATACTTTTTAAATTTCATATCTGTTCTGGTTACTAAAAATGCGAAGAGTCCACCGAACAGTATTGATATGAAACATGTAAGTACAGATAAGATGATTGTATTTAATAAGGGTTTCCAAAGATTAGTTACAGCAAGTCTGCTGGTAAAAAGATCTATATAGTTTACTACCGTATATCCCGTTGTTCGGCCGGTAAGATGCTGATCTATAGTACCGGGATGAATAGCAAAAGTGTCTTTTACTATAGCAACGATTGGTGCGACAGTACTAAAGGTAAGAACAATCCCAAACAGCAAAAGTATTATGTTCTGAGGTTGGGAAAACCATGTCTTTACCTTATTTTTAAAAATCGCACTTTTGTCTGGTTTTGCGATTGCCTCCATTTTTTTGCATTCCTTTCTCAATTATCCAAGATATCGGTGGTGTAAAGTACAAATGCGTTTCATGCAAGCATGAACGCATCTGTACTTTCATCACCTATAGTATGCATTCTTGAATCAACAATTCAAGAATGCATCAACCAAGCCAATTTAAATCGACTTCGTCGATGAGGCTTGGTTGACTCTTCACTCATATTCTCACAAAATCCGCAGTATATGCGGATTTCTGGAATTTAGTTCAAGAAGTCATTCTTATTCGCCTGGTGCGTAGTGATCGAGAACGTCAATCCAGCTGCCTACTGTAAATGAAACCTCTGAGCAGTATGCAGGATCTTCAAGAACGAGTTCTCCTGTGGTTGTCCACCAGTCATATCCTCTGTCATTCTTAGCTGGGAATTCATCTCCGCCACCATTTGAATGCTGGAATTTCTCTTCGATTTCTTTTGCTACATTAGGATTTGCTGAATAGCCACCCATGTCTTTTCCCCAAGGCTCAAAGCCGGCCTCAGTACATGTCATGAATGCGATGAATGCACATGCTGTCCAAGGAAGTGGGCTGTTCTTTGTAAGGAAGAGGTAGTGACAATATCCATATCCGCCAATTCCTGTATAGCCGTCCTGATATGCAGCAACATTGATGTTATTTACTGATACTGTAGCTGACTCTTCAACTGAACGAAGCTTCGAATAAACTAACAATCCTGACTGATCTGTAGCTGAAGCATCTACAAGAGTGTTGCAGATAGGTCCGTCATCAGTCTGCTCGTTGTAGTTGTTAACCCATAGCTTAATCCATGCAAGAGCATACGCTCCATTTGCTCCAAGGCCAAGATCGCTGGCATCTGCCTGCATCTCTTTGATAACAGGCTCAAAATAAGCTTTCTTTGTATCATCAAGCTTGTCATATGCTTCCTTAAGCCATGTTGCATACTTATCTTCTGTAAGCATCATAAGGAAGTTCTTTCCTACGATTTCTGAATCAACACCCATGAAAAGTGGATGTGAGCCATCATATACAAAGTCCCAGCAGTTAGTAAATGTTGCGCTTCCTGTGTTGTTGTACATGAATACTTTATTAAGTGTCTGAAGTGGAAGGAATCCGGAGAAAGCATCAGCGGTTGTTCCATTTGCCTCAGCCCATTCTTTAGGTACGAATGTCTTTAAGATATCTGTATCCACCATCTTTGTCTGGATCTGATTTCCATCCTGGATAAGAGTCATTGCAAATGTGCCTTCGCTCTTAAGTGAATCAGATGTAAGCTGCTCAAAGATCTTGTTGTTCTTTGGCTGTTGCCATTCAAATTCCATGGAATATGATGGATCAATTGACTGTAAATACTCGATAAATACCGGCAGTGCAGACTTACCACGGCTGGAGTTACCAACGCCATAAAATGTCTTTCCGTTTGACTCTTCAATGGCCTTTGCAGCAAGCTCTTCCATTGTCATTGTTTCTGCTTCAGCGATGATAGCATCAATTCCGGTAAGCTCAGCTGCCGGCTCTGCCTGTGTCTCTGCAGGAGCTGCTTCCTGTGTCTGAATCTGTGTTTCTCCGGAAGTCTGTGTGTCTGTGGTTGCCTCGGTTGTTCCCGATGCTGCACTTCCGCATCCTGCAAGGGCTGAAACAACCATTGAGAATGCTAAGATTGTTGATAATACCTTCTTTTTCACTTCGTTTCCTCCTTTTTACATTAGCCCGATAAAAGAAAAACTGTAATTACGGGCAGTTCTTTGCTTGTAATTACAGTTTATGATTTGTTTATAAATTTTTTGAGAAGACAATTCTGATATTTTTTGTAATTTTTTGATATGTTTTATTGAAGTCCCTTTGCCTGATAATCAGACGGATTTTTTCCTGTCAGTTTCTTGAATGTATTAGAAAAATACGCTATATCCTGGTATCCTACTTTTTCTGCAACTTCATATACTTTGATGTTTATATCTTTTAAGTAGTCCATTGCTTTTTTTATTCTGTATTTTGTCAGATAGTTATTTATGCTGTTATCAGTTTCAGCTTTAAAAAGCCTGCTTATATGGCCTTCGCTTACACTTAAGGATTCTGCCAGTTTTCCAACGCTAAAGTTCGTATCTGTGTAGTTCTTTTCAATATATTCAATAGCTGATTGTACGTATCTGTTAGCAATTTCATTCTTCCCCTTTATTGAAATAAGCTCATTTTCAAGCTCTGTTTCTTTTGCCGGCAAATTGGGATGCAGGTGCAAAAGCCTCTGGATCACTCCCTCAAGTTCGCCATCCTGAAATGGCTTTAAAATATAGTCAGATACTCCAATCCTTATTGCTTTTCTGGCATATTCAAATTCGTTATAGGCAGTGAGGAAAACAACTTTTATTCCGGGATACTTATCAATCAGTTTTTCTGCCAGCTCTATTCCATCCATTTTGGGCATTCTGATATCTGAGATGACGAGGTCCGGCTTTGTAGTTTCTGCTACTTCAAGGGCTTCTACTCCATTAGCAGCTTCGCCCACTACTTCGCATCCTATCAGCGTCCAGTCTGTCTCTGCTTTTATTCCCATACGCACATATTTTTCATCATCTACAATAAGTACTTTTGTCATATTTATTGCTCCGGTTCCTTTTCAGAATATGGAAGCGTGATGATCATTACAGTGCCTCCTTCTGTAGGCCTTACTGCCATTACTCCATACTCTTTTCCATAATATAATCTAATAATTGTATTCACATTATTAAGCCCAAGATGACCTTTTAGTGTCTCCACATCGTCGTTGTTAAGTGCTTTCATCATCTCATCACTTATTCCGACTCCGTCATCCTGTATTGATATTTTCAAAAGATCTTTTTCTTCATTTTTATCTCTTACGGCAGCTACATAGATATGCCCGTTTTCGGTTTCATTCATTCCGTGGATAATGGCATTTTCCACTATTGGCTGCATAATAAGCTTAGGAATGATTGCATCCATCACATCTTGCGGCACATCTATAGTAATGTCAAATTTATCATCGAATCGTATCTTTTGTATCTCGCAATAATTCTGAATTAGTTCCAGCTCTTTTGACAGCTTGCAGAACTGTTTTTCAGATATGCTGGTTCTGAGGATTCCAGCCAGTGAAGCTGACATTGTTGCAACTTCAGGAACACCGTTTGCTTTAGCCACCCATTTTATTGTATCCAGAGTGTTATACAAAAAGTGCGGATTGAGCTGGGCCTGCATCATCTGTATTCTGGTCTCGTTTATAGTTCGCTCGGCTTTTACTCTTTCATTTATGGTCTGCTTAAGCTGCGAGGTCATTTTGTTAAATCCAACTGCCAGCTGCTCAAACTCATCTTCCCTATTAAGTTCGATTTTCGTGTCGAAGTCGCCTTTTCTAAAGGTCCTCATTCCGGAGGACAATATATTTATTGGTTTTGAAAAATATGCGCTCAGCCTTGATGCAACCAAAAGGCATATGAAAATACTTATTATTGCCTCAAATATCAGTATCTGATAACCCACTTTTGCCGCAGATTCGCCAAGAACAGGCGGCGTAATATAAACGCTGAGAAGCCCTGTCTCTCCTACTTCATTTATGTACACATTTCCTGTTATGTTGCTGTTATACCTGATCTTATTGAGAAGGTTGCTCCTTATAAGTGCCAAAGCTTTACTGTCTTTAGCTGTTCCAATAAGGCAATAAGGTCTAAAAAATCTGTCCGTAAGCATAAATCCGTCTTTGGCGTTAATACTGTCTTTTAACCTTGACTCTATTTCTTCCTGCTCGATCCTTACTATTACAAATCCCGGATTGTCTTCTCCCGCTATCTCTTTTGCTATGAGAAGGTCTGCGCCATTTTCTGATGAATATGTCGGATCAAGAGAAAAAATGATACTGTCTTCTTTCTCTGCCGCTTCTCTTAACACTGAATAGTTTAATGGCAGTTCTTTTGACAATGAACTTGTTGCAGTGCTGAATATGCACTTGCTTCCCTGATATATATCCACAGCAGCAAAATCGCGAATATCCTTTGAAATTGCGTAAAGCTCTGAATAAATACTTAGTGAATTGTTCCTTTTCCTTGAAATGGCATTTATTATAACTTCATTTTCTGAAAGCTCCTGCACTGCATTTTCTGCCTGCTCAAGGTCATTTATGAGTCTTGTATTGATTATCCTGCTCTGCTCAATATCTCTTTTCTCATAATCAGCTGTAAGCCTTGCCTGAAATCCCTGTATAGTAAGGATTCCACCGCAAATTACCAATATTACAGTGGTTATCATCAGTATTGCAAAGAGCTGTCTTTTGAAGGACTGTCTTATCAGATTCATCTTCAGTCCTCCTTATTTGTAAGTTCATTCCACAGTGAAAAAACTTTTGTTTCTTCATCCGCTGACTTTTTTACATCAAATGAAATCTCTTTTATGGTTCCATAACTTGAAGTAAGCTCTACATCTGTTCTGACAGGTCTTCTGTAAAAATAGTCCATGGCGTATTGCTGTGTATCATAACTAACAACAAAGTCAATGAATTTTCCGGCATTGTAGCTGTGTGGTGCGTTTTTAAGCATGGCACACCCATCAGGAACTGTGCTTGTTCCATCGTTTGGATATATGATAGAAATTTCATAGCCGAGCTCAATGTATTTTTTTGCTGTTTCTTCCAGAGTTATTCCTATAAGGCAGTCGCCATCAGAAACTTCAGGTATGATGTCTCCTGATGATTTCAAGATATTTCCATCAAGCTGTTCATAAAACCTTGGAAGTAATGTTTCGTAAGATTCGTGGAAAAGCTGCTCCATCGTTGAAATGATGGTAAAGCTTGTCCCTGAATTATTAAGATCTGCATAGGCAATTTTGCCTTTCCATTTTTCATCAAAGAGATCTTTCCATTCCCTTGGCGCTTCAGATGAGGATACCAGTTTCCTGTTATAGATAAATACTATTGGAAGCTCTGTAAATGCAGTCCATGCCCCTTCTTCTGACACATATGCCTTGTCCAGATACTGAACTTCACTGGTTTTGTATGGTAAAAAAATATCCTTTTGAGCTTCATAGCTTTCTATACCACCGCCAAACATCACATCGCAAGCTCCCTGCTCCGATGCTTCTTTTGCCTTCTGCATCATTTCTGCTGTTCCACCAGCGTGCACCTCAACCCATATCCCGGTTCTGTTCTCAAATTCTCTGATTATTGGAAGGTACACTTCTTCTTTATGGGAAGTATAGACTATAAGCTGATTTTCTTCAGAAACACTATATTTTTCTGAGATATAATCTATCTGTTCTTGTCTTTTACTATTTCCACATGACGAAATAAGGAGCATTACTGCTCCTGTAAGAATTGATACTATTATTTTCTTTGCTCTTTTCTTATTATCCATGCTGCTTTTTCTGATGTTCATTAGTTATTGGATTATTTTAGTCTAATGCGACTTTCCATTTTCTCATTCAAAATATCATAATATATTTTACGTATCTATATTAGCTCCGTAAAGCGCTTTTTATACTTAGCCAACGCACTTGAATAACCTATGTCTTTATGTTAATATTATTTGTGCATGTTTCCGTAGCTCAGCAGGATAGAGCGTCCGCCTCCTAAGCGGAAGGTCGTGCGTTCGAATCGCATCGGGAACATTCGTGAAGGCTACAAGCCATGCAAAAAAAGATACATAAAAGCTCAATGGGAGTTTACTCACTAAAGAGCTTTTATGTATCTTTTTTTATAGGGCGCCAGCCCGCGACGAAGGAAGCTTTGCTTCCGAGTTCATGCATGGCTTATAGCCAGCGGTAAGCAATTTTTTAACCTTTTATGTAATAAATGCTATCATTATGTCAATTTATTGCTGTTCAAGCCGATAATTGCTATAATAATAGCAATATATAATAAAACCTCAAACCACGGAGCGAAATATGGATCAAATGAACTTTTTATGGGATACCCCATCAGACGTAGCCCTGAGACTGGCAAGAAAAATCAAAGATATAAGAAAAAGAAAAAAAATCACGCAGAAAGAGCTTGCAGGAAGAAGTAATGTAAGTTATGCGACATTGCGCAAATTTGAGAAAACCGGACAGATATCACTTGAATCCTTTATAAAGCTTACTATGGAATTAGGACTTATACAGGAGATAAACAATCTGTTTACCGAGCCGGTTTATAGCAGCATCGAGGAGGTAATAAATGCAAGTAAATAAAAAGTTAGATGTATACTATCATGAACAGCATGTAGGTACGCTTGCCGAAACTCCGGACAAAAGAATTGCTTTTCAGTATGATAGTGAATGGCAAAAACATGGCTTTTCTATCAGTCCTTTCTCGCTTCCGCTGCGAAATGACGTTTTTGTACCAAATGAAAGGTCTTTGGTACGCTTTGGCGGACTATTCGGAGTTTTTGCCGACAGCCTACCTGATAGTTGGGGCCAACTTCTTTTGGAAAGATATTTAGAATCCATCGGTATAAAAAAAGGAGAAATAACTACATTAGAAAGACTAGCATACGTTGGAAAAAACGGAATGGGAGCTCTTGAATATATCCCATCCAAGGAATCTGACTTTGATTTCAAGAACACGGGACTGAATTTTGATACAATTGCAAAAGAATGTGAAAAAGTTCTCTCATCAAAAAAAGCAGACCAATTGGACATTTTATATAAGATGGGTGGTTCTAGCGGGGGAACTAGACCTAAAGTGCTTCTTTCAGAAGACAATCGCGATTGGATAGTAAAATTCCCATCAAAAAATGATCCGGAAATAAGTGGAAAAAGAGAATACGATTACTCACTATGTGCCAAAGACTGCAGTATAGTAATGACGGAAACATCTCTAATTCCATCTGCTGTCTGTGAAGGATATTTTAAAACTGAACGATTCGACAGGAAAGATGGAGAAAAAATATTCACCATCACGTTTGCAGCCCTTTTGGAAGCAGATTATCGAACTCCTTCATGCGATTATGAAACCTATTTCAAATTAGTTCGGGCGCTTACGAAAGATGCCACGTTAGATAAAGAACAGTTGTATAGAATAATGGCCTTTAACGTGGCTGGTCATAACCGGGATGATCACACAAAGAACTTCTCTTTTAAATATACTGATCTTCATGGATGGAAACTCGCTCCGGCATACGACATTACATACAGTGATACATATTGGGGTGAACAGACAACATCAGTAAATGGCAAAGGCAAAGATATTTCCAGAGACGACATAGTAAAAGTTGGGTCAGAATCTGGATTATCAATGGATTTTTGTACAAGCTGTTACGACGATATATATTCGAAAATAAGCACATTAGGGCCATATCTTGATCCTGACTCTGGCTTTACAAAACATATCCCATTTAGAGAGCGTATTTTGGAAATGTCTGAACCAAAGCAATAAGGACTTTGTTTATGATATACTTTAGATGATAGGAGTTATATGTCAGGAATACTTGAAGATCCTATAGATGAGAAAGACAAAATAGCGGATTTTTGGGTAAGAACGGCCGGAACACCTAAACAAAGAGCTTCTAAAGATAAGGAAAATCCTAAAAAGATGCTCAAGCAATATGCAAAATAGTTAGTCAGAATGGATGGTGAAAAGATGCATTTTACTGACGCAAAGAGTATTCTGTCCGGAAAAAATGGATACTGTGGAATGAACATTTACCGTGGATGCACCCACGGTTGTATTTATTGTGACAGCCGGAGCACATGCTATCAATTCACACATCCCTTTGAAGATGTTGAGGTAAAGCAGAATGCTCCTGAACTCTTAGAAAAAGCTCTGAAATCCAAACGAAAAACGTGCATGATTGGGACTGGTGCAATGTCCGATCCATACATGCATTGCGAAAAAGAACTACAACTGACGAGACGTTGTTTGGAAATAATACTTCAATATGGCTTTGGAGCTGCTATTCAAACTAAATCAGACTTAATTCTTCGCGATATCGATTTACTTACAGAGATTAGTAGAACTGCCAAATGTGTAGTACAAATTACACTTACAACCTATGACGATGATCTTTGCAAAATCCTTGAACCTAATGTCTGTAATACCAAGCGCCGAATTGAAGTTTTATCAATTTTGCAGGAAAAAGGTATTCCGACTATAGTTTGGCTTACTCCTATTTTGCCGTTTATCAATGATACAAAAGAAAATATTTCAGCCATACTTAATGAATGTGTTAGAACAGGCGTTAAAGGTGTTATCGATTTTGGTATGGGCCTTACTCTTCGTGAAGGCGACAGAGAATATTATTATGCAGCATTAGATAAGTTTTTCCCAGGGATGAAAGAGCGGTATATCAAACAGTACGGAAATTCATATGAATTACCTAGTCCTAATTCAAAAGAATTAAAGAAACTATTTCAAAACATCTGCATGGATAACGGGCTTCTATCAACACCTGATGATTGTTTTAAATTTTTACAGGAGCTTCCTGAAAAATATAAGCAAATGAGTCTTTTTGATTTCTAGGTATAGTTTAATTATAATTGTTCTCTCTATTTGATTACATTGCATCAAAAAAGGAAGTCATGCGACTTCCTTTTTATAATTAAAGCTGAATTGCTGTCTTAAGTGCAATTTCCATCATGTCTGTGAAGCTTGTCTGACGCTCCTGCGCTGAAAGCTCTTCACTCTTGAAGAGGTGATCCGAAATTGTAAGAATTGTAAGTGCATTCTTGTGAGCTTCTGCTGCATTCATGTAGAGAGCTGGTGTTTCCATCTCTACAGCAAGGGCTCCCATCTTCTTGTAAAGTTCGCTCTCATTGCATTTCTTGTAGAATGCATCTGATGAAAGAACATCGCCTACATGGTAGGTAACACCTTTTTCTTTTGCTATAGCTACTGCTTTTTCAAGAATCTTGTAGCTTGCTGTTGGAGCAAATGTTCCTGGAAGTCCGAACTGGAATCCATAGTTAGAATCTGTGTGAGCACCCATTGCAAAAATGATGTCTCTTACATTAACATCATCCTGTAATCCACCGGCGCTTCCAACTCTGATGATGTTATCCACATCATAGAAGTTAAAAAGTTCATAAGTGTAGATTCCAATTGATGGAATTCCCATACCATGTCCCATTACTGATATTTCTTTTCCATCATACTTACCTGTAAAACCGAGCATTCCTCTTACTTCATTGAAGCACTTTATATCAGTCATAAATGTCTCAGCTATAAACTTCGCACGAAGTGGATCACCTGGCATTAAGACGGTCTTCGCTATATCACCTTTTTCTGCGCTATTATGTGGTGTTGACATAGTTTAATCTCCTTTCAATTTGCATCTGGAAAATTAATATACCCCTGCATCCAGATATTTCCTTTGAATCTTCTACCAACTGCTGGTTCTCCCAACAAATCTTCATCATTTATACAAACATCAAATTCAAGATCATTACAGTTAACACGCATAATATGAATTTTTTCTTTTGTCATATTATTTTCAACAGCCCTAGTTTCTGTTATTTCACCAAGAACTGAATAATGATCACACTCTACTCCATAAGGCATAAAGTATGAATCAACGAGACTGTATACATCCTGCTTTCTGATTTTTTTAGATAAAGTTGTGTAAAGATCCATATCGTCAAGGGTCAGGGATTCGATTGCTGTCTCATCCCCTCTCCTTGCATTATTTATTAACTTATTTCTATAATTGTTTTTCTTTTTGGCAACCTCTTTTTCCTCTTCTGTCTTGGCTATGGGCATTAGTATCTGTCCCTTAATTGACAGAGCAGAAAGAGATAGCGTTGTTCCTCGTATTGGAAAATGATCTTCATTCTCATACTTCACATATGGAATCATATTTTGAAGATAAAAAATAAGTGTCACTCCAATTCTGGGTTCATTACAAACTCCGGCATATGAATATTGTGCTGCATGTCTCTCAACATTGATATCTTCTTCAGTACTTATCCCTGTTGGGATTAGATAAGGATAGTAATATTCATAAATAAACTTATCCTCTTCATCAAATTCTCCGCAAACAGCAAATCCAATTCCATCAGCAAAATCTCTTGCAAATTCAGCCAATATTACGTTATCACTTGTTGTTACATATGAGCGCTTTCCTGCATTTTGTATAGAATCAGTTATTAATTTTGTCAGTTCTTTTCTATCTTTAATTTTGGAAAAACCTACCGCTCTTAAGAATTTATGCAATCAGATTTCACCTCTTTCTGAGTTTCGATTATACAATTAGTTCTTTTTTGTAGGAACAAGAACTTCTTTTCCACCCATGTATGGACGAAGAACTTCAGGAATTCTTACACTTCCATCAGCCTGAAGGTTGTTCTCAAGAAATGCGATAAGCATTCTTGGTGGAGCAACAACAGTGTTGTTAAGTGTATGTGCGAGGTAGTTTCCATCTTTACCTTTGATTCTGATTTTAAGTCTTCTTGCCTGTGCATCTCCAAGGTTAGAGCAGCTACCAACTTCAAAGTATTTCTTCTGTCTTGGTGACCAAGCTTCTACGTCACATGATTTGCACTTAAGGTCTGCCAAATCTCCTGAACAGCACTCAAGTGTACGAACAGGAATATCCATTGATCTGAAAAGATCTACAGTGTTCTTCCAGAGCTTGTCATACCATGTCTTTGATTCTTCTGGTTTACATATAACAACCATTTCCTGCTTTTCGAACTGGTGAATTCTATAAACTCCACGCTCTTCTATTCCGTGAGCACCTTTTTCTTTTCTGAAACAAGGTGAATAACTTGTAAGTGCCTTCGGTACTTCGTCTTCTGGAATAATCTGATCAATGAACTTACCGATCATTGAATGTTCACTAGTTCCGATAAGATAGAGGTCTTCACCTTCAATCTTATACATCATAGCTTCCATTTCTGGGAAACTCATAACACCTGCAACTACGTTTCCATGGATCATGAAAGGAGGTACACAATATGTAAATCCTCTGTCAATCATGAAATCTCTTGCATATGAAATAACTGCAGAATGAAGTCTTGCAATATCACCCATAAGATAATAGAATCCATTACCTGCAACTCTTCTTGCTGCATCAAGGTCGATGCCGTTGAAGCTCTCCATGATATCTGTATGATAAGGAATCTCAAAATCAGGAACTACAGGCTCGCCAAACTTTTCAATCTCAACGTTCTGTGAGTCATCTTTACCGATTGGAACAGAATCATCTATTATCTGAGGAATGATCATCATTCTGTTAGTAACTTCTTCATCAAGTTTCTTCTGATTTTCCTCAAGTTCTTCAAGTCTCTTTGCTTCTTTTGCTACTTCATCCTTAAGGGCCATTGCTTCGTCTTTTTTGCCCTGAGCCATGAGTCCACCGATTTCTTTAGAAATCTTGTTCTTATGAGCACGGATTTCATCAGCTTCCTGCTGGTTTGATCTTCTCTCTTCATCAAGCTTTATTACTTCATCAACAAGAGGAAGCTTTTCATCCTGGAATTTTTTCTTGATGTTTTCTCTTACTACATCTGGGTTTTCACGTAAAAATTTAATGTCGATCATTTCGATCTCCTCCAAAAAAATATTATTGAAATATATTTATAACAATTTAACTTAAAATAAGTTGTTATCTATTTACACTGTCAAGCGCTTGCTCTAAAGCTTTCTTCTCTTCATTGCTTAACTCAACATCTGCTACTCCTGCATCTATTTCTTTAGAGTAGGCATAATTTATTCCATCAGTTCCATGAACAGAATTCAATAGAAATCCATTATCATTTTCGTCCAAAAGGCATAATGAAAAGCTAAGTTTTCCACCGCTTTGGTTGAATGCATCATACTTTTCTAATCCTATTTTTTGGAATGTTCTAGATAATCTTCTATTGATATCAATTATATCTTTTCTGTTTTTCTCATTCTCACTTCTGATAAGTCTGTTATCATGAAATAATCCAGAGATTTCTTCTTCCATGGATTTAGCTTCTTTACCCTGCATAAACTTGTTATATTTTTTTTCTAATTTCTTCAGTTTATTTGCATTGATAATAAGTAGCACAAACAAAACAATGATTAGAACCATTAGTAATATAAATAATATTGCAGGATCTAAGTTTCCTATTCCTATAGCATTAAATAATACACTATTCATTTATATTATCTCCATCTTATCCCTTACATAATCTATCGATGATTTTTTCAAGATCGTCATTGCTATAGAACTCAATTTCAATCTTTCCTGCGCCATCACCTTTAGAGATAATATCTACTTTTGTGCCAACTGCCTGTTTACACTTTTCTGAAAGGCTTGCATATACTGCATCGATACTTTCATTCTTAGTATTATTCTTTTTATTCTTTGTTGGCTTTCCAAGTGACTTAACCAGTTTTTCGGTTTCTCTTACACTGAGCTTCTCGTCAAAAACTTTTTGAGCAATTGTTATCTGTTCTTCTTCATTCTCGATTGAGATCAATGCTCTTGCATGACCAGTTGAAATCTTTCCTTCGATAACCATCTGTCTTACATGGTCACACAGCTTTAATAATCTTAATGAATTTGTGATTGTTACTCTGCTCTTTGATACCTTTTCAGCAACTACATCCTGAGTATATCCAAAATCATCAATGAGTTTTTTATAAGCAAGTGCTTCTTCAATAGGATTGATATCTTCTCTCTGGATATTATCTATCAATGCTATTTCAGCAATTTCCTGTTCACTTAAATCTTTAATAATTACAGGGATTTCTTTTAAGCCGGCTTTCTTGGCAGCTCTCCATCTTCTTTCACCGCCAACTATTTCATAATGATCTTTCTTATCAGTAACAATAAGTGGATTGATTATTCCAAACTGTTTAATTGAATCAGCAAGTTCTATAAGACTATCTTCATCAAATGTTTTTCTTGGCTGACTTCTATTTGGTTCAATCTTTGTAATATTTACTGTGACTACCTGACCCTCAACATGCTTTTCTTCGGGTACTTCTTTTTTAGAAGTTGATACCTTTGCAGGTATTATTGAATCAAGGCCTTTTCCCAGACCTCTTTTAGTACTCTTCGGTGCCATTCTCCCCTCCAACTTAATCAAACTTTCTTTCTATAACTTCGTCTGCCAAAAGTCTATATGCTTCTGCACCGGCTGACTTTGGTTCATATATATTTATTGGCAAGCCATAACTAGGTGCTTCAGCAAGTCTAATATTTCTAGGAATAATTGTTTTATAAACATTTTCCTGAATATGCTCTTTAACATTTTCTACAACTTGGAGTGAAAGGTTTGTTCTTGAATCAAACATCGTAAATACAACGCCTTCCATCTCAAGTTCAGGATTTAATCTATCCCTGACCAGATTAACTGTATGTACTAACTGGCTTAATCCTTCCAACGCATAGTACTCACATTGTATTGGAACCAAAACAGTATTTGCTGTAGTCATTGCATTAACTGTTAACATACTAAGTGAAGGTGGACAATCTATAATAATAAAATCATAATTATCTTTTACTTTACTTATTGCTTCTCTAAGAATGAATTCTTTCTGATCTGCGTCTATTAACTCAATCTCAACAGCTGCAAGATTAACATTTGATGGAATGATATCTACTCCATCTAGATCTTCAACAACATTTTTCTGTATTGCATCTTCAATAGAGCACTCACCTATCATTAGTTCATAGATGCTATTTTCAAGTTCATTTTTATCAAGACCAAAACCACTTGTTGTATTTCCCTGTGGATCAGTATCAATAACTAATACTTTTTTTCCTCTTTCAGCAAGCGCTGCCGATAGATTTATCGAAGTAGTGGTTTTTCCGACTCCACCCTTCTGGTTTGCTATCGCAATAACTCTTCCCATTTTCCCTCCTATTTTCAAAACACACTATATTAAGTATAACATCAATTCTTCAATGTGGCTTAATACATTTCATCTTTATCACTAATTATTTTTATAAATCTAGATATTGTATTTAAAATTGTACGGTTTCACAATACAATTTTATCTGAATATTAATGTTTCACGATTACGATTACAATATCTTGGGTTTATATGTTTCACGTGAAACAATTTTTTGTGTTAATAATTGTAGTTAATTGTAATGTTTCACGTGAAACATTGACTAACAAAAAAATAAAGCCACAATATCTATTATAGAGGTTGTTTTGAAGGAGTACCTGCTTTGCGAGGATATTTCTTTGAGGTATTTTCTTTCTTATTAACAATACAAATAGTTCTACTTACATCCGTACCCGCTAAAAGAAATTCATTAGAACTTGAAAGCTTACCTCCAAGGAGATGAATTGCTCCTTTTGCATTTTCTAATTCTTCAGATGCCTTTTCACTTTTATAAGCAATAAACACTCCGCCAACTCTAACATAAGGAAGACAGTACTCTGAAAGTGTAGACATATTTGCAACTGCTCTTGAAACTGCAATATCAAAAGTCTCTCTAAGTGAACCGACCTTAGGTTGTGAATAATCTTCTGCTCTTCCATGAAGTGTCATTATTGAACCTGTTTCATTAAGACCTAAAGTATCAATAACTTCATTTAAAAAATTCAGGCGTTTATTCAAAGAATCTAATAATGTAATATGTAAGTTTGGAAAAACAATCTTTAATGGTATACCAGGAAATCCTGCTCCAGTACCGATATCAACTAATGAATAATCCTTGGAACTAAAATCAAAATATTGACATGCAGAAATACTATCAACAAAATGAAGCTTACATACATCATCAAAATCTGTAATAGCTGTAAGATTCATAACTTCATTCCATTTGATGAGCAATTCATAATACATATTAAATTGCTCTAGTTGTCTATCAGATAATTCAATTCCATATGAATTGAAATCTTCTATCATATTTTTATATTTAGTTCTCATCCTTATTGCCCCTATACAATGAATCAAGATAAATAAGTAACACAGATATATCTGCAGGATTAACTCCACCAATTCTAGAAGCCTGTCCAATGTTTGTAGGTCTGAATTTTTCAAGTTTTTGTCTAGCTTCTAATCTAAGGCTACCAACATCATTGTAATCAATATCGACAGGAATTAATTTCTTTTCAAGTTTTTTGAATTGTTCAACTTGTCTTTCCTGTCTATTAATATAACCTTCATATCTGATAGTTATTTCAACCTGTTCTATTACATCTGAAGGAAGCTCTTTTCTATCAGTATCAATCTCAGCAATTGTTTCATATGAAAATTCCGGCCTGCAAATAAGTTCAGCTAATGAAGTTGCTGTCTTTAAAGGTGAACTTCCATTTTTTTCCATGAAAGCCTGCATTTTACTATTAGCACCAACAACAGTATTCTTTAATCTCTTAACCTCATTATCTATTGCTTCAATTTTAGAAAGCAGCTTATCATATCTTTCCAGGTCGATGAGTCCAACCTCATAACCTTTTTTTCGAAGTCTTATATCAGCATTGTCCTGTCTTAAAAGTAATCTGTATTCTGCACGGGAAGTCATCATTCTATAAGGTTCAAGATTCTCTTTTGTTACAAGATCATCAACAAGAACTCCAATATATCCCTCAGATCTATCAATATTTAGATAAGGCTTTCCAAGAATTTGCATTGATGCATTGATTCCAGCATAAAGACCTTGCGCAGCAGCTTCTTCATATCCACTGCTTCCATTAAATTGTCCGGCACTAAATAAACCTTTGATTTCCTTTATTTCCAAATAAGGAGAAAGCTGACCTGGACAAAGACAATCATATTCAATAGCATATGCATTCTTTACAATCTTACAGTTTTCCAAACCAGGAACTGTTCTATACATTGCAAGCTGAACATCTTCCGGTAAAGATGAAGACATTCCATCAATGTACATTTCATTTGTATATGTTCCTTCAGGTTCAACAAAGACCTGATGTCTTTCATGATCAGGAAACTTAACCACTTTATCCTCAATTGATGGACAATATCTTGGTCCAATTCCCTCAATGATGCCTGCATAAATTGGAGATCTATCAATATTATTTCGTATTATTTCATGTGTTTTTTCATTGGTATAAGTTAACCAACATGACACCTGAGGCTTCTGAACATCTGCAGCATCCGTATCAAAAGAAAATGGGACAACCGGATCATCACCAAACTGTTCGGACATTTTTGAATAATCAATAGTACGTCCGTCCATACGAGCTGGTGTTCCTGTCTTGAATCTTCTAAGTAAAATACCTGCATTAATAAGTGACTCAGATAAATAATTAGATGGTAAAAGACCATTTGGTCCGCTATAGGTGATAGACTCACCTGTAAGACATCTACTTTTTAGATAAGTACCTGTGCAAAGAATAACAGCTTTAGCTTCATATATCATTCCGGAAAAAATCTTGACTCCGGTAATTATCTTTTTATAACCATCATCGTTATAATCTTCAAAAAGTATTTCTGAGACTTCTGCCTGCTTGATTGTAAGATTATCCTGTGCTTCAAGTACTTTTCTCATTTCCTTGGAGTATTCCATCTTATCTGCCTGACATCTGAGTGAATGCACAGCAGGTCCCTTAGAAGTATTGAGCATCTTTGACTGAAGAAATGTTTTATCAATATTTTTTCCCATTTCTCCACCAAGAGCATCTATTTCTCTTACTAAATGTCCTTTAGAAGATCCACCAATATGTGGATTACATGGCATAAATGCAATATTATCTGCGCTCATTGTAAAAACAATAGTATTAAGGCCAAGTCTACTACAAGCAAGAGCAGCCTCACATCCCGCATGACCAGCACCAATAACAATTACATCATATTTTTCTCTAATATCTATCATAAATCATTTACCCATACAGAACTTGGAAAAGATTTCCTCAACCAAATCATCTCCAACTTCTTCACCAATTATTTCACCAAGTGCAGCATATGCATTTGTAAGATCAACATTGTAAAAATCTTCAGACAGCTTTTTATCAATACTATCGATTACAAGCATTAAACTATCATAAGCTTCTTTTAATAAAGCCTTATGTCTCAAGTTAGTAATATACAATTCCTGTTTAGGAACAATGTCGCCATTTAAGAAAAGATCAGCAACAGCTTCCTTTAATTCCTGAATACCGTTTCCTTTAAGCATTGAGGTACTAATAACAGGTAATTTATCAGTTTTAATCTCTGAAAATTGCATACGAAGGATATCTTCTGTTATTTTAATATTATCAGAAAGATCGTTTTTATTTAATAGAACAATGGTCTTTTTATCTTTGCAAAGATCAATGATCTGTTTATCCTCATCATCAAGAGCTGAAGTAGAATCTAATATATATAATACAAGATCCGCTTCACTCACTTTACTCTTGGCTTTATCAACACCAATTTTTTCAATAACATCATCAGTATTTCTGATACCGGCAGTATCTATAACATGAAGAACAATGTCTCCAAGCCTTACTGTCTCTTCTATAATATCTCGTGTTGTACCGGCAATATCAGTAACTATCGCTCTCTCATCTCCTGTTAAAGTGTTCAAAAGAGATGACTTACCAGCATTAGGTTTACCAACAATTACTGTTTTTATTCCATCTTTTCTGATCTTACCCTCATCTGCAGTATTGATCAAAAAGCTAATTTCTGAATTAACAGATTCGATGATTCCTCTTAATTTTTCAGGAAAACCTGTAAGATCATAATTCTCAGGATCATCCAAAGCAGATTCAATAAATGCCATCTGATAAAGAATCTTTTCTCTAAGCTCTTTTATCTTAGAATAAACTTTTCCCTGAAGCTGTGACCTGGAACTCTCAAGTGCAAAATTATTCTGAGCTCTGATAACATCCATGATAGCTTCTGCTTTTGTAAGGTCAATACGGCCATTCAAAAAAGCTCTCTTAGTAAACTCACCTGGTTCAGCTAATCTACAACCATTTTTCAATAAAAGTTGTAAGATTTCATTCATCACCAGCATTCCACCATGTGAATTGATTTCTATAACATCTTCTTTTGTATAACTATGGGGAGCCTTCATATAAGAAATCATGACTTCATCTATGATCTTAGAATCATCACAAATATATCCAAATCGAATTGAATTGGGAACGTGTTTAATAAGTGTATGTTCCTTATTAGCTGAAATATAGATTTTATCGCATATTGAAACTGCATCTTTTCCACTAACTCTGATAATACCAATACCGGCATCAGACATAGCAGTTGCAATAGCACAAATAGTATCATTACTAAAATTATTAAGTACAGTAGACATATGAAGTCCTCTCACTTACTTAAATAATACCCCAAGGAACAAATTGTCCAAGGGGTATTTGATTAACATTATTTCTTTAAAGTAACTACTACTCTTCTAAATGGTTCTTCACCTTCACTATGTGTTGTAACATATCTGTCATTCTGAAGAGCTGAATGAATAATTCTTCTTTCATAAGGATTCATAGGTTCAAGAGCAACTGACTGTCTTGACTTCCTAACCTTATAAGAAATATTCTTTGCAAGGTTTTCAAGAGTAGCTTTTCTTCTTTCACGATAGTTTTCTGTATCAACTTTTACATGAATGTAATCAGCTTGTCCTCTGTTAACTACAAGAGAAATAAGATATTGTAAAGAATCCAGTGTCTGACCCCTCTTACCAATGAGAACTCCCATTTCAGGTCCATTTAATTCAACATCAAGGATTTTATCCTGCTGATTAAATTTTGTTTCGATACTAACTTCCATTTTCATGGCTTCGAAAACTTCTTTTAAGAATTCATTGGCCTTTTTGCAAAGATCATCACTATCAACTGATGTATTGTTTGCTTTAACTTCTTCTGTCTTTTTTTCAGAAGCTTTTTTAACTTCTACAAAATCCTCAGCCTTTTTCTCTAAAACTTCGTTCTCTTCTTTTACTCTTGCTTTTATAACTGCAGGCTTGGAGTTAATACCAAGAAATCCTGTTGAACCAGCGGAAATAACTTCATAATCAAGTTTATCACTGGTAACTGTAAATGTTTCGCAAGCTTCTGTAATAGCATCATCAACATTCTTTGCGCTAAACTCTCTGTATTCCATTTTATCCTCCACATAAGGAAATCTTATTTATTTATTATTTTTTTCGTTGAACTCTTTAACCATATTGGCTTTGGCAAGAAGTGAATCCTTACGAATTTCCTTACCATTAAACTTAGCTCTTACATCCTCAAGTTGCTTTTCTTTTTCAGAATCAGACTTTACAGAAGTATTAGCGCTAGAACTAATATTTCTTGTAGACATGTTAGCATATCTGTTCATCTGAGGAGTAGATTTCATCTTCTCCATCTTCTGCTTATATTTCTCAGTATTCTTTGCAATCTCAGCATCGATATCAATCTTATCGATATGTTTGTTGATAACGATCTGCTGAATTGATCTAACTACAGCACCGGCAATCCAATAAAGACCCATACCTGCAGGAAGGTTGAAACAGAAAAATGCTGACATCAAAGGCATCATAATATTCATAGTCTTCATAGACTGTTGCATCTGAGCTGCCGGATCATCAGGATCTATTTTTCCATTATTGTCAGATTGCTGAGGCATAAGTTTAGTGTTGATCCACTGAGTAAGGGCTGCAAGAACAGGAACAATAATTCCTCCAATAAGAAGAATGAAGTTCTTGTTTGCAAAAGCTGTCTGAACCATGTACATAGGTGAATCACCAATGTTAAGTCCAAGGAAAGAGTTAAACTGATTCAACTGTGCATGTGTACTATTAATAGAATCAGCTAAGCTTCCAAAATTAGAAGTAAGTGCATCCCAATCAGCTGTTGATGCTTTATTAAGAACATCAACCAATGTGTTTTCCACATAAGTTGGATCACCTGATGTAAATAACTCGTTGTTAAACTGATTTGAGTAGTTCTTGGCACTTGATAAAGTTTCCTGAATAAAAGCTACAGCTCCTTCAGTATTACGTAACTGCTCAACAAGTGGATAAAACGCATTTTTAACAATAGTAACATATGCTGGAATAGAATAAATAACACGATAAAGAGCAAACAAAATAGGCATCTGGATTATAAGCTGAAGACAGCTACCAGTCTGAGAAACACCATACTTTGCATAAAGCTCTTTTGTTTCCTCCTGCATAGCAAGCATAGAATCGTTGTCTTTTTTTCCTTTATACTTAGCCTGAATAGCTTTCAACTCAGGACTCATCTTAGACTGAAGTTTGGAAAATTTCTGCTGCTTGTATGTAAGTGGTAATAGACAAATATAGATAACTAAAGTGAAAATGATAATAGCAAGACCGATGTTTGGAATACCAATTGCATTTAAAATATTGAAAATACCATTCATGATGTGTCCCAATACCCAAGCTACAGGCCCAACTATCTTACCCTGATAAGGGGTTAAAAAAAATGCTCCCGTCAAAATTGACCTCCTCTAAAGCCTACGGAACCGGATCATATCCACCGCTTGAGAAAGGATTACATCTAAGTATCCTCCATGCAGCCAAAAGTCCCCCTTTAAGGGCTCCGTATTTTTCTATTGCTTCTAGTCCATATTCTGAACATGTAGGAATATATGGACATTTTGTTCTTTTCAATGGAGACAGATACTTCCTATAAAATTTTATTAAATAGATAAGTATTTCTTTCATAAATTTCCGCCATTTTTTATTATGCGGGCCTTCCCAGCCAGGTTTAATACTGATCTCTCAATATCAAAAAAACTTGCATCTTTTGCACAGGCCCTGGCCACGACTACTATATCCAAACCACTATTGAATACATCTTCATGTAGTCGGTACGTTTCTCGAACAAGTCTTGCAAACCTGTGCCTCACAACACTGTTCCCAACTTTTTTACTACATGAAATCCCGAGTTTATTTTTGGAACCTTCATTTTTCCACACATAAATAACAACATATTTGTCAGCGTAACTCTTACCGTTCCTATAAACATTCAGGAAATCATTCGTTTTTTTCATAGATTCTGAAAAAAGCATCATTACTATCCTTTTTATTAAGAAGAAAAAAGGCCACATTAATTGCGGCCTTTAATATCATGCAGATAATCTCTTTCTTCCCTTTGCTCTTCTAGCAGCGAGTACTTTTCTGCCGCCCTTTGTAGCCATTCTTGCTCTGAAGCCGTGAACTCTGGCTCTCTGAAGCTTATGAGGCTGGAATGTCATCTTCATATTGGAAACACCTCCTTCTTATACAAACTAACCCATAAAGGTCCGTTAAATGAAAATGTTCATAATTAACATTCTCAAAATTATCCAGTGTGGAAAAAATCTATATAATTATAAAAAATAAAAAGCCCGAAGTCAAGCCATTAATGCCCACAAAATCATATAATAAATCATTAATATTTTTTCTAAAAAAATAGAAACAATATGTAGTGTTTTTAAAAAATTTCCACAGCTAAATGTTGAATTTGTGGATAACCTGTTGATTATTTTTTTCTTAACTATTTTATCCACAATTTTCCGAAAAATTGTGGATAAAGCAGTACATTAATCGTGTATTTTTTTCTCAAACCCTTGAATTTATGGGCATTATAAGTGTAGATAGTTATAAGTGGAAAACAAACAAGTTTTCCACATGCGTAAATAGTATCTAATAATAATCCATTTTAAAAATAAGTTATCCACAATTCGAGTTTGTTTGATATTTATAGCCTTTTAATATACAATAATTAAAGTCTAAAATTATGCTTATCAGGAGTTTTTCATGCAATCATCAAAAGAAATAACAAAAAAATTAAGAGATAATTGGGAGTCTATTAAACATACAATAAAGATAGAATCAGGTATAACAGAAATATCGTATCGTACCTGGATTGATCCTTTGACAGTATATAGTGTTCAGGATAATAATGTTAAGATTCTTATTCCTTCTGATAACTCAATGGCGCTTCAATACATAATAAATCACTATATGGACTTTATCCGCGTTACAATTTCAGAGTTTTTAGAAATCATGATTGATGTCACGTTCATTTTGAATAAGGATATTATTAATAATGAAGAAACTCAAAATGTGAACGATGAAAATAATGCAAGAACTTATGAAAATAATGCGAATTATGAGCATTCAAATCTTAATCCAAAATATAGATTTGATACATTCGTAGTAGGTAGCAATAACAAGTTTGCTCACTCTGCTTCTCTTGCTGTTGCTGAGTCACCTGGAATTTCCTACAATCCTCTTTTCTTATATGGAGGTCCTGGTCTTGGAAAAACTCACCTTATGCATTCAATCGGTCATTTCATTATGGAACATGATCACAGAGCAAAAGTATTATATGTAACATCTGAACAGTTTACTAACGAAGTTATTGAATCTATTAGAAGTGGTAAAACTGAGAGCATGTCAAAACTCCGTGAAAAATATAGAACTGTGGATGTTCTTATGGTCGATGACGTACAGTTTATTATAGGAAAAGAATCAACACAGGAAGAGTTTTTCCACACTTTCAACGAACTCCATCAGGCTGGTAAACAGATTATTCTTTCATCTGATAAGCCCCCAAAGGAAATGGAAACTCTGGAAGAAAGATTCAGATCAAGATTTGAAATGGGTCTTATTGCTGATATACAATCCCCTGACTATGAAACCAGAATGGCCATTCTCAGAAAGAACTCTGAAAATTATGGTAAAAATATAGATGATCAGGTAATTGATTATATTGCTACAAATATCAAATCAAACATTCGAGAACTTGAAGGCGCTTATAATAAGATAATTGCTTATTCACGCCTTAATAATGTGGACGTTACTCTAGAGAATGCAATGGAAGCTCTGAAAGATATTATTTATCCTGATAAATCCAAAGTAATCACACCACAGCTCATTATCGACACAGTTTGTGAACAATATGGAACTAAAAAAGAGGATATCCTTTCAAAAAAGAGAAATTCAGATATTGTTCTTCCACGTCAGATAATAATGTATCTTTGCAGAATACACACTGATTCTTCACTGGAAGAAATAGGAAAACTTCTCGGTAAGAAGGATCACACAACAGTTATGAACGGAATAAATAAGATAAAAAAGAAAATAGCTGTTGATGATGAACTCAACAAAAACATAGATATAATAATGAAGAAAATCAATCCATCACTTTAAATAACAATCATATTTATCCCTTTGTGGATAACCTTGGTGATTATTTGTGATTTAAAAGAGGATTATGTGTTATTTCCGGGTGGATAAATAAAATTGGTCCTCATTTGTTAAAATTTGGCTTGTTTATAACTTTTTAATTTTCAACATGAAACTTTTTCTTTTCAACAATCAAAAAATTGTAAAAAAGCCGCACAAATAGTATAATAGAATAGGTTTTACACTTATCAACAGCTATTATTAATTCTTTTATTATTTATTTATAATTATTTTATATTTACGCACGCGAAGGGAGTAATAATTCAAAATGAAATTTGTTTGCTCTAAATCTAATCTTGTGAGTGGACTCCAAATTGTATCAAAAGCAGTTCCTTCTAAAACAACAATGTCTATTCTTGAATGTATACTTGTTGATGCCACAGAAGGTGTTATAAAGTTTATTGCCAATGATATGGAACTTGGTATTCAGACTATAGTAGATGGAGATATTGTTGAAAGAGGTTTTATAGCACTTGATGCTAAACTCTTTGTAGATATAGTTAGAAAACTCCCTGATAATAATGTTACTATCGAATCTGATTCATCCAATAAAGTTACAATTAGCTGTGAAAAAGCAAAGTTTAATCTTATCGGCAGAAAAGGTGATGATTTTACGTACCTTCCATCAATTGAAAAAATTGATGGTGTTTCAGTTTCACATCTTACACTTAGGAATGTAATTCAGCAGACAATCTTTTCAATTTCAGAGAACGATGCCAATAAGATGATGGCTGGTGAGCTTTTTGAAGTTGATGGAGAAAACTTAAAGCTTGTTTCTCTTGATGGACACAGAATCTCTATTAGAAAAGTTAAACTTAACGGAAGTTATTCATACAAAAAGGTAATCGTTCCAGGAAAAACACTTGGTGAAATAAGCAAAATCTTAAGTGATAGTGCTGATAAAATGGTCAGCATCTATTTCACAGATAAACATGTTTTATTTGAGTTTGATAAGACTATAGTTGTTTCAAGACTTATTGAAGGTGAATATTTCAGCATTGATCAGATGCTTTCAAGCGACTATGAAACAAAGATGTCAATCAATAGAAAAGAGTTCCTTGAGTGTATAGACAGAGCTACTCTTCTCGTAAAAGAAGGCGATAAAAAACCTGTTATCATTTCAGTTACTGATGGAAAAATGGAACTTAAGATCAATTCTGCAATTGGTAGCATGGATGAAGAAATTGATATTGAAAAACAGGGTAAGGATCTTATGATTGGATTTAATCCTAAATTCCTTATTGATGCACTCAGAGTAATCGAAGACGAAACAGTTGATATTTATCTTGTTAATCCTAAGGCACCATGCTTTATAAGAGATAAAGACGGATCATACATTTATCTTGTTCTTCCTGTCAACTTCACAACTGTTGACTAATAAAAATAAAAGGAAATATCATGGAAATAGTAAAACTTAGAGAACAGGATGATTTTATTAAGCTCGGACAGGCTCTTAAAAAAGCAGGTCTTGAACAATCTGGTGTTGATGCCAAGATGGATATTCAGGCAGGTCTTGTAAAGGTTAATGGAGAAATAGAAGAAAGACGTGGCCGCAAGCTTTATGATGGTGACATTTTGGAATATGATGGCACACAGGTAAAAATAGAAAAATGATAATAAAATCATTAGAGTTATCTGATTTTAGAAATTACGAAAATTTAAAAATAGATTTTAGTAGAGGAACTAATATTCTCTATGGTGACAATGCTCAAGGAAAGACTAATATTCTTGAGGCTATATTTATGTCAGCTACAACTAAGTCACATAAAGGTAGTAAGGACAAAGAGATTATTAGATTTGGAAAAGACGAGGCTCATATTAGGACAATTCTTGAGAGAGACAGTGCAGAGTACCGTATTGATATGCACCTTAGGAGTAGTAAAACTAAGGGAATTGCAATTGATGGTCAAAAGATAAAAAGGGCTTCGGATCTTATCGGAAAGTTAAATGTAGTTTTTTTCTCACCTGAAGATCTGAGTATTATCAAAAATGGACCTTCCGAGAGGCGCAGATTCATGGATATGGAGCTGTGTCAGCTTGATCAGGTATATTTAAATAGTCTATCTAAATACAATAAACTTGTTGTCGAAAGAAACAAAGTTCTAAAAGATCTGTTTGAACATCCTGAAAACAGTGTTCTTCTTGATGTTCAAGATAAGCAGTTATGCGAATATGGATCTGTCATAATCAAGACTAGAGAAAAATTCATTGGTGATCTTAATGAAATAATAAGACCTATTCATGATAAGCTTACAGGTGGAAAGGAAGACCTGTCGATTTATTATGAGCCGAATGTGGATGCTGCTGATTTTGAAAAAAAATTAAGTACTTCCAGACAAAGAGATATCTATGCAAAGCAGACCACTGTAGGACCGCATAAGGATGATTTTTCTTTTATTGTAAAGAGAAATAGCGATAAAAGTGAAAAAATAGATATCAGAAAATACGGATCTCAAGGACAACAAAGGACAGCATCACTGTCATTAAAGCTATCTGAAATTGAAATTGTGAAGAAAGCTAAAAAGGAAAATCCGGTTCTTTTGCTTGATGATGTATTGTCTGAGCTTGACAGTAACAGACAGAATTATCTTCTAAATACGATTGGAGATATACAGACAATTATCACATGTACCGGACTTGATGAATTTGTTAATAACAGATTTGAAATAGATAAACTGTTCAAAGTAACTGAAGGAACAGTAAATAGTGAAAACTAAGAAATGGAGCAAATAATGGGTAACGAAGAAGTACAATATGGCGCTGACCAAATTCAGATTCTGGAAGGACTTGAAGCAGTCAGAAAAAGACCTGGTATGTATATCGGAACGACAGCAAGCAGAGGATTACATCATCTTGTGTATGAAATTGTGGATAACTCTGTAGATGAGGCACTTGCTGGTTTTTGTGATCATATCGAAGTTACTATAAACGAGGATAATACCATAGTTGTTAAAGACAATGGTAGAGGTATTCCTGTAGACGTAAACCATAAATCCGGACTTACAGGTGTGGAAGTTGTATTCACAATTCTTCATGCAGGTGGAAAGTTTGGCGGTGGGGGATACAAGGTATCAGGAGGTCTCCACGGAGTAGGTGCTTCTGTAGTAAATGCTCTTTCAGAATGGCTTGAAGTACAGGTTACAAGAGATGGCAAAGTTTACCAGCAAAGATACGAAAGAGGAAAAGTATGCTATCCTCTTAAAGTTGTTGGAGATGCGCCTACAAATGCGACAGGTACAAGAGTTTATTTCAAACCTGATGCGCTCATTTTCAAAGAGACAACAGTATTTGAGTATAATATTCTTAAGCAGAGACTTAGAGAGATGGCTTTCCTTACAAAGGGACTTAGGATATCCCTTACAGATAAAAGAGTTGAGGAAGGCGAGGATCCAATAAAGCAGACATTCCATTACGAAGGTGGAATAAAGGAATTTGTTGAATATCTCAACAAGAGCAAGACATCTCTTTATAGCGATATCATGTACTTTGAGGGAATCAAGAACAATGTTCAGGTCGAAGTTTCTTTCCAGCATAATGATTCCTATAACGAGAGTATTTATACATTCGTAAATAATATTAATACTCCTGAAGGTGGAACACATCTTGAGGGATTTAAGGCGGCTCTTACAAAGACTTTTAATGATTATGCAAGAGCAAACAAAATGCTCAAAGATAGCGAGGAAAACCTTACTGGTGAAGATATCAGAGAAGGTCTTACAGCAATCATAAGTGTAAAGATTGAAGATCCTCAGTTTGAAGGACAGACCAAGCAAAAGCTGGGTAATTCAGAGGCTAGAGGAGCTGTAGCAAGTGTTGTCGGAGAGCAGCTTACATATTATCTTGAACAGAATCCTGCAGTAGCTAAGCAGATTTTAGAGAAAGCTATTCTTGCTCAAAGAGCCAGGGATGCAGCCAGAAAGGCAAGAGATTTAACAAGGCGTAAGTCTGCTCTTGATGGACTTGGTCTTCCTGGAAAACTTGCAGATTGTTCAGATAAAGATCCAAAGAACTGCGAAATTTTTATCGTAGAGGGAGACTCTGCCGGTGGATCTGCGAAGACAGCGAGAAGTCGTGCTACACAGGCTATTCTTCCACTTAGAGGAAAAATCCTCAACGTAGAAAAAGCCAGAGTAGACAGAATATATGGAAATGCTGAAATTAAGGCTATGATCACAGCATTTGGAACAGGCATTCATGATGATTTTGATATTTCGAAACTTCGTTATGACAAGATAATTATTATGACCGATGCCGATGTAGATGGTGCTCACATTGCCACACTTATGCTTACGTTCCTTTACAGGTTTATGCCTGAACTCATAAAAGAAGGACATGTATATCTTGCACAGCCACCTCTTTATAAACTTGAAAAGAATAAAAAGGTTTGGTATGCATACAGTGATGAGGAATTAAATAAGATTCTCACAGATGTTGGAAGAGATCAGAATAATAAGATCCAGCGTTACAAAGGTCTTGGAGAAATGGATCCTGAACAGCTTTGGGAAACAACAATGGACCCTGAAAGAAGAATTCTTCTTAGAGTAAACATGGATGAAGAATCAGAATCTGATGTCGACGTAACATTTACAACTCTCATGGGGGATAAAGTTGAACCAAGAAGAGAGTTTATCGAGAAGAATGCTAAATTCGTTAAGAATCTGGATATTTAATAATAGCTCATCCATTGCAAAGGGGAATAATTAGAAATGGCTGAAAATAACAATAATAACAATAACGATTTATCAGAAGACGTTTTTGATAAAGTCACTACAGACAGAATAAAAGAAGTTGATCTTCAAAAAACAATGGAAGCAGATTACATTGATTATGCTATGAGTGTTATTGCTTCCAGAGCTCTTCCGGATGTTAGGGATGGTTTAAAGCCGGTTCAGAGAAGAATTCTTTATTCCATGATAGAACTAAACAATGGTCCGGATAAGCCACATCGTAAATGTGCCCGTATCGTCGGTGATACAATGGGTAAATATCACCCTCATGGTGATAGCTCAATTTACGGAGCATTGGTAAACATGGCTCAGCCATGGTCAATGAGATATTGTCTTGTTGACGGACATGGAAACTTTGGTTCTGTGGATGGTGATGGTGCAGCTGCCATGCGATATACAGAGGCAAGGCTTACCAAAATCTCCATGGAAATGATTGCAGATATCAATAAAGATACTGTTGATTTTGTACCAAACTTTGATGAAACAGAAAAAGAACCTACTGTACTTCCAAGCAGATATCCTAACCTTCTTGTAAACGGAACAACGGGTATTGCGGTTGGTATGGCTACAAATATCCCGCCACACAATCTTAGGGAAGTTATAAAAGCTGTTGTAAAGATGATAGACAACAGAATTCTCGAAGACAGAGAAACTGAAGTAGAGGAACTTCTTGAAATAGTTAAGGCTCCTGATTTCCCAACAGGCGGAATAATTCTTGGAACAAGAGGAGCTGAAGAGGCTTACAGAACAGGTCGAGGAAAAGTAATAATCAGAGCTGTTACAAACATTGAGCCTATGGCTAATGGAAAGAACAGGATTGTTGTTACTGAACTTCCATATCTTGTTAATAAAGCAAATATGATTTCTAAGATTGCAGAGCTGGTTAAGCTTAAAAAACTTGATGGAATCACAGCTCTTCGTGATGAATCAGACAGAGAAGGAATGAGAGTAGTTATCGAACTTAGAAATGATGTAAATCCTAACATCATGCTCAATAAGCTCTATAAGCACACTCAGATGCAGGATTCCTTCGGAATTATCATGCTTGCTCTTGTTAATAACGAACCTAAAGTTCTTGGTCTTGTTGATATGCTTAAGCATTATATTAAGCATCAGGAAGAGGTTGTTACCAGAAGAACAAAATATGATCTTAACAAAGCAGAAGAAAGAAATCATATATTAGAGGGATTGCTTATTGCTCTTGATAATATTGATGAAGTTATCAGGATTATCAGAGGAAGTGAAACAGTTGCAATTGCCAAAGAACAGTTAATGGGAAGGTTTGGTCTTTCTGATGTTCAGGCGCAGGCTATTGTAGATATGAGACTTCGTACTCTCACAGGTTTGGAAAGAGACAAACTTGAACAGGAGCACGCAGAACTCTTAAAGAGAATAGAAGAATTGAAAGCAATACTTGCAGACAGAAAAATACTTCTTGGAGTAATCAAGACAGAAATACAGGAAATATCAGATAAATATGGCGATGACAGAAAATCACAGATAGGACATGATGACTCAGACATCGACATGGAAGATCTTATTCCTAATGTGAATACAGTGATTGCTATGACAGATCTGGGATATATAAAGAGAATGTCTATCGACAATTTCAAATCTCAGAACCGTGGTGGAAAAGGAATTAAGGGTATAACAACAATTGATAATGATTTTGTTGAAGATATTCTTATGACTACTACACATAACTATGTAATGTTCTTTACAAATACCGGAAGGGTATACAGATTAAAAGCTTATCAGATTCCGGAAGCTTCAAGGACATCACGTGGAATGGCTATTGTGAATCTGCTTCAGTTAGCTCCTGGTGAGAAGATATCAGCAATGATTCCTGTTAAAGATTTTGAGGATGAGGAAAAGAGTCTCTTTATGGTAACCAAAAAGGGAACTGTTAAGAAAACTCCAATTACAGATTTCTCAAATGTTAGAAAAACAGGACTGGCTGCAATAAATCTTCGTGATGATGATGAGCTTATTGAAGTAAAGACAATAAAGAAAAACTCTGAAGTATTCCTTGTTACTAAGAATGGTATGTGTATCCATTTTGATGAAGATGATGTTCGTTCAACCGGAAGATCTTCTATGGGTGTAAGAGGAATGATGCTTGACGATACAGATGAGATCGTTGGAATGCAGCTTAATACACAGGGTGATTCACTTCTTATCGTTTCAGAAAATGGCTATGGAAAGAGAACAACGCTTGATGAATTCCATAATCAGTTCAGAGGTGGTAAGGGAGTTAAGTGTTATAAGATAACAGAAAAAACCGGTAATGTGGTTGGAGTTAAGGCAGTAAATGACGACAATGAAATAATGATGATTACAAATGCCGGAATTATAATACAGCTCAGAATGGATGAGATATCAGTCCATGGAAGAGTAACATCAGGTGTTAAGATGATTAATCTTGATAAGGGTGTTACAGTAGCAAAGATTGCAAAAGTAAGAGAAAAAATATCAGACGGCGATAAAGAACTAGATAATATTGATGACGTAACAGAAGATATTCCAGAGGAATGAGGGGCCAATGAACATCGGACTGTTAGTATCTGAATTAGAAGATAAGGATGTAAAAAAAATCTGTATAGGAGCTAGTCAGGCTGCAGATGACAAGGGAATTTCTCTTGTCATCATGCCTGGTAAATATTTGATTTCTGATAATAAAGATTCGGATCATCCTTATAATTATCAATTTTCAGCACTATTTGAATATGCAAATACTGCTGATTTTGATGCACTTATCATAGATATAGAGCGTATTGGAAGAAACGCAACTATACTGAAAAAAGAGTCTTTTTTAAAGAAATTTGATAAGGTACCGATTTTAACACTAACAGAACAAGAGGGATTTACTTCAGTAAATGAAGTAAACACTGATCATGATAAGCTTGAGCAATTGGGATATGAAGCAGTTCATGATGCATGTTTTTTTGCAAAGGAAAGAAAACTCCCGGAAAATGAAGTGCCAAAGAGCTTTTCTTTTGTGGAAAAACCTGACTCCGATGCGATTAAAACTCTATCAGAATTAGGAAATCTACTTCTGAACAGAAAATATGGAAATGACAAAGCATATGGTATTTTTGCGAAAAAAGCTGTTGCAGATGGAATAAAGAACTTTGGTATTTTTCTTTATGACACAAAAATAAGGAATAATCCCAAGTACAATTGGGTATTACCTGAAAAAATAAGTGTAAAAAGCACAGCAATTTGTGGAAAAGTGGATGTGTATGATGAAGAAAAGAGGATAATCGGCACAGATAAAATTTTTTCGCAATTCATTAAGGACAAATCAACAGTACTTATTGCAGGTGATATATTTGTTGGAGAAAATCAACTTGGTGTTATGGTAACCGAGTTTAAATCAAAGACACTTATAGACTATTTCTTTTGTTCACTTGTTAGTGTAGTGACTGGCGTTTCAAGACTTTCTTATCTTGAAAAAGAGTTGCTCAGAACTACAGAAGAGCTGTATGAAGTTCAGGAAGAACTTGCAAGAGATGATTCGGTTCTTGATCATATCGGAGATCAGGATTATCTCACAGGAGGCCTTAATAGAAGAGGATTTTTTGCAAAAGCATATGATCTGTTAAAAGAAGACTTTAAACCAGGAAAATATGTAATCGTTGCTTATATTCATATGGATTCGCTTAAGAAAATAAACGAATTATATGGTCATGAAGAAGGCGATAGAGCAGTCATAAGGGTAGCAGAAGTTCTTGAAAACGTTTTTAAGCAGAGTATTTACGGTAGAATAAGAGGCGACGAATTTGCAGTAATAGAAATAACAGAAGAAGAAGGAAAGGCTGAAAATTTCAGACATGAAATGTCAGCACAGAATGCCAGTCTTCTTGAAGAATCAAGCAGATATATGAACCATCTTCAGTATTCTATCTGTGAATTCAGCTATGAAGATAATCTCTCACTCAGAGAAATGTTAAAAGAAACAGATGACAATCTTCAAAAAATTAAACAAATGCAATAGAGGTGAACGCAGGGTTATCCTGCGTTCACTTTGTAATATGAGAGCTTGGTAATGTACATGGTAGTATTTATAGAGGAGGTTAGAATTAATGGGAAAAAAGCTCGTATCATGGAATGTAAATGGTTTAAGAGCATGTGTATCAAAGGGAAGTTTTCAGGAATTTATGGAAAAAGAAAATCCTGATGTAATATGTCTTCAGGAGACAAAGCTTCAGGAAGGTCAGATTACGATGGACATTCCAGGATATGAAGAGTATTGGAATTATGCGGAAAAGAAAGGTTATTCAGGAACAGCTATTTTTACAAAAGAAAAACCTCTTTCTGTTACATATGGACTTGGAATTGAAGAGCATGATCATGAAGGAAGAGTAATAACAGCAGAATATGAGGATTACTATCTTGTAACTGTATATGTACCGAATGCAAAAGAAGATCTTTCAAGACTTGAGTACAGACAGGTTTGGGAGGATGATTTTTTAGCATATATTAAAAAGCTTGAAGAAACAAAGCCTGTAATATATTGTGGAGATCTAAATGTTGCCCATAAAGAAATAGACCTTAAAAATCCTAAACCAAACAGAGGTCATGCGGGATTCACAGATGAAGAGCGAGCAAAGTTCGATAATGTAGTTAATTCCGGACTCGTAGATACATTCCGTCATTTTTATCCAGACCTTGAAGGCGCATATTCATGGTGGTCATACAGATTTAATTCAAGAGCCAAGAACGCAGGTTGGCGCATAGATTATTTTGTTGTTTCAGAATCTCTTTTACCAAAGATAGAAGATGCAAAAATATATAGTGAGGCCCTTGGTTCAGACCACTGCCCGGTAGGACTGACATTAAAGTAATGGAAAATATAATTTTTAGTTTAAATGCTACTCTTCCTATTTTTCTTTTGATGGTGCTTGGATATATCTTTGAGAAAATAGGTATTATCGACCAAAAAGCAGCATCATGGATGAATAAATTTGTATTTAAGATAGCACTTCCTGTTTTGCTTTTTAATGATTTATCAACTCAGGATTTTGCTGGAACCTGGGATGGCAAGTTTGTGCTGTTTTGTTTAGCTGCAACGATAATAAGCATTTCAGTAATCACAGTATTATCAAAAATAATAATAAAAGATAGATCAAAACGCGGAGAATTCATACAGGGATCCTACAGAAGCAGCGCGGCTTTGCTTGGAATTGCTTTTATCCACAATATCTATGGAGAATCAAATTCCGGAATGGCGCCACTTATGATTCTTGGAAGTGTGCCAATTTACAATATATTTGCTGTGATCATTCTTACATTGACTGCTCCAAAGGAAAATGCTGACAATAGTGATAAAAAGGCACTGGTAAAGGATACAATAATTGGAATATTAAAAAATCCTATCATTCTTGGTATCCTTTGTGGAATGGTATGGTCGATTCTAAAAATTCCAATGCCTAAATTACTTAAGAGCATGACTTCTAGTGTGGCAGCTCTTGCAACACCACTTGGACTTATGTCTATGGGAGCGACTTTTGAAATAAAAAAGGCAGCGAAAGGAATAAAACCCGCTCTACTTGCGAGTTTTATAAAGCTGTTCTTACTAGTGGCTCTGATAATGCCAATTGCAGTGTGGATGGGATTTATTGGGGAGCAGATTGTAGCAATACTCGTAATGCTTGGCTCAGCTACAACTGTAAGCTGCTATATAATGGCAAAAAGCATGGGACATGAAGGAACTCTTAGTAGCAGCATTATAATGATGACAACACTTGGATGTGGATTTTCACTTACTTTCTGGTTATACATATTAAAATCAATAGGGATCATATAAGAATAAGGCTTTGTGAATGGATAATTCACAAAGCCTTTATCTTAGTTAAAAATCAATCTTTGTAAGAAATTCAGATATCTTTTTCCAGTAATTATCAGGGTCTTTTACAACGCTCTCAATATGTCCGGCGCCAAGTATCATGCAATACTGCTTGGGACAGCTTGCTGCCTCATAGAGCCTTGAACACATATGTGGATCGATGAATGTATCATCATCTCCATGAATGAAAAGAGTCGGAGTTGATGATGAGGCTACAGCTTTAATAGGGCTGGCATCGTTGATATCATATCCGGAACGAATAAGAATTACAGCGCGTGCAATAGCAATAGCTATCGGAATAGGTACAAAAGAACCCTTGAAACTCTTGTATGTTGAAGCAAACTGCTCGCGAAGTGTTGAATATGAGCTGTCTGCAATTGCAGCTTTAACATTCTCAGGGAGTTTCTCTCCTGTGGTCATAAGAGTTGTAGCAGCACCCATAGACATACCATGGAGAATTATTTTTGCCTGAGGATCTCTCTTTATTATCCAGTAAATCCATTCCATGATATCGAGCCTGTCATCAAGACCATAGCCGATGTACTTACCTTCACTTTTTCCAAAACCTCTAAGATCAGGAAGAAGGACATTTAAGCCTTTTTCAAGGTAGTGCTTGGCATATATACCGTTACTTTCGTGATTGTCCCAAATTCCGTGGATAAGAATCACATATTTATTTGTCTTTTCTTTTGCCGGAATATATGAGGCGTGGAGTTTTAACTGATCAATGCTTTCAATATACATGTCCTGTCTGTCAGGATTGTTTCTTACAAAATACCTTCCGTCCGTAATCAGCTTGTCAAAATCGGCATCTCCATCGCTGTGCTGATGTGGTACAGAAGTAATCTTGTAGATATAGTTACTAAATGCATAAACGCCACCAAAAAGGGCTGAAAATAAACCAAGTTTAAAAATTGTATTATTCTTACTCATTGTGTCTCCAATCTCGTAATAAATAAACCTCAAAAAGGTTATATATATAATAACATTATTTTAAAGATTAAGATATTTTCCATTTTCATTTTGAAAGAATTGGTTTATATTATTTGTATAACTGTAAATTATTTTAGGGGTATTTAAAATGAAAAAAGCAAAAATCGATAACAAAGTTCAATTATGTATTGATCGTGATTTTACGATCAGTAAGGTAGATGAGCGTATATATGGTTCATTTATCGAGCATCTTGGGAGAGCAGTATATGAAGGTATTTATCAGCCTGATAATAAATTCGCTGATAAAAATGGGTATCGTGAGGATGTAATGAATCTTATAAAAGAGATTGGAGTTCCAATCGTAAGATATCCAGGTGGAAATTTCGTATCTGCATTTAACTGGGAAGACAGTGTTGGTCCTAAAAAAGACAGACCTAGGAGACTTGAGCTTGCATGGGGAGTGGTTGAAACAAATCAGTTTGGTCTCGATGAGTTTGTGGATTGGTGTAAAAAAGTTGGCACAAAGCCAATGTATGCAGTAAACCTTGGTACAAGAGGCATCGAGGATGCTAAAAATGTTATTGAGTACTGCAATATAAAGAGCGGCACAAAATATAGTGATATGAGAATTAAAAATGGTGCAAAGGATCCATATAATATAAAACTTTGGTGCCTTGGCAATGAGATGGATGGACCATGGCAGATGGGGCATATGACAGCACAGGAGTATGGACTCAAGGCAGGAAGAGCAGGTCATATAATGAAGCTCGTTGATTCTTCAATTGAAACTGTAGTATGCGGATCATCTTCTCTTTATATGAATACTTATGGCGAGTGGGAAAGAGTTGTTCTGGAAAACAGCTATGACACAACCGATTATCTATCACTCCACACATATTATGGAAATGCTGAAAATGATACACCAAACTTCCTTGCAAGCAGCGTAGCAATGGATCAGTTCATCAGTCAGGTTATCAGCATATGCGATTACGTTAAGGCTGTTAAGCGTTCAAAGAAGACAATTAATCTCTCATTTGATGAATGGAATGTATGGTATCACTCCAATGAGCAGGATAAAAAAATTGAGAAATGGTGTGAGCACCCTCACCAGCTTGAGGATGTTTATAACTTTGAAGATGCACTTTTAGTAGGATCAATGCTCATTACACTTCTTAGACATGCAGACAGAGTTAAGATTGCTTGCCTTGCACAGCTTGTAAATGTTATTGCACCTATTATGACATCAGATACAGGTGCATGGAGACAAACAATTTTCTATCCATATATGCAGGCTAGTGTTTATGGCAGAGGAGAAGTTTTAAACACCGTAGTAAAAGCACCAACATACGAATCAAAACATGGCGATGCACCATATGTAGATAGTGTAGTTGTCACTGACGAAGAAAATGAAGCTCTTACGATCTTTGCGGTTAATAAGAATCTTGAAGAAGATTTCGAGCTTACATGTGACCTTAGACAATATGCGGGCTACAAGGTTGTTGAACACAGTGTACTTACTCACAATGATCTTAAGGCTGAAAATACAGAGCAAAACCCTGACAATGTTAAGCCTGTAGATTTCACAAAGGGCTCTAAAGTTGACAATGGAATTCTTACAAGTAAACTTCCTGCAAAGAGCTGGAATGTAATCAGACTTGCAAAGTAAATATTATTTATTATAATGAGTGGGCATGTCTTGGTAGACATGTCCATTTTCTATATAATAGACTAGTTGATAATATAGTTTGAATAGCTAAAGAGGAATAACATGGAAGTAAAAATAGATAACAAGATGTTTTATAGGAATCTTGCGAGGATAGCTCTTCCTATCGCCCTTCAGAGCCTGATGCTGGCTCTTGTTGCGGCAGCTGATGCACTTATGCTTGGACGAGTAGCCCAGCAGCAGATGACAGCAGTATCACTGGCAACACAGATTCAATTTGTTCAGAATATGTTTATTTTTTCAGCAACATCGGCAGGAGCAATTCTTGGAGCCCAATATTGGGGAAAAGGCGATAAAGCAACACTTGAGAACATATTTAATCTGATGCTGTGGTTTTGCGGAATTGTTTCTATACTGTTTTTTGCAGCCTGCGAACTTTGCCCGGAAATTCTTATGAGTATCTTTGCCGGAGATAAAGAACTAATAGAAATTGGCAGTGGATATTTAAGAATTGCAGGTTGGTCATACCTTATAACAGGAATTTCACAGTGTTATCTGGGAATAATGAAAGTATCTGAGCATGTTAAAACAGGTGCGATAATAAGCTCAACAGCGGTTATTTCAAATATAATTCTCAACGGTATTTTTATCTTTGGACTATTCGGAGTATCAAGGATGGAAGCAAGGGGAGCTGCTCTTGCAACGACAATATCAAGAATTATTGAATTGTTCCTGTGTATCTTTTTATCTTCAGGTGAAAAGTATGTAAAGCCGGCTTTATCAAGATTTCTTAAGGTACCGCCTCTGCTTATAAAAGACTTCATAAGACAGTGTCTGCCTCTTATGGGTGGATCACTATGTTGGGGAGTGGGATTCACCTCTTATACCGCTATAATGGGACATATGGGGGTAGATGCGGCAGCTGCCAATTCCGTGGCTGCTGTCGTAAGAGATCTTGTATGCTGCATGTGCAATGGTATCGGAACTGCAGCCGGAATTATAGTTGGTAATGAACTTGGAGCCGGCAAATTGGAAATTGGCAAAAAATATGGAATTAAGCTAAAGAACATTTCTTATGTTATAGGTTTTGTTTCTACGGCAATTGTTCTGGCAGTTACGCCAGTAGTAGTTCGTGGTGTGATTCTTACAGACACAGCAAGAGAATATCTCATAGGAATGATGATCATTATGTCTGTTTACATGATAGGAAGAGCGGTTAACACTGTAACCATAAATGGAGTATTGAATGGCGGAGGAGACACACTATTTGATATGTACAGCCTTATTGTATGTATGTGGATGATAGCAATTCCTTTGGCATTTGCAGGAGCATTTGTATTTCATTGGTCACCTCTTGCGGTATATGCCTGTACTTGTCTTGATGAAGTAGGAAAGATTCCGTGGGTTATGTACAGATTTAGAAAATATAAATGGGTAAAAGACCTTACGAGGTGAGGATAAGTAATGTTAAAAAAGATTGATAAAGTTCTTTTAATATCCTGGATTCTTGCAATTATATCAGCGTTTTTTGTTCATCCGGGAAAAGAGTATATTTCTTACATAGACTTTAGATCCTTAGGAATTCTGTGGGGACTTATGGTAATTATTCAGGGATTTAAAGAGAATTCTGTGTTTGAAAAGATAGCATCAGCTCTTTTGTCTAAAGTAAAAAAAGGGTGGCATCTGGTGGCAGTTTTAGTATTTATGTGCTTTTTGGGAAGTATGCTCATAACTAACGACGTAGCACTTATAACATTTGTTCCGTTTGCTATCATGATATTACATAACTGTGATATGGAAGATATGATGATACCTGTGATCGTTCTTCAGACCATTGCTGCAAACCTTGGAAGTATGCTTACTCCAATTGGCAATCCTCAAAACCTATACCTATATGGACTTGCCGGTATGGGACTTACTCAATTTGTTGCAACTATGCTGCCATATAGCTTATTATCAGCAATTATGTTATTTTGCACTATTATCGTAATATCGTTCAAAAGTGTAACACCTTCGGCAAAAAATTCAACGCTTGTTACAAAGAATTTTGGCAGCAAAATTCAAATTTTAATTTACAGCATACTTTTTATAATAGCTATTTTAACGGTATTAAGAATTTTTGTACCATGGTACATTTTTGTAATTGTCGTTTTATTAGTAATATTTGGAATGGATTACAAAATACTTTTTAGAGCAGATTATGTTCTTCTACTCACATTTATAGGCTTTTTTGTATTCACTGGTAATATGGGTAAAATCAGCATAATTAGTGAATTTTTCAGGAATACCATCAATGAAAAAGAGTTTGCTATATCAATAATTTTAAGCCAATTTATCAGTAATGTCCCAGCCACATTAATGCTGTCAGGTTTTACAAAAAATTATAAGGAACTGTTAGTTGGAGTAAATGTTGGTGGATTGGGAACACTTATTGCTTCAATGGCAAGCCTTATCTCTTTTAAGGCCTATACTAAAGAATATAGAGAAAACACAGGAAAGTACGTACTTATATTTACTTTGTTAAATATTTTCTTTTTAATTATGCTGGTGATTTTGAAGCTAATTCTATAAGATAGTAGTATTGGATAAGAAAGGTTTTTGAATGGTTAAAAGAATACTAATTACTAATGACGATGGAATAAAATCAGATGGAATAATAAGGCTTGCAGAGGCTGCAAAGGAATTTGGAGAAGTTTATGTAATTGCGCCTGATGACCAGAGAAGCGCGGCATCTCACAGCATAACTTTGAGACATGGAATAGATGTTTATCCGCATGATTTTCCTGTAGAAGGAGTTAAGGCATATTCATGCAGCGGAACACCTGCTGATTGCGTAAGAGTAGGCAGTCTTAGCGTGATGTCAGAAAAGCCTGATATTGTAATGTCAGGAATTAATTTTGGATACAATGTGGCTTCTGATATACAGTATTCAGCAACTGTTGGAGCAGCACTTGAAGGTGAGTTTCAGGGATATCTCTCCATTGCTTTTTCTGAAGGGATGAATGGGATTCACGAGACAACAGATAAATACTTAAGAGATATAATGGCTGAGCTTGTGGAAAAAGAATATACTCCGGGATTTATCTATAACGTGAATTTCCCCGGGTGTAAGCTTGAAAAATGCAAAGGCGTTTTAAAAGACAGGGTAGTATCAAGAAGTGCATTTTACAAAGACAGTTATAAAGAAATAGAACAACTTCCAAACGATGGAGTGAGATACATGGTAGATGGCGCTTTCTCACCAACTCCGGAAGAAGGCACTGATTATGGTGCGATTTTGGATAATTACGTTTCAATTGGACTTGTGGAGAATCTTTGCTGATGGGTTTTAATTCGTTTACTTTTATATTAGTGTTTCTGCCCATACTTCTTATTGGGTGGTTTGCGCTGAATAAATTAGAAAAATATACGGTGGCAGAGGGTTTTTTAACACTGATGTCACTGTATTTCTATTACACTTTTGGGGTGTCATTTTTACTTATTCTCTTAGTTAGCATTGCAGTTAATTATTGCCTTAGCTTCATTATTAAAAATAAGCCGCAAACTTCAAAAATAATAAAGATAATAGGTGTGATATTTAACCTGTTACTTTTATTCTATTTCAAATATCTTGGATTTTTTATCGACAATGTTAATGCGATTTCAGGGGCTCACCTACAGGCAAAAGAAATCCTTATGCCCATAGGAATAAGCTTTTTTACCTTCGGACAGATTTCATTTATTGTGGATAGAGCCAATAACGAGGCGCCCCACTATCCATTTTTGAAATACGCATTATACACAGTGTATTTCCCAAAACTGATTCAGGGACCTATAGCTTTCCACAAAGAAATGATAGATCAGTTTAAAAACAAGGATTTAAGACGCTTTAATGTGGATAACTTTGCCAAAGGACTTACTTCCTTCATAATAGGACTTGCTAAAAAGGTTATTCTGGCAGATACCCTTTCTGGTGCTGTGAACTATGGATTTCAGCAGACCTACTTTTTGGATACTGTAACAGTAATAGCAGTAATGCTGGCTTATACGTTTCAGATATACCTTGATTTCTCAGGATATTGCGACATGGCAAATGGAGTCAGCATGATGCTTGGCTTTAAGCTCCCTGTGAATTTCAATTCTCCTTATAAAGCATCCAGTGCAAAAGAACTCTGGCAGCGATGGCACATGACACTTTCCAGGTTTTTTATCAAGTATGTGTATATCCCGCTTGGTGGAAGCAGAAAAGGAAAAGTAAGAACAGTAGTAAATGTATTGATAGTATTTGTTCTAAGTGGACTCTGGCATGGAGCCGGATGGACCTATATTTGTTGGGGACTTATGCAGGGACTTCTGGTCGTTTGGGATGACCTTGGAATTGTGAGTGTAGCTCCGGAAAAAGGGAAAGAACAAAAAGCAAGATACCTGTTTTTTGAAAAGCCTCTTTTAATAATTCCAAGAGCGCTTGGAAACGCACTTACATTTTTGATGTTTGTTATATCACTCGTATTCTTCAGATCAGAAGATATGGCTCATGCAATTGGCATGTTCAAGAGGCTTTTTTTCTGGACATATCCGGGATTCTTGTACAGAACAGCATCAAAACTCGAGATTGCAGAAAACTACATACCTAGACAGTTCTTTTCACAGCTTGGTATGAACGCTGACAATACCGTATACGTAGTGACACTTGTAATATATATCGCTATTTCAGCCTATATTATGACAAGGAAAAACACACAGGAAATTGTTGAAAAAGCAAATTACAGTAAAAAAATGATTCTTGGACTGGCGATATTATTTGTATGGTCATTCATATCACTGTCAAATGTCAGCACCTTTATATACTTCCAGTTCTAAGGAGTTTAATGGATAATAATAAAATGTCATCAAAAAAGTTTATAAAAAAACTGATAATAACGATACTTGTCCTCATATTTGCAGTTGGTGCAATAGTTTATGTGTTTGATCCTTTTTACCACTACCATAAGCCGTGGCTCGGACTTAAGGAAGTTCTTAACGACAAAGAATACCAATGCATAGGCACACTAAGGCACTTTGATTACGATACTCTTTTAGTTGGTTCCTCTGTTATGGAGAACAACGACAATGCCTGGTATGATGAGGCCTATGGCGTAAAATCGATCAAGGCGATCCGCTCATATGGTGCCACTGCAGACCTTTGTTATCTTATGGATGAAGCCTATAAAAGTCATGATATAAAGTATGTATTTTACAACATTGACCCTTCATCACTTTCAGCAGATGCGGAAACTACCTATGAGTCTACAGGCTGCCCAATGTATCTTTACGACCACAACCCGTTTAACGATGTACAATATCTTTTTAATAAAGATGTACTCTTTGAAAAGATTCCATATATGGTAGCCAATTCTTACCTCGGGAATTACGATGAGGGACTTTCATATAACTGGGCGAAATGGAAAACTTTTGATATTCAGATGGCTCTCGGGCTTTATTACAGACCTATCGATGTAGTAGAAATGCAGGATGAGACTATATATAATGACAAGCTCGTTGCTAACATAGCTCTTTTGACAAAAGAGGTAGCTGATCACCCTGAGACACAGTTCATGTTCTTTTACCCAGCCTATTCAATGCTCTGGTGGGACGGTGTTTATAGAACAGGAGAAAGAGATGCCTATATCTATTGTGAAAAAGAGATGACGAAAGCTCTTTTGCAATATGATAATGTCAGAATCTTCTGCTTCCAGAACGAACCGGATGTAATAACAAATCTGTATAATTACATGGATTCAATCCACTTCTCTCCTGAAATAAACAAGCTTATGCTTGATCAGATGATAAATGGCGAGTACGAGATGACTCTTGAAAACTATGAGGAAGTTCTGGATGGAGTAAAAGATTTCTCGGATAGAATTGTTAATGAGCTTATTGTGCCATATGAAGAACAGGATATGCTTACCTACGAAATCAGGTAAATTATGGTATAATGTTGTGCAGAATAATTTGAAAACTGGAAGAAGGAATAAAAAGTGAGCGATAAACCGAATAAAAAGATAGTGCTTACAGGTGGTGGAAGTGCCGGACATGTAACACCTAATATCGCATTGATACCAGCGCTTAAGAAAGCTGGATATGAAATCTACTATATTGGTTCATATAATGGAATTGAGAAAAAGCTTATTGAGGACTACAACATTCCTTACTTTGGAATAGCCACAGGTAAGCTTCGCAGATATTTTGATCCAAAGAATTTTACTGATCCTTTCAGAGTTTTAAAGGGATTTACAGAGGCGGTTAAACTTCTTAAAAGAATTAAGCCGGACGTTGTATTTTCTAAAGGCGGATTTGTAAGTGTTCCTGTTGTAAGAGCTGCGGGAGCATTAAAGATTCCATATCTTGTTCACGAATCAGATATGACACCCGGACTAGCCAATAAACTTAGCATGTCAGGAGCCAAAAAAATATGCTGTAACTTCCCGGAGACAATGCGTCTTTTACCTGCTGATAAGGCTGTTCTTACAGGAACTCCAATCAGAGAAGAGCTTGGACTTGGCGATAAAGAAGTTGGAAAAGAGCTTTGCGGATTCGAGGATGATAAGCCTGTACTTATGGTAATCGGCGGAAGCCTTGGCGCACAGTCAGTTAATGAGACTGTAAGATATGCCCTTCCAAGACTCCTTCCATATTTCAACGTTGTCCACATTTGCGGAAAAGAAAAAATGGACAATTTGAAACTTACTGTCCCGGGCTACAAGCAGTTTGAATACGTTAAAAATGAGTTAAAAGACATCTTTGCTATGGCTGATATAGTAGTTTCAAGAGCAGGAGCTAACTCAATCTGCGAACTACTTGCACTTAAAAAGCCGAACATTTTGATCCCGCTTTCAACCAAGTCAAGCAGAGGAGACCAGATGCTTAATGCAAGGTCTTTCGAGCAGCAGGGATTCTCACTTGTAATTGATAACGATGATCTTGATGAGGACATCCTTGTGGAAACAATCGAAGATCTCTACAAAAACCGCGAGAAATTCATTGAGAACATGAACAAGAGTAATCTTCACAGCGCAACAAATACAATCGTCAAACTTATTGACGAACAGATCCAGTAATAGAGAGCTTCTCCATAAAGATGGAGGGGCTTTTTCATTTATCAGAGAATTGGTGTATTATTGAATTAGCGTAAATTTATATGATGGAGAAAAGTTATGAAGAAAGGATATGTGGCTTTAGTTATGGCACTGACAATGGTTCTATCTGCCTGTGCTTCAACCCCGGTTGAAAGTCCTGACGCGCAGTCAGCGCAGGAAACAACAGAAGTTTCTGAAGGAAACGAGCAGAATGCGGCCGTTGGAGAAAGCAGTGAGCCTGCAACTGTTAATGAAGAAAAGAGCTCAGACTCAAGTGAAAAGATCTACTATGATCCAAATCTTATTCCTTCAATTGCACCTTACAGCGTAAATGAAGATTTTTCTAATGTAGTATATGCATCTGATTTTGCTTATCTTTTTAGTGATGAATATGAAAGCGAATATAATCATCCTTCAATTCTCAGAAATGCACTTATCAAAAATAATTTTGCTGTTACAGCTGACAGTAGCAGAGAGTTTTTTGACATTTATGAGGATAACAGATATGTTATGTTCCCTAATTTTATAACAGTGGATTCACTGATGCATACATATCATCTGTATTTTGCCCACCTTATGAAAAAGTGCGAGCAGCAGTATCTGTCTGATGAATTAAAAAAAGTCAGCTCAAATATGCTGGCAGAATCTGCAAAACAGTATGAGGAGCTGAAGGGAACAGATTGGGAAAATGCGGCATTCAGAAACCTTGCGTTTTTCTATGTAGGAAGTTTATTACAGGATGAGAGCGTTACAGCGCCTGTAAGTGATCCTGAGTTAGACGCAATCGTTAAGGGCGAATATGACAAGGTTATGGCTGCAGAAGGAATTGAGGTATGCGCTCTGACAGATTTGAATGAGGATTATACCCAGTATAAACCAAGAGGCTACTACGACGGAGATGACCAGCTAGAGCACTATTTCCGCGCTATGATGTGGTACGGACGAATTGCATTTGAGCTTGATAACGAGGAGATGGCAAAGAGCGTGATCCTTCAGACAATTGCGCTTTCAGCAGATAATAAAGAGTGGAGTAACATCTACGAAGTCACAAGCTTTTTTGCAGGAAAGTCTGATGATGCAGGCTTTAAAGAAATCTATGATGCTCTGGAAGAGAGCTGCGCAGAGGCGCCGTCACTTCGGGCAGTAACAGATGAAAAGACATTTAAAGACAGCATTTTGCCTGCTCTAAAGAAAGTCAATCCACCTGCAGTCAATTCAATTCCTGTCTACGATGGAGAAGACCCAATAATTCCATCCTACAGATTCATGGGACAGAGATTTACTATTGATGCTGCAATAATGCAGAGACTTATATACAGCTCAGTAAAAGAAAACCCGGAGGGCGAAAGAAGGAACTTACCTGATACCCTTGATACAGCAGCAGTTCTCGGTTCAGAAAAAGCTTACGAGATCCTTGATGAGCAGGGCGATACAAAATATGAGAATTACAACGAGAATATTCAGGCTCTTAAGGCAGTATTTAATAACGATGAGCAGGATTTGTGGAACGCAAGTCTCTATTCAGGATGGCTGTATACCTTAAGACCTCTTTTTGAAGAAAAGAGAGATGGCTATCCTTCATATATGCAGAGCGAAGAATGGGATAAAAAGAATCTTGAGACCTTTGCGGGCTCCTATGCTGAGCTTAAACATGACACAATCCTTTATACCAAACAGCCTATGGCTGAGATGGGTGGACCTGATTTTGAGCCACTTGATGACAGAGGATATGTTGATACACAGCCGGTAGTATACAGCAGATTCAAGGCTCTTTCTGAGAAGACAAAAGAAATGCTTAGTAGCTGCAATATGCTGTCAGATGGAGCAAGTGATGACCTTGATAAACTGTCAGAGATAGCAGGAACACTTATTACGATTTCTGAAAAAGAGCTGACAAACGACACGATTACAGAAGATGAGTATGAGTTTATCAGATGTTATGGTGGATATATTGAGCACTTCTGGGAAGAAGTTACTAAAGACTCCTTAGGCGAGGATGCGATTGACAGCACACAGGCCCCATGCCCTGTAATTGCTGATATTGCAACTGATCCAAACGGCAGCGTCCTTGAAGTTGGTTCAGGTTATGCTGCAACAATTTATGTGGTCTTCCCAATAGATGGAGAGCTACACGTTGGAAGAGGAAGTGCATATAGTTTTTATCAGTTTACAACTTCGATTACAGACAGAATGACAGACGAAGAATGGAAAAATGCTCTGTCCGGTGGCTATTTGGACGAGGAATGGAACTGGGTTGAAGTTGAGCATGCACCGGAGCAGCCTTCATGGACTCAGAGCTACAGGATAAAAAATAATTGATGCAGGTTACAAACAATAGTAAAACCAAATTAAGAATATCTATAGGACTGCTGCTACTCCTCGGAGTGGCAGTAGTTCTTTGTATACTCTTTTTCCTGGTTAAAGATAGTTATATTCCACGATGGGTTACATGGAATGAAAAGGCCATGAATAATGGGCGTTTAGTGCTTAAAGATAAAATGCTCACCTTATATGATGAGCAGGGAAATAAAATCTTTTCCACAGAGAAAACTGTTAAGGTTCAGGATTTTCTTTTGACTGATATTGATGGAAATGGGCATAAGGATATAATTGCCCTTGTGTGGAAAAGAGGAAAGTACGGAAAGTACAAGCCTTTTTGGATTGATAAAGATGAAAAGGCATATTCGCAGCATATCTTCATTTATGAGATCGAGGATGAAAACAAGGTAAGGCCAAAGTGGTTTGCCTCTGAAACAGGGCACCTTATCAGGCGGATGAAGCTTGAGGATGAAAGCGGAAAAATAATCCTCGTAGAAGATGTAGATAAAACCAATTCCCTGTGGAGATGGGATGGATTTGGACTTAAGAATGTGGATAACTCGGTAAGGTTCATAGCATTTGGCGATAATATCATCCACGAAGAGATTTATAAACACGCCTATTCCAATGAAAATGGAAGCTTTGACTTTTTATATGAACCTTTCAAAAAAGAAATTGAGAATGCTGATATAGCGGCATTTCAAGCTGAGACAGTACTTGTGGATAAAAAATCCATGGTAAGCGGCTATCCCACATTTGGTTCACCCAAAGAAGTGGGACAAGCTCTGGCTGATGCAGGATTTGATATAGCAGTGTGCGCCAACAATCATACTCTGGATAAAGGCATAGGTGCTGTTGATTTTACAAAGGATTTCTACGAGGATTGTGGATTAAAAACTGTTGGAATTCAGAAAAGTACTGACAAAACTTACAGGCCCTATGAATTGATATCAAGAAATGGCATAAAATTCGCGCTCTTTGCCTATACTTATGATACTAATGTGAAAAAATCTACTGAGAAATATCCAAATCTGGTCCATTACCTTCCACAGGATGAAGATGGCGAAAAAGAGCTGGTCAAAGACCTGACGGAAAGCCGGAAAGAAGCGGATATTGTAGTTGTATTCGTCCATTGGGGAGAAGAGTATCAGACAGAAATAAGCAGTTTTCAGGAACATTTTGCAGAGCTCTTTGCAGAGGGAAATGCGGATGTAGTTATAGGTACGCACCCACATGTGGTTCAGGAGACAAAAGAGATCATAAGACCTGATGGAAACAAGACAATAGTTTTTTATTCTCTTGGAAATTTCAGGGCTGATCAGGGTTTTTCTGAAGAAACTAAAATTGGAGAAGAAGCTCTTTTTACTGCTGAGCATACCTATGACGGAATCAGGATAACGGGCTTTGAAACCAAAGAAATAAATACATATTGGAAAGATGATATGAAATAAAAAAGGCTCCTCTATTTCGGAGAAGCCTTTATTTTTATCAAAGATTCTTTATAAGTTCCATTGTAAGTGCTGCGCAGTCTTTTGCTGCTTTTGCTTCGAATGTAGGATAATCCACATCAGCAGTTCCATCTGCCTTGTCAGAAATGGCTCTGATTATAAGGTACGGAATGTTGTTAAGGTAGCACGCCTGAGCAATTGCTGCGCCTTCCATCTCAGCGCACATGCCTCCGACATCAGCTATGATTCTGTCCTTTGTCTCTTTTCCGCTGATGAATTGGTCGCCACTGGCAACTCTTCCTTCAAAAACTCCGATGTCAGGAGCAACTTTCCCTATAGCTGCTTTTGCTTTTTCTCTCATATCAGCGTCAGCTACAAAAGATTCCACTCCAAGCTGAGGAACGACACCCATTTTATATCCAAATACTCTTACATCCATGTCATGATAAATAGCATCCGTTGAAAGAACCACGTCACCGATATTTATATCGTTGTTAAGGGATCCCGCGATTCCTGTGTTGATAATCTTATTAACACCAAAGATATCTGCAAGAATCTGGGCACATATTCCGGCATTTACTTTACCGATTCCGCTTCTTACTACTACAACTTCAGTATTCTCAATTGTTCCTTCATAAAACTCCATGGAAGCTTTTTTGACTACGTTTTTAACGTTCATTGAGCCTTTAAGAGTCTCGACTTCGACTTCCATAGCTCCAATTATTCCAATTTTCATTGTAGCTTCTCCTTTAATTATGAATCAAAGAACTGACGACCATCATCTGTTACAAGTCTCTCTGACTTAGGATATTCGAAAATCATGGAGTTATTAGCATTTTCAGCAAGGTAAGCAGCAAATTTACGTGCATGCCATTTAGCTATCTCAAGATTGTGCATGAGGTAATTACCACAATTAACAGCCGATGCACCCGGTACTTCCTCTGTATTTTCTACTGACTGAAATGCTCTTAAAAGAAGATCATGAATTTCTTTTGGTTCACGATTGCCTTTCATAATGAGATAAAAACCTGTAAGACATCCCATTGGGCCCCAATAAATAATCTGATCTTTCCAATCAGGATCGTTTCTGAGGAAAGTTGCAATGATGTGCTCTAAAGAATGCATTGCAGCTACATCAACTGCCGGTTCAACATTTGGTCTTGTTACTCTGATATCATAAGTTGTAACCTTATAGTCACCAAGAGTATCTACTCTGCTGGTAAATATTCCCGGTATGATTTTGGTGTGGTCTACAGAAAAGCTAGGGATTAAATCCATATCTGTATCTCCTTTCAAATAAAATTAGTCTTTGGGCATCTCATTGAATACCTCGTAGGAATCTCTGAGATACTCTCTTATATTATCATAATCTCTATTGGCAATGGCAGTATAAAGTGTATCAACTAAAAAAAGATGAGCAAAACGTGAACTTGTAATACCGCTCTTTTTATCTATTTCCGGAGAAGTAGCAAATAGAACATGGTCACAGCTGGTAGTAAGAGTGTTATTTCCAAGCTTGGTGATTGCAATTGTTGTCGCGCCAGACTCCTTTGCAATATTGAAGCACTGCATGACTTCTTTATTTTTGGCATTGTCACTAAAGAATAAACATACATCGCCCGGTGCTGCCTGAGATACTGTCATTAAACTCATATGAAAATCCTGATTAAAGACAACATTATAATGGATTCTCAAAAGCTTACAATATAAATCATAAGCAGCTACGCTGGCTGTTCCTATTCCAAAGAGCTGTACCTGTTTAGCTCCAACAATTTTTGTAACAACGTCATTAAAGGTTCCCACATCAAAAAGTCTATAGGTTGTCTGAACAGCCTGAACACTTGTTGCGCAGATATTATCTGCAATTGACTGAAGTGACGTGTATTCATTTACATCCTTAAAAGCAATCTTTGGTCCTTTATCAGCCTGTTTTAACGATGTATTAGCCTCTGCATAATATGCATTTTTCAGATCTTTTAGTCCATCATATCCTATAGCCTGGGCAAATCGGGTCCATGATGCCTGTGTTGTGCCTGATTTTTGAGCAAGTTCTTTTATGGGAAAAAGAAACAGATCATCCTTGTTTTGTAAAACATAATCAGCAACCAGTTTTTCTGAAGCAGGGAGAGAGTTATAGCAACTTTTAATTCTTTCGCTTACAACATTCATAAAAATTGGCCTCCAAACCATATCAATCATATATTCTTAATTGTAAACCATTTTGAAATTAAATTTCATAAGTAATTATAAAATATTTGTGAAAACCATTTAATTTTCTGACTATTATGATATGCTCGATGTAGGCAATTTAATTGTGGGTAGCTAGTTTTTTGTTTCGCAGGAAAGGAGATTTAATTTTATGAAATGGGTATGTCAGGTTTGTGGATACATTCATGAAGGTGATCAGCCACCAGAAAAGTGTCCGGTATGTAACGCTCCGGCTTCTAAGTTCCAGAAACAGGAAGGTGAGAAGGTTTGGGCATGCGAGCATGTTGTTGGTGTAGCTAGTGAAGCTCCGGAAGAAATCAAGAATGGTCTTCGTGAGATGTTTAATGGTGAGTGCTCAGAAGTTGGTATGTATCTTGCAATGTCAAGAGTTGCCATCAGAGAAGGTTACCCTGAAATCGGTGCTTTCTATGAGAAGGCTGCCTGGGAAGAGGCTGAACACGCTGCTAAGTTCGCTGAAATGCTTGGTGAAGTATTAACTGATTCTACAAAGAAGAATCTTGAACTTCGTGCAGAAGCAGAATATGGCGCTACTCAGGGCCGTGCAGATCTTGCTAAGAAGGCAAAAGAGCTTAATCTTGATGCGATCCATGATGCAGTTCATGAGATCGGCCGCGATGAAGCTAGACATGGAAAAGGCTTCCAGGGACTTCTTGATAGATATTTCAAATGATTAAATAGAATGCGAAAGGCTTCTCTGAGGTGATCGGAGAAGCCTTTTTTCATTCTGATTTAACCTATTTTTTATAGTTATGTGCTTGATATGCAAAAATTTCTTTGATACACTTTTAGCTGATGGCGGAATACGTTTTCCGAGCATCACTATAGGAGGATTTTATAATGGCCAATTGGAAAAATCTTGACACACTTAAATCTTTTGATGATTTAAAAACTGTAAAACATGTAGATCTTGTATCAGCTATGTCTGGTGAAAACGGTGCAAACAGAGTAAAGAACTATTCTGTAAAAATGGCTGCCGGTCTTTCATACAACTATGCTGCAAAAGAAGTTGATGATGACGTATTAAAGGCTCTTGAAGCTCTTGCAAAAGAAGCTGAGCTCTCAGAGAAATTTGAAGCACTCTATAACGGAGAAGTAATAAATACCGGTGAAAAGAGAATGGTCCTTCACCAGTTAACAAGAGGTCAGCTTGGCGAGAATGTTATGGCTGACGGAGTTAATAAGCGCGATTTTTATTTAAATGAACAGAAGAGAATCGCAGAGTTTGCAAATAAAGTTCACTCAGGTGAAATTGCAAACGCTAAGGGCGAGAAATTTACAACAGTAGTACAGATTGGTATCGGCGGTTCAGACCTTGGCCCAAGAGCTATGTACCTTGCTCTTGAGAACTGGGCACGCAGAACGGGCAACTTCAAGATGGAAGCCAAGTTCATCAGTAACGTAGATCCTGATGATGCATCAGCTGTTCTTAACGGAATTGATGTTGCTCATTCAATCTTTATCCTTGTATCCAAGTCAGGTACAACACTTGAGACACTTACAAACGAGTCATTCGTTATTGATGCTCTTAAGAAGGCAGGTCTTGATTCATCAAAGCACATGATCGCCGTAACTTCAGAGACATCACCACTTGCTAAGAGTGATAATTATCTTGAAGCATTCTTCATGGATGATTATATCGGTGGAAGATATTCTTCAACATCAGGCGTAGGCGGAGCAGTTCTTTCTCTAGCATTTGGACCTGATGTATTTGCTCAGTTCCTTGATGGAGCTGCAGAAGAGGATAAGCTTGCAGCAAACAAGAACATCTTCGAAAACCCTGCTATGCTCGATGCTATGATTGGTGTTTATGAGAGAAATATCCTTGGATATGGTAGCACAGCTGTACTTCCATACTCACAGGGACTTAGCCGTTTCCCTGCACACCTTCAGCAGCTTGACATGGAGTCTAACGGTAAGAGCGTTAACCGTTTTGGCGAGCCTATAAACTATGTAACAGGACCTATCATCTTTGGTGAGCCTGGTACAAACGGACAGCATTCATTCTACCAGCTTCTTCACCAGGGAACAGATATCATTCCTCTTCAGTTCATTGGTTTCAAGAACAGCCAGCTTCAGAATGATGTAAATATCCAGGACAGCACAAGCCAGCAGAAACTCTGCGCTAACGTTGCTGCTCAGATTGTTGCATTTGCATGTGGTAAAAAAGATGAGAATCTTAACAAGAACTTCAAGGGTGGCCGCCCATCAAGCATCATCATCGGTGAAGAACTTAACCCTAAGTCACTTGGAGCTCTTTTATCACACTTCGAGAATAAGGTTATGTTCCAGGGCTTTGTATGGAACATCAACAGCTTTGATCAGGAAGGTGTTCAGCTTGGTAAGGTTCTTGCCAAGAAAGTTCTCGCACACGAGACAGATGGCGCACTTGCTGAGTACAGCAAACTTTTAAATATCTGATAAAGAAATATATACTATAAAGGCTTCTCCGTTGAAGGAGAAGTCTTTTATATTGTATAATTATGAAATACATTATGATCAGTCTTGGGAGGGTTACATGAGCGCATATTTATTTGCACACTTTAAAGAAAAAACAACACCGGATGGGGAACAGGTTTATTTCGGTATTTCTAAAGATGGCTTTAACTGGGAACAGGTAAATAATGGGAAACCTGTTCTGGAGAGCACTATGGGTGAGAAGGGAGTAAGAGATTTTACCATCACCAGAAAAAAAGACAACACCTTTGTTATTCTGGCTACAGATCTTTCTCTTGCTTACAATTTCAAAGAAAAATATGAAAGCAATTGGAATAAAGTAAACAGAGAGGGCAGTAAAAACCTCTCAAAATGGGAATCTGACGACCTTGTTCACTGGTCAGAGCAGGAACTTATAAAAGTTGTAGATGACAATTACGGATGCGCATGGGCTCCTGATATCATCTATGATGAGGAAAATCAGGACTATATGGTTCACTGGTCATCAAGATACCCTGCAGATTCTACTAACGAAATGGCTATTTATTATGCCAAGACCAAGGATTTCAAGACCTATACTCAGCCAAGAGAGCTTTGCCATAAGCCGGACACGGGAATAATCGACTCAAACATAGTATATGAGAATGGTTATTACTACAGATTTACGAAGAGCGATTTCAATCCTGCTCACATAATTTTGGAGAGAGGAACATCTCTTACAGGTGAATATGAGAGAATGCCTCTTTTTGATGAAGAGATGAACAAGCTTGAGGATGGTCAGTATGAAGCACCTACATGTTATAAACTTCCTGATGGAAGCTGGTGTCTGATGCTTGATTTTTACGGATGTGAAAAAGAAAAACAGGGTTATGTTCCATTCGTTGCAAAAGACATTTCTACAGGAAAATTCGTGCGTTCTGACAAAGTGTTCAGTTTTCCGTATGGCTTTAAACATGGAACAGTTATGGAAATTACTGATGAGGAGTATAAAAGGTTGAAAGAGAACTATCCAAACAATTAACAAAATATGGTATACTAAAAGAGCATAGGAGGAATTATGCGATTCCGAACAAAACTCTTAATTACCTCACTGGCGATAGTAATCATACCGATAATACTTGCAATGGCGACATATTTTGCTGTTGGAAGGTATCTGATATATGATCAGCAGATTGATCAGTATTCCAAAGTGGTAGATTATGGAATGATCTCGGATCCCGGAGGAACCTTCTCCGAGATGACAGAGCAGCTGGTAAAAGAAATTCTGGTTACTATGTTGGCTGATCCATTCATTTTGGAGGATGAGAACTATCTTCAGCAATTGGATGAAGAAGTTGCACCAAGCTATTCATTTATAATTGTAAAAAAAGGCTTTACGGTCTACTACGTAGCAGATAAGAACAAGGCGAAAGAAGTTATTTATGAACTTCCGGGATTTGGAACGGATATTAAGGGTATTTACTATACTACCTCTAAGCATCTTGTAAGGCAGCTTGATTTCTACTTCTCAGATGGTGATGAGGGTAGCCTTTATATCATATCCGGTATCAGAACTGGTCTTACTACATCACTTGTAGTTTATATGACCATTGCGATAGTGTTTATCCTGCTGGTTACGAGTGTTCTTTTAACTACCTGGATCGCACGAAGTATATTTAAACCTATCAGCGAACTCAATGTGGCGATGCAGCATATCAAGGATGGAAACTTTGATTACATGCTTCCTACCAACGTTATGGAAAAAGGGGAGCTTGGAGCCATGTATCGCAATTACGAAGACATGAGACTTCGATTAAAGGAATCAGCTGATGAAAAGATAGAGAGAGAAAAGCAAAACAAAGAGCTTATCAGTAATATCTCTCACGATCTGAAGACACCTATTACTGCTATCAAAGGATATTCACAGGGACTTTTGGAAGGTGTTGCTGATAATCCTGAGAAGCAGATGAAGTACATAAGGATCATTAATAGCAAGGCTAATGATATGAACAACCTTATTAATGAACTTACCTTGTACTCAAGTATTGATAACAACAGAATCCCTTATAACTTTGTTAAGCTTAATGTGGCAGAGTATTTTGGTGACTGTGTTGAGGAAATCGGAGCTGATCTTGAGAGTAAACAGATCAAACTCAATTATTCCAATCTTACCGGCCCGGATACACAGATTGTTGCAGACCCTGAGCAGATCAAGCGTGTAATCAATAACATTGTCAGCAACAGTGTAAAATACATGCAGAGAACTGATGGAAAAGAGCAGATAGATATAAGGATTCTGGATGAAGTTGATTCCATAAGAATAGAGCTTGAAGATAACGGTAAAGGAATAGCTCAAAAAGATATACCGAATATCTTTGACAGGTTCTACAGAACAGATGCTTCCCGTAATTCCAAACAGGGAGGAAGTGGAATTGGTTTGTCTATAGTTAAAAAGATAGTAGAAGATCATGGCGGTTATATTTGGGCAACGAGCCATGAGGGAGAAGGAACCTGTATGCATTTTGTACTTAGAAAGTATATAGAATTTGCCAACGGTTCCGAAGCAGTTACAGTAGATAACGAAACATAAAATCCAAAGAAAGGCGAGATACGTGTATGAGTAGAATTCTTATTGTTGAGGATGAAGAGGCTATTGCCGACCTCGAGAAAGACTATTTGGAGCTTAGTGATTTTGAGGTCGCAATAGAGAACACAGGAGATGCAGGTCTTCAGACTGCCCTTGCAGAGGATTTTGATCTTATTATATTGGATCTGATGCTTCCAGGCATGGATGGATTCGAGGTTTGCAAACATATCAGAGAAAAGAAAGATGTGCCGATTCTTATGGTATCAGCCAAAAAAGATGATATCGATAAGATCAGAGGTCTTGGTCTTGGAGCGGATGACTATATTACCAAGCCATTTAGCCCATCAGAGCTTGTGGCTCGTGTTAAGGCACACATGGCAAGATATTCAAGGCTTGTCGGATCAGGTCATGAATCCAATGATTATGTAGAAATCAGAGGACTTCGAATTGATAAGACAGCCAGAAGAGTATATGTTGATGGTGAAGAAAAGAGCTTTACAACCAAGGAGTTCGATCTTCTCACCTTCCTTGCAGAAAATCCGAACCACGTGTTTACCAAGGAAGAACTCTTCCGTAAGATCTGGAACATGGATTCAATCGGAGATATTGCGACTGTAACTGTTCACATCAAAAAGATCCGTGAGAAAATCGAATACGATACCTCAAACCCTCAGTATATTGAGACAATTTGGGGCGTTGGTTACAGATTCAAAGTTTGATAACCGTTGATTTTGTGGCGGCAGGTAACACTGCCGCTATTTTTTTATAACAGGCGCGAGAATGTCGCAAGCGACATTCTTTTTTATAATAGTAAAATCTTATAGACTGAAATTTGAATTGTAGATAATGAAAAAAATAGAGTATATATATGAAGACAACGACATAATAGTATGTCATAAACCAGCAGGGATTGCCACGGAAGGAGCAGGTCCCGGTAAAATGGACCTTGTAAGTCAGGTAAGAAACTACCTCACAAGGAAAAACAGACAGGAAGGCAGCAGAGGTCCTGCTTATGTGGGAAGCGTCTATAGACTTGATCAGCCCGTAGAGGGTGTTGTTGTAATGGGCAAAAATAAAAAAGCAACATCAAGTCTCGCAGAGCAGATAAAAAAGCACACTACAGATAAGTATTACTATGCTCTTTGTTATGGAAATGTGGAACCAAGGGAAGGACATGTGGAAAACTATCTTGGCAGAAGAGAAGATAGTGGATTAGCAGCTATCTTTTCTGATGATGAAAAAGATACTCTTAATGAAAGCACTATTACTAGCCGAGATGGTGAGAAGATACGGCTTATAAACGGTGATGTGAAAAAAGCTGCCCTTGATTATGAAGTAGTATCTACCGGTAAGGAGACAACTCTTTTGAGAATCAAGCTAATGACCGGAAGATTTCATCAGATCAGAGTTCAAATGGCAGGCCTTGGCTATCCTATTGTTGGAGATGTCAAATATGGGAACGAAGAGTCACTGCAGTATACAGAAGAAAATGGCATAAAGACAGTATGTCTTGCCTGTTATAAATTTGGATTTAAGCATCCGACAACAAGAAAAAAAGTCTTTTTTGAAATTAAACCGGGATTCATAGACCATGAGAACTAAGATTCTAAAAATATTTTCAACTATACATGTGATAATGCTGTGCTCCATTCTGCCTTTGTATATGGAGCAGGGTTATTATAAACTTGGCGAGGCAAAAGGAAGAATGTACATGTTAATTGGCGGAGTATTTATCCTTATAGCCTCTTTTCTTGTTGGATTAACCAGAAAAAGTGAAGGTGTTCATGACATTCTTTTAAGATCACTTTTTTTAACAAATCTCGTAACAATGCTTTTTTCCTGCGACATAAAAACATCTTTTCTTGGTATGGAGGGATGGAGAATAGGTTTTTTGACTACTGCGATAATGATCCTTGATTGCTATTTTCTTACTAAAGGCCTCTATGTAGATGAGTATGTTTTTGCAGCAGTCTTTATAACACCGTTTCTTATATTTATTATTGGATCACTTGGAAGGTTCGGTATTTATCCGATTGAAATTTATGGAAGTAACGCATCTTTTCTTGCAACCATTGGAAACATCAACTGGTATGTGGGATTCTTATCTATATTTGTTCCGGCAGGTGTAGGATTATCATATCTTCAAAGGCCCGGAAGCAATAGTTTTTATGCATGCAGTTTATACACTGTGGCAGGGCTAATGGCACTTTTACTACAGGGAGCTGACAGCGGACTTCTTGTAATACTTGGTACTTATGGACTGTTACTGTTTTTTTCTCTTTCAGATAGAGCGTCGTTTCACAGGTTTCTGGTTCAGATTTTTACATTTGGATTGTCTGCAGAGATAGTCAATCTTATAATGCTCGTTAATTCCAAAGCTTATAATTATGAAGGGAATGTGCTAATTTCCCTGTGCAGTAATCACATAGGGATTGTTATTATTGCGGCATCATTTTTCTTATATAGATTGTCGGCTTTTCTGGATGAAATAGATTTTTTGTGGAAAAAGACCCTGTACAGGAGAGTCTTTTGTGGATTAGTTTTGGCTCTTGCTGTAGTTTGTACAGTAGTAATTATTGATGGCAGGATACCTTACAATTTCGGAAATGGCAGACTTTTTATCTGGCAGATTTCTTTAGATATGTTCCTTAATCTGTCATCTTGGCAAAAGATATTTGGAGTAGGTCAGGATTGCTACTTTTCATATGCTTATCACAACCCGATGTGGGCAGATTCTCTTTTGAATGTTCTTGAGGGCAACAGGCTTACAAACGCTCACTGCGAACTTTTGACAATTCTGATAGAAAGAGGAATCGTAGGAGCAACTCTATACTATGGATTTATCGGATACTCATTGAAAAAAATAATAAAAAAGGAGCCAGCAGCTATCATCTGCTCACTCCCTATAATTTCATATTTGCTTAACAGCGTTGTGTCTTTTTCCACAACTGTATCCACAACATTCCTATTCATGACTATTGGAATAGGTCTTTCTCTTAAGTCAGCTCAGGAATAGAAATAGAATCATCAAGCTCATGGAAGAAAGTTCTGGTTTCAACTATTCCAAAAAGAGCTTCCTTATACTCAAAAAGAAATCTTTCATTGATATTCTCTTTTCCGTACATCATAACTCTGCCCATATAGGCATTCAGGATTGAAACATAGCGTTTATCCTGATTAAACATCTTAATGATTTCGTCTTTCCTTCTGCGAGGATGCTTTGAAGCAAACTTGCGGATATCAAGCTGAAGATCTACAGGCATTTCTTTCTCCCTCTCTTGAACAGCATGTAGAATCTCATCATAAGTGTCATCATCGATCTTTTCAAATCGATCCGTAAACTCAAGACAACAGGCATTATCAGGCAGATGAAGCCTTACCCTGTCTTCTCCGTAAACATCTTCAATTTCTGCAACAACCTTTGGAATTGCAGGTTTTCCGTTGTAATCAAGAATGATTACCTTATCTCCCTTTTTGTACATAGACACCTCCCCCTTTAGTGATAAGAAAACAATTGATGTAATTAGGTGTTACTTAATGACATTATAGCATAAATAATCATGCGAAAAAGACCTTGGCTACGGGCTTTTTGCGATTTTTTATTAAGAATTTATAAACTATAAATCGTTTTAAGTTATTTTTAGGTTTCAATTTTAGAATGGCATCATAAGATAAAACATCACATAGAGAAAGAAATGGAGAAAAATCATGGCAGGTTTCAAAGATGTATTTCAGAGAATCGAAGTTAAATATTTGCTGGATGATATTCAATACAATGAGCTTATGAAAAGGCTTGAAGGAATGGCTGCTATAGACAGCTATGGAGAGACCTCCATTTTAAATATATATTTTGACACTCCGGATTTTAAGCTTATCGAAAGATCACTTGAAAAACCAAAGTACAAGGAAAAGTTAAGGCTTCGTACTTACGGCGTTGCAAGTGATGACACAAATGCTTTTATAGAGATCAAGAAAAAATATGCAGGAGTCGTCTACAAAAGAAGAATCTCAATGCCTTATGCCAAAGCAATTGATTACCTCGTAAATGGAAAGGAAATTGAAAACAAAACACAGATCTCAAATGAGATTGATTATTTCCTCAAGTACTACAAAGGAATCAGACCGGCAATGGCTATCTCTTATGACAGAATAGCAATGGCAGGCATTTCAGATCCGGATCTTAGGATCACATTTGATAGAAATATCAGATGGAGGACAGAGAATTTAAGCCTTTCACAAGGAAATGTTGGAAAAGATATTTTACTTCCGGGACAGCACCTTATGGAGCTTAAGATTGCAGGAGCTATGTCAATGGAACTTGCAAGAATTCTCGACGAACTTAATATCAGAAAGATTTCTTTTTCCAAATATGGAAGAGGGTATCTCGAATATATGTATGGACAGACCAATGAAATGATCATGAATGGCATAGTACCTGATCAGAAAAAAGAGGAATCAAACGTGGCCGTGTTTCGCAAAGCAGTCTAAACAAAAGGATAATTGGAAGGAGATTATATAAAATGACAACACAGACAGATTTAATTTTTGGATCAATTTTTACAAACGGAACAATAACAGGAGCAACATTTCTTATAGCAACCCTTTGTTCCCTGGCGATAGGTATTTTCATCGCTTTCATGTATACGATAAAGAACAGCTATTCAAAGAGCTTTATCTTAACACTTTCATTACTTCCGGCAATTGTTGGAGTGGTTATCATGATGGTTAACGGAAATGTTGGCGCAGGTGTCGCAGTAGCGGGAGCCTTCTCACTTGTAAGATTCCGTTCAGCACCTGGTTCAGGAAAAGAAATCGCGATTATCTTCCTGGCTATGGCTGTAGGCCTTGCAACAGGTATGGGATATATCGGACTTGCAGCAATTTTTGCAGTTATCATTTCAGTAGCTAATCTTATTCTTTCAAACTGCAGCTTTGGTGAGGGTGCTAATGAAGAAAAGACAGTAAAGATAACTGTTCCGGAGAGTCTCGATTTTGAAGGGATTTTTGATGACATATTTGAGAGATATACAACAAAGGCCGAGCTTCAGGAAGTTAAGACATCAGGAATGGGAAGCCTCTATAAGCTTAACTACAAAGTTGCTATGAGAGAAAAAGCTTCAACTAAAGGAATGATCGATGAAATCCGTCAGAGAAACGGAAACCTTGAGATTACATGTTCAAGACCGGTTGCAGTAAAGAGCGATGAGCTATAAGAAGTGGCTGCGCGATAGGTAACGCGAGAAGGACGCCAAAGGGAAAGAAAGTGTCTTGCTCACTCGGGTATTTCTCACAGTGATACATAAGACAATATAAAATAGCGCTATGACTTATTTCATGTTATTCAAAGCATAAGTCCTAGCGCTATTTTTATATTGCCATGTATCATCTGCTCGAAATAAATCCTTCGCAAGACACTTTCTTTGCACTTTGGCTGTGCATCATTTGCGTATCATATAGTAAAGTTATTCTCTTATTTTACCAGATATTTTATCAGAGAGCTTTTCTAATGTGCTGCTATCTAGTGTAAGAACGTTCGATGAAAATAGTGTTTTAACAAGCCAGACGAGGAACACAAAGACAAGAAGCGGGATGATGCACGAGGTGACGATCATTACTGCGAGTGTCTCTAAGAGACTAGTATTCCTGTGTTATAAGGATTCCCATATTAGTAAGGCCATCCTGAATAACTTCAGTATTTATGGTAACTACCACTTTGTCTTCTTTTGGTTTCATGGTAGCTATTGTAGTTTCACCTGAATCATCAATAGATGCCTTGCGCTCTTTCAAGTATCCAACAGTCAGTCCAATGATCGCTATTAAAGCAATTGCTATTATAGCGATATAAATTTTATTTTGAGTGTTTTTGGAAATATTCATTTGGGAATCTCCTATGTGGAAATGAATAAGGAGCTTGGCGCAGCCAATAAACTACAACAAGCGTCTTTTTATATAGTTCATTGATGATAGCAAAAGTATCATTGCAAATTTGCTGAAACACAACATATAGCTTTTTTAACGAAATAATGATAGACATCTAGTAGTAGGAATTGTATTATTAAAAATATATAAAATGTTGTTATTCCGTTTGCTGATGGAATAGAAAATTGGGGTGTAGAAAAACTAGGAGGAACGAAATGAAGAAAAGTATGTTAAAAGATGTGGGGGGAGAGCCTATGAATGGCGTACGAAGGTTACTTGCAGCGTTGATGGTTGGTCTGATGATGGTTTCTGGAGCTAAACTACCTGTAATGGCTACAGAAGGTCAGGAAGCTCATGAGTATATTCCGCCGGAAAATCCAAGATGGGATGAGACTAAGCCGGGAGTGGGATATATTGATATAGTTGATTCGACAAAAGGATATGTTGTAGCAGCTCTGTATAAAGATGGAAAGCAGATTTCAACAAGCAGAGGTTCCAGTGATGGTACGTCTACGCGCTCTTATACATTCAATACAAATATGAATTATTCAGGAATCTATACTTTTAAAGTAAAGATGTCTGCTGATAACAGTGATGGTTCAAGGGATATGTCATATGGTGCTGTTTCTGTAGAGAGTGCACCATTTGTTTATAATAGACCTTCAGAAGAACTTGCAACACCTGGAAACCTTCGTTGGAGTAGTGAGCAGCAAAATGTCGGAGAATGGGATCCGGTTGAACATGCACAGAGTTATATGGCGATACTGAGTCGTGATGATCAGTTTGTTATAGGTTTATACTCGCCGGCCAGTATAACAAAAGCTAATTTTTCACAATATATGGCAGATACTGAAGGACATACATATACTTTTCGAGTAATAGCGTATAGTGAAGACATAAATAAATGGGCAAACAGTAATAATTCCTTGGCTTCAGAACCATATGGTGGAACATCACAAGCTCAGGCAATTCAAGATAATATTGCAAGTGCGGCAAATGCAGATGAAAATACTGTTAACGATGTAGTTAATCAGCTTAAGTCACAAGATAACGCCAGTGCTATGTGTAATGCCATACAGGATAGTGAAGCTACCCAGCAGAACTTAAGTAAGCTTGAGAATACTTATAATCAGAAAAATGGAATTACTGTTAGCACTAATTCTGAAGTTGAATCAATTCCTACCGAAGGAATATCTGTTATAGGAGCAGGGCTTAATGCTGAGGCAGGTTCAACAGTTAATCTTAATGTATCACCTACACCTACAGATCCAAAATATGATACCGATATTTATAAAAATGTAATAGCTTTCGATATGAAACTCGTAGATGTAAAGGGAGATACAAAAACTGAACTTACTAATCTGGAAATACCGGCAGTTATCACACTTCCTATTCCTGCAGGAATGAATACTACTGACATGTTTATTCTACATTTTAAGAGTGATGGTTCCTATGAAAAAATTACTCCTGCAATTATTGAAAATGGAACTAAGGCTAAATTTACCATAACAAGTTTTAGTACTTTTGCTTTTGCAAATGCAAATAACAGTTCTACAGATCAGGTTACTGCATTTGTTTCTCGTATGTACACTGTTGCATTAAGCCGTTCTTATGATGAAAGTGGTTTAAAAGATTGGACGAGCCAGTTGAAAAATGGAACAAATGATGGAGCTGGGATTGCACAGGGATTTATTGAAAGCACAGAGTTCGTAAATAGAAATCTTTCAAATGAGCAGTATCTTGATGTTCTGTATCATACATTCTTTGATCGTGATCCAGATGAAGGCGGATATCAGAGTTGGCTTGCACAGCTTAATAATGGCACATCAAGACGCTTTGTCCTTGCAGGATTTGTTAATTCAGAGGAGTTCACAAATCTCTGCAATAATTATGGTATCACAAGAGGAACACTTGATGCAGGAAGTCAGCAAACAAATGCTCAGGTAAGAGCTTTTGTTGAGAGAATGTATGTAAAGGCTCTTGGACGTCAGGGAGAAGAAGATGGTATAAATAGCTGGACACAGCGCATTGTAAGTGGGGAGTGGCAGGCTGCAGAAGTAGCAAAAGCAGGATTCTTTAACTCACAAGAATATGTACTTAAAAATCGCACCAACGATGAGTTTGTTGAGGATCTTTACCAGGCACTCTTTGACAGACCATCAGATGAAGCAGGAAAAGCAGACTGGTTATCCAAACTTGCAAATGGAGCTTCCAGAGAAGATGTCATGAATGGTTTTGGTGGTTCTCAGGAATTTGCAAATATGCTTGCTGGATTCGGACTATAAAGTATGTATTCAAGAATATATAGCAAGTTAGAAGAGTGTTTTTAAGAAAAGAGATGTGAAAAGTCGATATGTCTTTTCACGGCTCTTATGTAGATAACCTCGGGAGGAAGAAATGAAACGACGGACTACAGCAATTCTACTGATCATTTTAATAATGGCTCTTACTTTATTTCCATCAATGCCTGTACAGGCTGCAAATGTATATCAAATGCCGTTAAAGGTTACATTCTGCCAGACAGAAGCAAGAAAAGAGTTAGATATGGTGAACTCTTTTCGTACAGGAAGTGAGGCATGGTATTGGAATAGTGACAATACGACAAAGACAACGCCAACTCTCAGCACTCTGAATTATGATTATAATCTTGAGAAAGTTGCAATGCAGCGTGCCGTGGAAATTGCACTGAATTATGACCATTACAGAGCTGATGGGGCAAAATTCACTAAAACATATAATGATCTAGGATATACTTACATGTCGAGTGGTGAAAACATAGCATGTGGGCAATTTAATGCTAATCAAGTGTTTAACGCCTGGAAGGAAGATGATGATCTCTATGAAGGTCAGGAACACCGCAGAAATATGTTAAGTAGTACATTTACTGACTGTGGTTTTGCATGCGTTAAGTATCAGGGAAAATATTACTGGGTACAGGAATTTTCGAAAAGTGGATCCACCTCATATGTAGAGACAAGTGCTGATAACAGCACATGTATCAAGAATGCGGCTATATCTGAAGACAATATAGGATGTGTGTATATAGATACTAAAGAGTCTTTGCATGGTGATGCGTACAGACCAAATTCACGAGATAAGCACTGGCAACAGCTGGGAACAACATACAGCCTCTCTAATATGGATATATTGTTTGAAGTATGTGATGATGGATCCTACGTTGAAAAAGTGGTTGCGACTAATCCAACCTGGGAAATTGCCGACAGTAGTATCGCCTCTATCTCAAATGGCTCTTTAAAGGCGAATAAAGTTGGAGAAACCACGCTTACAGCAAACTGCCAGCTTGGGGATATGGTTTTTATGACTACTGCTCATGTTAAAGTAGTAGATACTAAAATTGAGGTTTCTAAACCAGATATCAAGGTTGCAGTAGGTACTAAAGAAACAATCAAGGCAAGCCTTAACCCTTATGATGTTTATTTAAATGAAGATGTAAATTGGAGTGTTGCGGACAGCTCCATAGCTAGTGTTACAAATAATAATCAGGATGTTTATATCACCGGAATAAAGCTAGGAACGACTACGTTGGTAGCTGAAACAAATGATGGCGTGGTTAAGAATACCTTCCCTATTGAGGTGTATCAGAGCGTAACACAGGTTAACGTTGCCGGTAATAATTCAATTGAGCTTAATGTTGATGATAAAATGCAACTTTCGGCCACGGTTTTACCTGAAAATGCTTCAGATAAAGAATATGAATGGACTTCAAGTGATGCTTCAGTTGCAACAGTAAGCGAAAACGGACTGATTACTGCAATAGGTGCCGGACAGGTTGAGATACGGGCAACAGCAAAAGATAAGTATAATACAAGCACAAATAAACCATATGGTTCTGTTGTAGTGAATGTTACTGACATCTTTGCTGACCCGGTAGTGGCGTTTGTCTCTCGTATGTACACTGTTGCATTAAGCCGTTCTTATGATGAAAGTGGTTTAAATGATTGGACGAGCCAGTTGAAAAATGGAACAAATGATGGAGCTGGGATTGCACAGGGATTTATTGAAAGCACAGAGTTCGTAAATAGAAATCTTTCGAATGAGCAGTATCTTGATGTTCTGTATCATACATTCTTTGATCGTGATCCAGATGAAGGCGGATATCAGAGTTGGCTTGCACAGCTTAATAATGGCACATCAAGACGCTTTGTCCTTGCAGGATTTGTTAATTCAGAAGAGTTCACAAATCTTTGTAATAAATTTGGTATTACAAGAGGAACACTTGATGCAGGAAGTCAGCAAACAAATGCTCAGGTAAGAGCTTTTGTTGAAAGAATGTATGTAAAGGCTCTTGGACGTCATGGAGAAGAAGATGGTATAAATAGCTGGACACAGCGCATCGTAAGTGGGGAGTGGCAGGCTGCAGAAGTAGCAAAAGCAGGATTCTTTAATTCACAAGAGTATGTACTTAAAAATCGCACCAACGATGAGTTTGTTGAGGATCTTTACCAGGCACTCTTTGACAGACCATCAGATGAAGCAGGGAAAGCAGACTGGTTATCCAAACTTGCAAATGGAGCTTCCAGAGAAGATGTCATGAATGGATTTGGTGGTTCTCAGGAATTTGCAAATATGCTTGCAGGTTTTGGATTGTAAGCTAAGTGTATGAAGAATCGATTGAGTTAATTTGAAAAAATGGAAATACTTATATGCTTTATAATATTTATATTCGTGCTAGCATCATAATATGAGCAGTACATGTGAACAAAATATTGAAAAGAGGGGGGATGACAAGGATGTATTCAGAAAATATCCTTTAGCAAGTGAGCAAACAACTAATTGATTGTTTGTCTTGGAACAAAAATGAATATATCAGAAGTGGATAAACATTGAGTGAGCGATGATAAGTCTCTCCATAAGATGGTTTTTTACTTCTGATAAAGCACTTAATTATTTAGGAAAAGTATTGAGTTTTGTTGTGGGAAAGGAATGTATATATGAAAAAAAAGATAATATGCTTAATTATTTCAATGACACTTGTAATGTCGCAGGGAATAACATCCTTTGCGATAGATAATGTTGGGGAACTCATAGATAGTGAGATAGAAATACAGGAAGAAACAGCATTACCTAACACAGAGAGCACAGAAGATACAGTAAATATAGTAACAGATGGAGCAGAAAAATCACAGGAAGCTGTAGCAGAAAGCTCAGTAGAGGCGGCATCAGCAGAGGAAGCTAGTTTGGCAGGGGGAGACGCATCTTTAACTGAAGCTTCAACAGAAGTATTGGAAGCCGTGACAGAAAGCTCTGAGATAATATCAGCAGCAGAAGGCATTTCTGGAGATGTGATAGATACAGCAACTGGAAGTACTACAGAGCTGGAAAATAAAGAGTCAGAAGAAAAGCTAAAAGAAATATATGAAATTGAGAAATATGATGACGGAGTAACTAGTTTTGAGCAAGAAAGCAATGGTTCAAAGGCTACTGCGAATGGAATAACAAGTGGAAACTGGATAACCGGAAGTTTAAGTGCTAGTTGGGATGAGGATTATTATAAAATAACAGTTGATACCAAAGGCTATATAAATCTCTCTTTTTCTAATACTTTCGTTGATACCAGTTCTAATTGGAGCGTATTACTATTAGATGATAATCATACATACTATCGTGAGAATATACAAGGAGATAATAAAAAAACGGTAACATCAAATAATTATGGTGTTTCACCAGGAACATATTATATAAGAGTGACGATGGGATCGGGGCAGTATAGCCAGATAGGTACGGCTTCGTATAAAGTGAAAGTTGATTTTACTCCTTCAGATTCATGGGAATATGAACGTAATGGAGATAAAGATGTTGCTAACCCTATTGAAAATGGCAAAGAGAAAGCAGGATGTATTGATAACTCAAGTGATCAAGATTACTACAAACTTACGGTATATGAACCGGGATATATTAATATATCTTTTACTAATGCTTTCGTTGATACTAGTTCGGGGTGGAGGATTGTATTAGTAGATGATAAACGTACATATTATGAAAGCAAAATTCAAGGTGATAATAAAGGAACGGTTACTTCAAACAATTATGGAGTAGCATCCGGAACATATTATGTAAGAGTAGAGATGGGATCGGGTACATATAGTCAGATTGGTGCCAATACATATAAAGTAAAAGTTGATTTTACGCCTTCAGATTCTTGGGAATACGAGAGCAATGGAAATAAGGGTGTTGCAAATCCAATAGAAAGTGGTAAAGAAAAATCAGGATGCTTAGATAATTCAGGGGATATGGATTATTTCAAGATTTCGGTCGAAAGAGACGCTTATATATCAGTAGATTTTAGTAATGATTACGTAAATACTAGTTCCAACTGGAAAATTAAATTGATTAGAGATACTAGTAGTTATAGCAATATTTTTGAAAAGGAAGTTCAAGGTACTAATCAAGGTTATACAAACATTGGAAAAGCTGCAGTTTCAGCAGGAACATATTATGTTTATGTGACGATGGGAAGTGGAAGTTATAGTTCGATTGGTGCTGCAACATATAGGATAAGAGTTAATGTATTTTATAACGATGAACAAGTAAAAGCTTTTGTAACACGTCTTTATGAAACTGCACTTGGACGTTCTCCTGAACCGGCAGGTCTTAATGATTGGACAAACAAACTTATGAGTGGAGAAGCTCAAGCGGTTAATGTTGTTCAGGGAGTTCTATGTTCTCCTGAATATATTAACAAGGGTAAATCTAATGGAGAAGTAGTTAATGATTGCTATCAGGCCATGCTAGGCCGTGCAGCAGATAGTGCAGGTTACAACGACTGGACTGGAAGATTGAATAATGGAATGTCTGTAAATGCGATATTTGCAGGTTTTGTTGGTAGCAAAGAGTTTGCTAACCTTTGTGCAAGTTACGGAATAGCTCCCGGAACATATCAAATTACAGAGGAGCGTGATAAAAATGCAGGAGTAACAGCCTTTGTAAGCCGCCTTTATACACAGGCTCTTGGAAGAGCATATGATGTAGATGGTCTTAATGACTGGTGTGGAAGAATAAATGCTAATCCATCAAGAGATAACATTCTAAATGTTTCAACAAACGGATTCTTCCATTCTCAGGAGTTTACAAACAAAAACCTTAATAACACAGAATTTGTAAAGGTTCTTTATCGTACATTCCTTGGAAGAGAGTATGATGATGCCGGACTTGCAGACTGGGTAGGTCAGCTTGATCGTGGCGAGAATACTCGTGACGGAGTCATCAACGGCTTTGCAAACTCACAGGAATTTAGCAATATCATGGCTCAGTACGGACTATAATTTTCATTAACTTATAATAAAAGGCGCTCGATGTAACTTATCACTACATCAAGCGCCTTTTTATACATGTTCTTTTTTTATGCGGGCTTGGGGGGATTATGAACTAAGATTTATGAGGCTAGACTGTCAAACATCCGTGATAATTTGCTAAGTTGCTGTAAACACAACATATAGCGTTTTTAACGAAATAGTGATAGACATCTAGTAGTAGAAATTGTATTATTAAAAATATATTAAATATTGTTATTCCGTATGTTGACGTAATGGCAAATAGGGGGAGAAAATATTAGTTTTTTGAAATATATATGCAAATATTGTGGGCGCAGAATGAAATTTATAATCAATCTATTATAAAAATTATTTTATGTTACTTTACTTTGGATTAACTAAAACATATACTGTAATATTGGCTTGAATTATGGCACGATATATTGGGGAAAATGGAAATGCTTACAATTTTTTATATTTATATTCGTGCTAGCATCATAATATGAGCAATACATAGGAACAAGATAATGAAAAGGGGGATGGGATGACAAGGATGCATTCAGAAAATATCCTTGAGCAAGCAATTAATTGATAGTTTGCCTTGGAACAAAAATGAATATATCAGAAGCGGATAAACATTGAATGAGGGACTGTGAGTCTCTATAGATTTTTTTTTATTTCTGATAAAACACTTAATTATTAAGGAAAAGAATTGAGTTTTGTTGTGTGAAAGGATTATATATGAAAAAGAAGTTGATATGTTTAATTACTGCAATGACACTTGTATTGTCGCAGGGAATAACATCTTTTGCTGTAGAAAATGTTGGGGAGCTGATAGATAGTGAAGTAGAAATACAGGAAGAAATATCATTAGCTAACACAGATAGCTCAGAAAATGTGGTAAATGAAATTACAGATGGAGCAGAAAAATCACAGGAAGCTGTAACAGAAGGCTCAGTAGAGGCTGTATCAGCAGAGGAAGCTAGTTTGGCAGAGGGAGATGCTTCATTAACTGAAGCTTCAACAGAAGTATTGGAAGCTGTGACAGAAAGCTCTGAGATAATATCGGCAGCAGAAGGTATTTCTGGAGACGCATTAAATGCTTCATTAGCAAGCTCAACAGCTTTGGAAGGCAAGGAGTTAGAAGAGCAGCTGAAACAGATATATGAAATTGAGACATATGATAGTGGTGTGGCTGTAGATGAAGAATTTGAACCTAATGAAAATTCTGACACAGCAGCAGTAATTGAAACTAATAAAGACTATTCTGGAGTGTTATCAACAGATAAGGACATAGATTATTATAAATTTACTACGACAGAGACAGGAATTATATCTTTTAGTTTTAGTAATAAACCAAGTGAAAGTTCTTCTAATTATTGGACAATTAAGCTGATTGGAACAGAATGTGGTGATATGTATTCCACCAAGGTATATGGAAGCAACTTAATAACAGTATCTTCACCAACATATGGCGTAAAACCGGGAACATATTATATCAAGATAGATGGTTATTATTATTCACATCCAACTGATGTGAATTATACTATTAGGGCAAATTTTACAGCAACAACAGATTGGGAAAATGAATTAAACCAAAGTGCTGACACAGCAAATGAGATTATCCCGGGACAAGAAATTGAGGGAAATCTATATAATAACAAGGATGTTGATTATTATAAATTTATAGCACCAGAAAATGGCACAATATCCTTTGATTTTAGAAATGTTAGAAATGATTCAGGTTCGAGCTCTAATTATTGGACAGTTAAGTTAATTGGAACAGAATGTGGTGATATTTATTCCACCAATGTATATGGAAGCAATTTAAAAACAGTATCATCACCAACCTATGGAGTAAAAGCAGGAACATATTATATCAAGATAGATGGATATTATTATTCACATCCAACTAATGTAAATTATTATATCAAAGCTAACTTTACAGCAACGACAGACTGGGAATTTGAAGATAATGATAGTACTGATAAAGCTACAGTTATATCAACTGGTAAAAATATAAATGGTAACTTATATAATGACAAGGATGTTGATTATTATAGTTTTGCTGTTAACTCTCCTGGTAAGATATCATTAGATTTTAGTAACAAACATTTAGATAGCAGTAGTAACTGGACAGTAAGACTTATCGACCCATCAGGTAAAAACATATATGAACAAAAGGTTTCTGCTAACAATTTAAAAACAATATCGTCTGATGTATTTGATGCTGCAGCGGGAACATATTATATCAAGATAGATGGATATTATTATTCACATCCAACTAATGTGAATTATACAATCAAAGTCAACAGCACATCAGCTTCCGCAGGAGCAGAAAGTTTTGTTACACGTCTTTATAATGTAGGCCTTGGCCGTTCACCTGAAGCGGATGGACTAAATTATTGGACAAACAGTCTTATGAGCGGAGAGAAGAAAGCAGTAGATGTTGTACAGGGAGTTCTTTGCTCACAGGAATATAGCAATAAAGGCAAATCAAACGGAGAAGTTGTAAACGATTGCTATCAGTCAATGCTTGGAAGAGATGCTGATGCATCTGGATATGCTGACTGGACATCACAGCTTGATGCAGGAATGTCAGTAAATGCTATCTTTGCAGGTTTTGTAGGAAGTGAAGAATTTGCTAACCTCTGCGCATCATATGGTATTCAGCCAGGAACATTTACACTTACAGAAGAGCGTGACAAAAACGCTGGTGTTACAAAGTTTGTAAGCCGCCTTTATACACAGGCCCTTGGAAGAGCATACGATGTAGATGGACTTAATGACTGGTGCGGAAAAATAAATGCCAATCCATCAAGAGAAAATATTCTCAATATTTCAACAAACGGATTCTTCCATTCACAGGAGTTTACAAATAAAAACCTTAATAACACAGAATTTGTAAAGGTTCTGTATCGCACATTCCTCGGAAGAGAGTATGATGATGCAGGACTTGCAAACTGGGTAGGACAGCTTGATCGTGGCGAAAATACTCGTGATGGAGTCATCGGTGGATTTGCAAACTCACAGGAATTTAGCAATATCATGGCTCAGTACGGACTATAATTTTCAAAAACTCATAATAAAAGGCGCTTGATGTAGCTTATCACTACATTGAGCGTCTTTTTTTTGAGAAAAGAATAGAAAAAGAACTATTGTAAAAACAATATACTTAGTGATAAAGTAAGCGCCAAATATATTTCACTCATTTTAAAATATGTTGCAACATCCTTTCAAAACATATTGAAAAATCGTTTTACCGTATTGCACGTTATGTCTCATCGTCTATAATGAAATTCGGACTAATTAGAATAAACCTAATGATATATCGGTTACATGCCAAAAAGGTAGAAAGGGTTTCAATGAAAAAAAGATTTCTTTCTTTGCTCTTATCAGGAATAATGTTCTTCACATATCCTGTGGTTGCATTCGCTGAAGATACTGGTGATGTTGCAACCATTCTTTTATCAGAAGAGTCTTTTGATGATACTGAAGAAAATTTAGAAACAGACGAAGTCTCAGCGTCTTCAGAAAAGACTTCTGACGTAGGCACTAGTCTTAGCGAAGCTACTTCGTCAGTCTACAATGATACAGCGCCAGTTAGCGATGAGGCCACAACACTTGACGGCGAAAAAATATATTCGGATATAAATTCAACTACGATCCCCTCTTCCAATGAGGCTGATACAGATTCAAACAAAGAAAGCACAGAGAAAACGGGATCACTTCATGGCAATTTTTCTGCCAGTGACAGTGTTTCCTTAAATGACAATTCTTCTGCCAGTGACAGCGTTTCCTTAAATGACAATTCCTCTGCCAGTGATAGTGCCTCCTTAAGTGGCAATTCCGATGCCAGTACAAGCACATCTTCAAGTGAAAGTTCCGCTGATAGCTCTTTTTCCATTGACGAATCATACATCGAGGCAATGGAGCCTGAGACCATCACAGTTAACATAGAGGAGAATGAGGTTGACAATCTCCCCGATGAGGAAAAACTATTTGCAAAATATGTTGATAAGCAATTTGGCGTTGACTACTTCGAGCAGGATACAGCTCTTAGTACTATGCTTTTCAGACGTGCTTCAGCTTACAATAGCTTAACTGATAATGAAAAAAAGCTTTATGACAAAGCTTATGATTTGATTTCCAGGGTGGCCAGCGGACAGACAAGCGATACTAAGATTGAGTTAACTACGGAAGAACTTGGAATATCTCTCGACGAAATTCAAGTTGAAGATTTGTTTGACTATTCATATTCAAACAATATATGGACTCGCAACATAAATACAGACAAAAAGAATCAGGGGATTGAGAGTTTAAAAGCTCAACTTGAAATTGATGGTACAAAGATTATAACTGCAATAATATCAGACCACCCAGAGTCACTTTATTGGTTTGGCCGACAATACGCCATTGGAAGCTTCGCTTATTCTTTTGGCGAAAACAATGGAGAAATAAAAAAGACCTCCGAAACTGCAGGAACCAAAGATGGCTTTATTCAAGTAGCAAAATTCATTATTTCTTTTTCTGTATCGCAATCCTATGGGTTGGCGTCAGATGACAGCCATTACTACACATATAAGGCGGATACTGAAAAAACCAGTGCTACTTCAACAGCTTTAGCCAACGCACAAGATATCGCTGACAGTTTTGCAGACCTTGACGATTTCGAAAAGATTGTTGCTTTCAAAGAAAAAATCTGTTCTTTGGTAGAATACAATTACACCGCTTCACACAATAGCGTATCCACCATGGGTAGTAATCCATGGGAACTAATTTATGTATTTGATGATGACCCGGAAACTAACGTTGTCTGCGAAGGTTATTCAAAAGCCTTTCAGTACTTGTGTGATATAAGTAGTTTTAATAACTATGACCTCTATGTTCTTTCCGTTACGGGTGAGATGAACGGAGGCCCGCATATGTGGAATATAGTTCATATTGATGATAAAAACTATCTCACTGACGTTACTAATTGCGATGGGGATATTATGCCTCAGGGTAATACAGGTCTTTTCATGAAGGGTTACACCTCCGGTGACGTTAATTCCGGATACATTATAACTCGGAAAACCAATTCTACTAAAAAAGAGATTTCATACACATACAGCAATGACATGTTAAACCTCTATTCTTATGATCTTTCAGAATTGGCTCTTAACGACAACGATTATAGTTCTGAATCTATGCCTGTTGATCCTTTCAGCTACACTATTAAATTTGATCGTAACACAGGAAATTATAAAAATATGAATAGTATGACCTGTATCAATGGTCAGGACTATAAGCTTAATGCAAACGTGTTCACAAAGGACTGTAACAAATTTGTAGGTTGGAACACCAAAGCAGATGGTACAGGTAAGTCTTATTCAGATGGTATGACCGTAAGGAATCTCGCTACCGAAGAGGGACAGATTATAACCCTCTACGCTCAATGGAAAGCAGATCCAGACATCTGTGATCATAAATCATTTATTGATGGTCATCAAATCACCTGTTCTTATGTTATAACAAAGGAAGCCACGGCCACCGAGTATGGGCGTATGGAAAAACGTTGTGATTACTGTGGAAAAGTAATTGAATCAAAAGACATTCATCCATATGATACTTATCGGATTGAAAAGTCAGATGGTACATTTGTAGAAGTAAAAGGCTATTTTGATCATGATTATGCTAAAAAAGCGTGGGAACTTACCAACAAGTATCGTAAAGAGAAGGGACTTGACGAGCTCACATATAATGAATGCACACAGGCTGATTCTGATACAAGAGCGTTAGAGTATGCCATATATAACTCATACTATCGTCCAAATGGTCAAAAATGGAATACTCTTACAGCACAGTGGAAAGATGGAGTTGAACTTGGAAACGTAGGAAAAAAGACTCCAGATGAACTAATTGCAAACTGGACCTCATACTCGATATACAGCACTGACCTTTTGGGAGCTTTTGCGGCGTCATCTGTCGGATGCTTCCATGTAGTGAATTTTACAGCTAAAGATGGAATTACAGAGAAGATTTCCTGGACACAACAGTTAACTTTAATAGATGCGGACAGCGAACAAACTGCAATTACCAAACAGCCTGAGAGTGTTATTGAAGCTACCTCAAGGAATGTTACCTTTCAAATAATAGCAACAGGAGTAAGGAAATATCAATGGCAGTACAGAGCGGTTGGGAATAACAGTTGGATCAATTGTTCTGAGTCTGGCAACAATACAGACAAGTTGTCTTTTTATGTAACTGCAGATACATATAACAAAGAATTCAGATGTGTAGTGACAGGAACAGATGGCAGCAATCACATAAGTGATGTTGTTAATGTAAAGCCCAAAATTACTTACACAATTTCTTTCGATAGGAATAGTGGCGACAGGGGTTATATGTCAAGTCTGTATAGTTGTGTGAATGAAAAAGACTATGTCCTTCCTGAATGCACCTATACTAAGGCTAATAGTATTTTCCTGGGGTGGAACACCAAGGCAGATGGCAGTGGAGTAACTTATGCTAATAAAGCAACCGTTAGGAATTTGGCTACTCAAAACGGCCAGACCATAACACTCTATGCCCTGTGGAAGACAGAAACACAAAAGACAGAGCCGCAAAAGACAGAACCTCAGAAAACAGAAACACAAAAGACAGAGCCACAGAAGTCAGAACCACAGAAAACAGAACCGCAGAAAACACCTTCAACATCATCTGAAATAAATGTAATCAATATCTCACCTTCAGATGGAGCTGCTATTTTTGTAACCAGCCTTTATGAAGTATGTCTGAATCGTTCACCTGAGACGGAAGGTCTTGAATATTGGACAAACTCTCTTACAAGCGGTGAGAAAAAGGCAGTAGATATTGTACAGGGTGTTCTTTGTTCACAGGAATATTCCGGAAAAGGCAAATCAACTGGAGAAGTTGTAAACGATTGCTATCAGTCAATGCTTGGGAGAGATGCAGATGAAGGCGGATATGCTGACTGGACATCACAGCTTGATGCAGGAATGTCGGTAAATGCAATATTTGCAGGATTTGTAGGCAGTGAAGAATTTGCTAACCTTTGTGCATCATATGGTATTCAGCCGGGAACATTTGTACTTACAGAGGAACGTGATAAAAACGCAGGCGTTACAAAATTTGTCAGCCGCCTTTATACACAGGCGCTTGGCAGAAACTATGATGTAGATGGTCTTAATGACTGGTGCGGAAGAATTAATGCGAATTCTTCAAGATCAAATATCCTTAATGTTTCAACAAACGGATTCTTCCACTCTCAGGAGTTTACTAATAAAAACCTTACTAACACAGAATTTGTAAAGGTTTTATATCGCACATTCCTCGGAAGAGAGTATGATGATGCAGGACTTGCAAACTGGGTAGGACAGCTTGATAGAGGTGAAAATACCCGTGATGGAGTTATAAGCGGATTTGCAAACTCACAGGAATTTAGCAATATCATGGCTCAGTACGGTTTATAATAATATATATTTAAAGGGGCTGTCGCATTAGATGATTAAATCATCTGGACGATGGCCCTTTTTCAGGCCTAAAAATCGGTACTTATATCTGCTTTCTGCTCATATCTCATATTTTTAGAGTAACTTAATAGTCCGAAGATATCTTCGGATCAGATACAGGAGTTTGATTTTTAAGGATCAAAAATTATGCCGTTTTCTTTAGCTCAAAAAGATGAGTTCCTGTTCGGCCGGCCATGATCTTGTGATGCAGTTTATTGATATCGAATCCGATTGCAAGCAACACACTTTGTGCAAGAACATTCTTCGTCCCCTTATACAAATATCTTCTGAAGTTCATGTCTTCTTTTACATTTGCAAATGAACCCTCCGCCTGAATGCTTCGGTTCATTCTGAGCTGCGTG
>NZ_FOXO01000017.1 GCF_900115735.1 Butyrivibrio proteoclasticus
CAATGAAATTGACATTGATGCTCTCAAGGCACATCTTTCATCTCAGCTTACTGCTTATATGGTTCCACAGGCTTTTGTACAGCTGGAGGAGATGCCCCTTACTGCAAATGGCAAGATTGATAAGAAAGCCCTGCCTGATCCTGGAAAGGAAGAGGAAAAGGTTGTGCTTCCTGAGACTGAGTGCCAGAAGGCTATTCTAGAGATTATAAAGAAGATAATAGGTGAAGTTCCTGTTGGAATCACTACAGATCTTTTTGCTGCAGGTCTTTCATCTCTTGGATGTATAAGACTATGCACAATGCTGGCAGGGGAGTTTGGCAAGAATGTGACCATCGCCGAACTGTTTGAAACCAAAACAGTTATTGACATAGAAAAGCTTCTGGAGACTAAGGAAGAGGGTGAAGAGTTTGAACTAAGAAAAGAATATCCTCTTTCTATGACTCAGATGGGAATATTTGTTGAGAGCATCCATTACAAAGATTCTACTATCTATAATATACCGATCCTTTATGAGCTTTCTCCGGAAATAGATATGAACAGGCTCCGTCTGGCAATAGAAAAGACATTGAAAGCTCACCCATATCTGTCTATGACTCTTATGGTGAATGAAGAAGGAGAAGTATTTGCTGTAAGAAGTGATGAAATAAAGGTGGAAATTTCTGAGGGGACTGTTTTGCCTTCTGATGAGGAACTGGTCAGACCATTTGATCTGACTTTGGGAGAGCCTCTTTGCAGAATCGGGTTGTTTGCTTCCAATGAGGGTAAATACCTTTTCATTGATACCCATCACATTATAAGTGACGGTGAATCTTTAAGTATTCTTATGGAAGACATCAACAGGGCATATTTGGGCGAAAATGTTGAAGCAGAGCAGTATACAGGATATGAGGCAGCTGTTGTTGAGAAGAAGAGAAGAAATTCTGACAAATTTGAAAAAGCAAAAGAGTGGCATGATAGAATTTTTGGCAACTGCAAAAAAGTTACTCTTCCTCCAACAGAAAAAGCAACTGCAACAGATGATGATGGAAACTTCGTTTTGACAGGAAGGATTTCGGCAAATGATATCAGAGCGTTCTGCGAGAAGAACCGTTTGGGTCTAAATGCGTTCTTTACCATGGCTATGGGACTTTCGCTGAAAGTATGTACTGGTTCTGAGAATGCAGTATTTGCCTCAATTTATAATGGCCGAAATGACAGCAGGCTAAACCGTAGTATCGGAATGTTTGTAAAGACCATTCCGGTATCAATAAGTCCTTCACCTCAGATGGATATATCTCATGCAGTAGGTGAATGCCAGAAGATGTTGTTAAATGCCATGTCCTGCGATATATTCAGTTTTGCTGAGGTATGCAGCACCTATGGACTTAGTTCTGATGTGCTTTTCGCATATCAGGGAGACCAGACAGATGATGCTATCCTTATTGGAGGAAAAGAGGCCAAAGAGAAGGAACTCGGACTAGGAGCTTTCAAAGCAAAGTCGCCATTTGGACTTGATATAAATCTTAAGGATGATAAGGTGGTCTATGAATTTGAGTATGATACAGAGATGTATGGCAAGACCACGATGGAGCGCTTTTATAAGCTGATGGAAGAGGTAATCCAAGGACTATTAACCTGCAGAACAGTTGAAGATGTGCTTTCTCTTAGCGAAGTAAAAGAATTCCGGGCAGAACAAGAATTAGTTGAGAAAAAAGATATTCCGGATACCGTTAAAGATTCTCAGGGGCCAAAAGAAACTGCAGTAGCATTTGAAGGATCGAAGCAACTGGAGGCGCTGACAGAACAGATTCTGGAGATATTCAGAAAGACATTGAAAAAAGATGATTTCCATTTGGATGATAATTTCTTTGAATATGGTGGAACGTCTCTTTTGGCGGCCAAGGTAATGATGGCCATAATGGTCAAAGATTATCCTGTAGTTTATCAGGATATATTTAATAAACCAACACCAAGACAGCTTTCTGAGCATCTTTTCTTAAAGATTAAGGATCAGTGGAATGAAGAAACTGTTCAAAATCAAATAGATCAGACTAATGAGGAAAGTGTAACGGTGAATGAGTATGCAAAAGCCCTTTCCCACAACTTGCCGCAGTATTTGGATAATATAAAAACCGAGGGGCTTGGGACAGTTCTTTTGACTGGTGCTACGGGCTTTTTGGGAATTCATGTGCTTAGACAGCTCATTGATTCCGGAACTATGAAAGTCTACTGTCTGCTTCGTGGTGGTAAAATTGGAGCAATGAGACGACTTAGAGAAAGTTTCTTCTACTACTTCGATGACCTGGACGAGGATTACTTTGGAAACAGGATAGTTGCAATTGAAGGAGATATCACGGATGCACAGAGCATCAAGAAACTTGAAGAATACGACATTAATACACTTATAAACTGTGCCGCTTCAGTCAAACACTTTGCAGATCTGGAGTTTCTTAAGAATGTCAATGTATACGGAGTAGCTAACCTTGTTGATTTGTGCCTTAAAAAGGATATTCGTCTGGTGCATATATCTACGGTTTCAGTATGTGGCGAAAGGGATGTCGGTTCTAATGGAGAGACGACGCTTAGAGAGAATGCCCTTGATATCGGACAGCAGGTAGAATCAAATGGTTACGTATATTCGAAGTATCTGGCTGAAAAGCTCATTCTTGATGCTATAGAGGAGAAGGGACTTAATGCAAAGATAATCCGAATGGGTAATCTCATGAGCAGATATGAAGATGGTGAGTTCCAGATCAACTTTAACACTAATAATTTTATGAATACATTAAAGTCTTACGTGGTTCTTGGGTGCTTCCCTGTGCAGGACATGGACGAAGAGGATGAATTCTCACCTATTGATGAAGTGGCCAGAGCTACAGTACTGCTGGCAGGAACCAATAGTGAGTTTACTGTTTTTCATGCCTATAACTCCCATACTATAGAAATGGGAGACCTAGTACAGGCGCTTAATGATAATGACCTGAAAGTGGATGTGGTAGACGAAAAAGAGTTTAATGAAAGGCTGAATAGAGCTCTTATGGATGAGCGTATCAACCGTTTTGTTTCACCGCTTGTAAACTATAAAACCGATAATGATGAGAATATTATCGAAAATGATGTAGATAATAAGTTTACGGTGAAGGCACTTTACAGACTGGGATTCCATTGGCATATTACCGATAATGAATATATCGAAAATGCAATTGCAATGCTAAAAACATTAGGATTTTTTGATATCTGAGAGGAGAAAAATCAATGATGGATTTTAAGCCAAAGAAGAAGCTTGGATTTGGGCTAATGCGAATGCCTTTGCTGAATCCTTCAGATGAAGCATCTGTGGATGTAGAGCAGGTTTGCAAAATGGTGGATATGTTTTTGGAAAGAGGCTTTACCTATTTTGACACTGCCTGGATGTACCATGATTTTAATAGTGAAAATGTGGTAAAGGCTGCTTTAGTGGATAGATATCCAAGGAACAACTTTACCCTTGCCACCAAATTACATGGCGAGTATATAAAGACCAAAGAGGACAGAAATAGGATTTTTAATGAGCAGCTCAGAAAGACTGGAGCAAGTTTTTTTGACTATTACCTTATCCATGGAATAGATGAAGAACTACTGGAAATATATGAAAAGTTGGATTGTTTTAACTGGCTTCTTGAAAAAAAGAGGGCTGGACTTGTAAAGCATGCTGGATTCTCTTTTCATGATACTCCTGAGCTATTAGATGAGATTCTGACAAAACATCCCGAGATGGAGTTTGTACAGTTAATGATCAATTACCTGGATTGGAATAGTGAGTGGGTTCAGTCACGGGCGTGTTATGAGGTAGCTGTGAAACATGGAAAACCTGTAACTGTAATGGAACCGGTAAGGGGAGGAACCCTTGCTAATCTACCGCAGGATATAGAAATGCTCTTTAAGGAAAAAGATCCTGCGATGTCAATTCCAAGCTGGGCGATACGATTTGTTGCAAGTCTGGACAATGTAATGGTTGTCCTTTCCGGAATGAGCAGTATAGCGCAGATGGAGGATAATACCTCTTACATGGAGAATTTTAAAGCTCTTTCAGAGGATGAAAAGAAGTTGTGTTTAAAAGCCGGAGAAAAGCTAATAAGTAAGCTTGCCATTCCCTGTACCGGTTGTTCCTACTGCACTTCGGGTTGCCCTATGAAAATTTCAATTCCGAAATATTTCAAGATGTACAACGAAAACACCTTTGATGATCTTGAAGAAAAGGAATGGTCAGTGAAATATGAAGACTATCCGCAACTTTTAGAGAATGGAGGAGGAAAGGTAGCAGATTGCATAGCCTGTGGTCAGTGTGAGGGTGTTTGTCCTCAGCATATAACTATCATTGAAAATCTAAAAATGATAGCAAGACATATTGAGTAGTAACAGAGATAACGTTTTTTGCAACTTCTTACTTGGGGACTTGGTCACTGGTATTCAAAAAGCTCATTAGGAATGGGCATCTATACAGCAATCGGTGGATTTGTTTTTGGAAGCGCATACCTTCTTATAAGAAGAAATATAAAAACAGCCACAGTAGAGAAAAAGATTTAGAAGAAAACTATTTAGAGCTTCACTACGATGAGACAGATGATGAGACTGCCGCGGTACTTGAGAGGCTGCGTCCAGCCTTGAAGTATATAGAAAGCACAGTAGATGGTAAAAAACTCACCTTAAACCAGAATATAACAGATATCGTAGTCAAATGATAAAAATATAATCAGGTTCTCAAAGTATAAATTATGGTTTTCAAATTGATATAAATGAAGAGGTCGTTTGGATAGAATTAGTCTATCAACAGGAGGGAGAAAGGAAATGAAAAAGAAAGCTTTATCACTAATTCTAACAACGGCAATGGCAGCATCACTCCTTACAGGCTGCGGCTCTACTTCAACAAAAGATACCTCGGAATCTTCATCTTCCGAGACTAAAGAGACTTCTGCAGAGGAATCCAAGGAAGTTGAAAAAATTAAAATCTTTGTTCCTACCGGTGGAAAGGCTGATGATATCGAAGAGGTCATGGCGGCTGTGAATGAGATTACGGTTCCGGAAATCGGTGTCGAAGTTGAATTTAAGGCCTATGAGTTTGGACAGTGGTTCCAGCAATACTCATTGTTTCTTAGCGGAACCGAGGATGTTGATATTCTGGCCAACTATGGCGGATATCTTAATGCAGTTTCACAGGGGGCTGCTTATGACATGACAGACCTGATTCAGGAATACGGTCAGGACATAATCGAAAGAGAAGGCGAGTACCTTAAAAGCGGTGAAATCGACGGACGCCAATATGCCGTTCCGATTTATGCAGGTTATTCCTGGACAATGGGCATGATTTACAGGAAGGACATTGTTGATGAACTTGGACTAACCGAGGCAGCTGAAAAGGCAACAAAGCTTGAGGACTGGGAGCCAATCCTTGCTGCAGTTAAGGAAGCATACCCCGATATGACACCTTATGTCCTTAACAATGGAACTACAGCACCTAACTTTAAATATGGTACCTGGGATGACCTTGGAAATTTCTATGGCGTTCTTATGGATCCTACAAGTGACAAAGAAGTTACAAATGTGTTTGAGTCTGATCAGTATGCTCATCTGTGTAGTGTAATGCATGACTGGTACAATAAAGGCTACTGTGACAAAGACATCCAGACTCAGACTGATTCCTTTACAGTTTTGACAAAAAATGATGCAGCATTCTGCACTCTTGGACAAGCAGATTTCAATACAGCATTTTACCAGTCTACGACATGTAACAAACCCATGGGAGTAACTTTGTTTGGTGATCAGGTAGCTAGAACTTACAACAATGTATGCTATACCATCATGTCTAACACAGAGCATCCTGAGGCTGCTATGAAGTTTTTGAATCTCTGGATGTCAAACAAGGATGTGGGCACACTTATAAGCTATGGTATAGAAGGCAAACATTATGTTCTTGATGAAAATGGAATGGGCAAGTATCCTGACGGCGTAGATGCAGGATCATCAACTTACCACCTTGGCTCAAACATTTCCAACATCAACAGAATTCTTTGGGAGACAGAAAATCCTGATTACCCTGAGCTTCTTGTTGAACACAATTCTAATGATAAGAAGTCGATTGCGCTTGGATTCTCTTTCGATACTGCGAATGTAACAAATGAGATTACTCAGCTTGATAATGTATGCAGTAAGTATCAGGCCGGACTTGAGACCGGTACTCTTGATCCTGAGCAGTATCTGCCTGAATTTATAAGTGCACTAAAGGATGCCGGACTTGATAAGGTTATTGCAGAAAAGCAGGCACAGCTTGATGCGTTTCTTGCACAGTAATGATCTGGTAGAGAATTAATACATATAAAAGACACGGTGCCAAGGTGAAAAATTCCTTTACACTGTGTCTTTTTTAGAGAGGAAATAAAATGTCTAAATCAAATGCTTTCGTAAAACTGAAAAAATTTCTGCCTTTTTATGTGATGGCACTTCCGGGAATAATATATTTTTTCATTAACAGTTATATACCCATGGGAGGACTTATCCTTGCTTTTGAAAAATATACGGTAAAAGGAGGGATTTTCGGAAGTCAGAAGGTAGGACTGTCAAACTTCAAATTTTTGTTTTCCAGCGCAGATGCGTGGCTGATGACTAGAAATACAATTGTTTACAACCTGATATTTATTATACTTGGAACGGTGGTTTCAATAGTAGTTGCATATCTTCTTCATGAGTTAAAAGGGAATCTTCCAAGAAAACTCTATCAGACAACAATTCTTTTCCCCAGTTTATTATCAATAATTATTGTTTCTTACTTAGTCAACGCAGTTCTTGCAGGAGATACCGGATTTATTAATAACAATATTCTTATCCCCATGGGGCTAGAGCCAATCTCATTTTACAGTGAGTCAAAGTATTGGCCTTTTATACTTGTGTTTGTTCATTTGTGGCAGATGACAGGTACAAACTGCATATTATATCTGGCAAATATGTCCGCAATCGATCCTGGACTCTACGAGGCGGCAAGCCTTGACGGAGCCAGCAGATGGCACACTTTTATTCATATAACCATACCGTGTCTTATTCCTACTATTATCACACTGACTATACTTGCAGTAGGTAAAATATTCAATTCTGATTTCGGTCTCTTTTATCAGGTTCCTATGAACAGCGGAGCCCTCATCAATGTTACACAGACCATTGATACTTATGTTTACAGAGGACTTATGAATACGGCCAATATGGGAATGAGCGCCGCTGCTTGTTTCTACCAGTCTGTAGTGGGATTCATTCTGGTGATGATCACAAATCACCTGGTGAAAAAAATCAGCAAAGAGAATGCAATGTTTTAAGGGAGAGAATAAAAATGGTAAAGAATGATAAAGGATTTCAGATCCTTGCCCATGTAGTACTTATATTAATGGCTGTTTTGGTAATTTTTCCGATTCTGCTCTTATTCATGGCATCAATCTCTGCTGAATCGGATATTATAAAATACGGATATTCACTGGTTCCAAAACACATCGATCTAACTTCATATAAGTTTATCTTTTCTGAAGGAAGCGTGTATCATGCATATCTGATTACGATTGTTGTAACTCTTTTTGGCACTGTAGCCGGTGTTATTGTCACAACCATGATTTCGTATACTTTGACGGTTCCGGGACTGCCCGGTAAACAGCTTCTTAGCTTTTATGTGCTGTTTACGATGCTTTTTTCAGGGGGACTTGTACCAAGCTATATGAGCTGGTGTAACCTTTTTCATATTAAGAATACGCTCTGGGCATTGGTATTCCCATTTATTTTTGTCAGTGCATTTCACATCATGATAACAAGGACATATTTCAAAAACAATATTCCACAGGAGATTCTGGAGAGTGCGAGAATGGATGGTCTGTCAGAGTTTGGAATCTTTTTTAGGATGGTGTTGCCGTTAAGTAAGCCTATTATCGCAACAATTGGCTTTATGAAAGCGCTTATGTACTGGAATGACTGGAAGAACAGTCTCTATTTTGTGACAGACAAGCAGTTTGTCAGCATTCAGGCACTTCTTAACAACATGCTCACCAATGTCCAATATCTTTCACAGTCAATGGATGCTTCACTTGGTGCGACTGACATGGTAAACATACCGACATTGGGAATACGTATGGCGATTGCTGTAGTTGGAATGCTGCCCATGGTTGCGCTATATCCATTCTTCCAGAAGTACTATATGGAAGGACTTACAGTAGGCGCTGTTAAGGGATGATGATTGGAGAGTATAATGGTAGTTGAGACAAAATATGGAAAAATAGAAGGCTTTACCGAAAACAGACTTGTTGTATTTAACGGGGTTCCCTATGCACAGCCTCCCATTGGAGAAAAAAGGTTTAAGAAACCATTTCCACTTAAAGCCTGGAGTGGGATTTATAAGGCGGATAAGTTTTCGGCACATGCCATGCAGGGACCAAAACGCGGCGGATTTTATGATAAAGAATTCTATTCAGATCCAAGGTTCGATACACCGGAGAGTGAGGATTGTCTGTATCTGAATATTCGAATTCCTGAGGGCAGATGTAGGAAGGGAGAAAATCTTCCTGTTGCTGTTTACGTTCACGGCGGGGCTTTTTTAGGCGGCGCAGGATCAAACCTTCCTTTTATATGTGATAAGATCTGTGAAAGAGGCGTTATAGCAGTAACGTTGAATTATCGCCTTGGTGCTTTGGGTTTTTTAAGTCATCCTTTGATAGCATCGGAGGGTGAAAATGAAGCAGGTGGCAATTTCGGGCTTTGGGATCAACTTGAAGCATTTAAGTGGATTAATGAAAATATCTCCGATTTCGGAGGGGATCCTGACAATATCACGGCATTTGGACAGTCTGCCGGAGCCATGAGCCTGCAGGCACTGGCCCATACTACAAAGATGCAGGGGCTGTGTAACAGGATGATTCTTCAAAGCGGCGGTGGATACAAAAATCCGCTGGGAGAACTTAGAACACTTGATAAGGCTAAGGAGATAGGTGAATTTTTCTTTGAAGAGCTTGGAATTGACACGAAAAGATGTCTAAGTGATGAAACATACAAAGAAAATGCGCTCAAACAATTGTATACTATCAGTGAAGAACAACTTATGCAGAAGGTTGGCAATGTAATTGGTCGCAGTTTTCAGGAAAAAAAAGGAATGCCATTTGTTCCTGTGATAGATGGTGAACTTTTAAAGGATAGCCTGGATGAGCTTACTCGTGAAGGGAAATACTTAAAGATTCCTTATATTCTTGGGTGTAATGGCGACGATATGACAACGGAGGGAATTGAAATAAAGTGTCCCGAAACTAACCCAATGCATGCAGCTGACATTGAATTTGCCAAAAGAGCAGGTGGATACGTTTATTATTTTGACAGAAAGCTTCCGGGAGATGATGCAGGTTCTTTTCATTCTGCAGAACTTTGGTATGTTTTTGGAAGTCTTAAGTACTGTTGGCGCCCTTTTGAAAAGAGAGATTACGAACTTTCCGATAAGATGATCACTTACTGGACGAATTTTATGAAAACCGGAAATCCTAATATTCCTGATAATAGAGAGGAGTTTTGGGAAGAGTGTGGCGACAGCGGAAGGTTCATCACTTTGGAATAATATATTAATAACGATTGGATACATTATGAGAAAGTTCAGTTTTCTGTTGACAGATGATGAAGAGATGGCTCTTCTGGGCCTTGAAGAAGGCGTTGATTGGGAAAAACTTAATGCTGATAAAATATTCAAATGTCACAGTAAGGACACTGCCATAAGAATGCTCAAGACATATGATATTGATATTATCATCACGGATATTGAGATGCCGGGAGGCAGCGGTATAGAGCTGATAAGGTGGCTTCATGAAAATAAACCGGATGTTAAATCGGTTTTCTATACAGGTCATGCTGAGTTTACTTATGCCCAGGAAGCATTGAGACTGGGCGTTGAAGACTACCTTCTTAAGCCAATTCCGTATGATGAGCTTGAAAATATAATTATGAAAATAGAGAATAAGATCCTTATCGAAAACAAGCAGGTGGATTTCTCTGAGCTTGCTGAAGACAGCTTGAAGGAATCTCCCGAAAGAATTGTTGATCAGGTAAAAAAACTGATTGCTGATAATCTTTCCGTAGGAAATCTACAGCGGGATGAGCTTGCTGCCATGGTTCATGTAAGCTCGGGATATTTGGGAAGAATATTCAAGAAGGAAACCGGCTTTGCTATCAGTGATTATATAGTAAAGAAGCGTATATATGTAGCTAAGCAGCTTTTGGCAAAGACATCACTTTCAATCACGGATGTTTCCAGCAGGGTAGGTTTTACCTATTCATCATATTTCACCAAAACATTCAAAGAGCACACAGGTATGACACCTCAGGAATTCAGACAGAACAAGAGGTTATAGATAGGATTACGAAGTAACCGTGCCAATACATTTTGATCCGGGAGGTATAAGTGAAGAAAACAGCACTGCAAAAATGGCTGAGAAGATATTGGGTACTGACGGCACTTTTTTTTGTTGTGCTTTTTTTGTTCCTGCATATAACTCTTGTACGGAGTGTTACAACAAGGACTGAAAAAAACATAAGAAAAAGCATAGCAGTATCTGCCGAAGGTATTGAAAAATCGCTACAGATGGTAGACGGCTTTGTAAATGAGGGCCTATATAGCAATACAACACAACAGGCTTCTCATCTATACTATGAGCTTAGAAGTGAATCCAATCCCGTATCACTGATGAGTGCCAGAACTTCTGTACTGTCATCCCTTCAAAGTATAGTCACATGGTCTCCCATGATCGATTACATCATGCTTTATACCGACAGGCTGGATGATTATAAATGGTTGGAAGTTGGAAGCGGAGAAAGCGTTCTGGTCAGGGACAGGATTATGTCACGATGGTCCAAGGACCTTGAAAAAGGAGAAGACAAAAGTATACGAAGATACATGATATGGCCGGATGAAGAAGGCAACCAAATGCTCCGGATTCTGAAGGTCAGTGGAAGTTATCTGATTGTGGGAGTATCAAGAAAAGAAATCATATCAACTTTACAAGCTGCATCCTTTGACGATGAAAGTATAGTTTTTGCTGCTGATAAAGGTGGGCGACTAATCTTTTCTTCCTCTCCTATAGAATGTGTTGTTGATCCCGAAAATGAAGGGACCTATATAACAGTAAACGGGAGCAAGTACCTGCAGACGGGCTATCTTTCTGACCAGAGCGGATACTATTTTGGAACTCTGACAAATAGATCTTCAATATTGAAGGATACACTTTCCTTTGACATAATCTATGCTTTTGTATCTCTTATTATTATTATCCTGATACCCATATCAATGCTACTTATCAGAAGAAATATTGAAAATCCCATAGAGATGATTGCTGATACCATGAACGAGATTTCTGAAGGCGATCTTGAGGCTCAGGTGGACAGCGAATTTAAGATAAAAGAACTGGATATCCTGGTAAAGTCATTTAACCATATGATCAACAGGATAGGTGCATTAAAGATTGAGAAATATGAGATGGAGCTTGAAGCTCAAAAAGCCACCATGCAATATCTTCAGCAGCAGACAAAACCTCACTTTTATGCCAATGTCCTGAATATAATCTATTCCCTCGCGGAACGGAAGGACTTTGAGACAATCCAGAGGATGTCAAAAGCAATTGTGAACTATTCAAGGTATATGTTCAAGGACACAAGGGAATTGGTTGAGCTAGAAAAAGAACTTGAGCATTTAAGTTACTATATGGAGATTCAGGAAATAAGATATATGAAACAGATAGATGTCGCTGTTGATATACCTGAGAATCTCAGGAGTTGTCTTGTTCCACCTTTTATTATTCTTACATTTGTGGAAAATAGTGTAAAATACGCATTCTCTACGCAAAAGAACTGCAGGATTTCTGTAGCTGCTTTTGCGGATGACAAAAAAGAGTATCTGACTCTCAGGATAAAGGACAATGGGGCAGGATATCCCGAAAGAATCCTTGCATGTTCTTTTGATGAACTTTCTGAGGATGGACATGTGGGGCTCAACAATATAAATCAGCGGCTGAAACTCATCTTTGATGACAAGGCATCTGTTGAAATGAAAAATGAAGATGGAGCTGTTACGATTATCAGAATCCCATGTATTGTGATAGAGGATAGCTTTGAAGAAGATTTTTAATGATAACGCGGATTGGGAGAACTGCGACGGAGGATGAACATATGAGAAAAGAATTAGGATTTAATTCGGACTGGTTTTTTTATAAAGGAGATATCTCTTTTGAGAATAAAGAAAGCTATGACTGGGAGGCAATAAGCCTTCCTCATACCTGGAATAATCTGGACGGACAGGACGGAGGAAACGATTATTATCAGGGTAAGGCTTGGTACAGGAAGGAACTTGGAAAAGAGCTGATTCCTGAGGGATTTGACAAGGATGTGTTTGTAAGGTTTGGGGCTGCAAGTAAGAGAGCAGAAATATATCTTAATGGAGAGCTTATCGGAATTCATGAAGGTGGTTTTGCCGCTTTTACAGTAAGTATTACAGATAAACTGCGTGGTGAAAATGACGAGCTGTTGGTGATGGTGGATAACAGTAGAGAGCTTCCAATCTACCCGATGCAGGCTGATTTTACTTTTTTTGGAGGCTTATACAGGGAGGCGTCACTTATATGCTTTGACAGTAAAGAGCATTTAAAAGTTGATGCATATGGCGTGGACGGAATCTTTGTTACTGCTCAAGCTGACGGAGGGGTTACTTTACGTACCTGCCTTCAACATAATTTCGATGGCGCTTCTTTTTGTCTGAAAGTATATGAAGGAAATGGAGAAGCCAGAAAGCTTGTGAAGGAGATTGATAATCTTCCTGTATGTGAAAATGCCAGTGGTTTTCTTGAGGGAAGCTTTACGGTGAATGAAGCAAAGCTTTGGGATGGAGTAGGCAGTCCGTTTCTGTACAGTCTTGAACTGGAGCTGAAAAATGGTGATCATTTGTGTGATCTTATTACTGCTATTTTTGGATTCAGGAGCTTTAGAGTGGATGTTGATGAAGGCTTTATCTTGAATGAGAGAGTATATCCTCTTCATGGTGTGTGCAGACATCAGGACAGAGAAAACATGGGCTGGGCTATTACAGGAAAAGAACATCTCGAGGATATGGAGCTTATCAGGGAGATTGGAGCTAATACGGTGAGACTTGCTCATTACCAGCAGGCTCCATATTTTTATGACCTGTGTGATAAAAACGGAATGGTGGTTTGGGCTGAGATTCCATTTATCAGCGTTTATGATACAAGAAAAGAAGCTGATGAAAATCTTCTTCTACAGATGAGCGAGCTTATCATGCAGAACTTCAACCATCCTTCAATCTGTTTTTGGGGAATTGCAAACGAGACCGGAATCGGCGGTGAGAGCCCTGAGCAGTACAGAATTTTAAAGGAACTAAATTCTCTTACAAAAGAGCTGGATCCCACGAGGCTTACAACTATGGCCAGCTTTGGGGGCACAAAACCTGACAGCCCTCTTTTCCATTCGACAGATGTGGCAACTTACAATATCTACAAGGGATGGTATGAGGGTGTCGCAGAAGATCTGGGACCATTTTGTGACGAAATGCACAAAGAACTTAAGGATGTTCCTCTTGGAATAAGTGAGTACGGCGCTGATGCGGTTATGATGTGGCATTCTGACTGCCCAAAGGTAAAAGATTATACAGAGGAATATCAGGCCTTTGTCCATGAGGAGGCGCTAAAGGCCTTCAGAGAAAGACCGTATCTTTTCGGAACCTGGCTTTGGAATATGTTTGATTTTGCTGCAGATGCCAGAGATGAGGGCGGCTGTAAAGGTCGCAACAATAAGGGACTTGTTACATATGACAGGAAAACAAAGAAGCAGGCATTTTATCTCTACAAGGCGCTTTGGAGTACGGACCCCTTTGTGTACATATGTGGCAGGAGATTCACAAAACGATGGGAGAATACCATACAGGTCAAAGTGTACAGTAACTGCAGATTGTTGCAGCTAATTGTAGACGGGAAGATCTTTAGTGAGAAGAGCAGTGACAGCGGCATTTTTATTTTTGAAGATGTTCCATTGTCAGCAGGCAAAACCGTACTCGAGGCAAAGGCACTTTATACTCATGAAGTTATGAGGAGCGAAGAAAAAACAGGAAAAGATTATGTTGCAAGTGACACACTGACCATCGAAAAGGTTAATGAAATCCCTGCTGAGTATATTTTTAAGGAAGAGAAAAATCTTTCAGAGGCAGTGACACAGTGGTTTGCAGGAATAGCAGGAGAAGAAGAAACTGATGTAAAAGAGCTTACTGTAAACGAAGGATGCCTTTCTGTCTTCGATCCACTGGAAGAGGTCTACAAATGCAAGGAAGGATACGAGGCAATTCAGGAACTGGTGGCTAAGCCTATGGCTATGGTTAATCCTCAAATGGCAGATAGGATGAAGACAGGTGGTTCCATGAGCCTTCATAGCATCTGGCACCACATATCAAAGATGTTTCCTGATGAACTTTTATATGTAGTTAATGAAAGACTGAATAAGATAAGAAAAAGCATAGTCATGAATCCTTACCTGCCCCTTTATGAGTATATTCCTGATGGTGAGCCACGGATATTCGGGGACAGACTCTATGTCTATGGCTCTCATGACTTTGCAGGGGGAGAGCTGGGATTTTGTCCGGGAGACTACATGGTCTATTCAGCGCCTTTATCGGATATTAGTCAGTGGCGCTGTGATGGTGTGGCTTTTCGTAGAAAGGAATGTCCGTTTATTAAATTGGAGCCGGGAAAGGATGCCATGGCAGCTCCGGATGTTGTAAAAGGAACAGATGGTCGCTTCTATATGTACTTCAACCTGTCTAGTCAGTTGTGCTGTCAGGTAGCAGTAAGTGACAGACCGGAAGGTCCCTTTAAATATTACGGGGAAGTGAGCAGTGCTGATGGAATAAGATATGAAGATGTTAAGATGTTTGATCCGGGAGTACTAGTGGACGATGATGGAAAGGTTTATCTCTTCATCGGCTTCAATATGCCGGGGCCGGTTCCCGAGAAGTTTAGAAACTCTTATCCACCCCTTCCGGAGAGTAGTCTTGGCTTTGAACTTGCTGACGATATGAAGACAATAGTAAGGGGACCGGTGCAGATAATACCGGGGGCAAACAAAGCTTTAGGCACCGCTTTTGAGGGACACGGCTTTTATGAAGCCTCAAGCCCCAGAAAGATAAATGGAAAATATGTAATGGTATATTCAACTGAGCTAAGTCATGAGTTGGCATATGCTATTTCCGATGAACCTCTTGGCAAATATGAGTATAAAGGTGTTCTTGTCAGTAACGGTGATTTTGGATTTATGGAAAACACTGAACAGGTGATGCCTTATGGCAACAACCATGGGGGACTTGTTTTACTTAATGGCAGCTGGTATATCTTCTACCACAGACAGACACATGCTATAGAGTGCTGCAGGCAGGGCTGCGCAGAAAAACTTCCAATACTTCCTGATGGATGGTTTGGGCAGGCGGAAATCACAAGCTGTGGCCTTGGGGAAGGACCACTTCCTACTGCAGGCAGTTATAATGCATGCTACTGCTGTCATCTGACCTCACCCATTATAAGTAGGCAAAGACTTACTGTAAGAGAGTGCAGGAGAGATACTGAACCTCATATTTATGAGGAAAAAACCGGTGAAGATGAGAGCAGGTACCTGCACTATATTGCCAACATCAGAGAAAGTGTCACTGTGGGATACAAGTATTTTGATTTCAGAGAGCCTTCAGTTATAAATCTGAAGCTACGGGGCGATGGCAGGGTCAAAGTGAAGATTTTTATTGATTCTCCGAAAGGGCATCTGATTGGTTCTAAAGAAATGGAACTGACTGCCCTGGAATTTAATGACTATGCTGTTGAAATCGAAAAAGTAAACGGGAAACATGCTCTTTACTTTGTGATTGAGTGCGTAGATGCTGTTCAATTTGAGAGCTTTACGTTCATAAATAATTGAGGTGATGTAAGAAATGGTAGATTTAACTCAAAAGCCCTTCTATCTGAATGAGAATCAGATAAGGTGGGTAACGGATACTATAAATGAAATGACAATTAAGGAAAAATTGGGTCAGCTTTTTGTACTCTTGAAGGCAGAGCCAGGTATCAATGAGGAGAGGATAAAAAAGACCCTTGCTGAATATAACCAGGGCGGACATAGATGGCAGGGTGGTAGTAAGACAGATGCATATAAGTTAAATAAGCTATTTCAGGAAAACAGCAAATATCCACTTTTTATTGCGGCGAACTGCGACGACGGCGGTATTGGAGTTGCTCCGGAAGGAACATTTGTGGCTACAGCAGCAGAATGTGGAGCCGGAGAAGGAGTAGAGAATGCATACCATCTTGGATACGTCTCCGGAAGAGAAGCATCTGCTGTGGGCTGCAACTGGATGTTTAATCCGGTGGTGGATATCTATATGAACTGGAGAAATACCATTGTTAATACCAGAAGCTTTGGTCAAGATCCTGAAAAAGTATTGGAGAATGCCAGAGCATATATAAAAGGAGTCAAAGATGCCAATCCCAATATGGCATGTACAGCCAAACATTTTCCGGGAGATGGTGTTGAAGAGTTGGATCAGCACCTGGCAATGGGTGTAAATTCACTTTCCGTAAGTGAATGGGAAAAGAGCTTTGGTTATGTCTACAGAACTCTTATTGATGAGGGACTTGAAACAATAATGGTTGGACATATAGCCCTTCCTGAGATGACAAGGAAGCTCTGCCCAGGCATTGAGGATAAAGACATAAAACCTGCAACTCTCGCAAAAGAGTTACTGACAGATTTGCTTAGGGACGATATGGGCTTTAACGGTCTTGTGGTTACAGATGCTACACACATGATAGGCTTTGCTGCTACAAGTAAGAGGAGTGATGCGCTTCCTTCGGCAATCATGGCAGGTTGCGATATGATCCTTTTTGCCAATGACATAGAAGAGGACATATCTTTTCTTCGTAATGCTTATGAGGATGGAAGGCTCACAGAGGAACGACTTCATGATGCACTGATGAGGATCCTTGGAATGAAGGCTCATCTTGGCATGGATTCTGAAAAAAGAAACTATCCATCGGAGGATATGATTGATATTGTGGGATGCAGTGAACATAAAAAATATGCGGTTCAGGCTGCAGATGAATGCATCACTCTTGTCAAGGATACAAGAGGCTACCTGCCGCTGGACCTGTCAACGGGTAACAGAGTATTTCTGGTTTATGTTGGTTCATCTCCTACTACACTTGGCTATAAAAAAGATCCGGTTAAGCAGATGATCATCGATGAGCTGACAGAAGCAGGATTTGAAGTAGACGTATGCCCCAATTACTTTGAGCTTGAGCTTGATAATGGTATTACGCCAATGAATTTTATAAAGATGTTGAACCATGAAAAAAGAGAAAAATTCATTTCACAGCATGACCTGGCTCTTATTGTGATCAATGTAAAGGGATATGCGCAGGAGAATAATGTAAGAGTAAGATGGAGCATCAACCACAGCTGTGAGCTTCCCTGGTATAATGAGGAAATTCCGACGATAGCTGTAAGCCTCAACTACACAAACCATCTGATAGACCTTCCGCAGGTTCATACATTTATAAATGCCTATGGAGCGAGAAGAGAAAATATAAAGGCTGTCATAGAGAAGATGTTGGGACAAAGCTCTTTTAAGGGCAAAGCAGATGAATCGGTGTTCTGCGGAAGATGGGACACAAGGCTGTGAAAACAGGAATTAAGTAAAGGAAAGTATAACAATGTCAGCATTTGATATTTTTTGGAAGAGTAAAGACAGGATAGTTTGCATAGATTCAGATGGTTGCGCCGTGGATACCATGAATATCAAGCATATAAGATGTTTTGGGCCATGCATGGTTGATGAGTGGGATCTTGGGAAATGGAGAAATGAAATCCTGAACCGATGGAATGAGATAAATCTTTTTTCCATGACAAGAGGCATCAATAGATTTAAGGGACTTGCTTTGATGCTGGCGGAGGTTGATGAAAAGTACTGCGCAATTGAAGGTATAGATGCACTAAAGGACTGGGTAGACAATGCAGCGGAGCTGTCTAATGCATCGCTGGATAAGATGATTGATAAGGGGAGTATTTTTTCTAAAGCACTCAAGTGGAGCAAATCAGTTAACTCTTTAATTGAGAAACTCCCTAAAGAAGAGATTAAGCCTTTTCACGGAGTTCGAGAGGCCTTTAAGATGATCCATGAATTCTGTGATATTGCAGTTGTATCCAGTGCAAATCCGGAAGCTGTAAGGGCTGAGTGGGAGAGACTTGGCTTGCTTGAATATGTTGATCTTATTTGCACCCAGGATATGGGAAGCAAGTCCTTTTGCATCGGGGAGATATTAAAGAAAGGGTATGAGCCCGAACATGTTCTCATGTGCGGTGATGCTCCCGGCGATGAAAATGCTGCAGCAGAAAACGGGGTACTCTTTTTCCCGATTCTGGTAAACCACGAGAATGAATCCTGGAGCGAATTGAAAGATAAGGCATTTTCATTATTTGTGTCGGATTCGTATTCGGGTGCTTACCAAAATGAACTGCTGAGGCGCTTTGAGAGCAACCTTGGGGGTATCCGGTAATATGGCATTTCTGGCGCTTATTTCTGTGATTAAAGCGTATTTTTTTACAAACTATTTTTTCAACTTCAATATATTTTTCCGGATTGCATAGATAATTATACAAACTGAAGTTTCGTCGGGATGATGTGTAGGTGAGTTTTATCTGAAGATAATCTGACAAAAACATCCTTGACAGTAATTTGTATCTGCCTGAATGGAGTAATGCACTATGTAAGGATCGATATTTGTAGGGCTCTTCTATAAGCGAAAAGCTTGATAACTTCAAATTGCCAGAGGACATGATGAGAAAGAAATTATTATTATTTATTATTTATGGTTTTATATTTATATCTTTTTTTTATGGATTTAATCTTCAGGGACCTTCACTTTCGGTAGATTTTGGCGATGGTACTATGTACGCAGTATGTTATACAGAAGCGGGAAGGTTAATAAATAATATAGTTAGCGCTATTTTTGCAATCATAATGATTATTCCGTTGATTATAGATTTATTGAATAAAAAAATAAAATTAACGTATAAGATATGGCCTATATTGGTTAGTTATACCATTGCCTTGGGTATATGTTTTATTATGATTTTCCATTATAATCCTATAGCAGATTTATCACACAAGGCATTTATATTTTTTAATGAAAATGTCGTAAAGATGCAATATTTGGAAATCCTTTGAAACTATGCTTCTTGAATGGTGCAAAAATAGTACCAACGAATTGGAAGGACTGAAAAATGGAGACTAAAAAAACGGGATTAAATTTTTCGAGATGAATGATAGAACATAAAACGGTAATATAAAATTCCATTTATAAGGCCTGGTGTGGGAGTTTTCTCCGAAGCCAGGTTTTTTATATCATAGGAAATTGCTTCCTATGATATAAAAAATCGCTCCGCTAAGGAAGCGCACTCGCGCGAATGGAAAATGTTGCATAAATGCAACCGCGCTCGGCGCGAGAATGTCGCAAACGACATTCTTTTATTGCTTTAATTTCAAATGGAAAATTATTAAAATATAAGGGTATGAAAAAAGGAGAATCCAGATTCTATTTGGGGAAATGGAATCTGAACAGTGACTGATATGAGAAAGAAAGTAGTTGGGGCAATTCTTATTGGCATGCTTATTATGTCTGCATGCTCTTTTTCCAATTCAAAAGAAGCAGAACAGAATTCAGTAGCAGCTTCATCAGAAGAATCTTCTGAGGTATTCATTTCACCGGATCAGACTCCGGGAGATGAATTCAAAGCCCAGATGCCAGTGCATTCTGGAATATGGCAGGACTCTGATTTTGGAGGGACATACTTAAAAGCTATTACAGAAAAATAATCAAAAATGTTAGCTGGAGTGAAAAAGTGAAGAAAAAGGGGATAATCATATTATCAGTTTTTGTGGCAATCCTAGCTGTTTTAACGATTGCTTATGTTGTACTCAAACATAATGAGACGCCAAATCGTGTTCTCTATAATGTATATTCTGACATAGCCATTTGGGGCGTTGTTATTTGGCAGATTGTTGTTATTGTTTTTGGCATTCTGCTGTGGATAAAGGTATTTAAAGACGTGCCAAGGCCTGCTTTATACATTGGAAGAGGAATGACCTTGATCATATGTCTGTGCGCACTTATATTTCTTGCGGATAAGTGGCTGAACTTATTCCTTGATGATGGTGATTATGTAGTTATGGAAAAAGATGATTACATTCTTATAAAGCACATTGGCTATAACGATGAAGGAAGTTATTCTATCTGGTCTAAGGATGGCGTTTTTTACAGAAAGTATGGGATAAATATCGGTTATTATGAAGATTCAGTTGTAGAAGGCATTTTCTATGCTTATGTTAACGGCTTTGAAGATAATTCAGTTATTGACCTGGAAAACCTTGATAATACTGGTGTAGATATATCAGAGGAACAGAAAAAAGAATATGAGCTTCTCAATAAGTTTATAGAGATAACAGAGGATACGTATCCTGAGAAATTTCAACGTGGGCTTTATTGGCAGGAAAAAGACTGTGCAGACAACAGTATTGGTACCACGCAGGTTCCGATAATTGATGAAAATGGCACCCAGGATATGTCATGGTTCTGCGAAAATATCTGCGACTGGCTGAAAGAATGCCTTGAAGAAGTTCCGTACGAGGATGCACCATGGCTATATAAAGAGATATCCATTGCAATGCCATCTGTATCAGGATCATTTGATCCATCCCCTTATATAAGTGGAAAATATGACAGAGATGCTCTATATGAAGCACTTTACGATTTTGTCGATGGTAAACTGACTTCTGCTGATTATCCTGTAAAAAATCAGAGCTATGGTATGCTGGAATTTGTAGATAATGGGGGAGATGAGTACCTGCAGGGTATAGAACCGGATTGTTCTTATACAACAAAAGACGGGGTCACTTACGGAATGCTTCCTGTAGACAGAGCTGCTGGAAGTAACTATTACTGCCTGGTAGCTTATAAGAAAGCCGGCGACAAACCATCAGAAATAAACGAGAATCCTTTCAATGGAATGGGTGGAGATGCAAAATGGATTGAGTTTATCGATGATACCAATCTTGGCTTTGCCTGCCTTACATACAGTGGTGGAGACGAGGGTATGCTCTTTAGGACTGAAGACGGAGGTAAGTCTTTTGCCCAGGTAAACTATCCATCTGCTAAAGTAAAACTGCCTGATGGAACAATCTACAATCCGTTTGTAATCCCGGAAAAGGTTTGGGTAGAGGATGGCAATCTGTATCTGCTCGTTGGCCAGAGCCCATGGTCAGGGGACTATTACAGCGAAGAACTGGGTAAACACCCATCAGGATTATATGTTTCACACGATGACGGGATGAGCTTTGAATATGTTGGGGAACAGTAAAAAGAAAAATTGACTTCGTCGTATTGAAAAACAATTAGTCCAGACAGGAATGAAATTGCTAAGACGTTGATCCAAAGAGGAAAGTAGGCTGAATTTGATAGCAGAAATTATTTTTTCAGATCTCTATAGGACAGTTTTGTTATGCATATTATCTGTTTGCATTTCATTCTTTGTGCGAAATGCTACTAAGAGAAAAAGGGTATTAGCATTGTTGGCATTTGAAGTTATTATGCTTATGCCTTTCCTTTGGATATTAGTTCTAAGTATTGTTTTTACATACTATGGTGATGGCTCATGGATGTCTCTGGTTCCATGGGAATTGAAATGGATTCTATATTTTACAGCTATTACGGTATTACAGTTTCTTTCATATCAATTATTGTGGAAAAAAAGTAAAGCTCTTAAGGCTATGACATTGTTGATGAGCATTATTATTGTTGTGGCTCCATTGTATATACTTGATTTTCAGTAGCTGAGCTGGTGAAAGGTGACTTATGAGTATTGAAGATAAAGATATGAGTGAAATAATTGAAAGTGATTTTGATGAGCCTGACAGGAAGAATTGGATAGCCTGGGCATTTACCATTCTGTGCATTGCTATTGGAGTGGTTGTGCTTACTAAGTTTATTCCTGCCATTATTGCCTCAGATGATGCTGGTACCCAAGAACCCTTGGAAGATATCGTTGAGGTTCCTGTTTACTATGTAGAAAACATGGATGGACTTCATCTTAATGATACCGATTTTGACATAGCAAACTACTATTTTAGAAATGAGTATGAGTATAATCACTATTATATTGATGATGATAATGTGCTTTGGGGTGTGGGTGATAACAGTGACGGACAGCTTGGCAACGGGAATCGTTCATCTTATGAAAGCACGCCGCAGAAGATGGCAGAGAATGTTATTCATGTTGATGGCGCACCATTCTTTGTGATTTATCTTACTGAAAGCGGTGAATTATACGGAGTTGGAGCAAACCAAAATGGATTGATGGGACTAGAGAATCCATATGGAAGAGAATGGATTTATTATGATGATATAGTTGCAACAACTCCTGTATGCCTGATGTCTGACGTCAAATATGCCAGAGCAAGCCAAAGCGGAATCGTTGCTCTCAAAAATGATGGTTCAGTCTGGTGGTGGGGACAAATCAGGAATACATCTGCGAAACATCCTGACGATACAATTGGGTGCAGTTACTCGGAGCCTACTAAAATGCTTGATGATGCAATCTATGTTACCTGTGGGTCTTTTTGCATGGCTGCCATTAAAGAGGATGGTACATTGTGGACCTGGGGCAACAATACCTTTGGAAGCTGCGGATATGACAGTAAGAATCAGGATTTCATAGAAGAACCGGTAAAGGTATTGGATGATGTAAAAATGGTTTGGATGGATGAGGTCAGATTTGAAAAAGCTAAACCATATGCCGAGAGTGAAAGTGCCGAAGGAAATGATGATTACAACTATACATATGTTACCTTTGCGGAGAAAAAAGACGGCTCTTTATATGCCTGTGGCAAATATGTAGACGGTAAAGGAAGTAAGATCTGGGATTTCAAATTATACGGAGATACATTAAGAACTCCGGAAGAATATATGGATGATGGACTTCATAGGCCGGTAGAACTCGTGTATTCCGACAGATTTCAGAGGATACAGTTTAAAGAAAAGAAGGACTGAATATTTATTCGCTTTTTTGTGTAAATGGGCTATTTGGGGATGGCACAGAAAAAACGCATCGTCGATAATTCGAATTAAATCTGCCTTGGAAGTTTTAATATATTAATACTTATTGGCGCATGGAATTTTCAAAAAAGCTATTTTTTTTGTCAAATCTGACTATTACGTGAGCTCAAAAAAATCTGTATCATAATCGAGTAATTGAATGCCGCCCGGTGGGCAGGCTATTTATGAATACTGGGTTGTAACCGAACACGTGTAAGTGAAGACTCGCTTACCGTGTTCTTTTTTTACGGACTTTAAGGAGGTAAAAATGAATCAGAACACAAATAACTATCTAGCAGAAGAGAGGATAGGAAAGCTTCTTCTCAAGTTTTCAATTCCCTGCATTATGTCGCTGCTTGTATCGTCACTTTATAACATAGTGGACCAGATTTTCATTGGAAGAGGCGTAGGATATCTTGGAAATGGTGCAACAAATGTTGTTTTTCCAATCACAGTTATATCACTTGCGATTGCTCTGATGCTTGGGGATGGCGCTGCTGCATATCTTAGTCTTTGTCAGGGTAAAAAAGATGTGAAGTCTGGAAATAAGAGCATGGGCAATGTTGTAATGCTTCTTGTGGCATTCGGAGTTATAATGGCAGTTCTTTTTGCTGTATTTAAGTCACAGATCCTTACAGCGTTTGGAGCTACTGAGAACAACCTTCCATATGCAAATGAGTACTTTGATTACATCATTTTGGGAATTCCTTTCTTTGTTGTCGGTAATGGCCTTAATTCCATTATCAGGGCTGATGGAAGCCCTAAATTTGCCATGATTACTACTCTTGCAGGATGTATCATCAATGTGATTCTTGACCCTGTTGCAATTTTCGCCCTTCATATGGGAATGAAGGGAGCTGCTATCGCGACTGTAGCAGGTCAGATTGTTACAGCAATCTGCGGAATTGTGTACATTCTCTTCAGGGCAAAGACCTTTAAGCTCACTTTAAAAAACATGACTCCTGATATGGTCGTAATAGGTAAGTTTGTCCCTCTTGGAATAAGCAGTTTCTTAACACAGCTCTCTATTGTGGTAATCATGGGTGTAATGAACAATGTTCTTGTTAAATATGGAGCAATGAGTAAGTATGGCGCTGATATCCCACTTACAGTAGTAGGAATTGTTATGAAGGTATTCCAGATAGTAGTATCGATATGTATCGGAATTGCCGCAGGTTCTCAGCCTATCGTTGGCTACAACTATGGAGCAGGAGAATACAGAAGGGTAAAAGAGCTGTTTACAACAATCATCAAAGCTGAAGCAATTGTAGGGCTGGTTTCAGTGCTTTTATTTGAGCTTTTCCCTCTTCAGATTACATCAATATTTGGAAGTGAGGACGGTCTTTATAATGAATTTGCGGTTCTTTCATTCAGGATTTTCCTTTCAATGATCATTCTGACATGTATTCAGAAGTCTACTAGTGTTTTCCTTCAGTCTCTTGGAAAGCCAGTAATGGCTATGGGACTATCATTACTCAGGGACTTTGTATTAAGTGTTCCGCTTGCCATTTTTCTTCCTATGTTCTTTGGCGTTGAAGGAGCTCTTTTATCAGCTCCTGTAGCGGACATAGTAACTACAGTAGCTGTTGTTCTGATGTCCATAAGTGTTGTAAAAGAGCTTGACTCCAAAATCAACAGCGATGAAGATGACGCTAAAGAAGCACAAGTGGCTTGATTATGTACAACTTGAACTGGTGTAAAACTGCCTATATTTATAAAAATGTGATAGAAGCAGAAAGACAGGCCTAAAAAATACTGCCACTATTAAATAAACTACAATAAAGGCAGTACAGCCTTATTAAATCGACTGCTATTTTAACAAGTTCAAGAAAAGTGGCAGAAGCAGAATAAAATGCAATAGTCAGTTCTATCGGAAGAAAACTTTACTAACATCAGAAGAGATAAAGGAAAAACTGATAAATAAAGGTATTCCATTTGAGGAATATAAAGATGAAAGAGGAGTTTTTAATCTAGATCATAAGCGTTATACATAAGTGTATCATCAAGCCATAGAGCAGTAAAAACAGTATATCGGACTTACAAATCAACACTTTTTACAAAACGTGTCGGGACCTGTGCCCCTTAAATCAACACATTTTGCAAAAAGTGTTGTTCTTTTTGCAGGCTCATTTTTCTATAATGACTTCAAGCTCAAAACAGAGAGCAAGAAAACAAATTGAAAATAAGAGAGGAAAAGATAAATGAGCCAAACAAATAAGATGTATCTGGTAACAGGAGCAGCAGGATTTCTTGGAAGTACAGTCTGCAGAAAGCTTGTTGATAGAAACGAAAAAGTAAGGGCATTTGTCCTTGAAGGTGATAAGTCAGCCGCATATCTTCCGGAAGAAGTAGAAATCGTATACGGAGATCTTTGTAATAAAGATGACCTGGAGAGATTCTTTGAGACGCCTGAAGATACAGAGGTGATCGTGCTCCACATAGCAAGCATCGTAACAGTTAATCCCGACTACAGCCAGAAAGTCATGGACGTAAATGTCGGCGGGACAGAAAATATCATAGAGATGTGCAAAGAGCACAATGTTTCAAAGCTCGTTTATTGCTCATCAACAGGAGCAATACCTGAGGAAGAGAAGGGAAGCATAAGAGAATGTGAGGGTTCGATCCCGCTTGATCCTGAGAGAATCAAAGGCTGCTATTCATTGTCAAAGGCTATGGCAACAAATGTGGTGCTCAAGGCTGCAAAGGAAGGGCTTAATGCATGTGTGGTTCACCCTTCAGGAATCCTCGGACCTGAGGACTTTGCAATGGGTGAGACCACAAGGACTCTGGTTGATATCATCAATGGTGAGATGCCCGCCGGAATTGACGGAAGCTTTAATCTGTGTGATGTAAGGGATCTGGCTGACGGACTCATTGGAGCAGCGGATAAGGGAAAAAGCGGAGAGTGCTACATCCTTGGGAATGAGCCTGTCAGCTTTAAGGATTTTACAAAGCTTGTTTCAGAGGAGAGCGGATGTAAACAGATGAAGTTTTTTTTACCTATATCAGCAGCAAACTTCATTGCAAAGATACTTGAGAAAAAAGCCAAAAAGACAGGAGAAAAGCCGCTTATGACAACTTTCTCCGTTTATAATCTTGCAAGGAACAACCGCTTTGATTCAAGTAAAGCAAGTAAGGAACTTGGTTATACTACAAGATCATACAGAGAGACCATACGTGACGAGATCAGATGGCTCAAAGAAACAGGAAAAATAGCATAATTATTTATAGAAAGAAAAGACAGGAGAACAATGAGATGAACGATTTAGATAAGGTTTATGCAGAAAGTGTTGCAAAGGATTACATGCCAAAGGAAACAAATAAGGTAAGGCAGCTTAAAAAGCTTGATGAAAGAGCAAAGCTTCCGGCTTTCATTTCGGCAATGACACTGGGAATCATAGGAACTCTGATTTTTGGCACAGGAATGTGCTTTGGGCTGGGCGTCTTTGGAACAGGAGTAATTTTCATGGTCATCGGGGTGCTTCTTGGAATAGTAGGTGCTGCAATCTGCATCACTAACTATCCTTTATACAAGAAGCTTCTGAAAAAGGGCAAGGAAAAATATGCCTTTGAAATTCTGGAACTTGCTAAAGAGATAACAGGAGAAGCATAATGACGGAAAATAAGAATGTAGAAACAATACTTAAGAATGGTGACAAGGCTTTGTCTGGAATGCCTTATTTATACAGATCCAAGGGCCTTCCAAGTGAGGTTTATGATGTCAGGATGAGGGAAGACATAAATGGTGAACTTCTGAAACTGGCGATAGCAGACACTGTCATCAGATACCCTTACTTTGGCGTCAGATTCATAGAAAAAGATGGAGATTTCTATGCGGTAAGGAATGAAATGAAGCTTGAGGCACATCACAAAGATGGATTTATCCCACTGGGCGGACATAGTAACAACTATCATCTCATGGGAGTTACATATTGGGAAAAGAGCCTTAAACTCTCTTTTCATCACGGACTTACAGATGGAAGAGGTGCAAAGACATTTCTCGAGACATTGCTCAGATTCTACAGTGATTATAAAAATGCTGACATGGGTGAATATGAGCAGATAAGAGAAGAACACCACTTGCTGGCATCTGAACTATCGGTAGCCGAACTTACTGATCCGTGTGATAAGAAGTACGAGCTAAATGGAAAAAGCATGAAGATTGAAGGCCTGTCCGACAAGGGATATAAGCTTCCTGAAACAAAGAATAAAGATGACCATAGGCGTTATGAGATCAGTTTTTCACAGAAGCAGTTTATGGATGCCTGCAAGAGCATCGGCGCATCTCCGATCACATATCTGAGCATACTGATGAGCAGAGGGATAAAAGAGATTTCTTTAGACTGTGATAAGACTATAGTAAGTAATTTCCCTATGGATGCAAGACATATATTAGGTTGTGATGACACCTTCAAAAACTGTGTTAAGAGCATGACTCTGCCTTACGGAAGAGAAGAGGAGAACCTTTCAGACAGTGAAATAGCTGCAAAATATAAAAGGCTTCTCAATGCCCAGAAAGAGCATGATCACTGTGCAAAGGAATTTAATAATATCAATATGCTTCTGAGTGTCATAGGACATTTTCATTCATTTGCAGGAAGACAGAAACTCCTTGGATTCATGGAAATTCTTGCGCTGGACACTTATCTTATAAGTTACATAGGTCAGTTTGATATGCCGGGTGAACTTGTGGATGAGGTACACCTGTATTCAAACTGTTCAAGCGGTCTTGTGCTCAATATGACATGTCAGAGTGGGAAATTTATTATTGATCTGACACAGGATTTTTCGACTGACAAATATGTAAATGCACTTAGGAAGCAGTTTGAAAAGGCAGGAATAGATCTGGTAGTATCTGATGAGATCATATTTGAAACGCCATTTGATGAACTCTCAGAAATCATAACATCACCGGCAGACACTGGAGAACAGGTAAGAGACTGGCTTGATAAGTTTGTTGCTGCTGCAAAGGCCTCATCGCAGGCTGCAAAGGAACGTGCAGAAGCGGCCAGAAATATGAGCCCTCAGATTACTGCGCTATATTATGATGCTGCATCAGGCACAATGAAGAGCTTTGATCCAACTAAGAATACTCAGGAAGAGATGCAGAAACTAGTGGAAAATGCCCCCTCATTGTTTATTTCGTAAGTATTCAATAAAATAAATTCAGGAGGATATATGAATGAGCGATGTATGCGTAGTAACAGGTGGTGGCAGTGGTATGGGGCTTTCAGCAGCTCTTCAGATGCCAAAGGATAAGATAATAATCGTATCAGGAAGGACTATCTCCATGCTTGAAAAGGCTGTGGAACAGCTAAAAGAAGGTGGGCATGAAGCATATGCCTGCACATGTGATACGTCAGACCGGGAAAGCGTAAAAAAGCTGGTGGAGTTTGCGGCTTCAAAAGGAACTGTCAGAAATGTTATCAATGCAGCGGGAATGTCGCCGAACATGGCAAAGCCTGAACCACTTCTCAGAGTTAATGCGCTTGGTACAGTTTATATCAATCAGGAGTTTTCAAAAGTGATGCCAAGGGGCAGCGTTATAGTGGATATCTCTTCAAATTCTGCATATGCATTACCGAAGATCCTCCTAAATAAAAAGACCTTTGCCCTTGCTGAAACAGATGAAGCAAAATTCATAGCAAAGTGTATCAAAACAAGTAACCTTTCCAAAACGGATTATCAGAAGTCAGGCTTTGCTTATGCTCTTTCCAAGAGCTTCGTTGTCTGGTATGCACAGAAGTGTGCTTTTGAGTATGGGCAGAAAGGAATCCGTGTGTGCTCTCTAAGCCCAGGACTTATTGCGACTGACATGGGCAAACTTGAAGAAAAGGAAGGTGCCAGCATGCTTGAATATGCAGCAGAAAAAAGGATGGGCACTCCGGATGAGCTTGGATTTGCAATTGCGACTGTAGCAGATGAAAGGAACGGATATCTTGCTGGTGTAGATGTGCTTGTTGATGGAGGCAGCACAAACGGAAAGAGCTTTAGAAAATAATAACAAAGATAGAAAAGTGTTATCATAACGGAAAAGAATTCTCTTGAGTGAAAGAATTATTTATAGTTCTATTGGAAGATAACGCAGGATTATGCATAAATGGAATGAACGAAATTCTGCCTATATCAAGGAATTTGCGAATGGTGGCAGTTGATTTATTGGGTGGTATTCTGCCTATATCAAATGGATAGGAAATAGAGGCAGTTAATTTTACAGCAGTTGTTCTGCCTATATTGTAAAAGAGCGTTAGGGAGGCAGAAAGATATGGCTTAAATTCAATGCCTATATTTATGAAAAGTAAAATATAGGCAGAACCAGACATTAAAAAGCACTGCCTCTATTTAAGGAAAATAAATATAGGCAGAACCGGACATCTAAAATACACTGCCTATATTACAAGAAATAGAATAGTAGCAGAACAAAAGCTACAAGAAGGTTATATACGAAAATGTACCTCTAACTCCGTCCCCAAGAGACCACTTACTTACATGAAGACAGTATTCCCAAGCTTGATGAACATCTTGAAAAAACATGAAATCAGATGGAGATTACAATATGATGGAAAAAGTACTAGCTGCGTGCGGAAATGATTGTGCATCCTGTCCCAGATATATAGCGCATCCTTATGAAAAAACAGAGGAAGAGCTTCACCATACAGCAGAGTTATGGCTTAAGATAGGATACCGTGACCATGTTGTTACTAATAAAGAGATATCATGCACAGGATGCAAACCTGAGAATTGGTGCAGGTATCATGTAGTAAAATGCTGTGAAGAAAGAGGCATAAAAACCTGTGCAGATTGCTATGAATATCCCTGTGCCAATATGAAGGAATGCTTTGAAGTTACAAAGTCCTTTGAACCTATGTGCAAAAAGGTCTGCACTGATGAAGAATATATGCAGCTAAAGAGAGCCTTTTTTGAAAAAGAACAGAATCTGAAATTGACTAAAAAGTGTTGAAATAGTAACATGTTGCTGATATACTGAATCTGTTGTAAAAAATATTAAGGAAAGCGAGGTATTCGTGATGAGTGTAAAGAGAATAGAAATTGTAACAGAATATAGTATGAAGACCTCGGTTTGTGATAGATAAATAATTGATCCTTTGGCCGTGGCTTATTAGTCACGGCTTCTTTTTTTCTAAATGCCATTGTCATGGCGATGATCTCAACCTTAGTCTCCATACTGATAACAAAGAAAAAATATGGAGAAAAAAATGAATAATACAGAAAACAATTTATGTAAAGGCAGAGTTTCTGCGATATACAAGAACAGTTATGTAATAAGGTTTGAAGGAAAAGATATTTCTGCCAGACTAAAAGGAACATTTCAAGAGAAGGCACCTGAGTTTTTCCCTGTTGTGGGTGATTACGTCTCTTTTGTAAATAATCCAATTGGAGATTCTTTGATCGTAGCGGTTGAAGATAGAACAAGCTTTTTGCAGAGGCCTGATCAGGCTAAAACAGGAGTCATGCAGTATATGGTGGCAAACGTGGATTACACGTTGATAGTCACCTCTCTAAATGAGGACTACAGTTACAACAGAATCGCCAGATATGTGAGCGTTGTTCTCCAGGGGAACTCTATTCCAGTGGTGGTTTTGACAAAATCAGATCTGTGCAGCAACTACGGCAGATATGTTCGTGAAGTGGAGAGCATCTCTGATAAAGTTAGAGTTCATGCTATTTCGGCTTTATATGGAATAGGAGTTGATGAATTATATGAATACATGAGGCCGGGCGTGACATTGTGCCTTATGGGATCCTCCGGAGCAGGCAAGTCGACGCTTTTAAATGCCTTTGCCGGTGAAGAAATAATGAAAACCTCGGAAGTGCGAGAATCAGACTCCACAGGAAGACATACCACAACATACAGGCAGCTGATTGAGCTTGAAAATGGCGTATCAATAATAGATACACCGGGCATGAGAGAGCTTGGAATGGCTAACACAGAGCTTGGAATAGACAATACATTTTCAGATATCCTTGCCCTAGAGCAATGCTGCAAGTTCAGTGATTGCAAGCATGATACCGAACCGGGATGCGCTGTGAAGGCAGCAATAGAAAGCGGCGAGCTTTCAGCAGAGCGATACATCCTCTATAAGTCATTAAGCGCGGAAAATACCAATAATTACGCTAAGAAAAAAGAAATCTCAAAGTGGGCTAAGGCTGCTAAAAAGCTGAAAAGAGATAATTATAGATTTTGAAATAAGAATTAGCCATTTTGCATTTCACCTCTCAAAAAATGCAAGTCACCGCCAATTTGCTTTTTTCTTGCCTCAAATAAGTTAATATCTGTTTCAGATACAGGAAAACAGGTAACAAGAAAGAGGTCAGATATGAAAAAAGCAATTGAAGTTAGTAATTTGGTCAAACAATACGGCGATGCAACAGCAGTAAACAACATCTCTTTTGAAGTTGAGCAGGGCTCTCTTTTTGCATTCCTTGGAGAAAACGGAGCCGGCAAGTCCACAACCATAAATATGTTAAGCACGATCCTTCCTAAGACCTCAGGCCAGGCCAGGTTAATGGGGTATAAACTTGGAAAAGAAGATGATGCCATCAGAAAGTCTATTGGGATAGTTTTTCAGAATTCAGTACTGGATGGGAACCTGACAGTTAAGCAGAATCTCCTTACAAGAGGCGCATATTACGGGTATGGAAAAAAAGAGATAATGGAGAGGCTTTCGCTCTTTTGGGCCGAATTTAATCTGGAAGAAATCTGGAATGAGCGATACGAGAATCTTTCCGGAGGACAGAGAAGGCGAATAGATATTGCAAGGGCGCTCATCCATAAGCCGGACATCCTGTTTCTGGATGAGCCAACAACCGGCCTTGATCCAATGTCCCGCAAGATGGTGTGGGACTACATCAATCACTTAAGGAAAAACGAGAACCTGACTATATTCCTGACAACGCATTACATGGAAGAAACCGCAGAAGCTGACAACGTGGTGATTATGGATAAGGGAACCATCATTGCTGAAGGCTCACCTGCTGAATTAAAGAGCAGATATACCGGCAAAAAACTCATTTGGTATACAGCACAGAACGATGAAAATACAAAGATAATCGAAACTTCCAGTGCTCCAAGCTTTAGCTATGAAGCGGATCACTACAATATTCTGATGGATGAAGGAATCATGGAATTTATCTGGAAAAACAAAGATTCTGTCAGGGATTTTGAAGTAATCAAAGGAACAATGGACGACGTTTTTTTAACACTTACAGGAAAGGAAATGGTGGAGTGCAATGGCTAAAATAAGAGGTCTTTTAGGTCTTACAAAAAGAAACATACTGGTATATATGAATAATAAGGGATCAATATTTTTCTCAATGCTAACACCGCTTATTATTCTTATTCTTTATCTATTGTTTTTAAAGAGCACCTTTTTGTCATCGCTTGAGCACGCTGCAACGGGTCTTGAGAAGCTGATATTAGCAAAGGACATGGACCAGTTTGTAAATGGCATATTACTTACAGGTATCATCAGCACTGCACTGATCACCATTCCTTACAATGCCCTTGAAACCATAGTCAGGGACAGGGAAGACAGAGTGTATTTTGATATGATATCAACCCCTGTAAAAAGAGCTGAGATCATCCTTTCATATTTCCTGGCAACGGTAGTTTCAGCCTTTTTTCAGACCTTAGTTGTGCTGTTTTGCGGGATTGGAGTGCTTCTTTTGAACGGAACCATGTATTTTGAAATTTCAGATATTATAGGTCTTGTTGGAGTGATTATCCTGGGCACTCTTTCATCTACAGCAATCTTTACTCTTATAATGATGTTTTTTAAGAAAATGGGCACCTGCAGTGCATTTATGGGAATCATTTCTGCAGTATCGGGCTTTATAGTTGGCGCTTACCTTCCACTATCTGAATTCAGCAAGACCATACAGAATGTATGTAGTCTTATTCCGGCTACAGGAATCACTGTACTTATCAGAAATTTCCTGACCGGTGGAGTTTTAAAGCATATGGATGAGAGCATAGGTGGAGTAGACGGCGGCGCATTTCTTCATGCCATGAGAGAGAAATTCTCTTTTTACACACAGGTTGGATCATCAACTTGGTCATTGAATCAGACCTGCATATATATAATAATAGTTACAGTGGCGTTTATTGCAGCTACAAGGATTATCTATCCAAGAGTTTATAATAAAAGATAAAGGGGAAAGACCTTGAAGGTAACGTTTAATAAGATTCCGCAGGGTGAAAGTGAATACGCGGTTGTAAACGCATATGGGCGCACAACTGCCATAGACACTGCAATTGGGCTGCTTGAAAACGGGGAGCAGATCATTATGGGCTATAAGGACGGCGAGAGCATTCCATGCCCGATTTCCAAGATCTATTACATAGAAACAGTAGATGATAAGTGCTTTGCCTATACTAAGGATGACTGCATTGAGCTGCGAAGCCGTCTCTACGAGGTAGAAAAGGCTCTGGATTTCAGATTCTTTAGGTGCTCTAAATCCATGCTTTGCAATATCAGAAAGATAAAAAGTGTAAAAGCGGAGACCAATGCCAGGATGAGAGCAGTTCTTTTGAATGGAGAGGTTATTCTTATTACCAGAAGCTATGTAAAAGAGATGAAGAAGAGGTTGGGACTATGAAAAAACTAAGAATAGTAATGGAACAAACGATGCTGGTCAGTTTCCTGGTATTGTGCGCTGTCAGCATTATCGGATTATTGGTAATGAGGAAAAATGAGTGGTCTTTTGACTGGTATACTCCGGGGTCAATTCTTGTTGCCAGCTTTTTATGCAGTCTGGTAACAGTGTTGCTTCTTTATAATGATAAATACGATAAAGAGTTGTCTGCATTAATGCATAACCTGGTGACGCTTCTGCATTTTTTTCTGATGTACATTATCATCATTACTTTTGGGCATCTTTGTAACTGGTACAAAACTAAAAATGGCTTTGTTCAGATAACTGTAATCTTCGTGGTTGTCTATGCTGCAGCATGGGTAGGGACAGGGCTCATGTTCAGGCATGATGAGAAGCTTATTTCAGATGCCCTTGATAGTGTGAGGGATAAGGAATAAGCTATGCATTTCCTGATAAAGTACTTAATGAAACAAGGAGAATTCTGATGACAGTATATGAGAGACTACTAAGCGCACAGGATAAGGAATACAGGGAATTTCAAACAAAGCTTGTACCTAACATATCTTCGGAGGTCATGATAGGCGTAAGAACTCCGGATATGAGAAGGATCGCCAAAGAGGTTTTCAATAGCGATGAAAGAGGTGCATCTCTTTTGAGGTGCATCTATTTTTTTGGAAAAAAGTTAAGCAAAAAAGCCTTAAACTTTTGCAACACAGGCATCAAACGATGTACTATGAAGATAAAGACGATAGAAACGAGTGGATTTAATAAATGAATTTTTTGGTTAAGCACTTTAACGAACTCAGCACCACAGAGTTATACGAGATTTTAAAAACAAGATTTGAGATTTTTGTCACAGAGCAGGAATGCATCTATCAGGATCTTGATGATAAGGACCAGGACGCAATTCATGTTTTTTGCTGGAATGAAAACGGCAGAGTTGCAGGGTGTCTCAGAGTATTTTGGAAAGATCATGATGAGGCAGCAGGCGTAGCGCAGATTGGCAGAGTGGTAACGTTAGAGCACGGCAAAGGAATAGGCGGCCAGATGCTTCATGAGGGTGTCAGGATCGCAACAGAGCACTTTAAGGCAAAAAAGATCTATCTTGAAGCTCAGCAATATGCCATTGGATATTATGAAAAAGAGGGATTTGAGGTAGTATCAGAGCCCTTTATGGAGGACGGAATTCCTCACGTGAAGATGGAGAGAATCAATGGGAAATGAAAACGGAACCTGGATCATGTATGGCGTGGAGTGGAACGCCCCCGAATGCCTGCATACAGTGCAGGATGCGATAAACTACATAAACGAGATAGGTTTTTTGCCACTTTTCAAGAATTGTATGTGCTACTTTATCCGTACAATGGAGCTGTAAAAAGATCTATTTCCAAGTGCTGTACGGATAGAAATGCTAATAAAGTGTCGTCTTATCCGTATAAACAGCCAGTATACACTGCTTTTCTCATATGAAATACGGATAAGATGGCGTGTGACGTGTAATCTTATCCGTATAAACGGCCAGCATACACTTCTTTTCTCATATAGAATACGGATAAGACAGCGTGCAACGTATAATCCTATCCGTACAAGGAGAGAAAAAGGAGCCAGAGATAGCCATATTGTACGGATAAAAACAAAGAATTGCGCCGGACTTATCCGTACACTTGCTATGCTCGGCGTAGGAGTAGGAGCCTATAGCGACAGTGAACATGTGGCTGCGCTCAGAGAAGGCCTTGTAAAAGAGCTTGATGCCATAGCAAAGGCTGAAGGCATTGGAAGAAAAAAATGATGGACTATTTGATTACCCAACCATCACCTAAAATTTTCAGGCGCTGGTACTTGCTTTTAATACTCTTTTAATAAATATGGTGTTTTTTCTAGGGTATAATCAATATGTTGTTATTTTTTATACGAGGAGGAGAAAGATGAGAAAAGTATCACTTTTATTAGTAGTATCAATTTGTGCCACATTAATAGGATGTGGAAAGACAGAAAACGCCGATGCCGGAGCTGCAACAGCAGTTTCTGTAGAAGCCATCGAAAGCGTTACAGAATCAGTGTCTGTGCCTGAAACTGATACAGCTTCAACCAGCTTTACTGAAGCATTAGCCGATGAAGGCACATATTGGATGAGCGGATATTTAAGAGCTTCAGATAAAGATAGCGCAGGAGAACCGGACGAATCCGGGGTTCTTCAGGCAATCATATATGAGGCATATATTGAAGATGATATTCTTACGGTAAAAGGCGTTACCAATTTTAGAAATGACAAAGCTCAGGATCCGGTAGGGATGAACGATGGAGATGAAGCAGCATTCATCATTACTGATCAAACAGTCTTCCAGATGGTCGGCGGTGAAGACGGCCCTGAGGACGTGACAAAAGAAGAGTTTGCACAGTACTTGAAAGACTGCGCAGATTCCGGTTTGCTTCTCGACATTCAAGTTAACGGCGCTCAAGTCGTTGTAGCCCAGATTTGTGCATAATATGAAGCTCTTTATATTTAAATAATGAATGGCCCGTATCATATGATACGGGTTTTTTATTACGAATGCTTCCGCATTATACATGCCCAAAACAATTTCTATTGTGTTATGCTTTTCTACAGAACATGATACAGAACAATACCAGTGAGGATTTGGAAATGTTCAAGAAAATGTACAAAGTAACAGAGGTAAAAAAGGAATACTAAAGAGGAAAAGAAAAGATGAGTAAACTAAAAGTTTGCCTTAGGCATATTTCGGAAGTGTTTTTATATGAGTATTACTGTTTGGGAGATGATGAATATGAGATATCCGATGAGGATACATTGACACCTCACAAGGAGAAGGCAAAAGAACAGTTGCTTGCAGGAAATTATTCCGGGGCCCAGCAGGAATGGCTTAGTGCACACCTTGAGAACCCTGTGGACATGGAAACAATCCTTGGAATTATCTTGTGTTGTAAGCAACTTGGAGATGCAGATGGTGAATATTCCTATACCACAGAATCTTATAATTACTGCTGCACAAGGGCTGAGCTTGCAGCTTATTACAGAAACCTTGGATGGTATTACCTGGAAAAATACAAGCCGGAAGTATCTGCAGCATGTTATCTCTATAGCAAATATTTTGGCGAATCCCAACAGGCTGATGCTGAACTGGAATTCCTGGAGAAGGCTGTAGGTAAGAAAGTTGCCAAAAAAGACCTGCCTCAGCTTCAGAAGATTCTTAAGGATAACAAAATTCCGACAGAGGCTAACCCTGTAACCCTTGCACTTTTGTACAAGGCAGCAGAGGAAGCTGCAGAAGGCAGAGACAAAGACCAGGCGCTTGATTGCTATAGAATGGTTTATGATCTTACTGCTGATAAAGAGATTGGAAAAAGAATTGAATCCCTTGAATCAAGGTAAGGACTAACAATCTCCCCTATCCCCACAACAATCAATTCAAAACATCCCCCCTATCCCCTGCCTCCCAATGTGTGGCATACAAATTTCCAATACAACCAGACAGTTTATGAACCATGAATTACAGGTTGTGAACAACCTATTGTTACTGCCTTCAAAATCAGATAATGTTGGCCACAGGAAGTATTTTATGTATTTATGGAGGTATGTAAGAAATGAGTAAACATTCCAAGTTATGGACTGGTTTGGCATCTGTCAGTACATGCTGTCTGGTACTGTCAAGCGTTGGATTTAACTGTATGTTGGGGTATTCGGGTACAGTTAATCAGGCTTTGGGGATTACTACCAGTAAGGTTGTAAATGATGGCGATACGTCAGAAGATACAACATATTTTGAAAGTGATTATGGCGAATTAAATTCTGAGAATCTTCAGACACTTATCCGGGAGACTTACGATGAGGCGGTTCAGGAAGAGGCAGAAGGAGCAGTTTTATTAAAAAATGATAATAACGCACTTCCACTTTCATCTGACGAAACAAAAGTAACTCTTTTTGGACACGCAGTTGCACAGCCTTTGTACAAGAGCGCATCTGCAGGTTCAAAGGCATATGATACATCAGAGGGTATTGACCTGTACACAGCCCTTTCTGAGCAGGGATTTGAAATCAATGACACACTTTATAATGCATATGTTCAGTCCTCAACAGAAAGAGGAACCGGCAAATATGACTTTTTAACTAATACTACAAGCGTATTGTCAATGGGTGAAGAAGACATCTCTTTTTATACAGATGATCTTAAGGCTTCATTTGCAGATTACAGCGATGTTGCAATCGTAATGCTTGCAAGAGAAGGCGGAGAAGGAATGGAGCTGGCTCTCGAGGACAGCTTTGAAGGAATCAGCCAGTTAGCACTTCATCAGGAGGAAAAAGACCTTCTGAATATGATAAAAGAATCTGGCGTATTCAATAAGGTGATCGTGCTGATAAACAGTGGTAATCCCATGGAGCTTGAGTGGCTCGATGAATATGGAGTAGATGCATGTCTCTGGATCGGTGAGCCGGGTCAGAGAGGATTTGAAGCAGTTGCACAGATCCTTAGCGGCAGCATCAATCCATCAGGATCACTTACAGATACATATGCTGCTAATTCACTTTCAGCACCCGCAGTTGTAAACGGAAGTTTCAATAACCAGACATGGGCTAATCTTGATGAAGTACTTGTAGCTATAGATGATGACGATGCCGGAATATCTTATTCAACAGTTCAGGCAGAAGGCATCTATGTTGGATATAAGTACTACGAGACAAGATATGAAGACAGCATCCTCGGACAGGGCAATGCAACTTCATCTGTCGGTTCATCTTTTGGAAAAGATTGGAACTATGCCGCAGAAGTTACATACCCATTTGGATATGGACTTTCATATACTACTTTTGAAAAGACACTTGATAGCGTAACAATAAATGGAGATGAAATAACAGTTAATGTAACTGTAAAAAATACAGGTGATGTCGCCGGGAAGACTTCTATACAGATATATGCTCAGACTCCTTACGGAGATTATGAGAAAAAGAATCTGGTAGAAAAATCTGCTATCCAGCTGCTCGATTTTGGAAAGACAGATACACTTGAACCGGGGCAGTCACAGACACTTAGCATTACTTGTGATAAGTACCTTCTTGCAAGCTACGATTACACAAATGCAAAAGGATATATCATGAGTGAAGGCGATTATTATATCGCAATCGGTGATAATGCACATGACGCCCTCAATAACGTTCTTGCAGCAAAGGGAGCAGAGAAACTTACTGATGAAAACGGTCAGGAAGTAACAGGAAATGTATCTAATGTATACGCATGGAGCGAAGCATTAGATACAGAAACATATAAGACTTCACAGTACACAGATGAAGTTGTTACAAATCAGTTCGAAGAAGCTGATCCTAACTACTGGCAGGACGGTACAGTTACTTACCTGTCAAGAAATGACTGGGAAGGAACATATCCAACATCTGCTACACAGCTGACACTTAACGATGAGATGATCGAGCTTCTTGCAGGTAATTATTATGAAAAGAGTGAAGATGCACTTTCTGTATCTGATTTCACTCAGGGCGAAAACGTAGGAATGCCACTTGCTGCACTTATTGGACTTGATTACGACGATGAGGCATGGGATACATATTTAAACCAGTTCACAATATCTGAGCTTACAAGCCTTCTGTCAGATAACTTTGGTACAACTGAGATTGCTTCAGTAGGTAAGCCGGCAATTGTTGCAGGTGATGGACCTGATGGTGTTGGCGGTACATATAACGAGAGCAAGTACGGAACAAGCGTGCAGGATACATGCTTCCCAACAGAGATAGTTCTTGCTTCTACATTTAATAAAGACCTTATGTACAACAGAGGCAAGCTCATGGCCAATGAGTGCATGTATCTCGGAATGGAAGAAGACTGGATGCCTGGAATTAACATCCACAGAACACCATTTGGTGGCAGAAACTTTGAATATTATTCAGAAGATGCAGTTATGAGTTATCTCTGTGCTATTCCTGAAGTAGTTGCTATGGAAGAAAGAGGCGTTCAGGCCGGTGCCAAGCATGTAGTTGGTAATGATCAGGAAAATAACAGAGAAGGAATCGCAGTATTCTTTAACGAACAGGCATTTAGAGAGACATCTCTAAGAGCAGCAGAAGGAGCCATAGCAGCAGCCGGTGGAAAAGCTCTTATGCACGGCTTTAACAGACTTGGCCTTGTATGGTGCTCAGAGAGTACAGCACTTTGTAGCCAGGTAATCGAGAATGAATGGGGATTTGTCGGACAGCAGGAAACTGACGCTGTAGCAGGTGCCGAGGGTACATATAAGTGGCATCTTACAAGTGCAGTTGCAGCCGGTGTAGATCAGTTCTGTCTTGATTTCTCCGGTTCAGTTGGAACAGCTGTAGCAAAGCAGATCACAGACACTGATGATGGAGACCTTCTGGCACTTGTCAGAAAGTCAGCACATGATTATCTCTATACAGTTGCAAATAGCAGCGTTATGAACGGATACAGCGTTGATTCTAAAATCGTATCTGTAACACCTTGGTGGCAGCCACTTATGATAGTTCTTATCGTAGTATTTGCTGCACTTGACATTTTATTTATATTCATGGATCTGAAGAAACGCAGAACTGTAATTGAGATTGTTAAGGAATGAGGTGGACGAATATGAAGAACTTTTTAGCAAAAAAATCATATGGCTTTTGTGCCGTAGTGCTGGCGCTTATTGTTGCAGTTATATCACTTGTCAGATACCTGGCATGGGCTCCTGCTCATAATGCCACAAATGCGATGGTAGTGGCTGCACTTGTAATAGGAATTGTATTAAATGTTATTATAATGATAAAGGATGAGGACCTTCTCCTGGTAGCTGCAACAGCTTGCTATTCATTTGCGGTGTTCAGACACCTGGCTGATCAGGTCGGATCATTCGTAGATGCATTTCAGGGCATTAACATGTTCGGAGATGCCACACAGGTCGGAAACATAGTGTCTATAGCAATTGTTATGGGCATTGGAGTATTGCTTACAATTATTAGTGGATTTTTAAGAAGAGAAGTTTAATTATGAAGAGAATATGCTTAAATGACAACTGGAAATGTTTTGTTACAGGGAAAAGAGATACCGCAATTGATGTAACTCTTCCTTATGATGCGATGCTATTGGATGAAAAGGACGACGAAAGCGTCACTGGAGTAAATCTTGGATGGTATGTGCCACAGGATTACTCTTTTGAAAAGACTCTTTTGGCTCCAAAGGAATGGGCAGACCAGATCACAGTTCTGTATTTTGAAGGTGTCTATCACAAGGCAACTGTATATGTAAATGGCGTCAAAGCTGCTTATCAGGATTATGGTTACACCGGATTTTATGTGGATGTGACACAGCTTCTGAAATATGGTGAGGACAACACTATTCTTGTAGAAGCTATAAATACTGATCAGCCCAATAGCAGATGGTATACAGGAACCGGTATCTACAGGCCTGTATGGCTATACCAGATGCCACAAAAGCATATTCTCATAAACGGAATTAAGGTTGATACCCTGTCAATAGATCCTCCAGTGATAAAGGTTGCGGTTAGTACAAACGCAGAAGGCCAGGTGACATGCGCTGTAGCAGAGCTTGATACGGTGGTAAAAGAAATAACTAACGCTGATGGTGTAGCCGAGATTACCATGGAGCTTCCCAAAGCAGAACTTTGGAGCCCCGAAAATCCTAAGCTTTATGACCTTAAGGTAAGCTTTGGTGATGATGTCAGAACTGAGCGCATTGGTATCAGAACCCTTGAATTTAATGCTAAAAAAGGCTTTGCCATCAATGGAAAAAGAGTGATACTTCGAGGCGCATGCATTCACCATGACAATGGTATCCTCGGAGCAGCCGGACATGAGTTCTCTGACTACAGAAAGATCAGACTCATGAAGGAAAATGGCTATAATGCAGTGCGTAGTGCTCACAATCCTTGCTCTGAGGCTATTCTTAGAGCATGCGATGAAATGGGCGTCCTGATGATGGATGAGTACGTCGATGCCTGGTATATCCACAAGACCAGATACGACTATGCAACCTCAGTTGAAAAGAACTACAAAACAGACTTAAAGGCCCTTGTAGATAAGGATTACAATCATCCGAGCGTTATCATGTATTCAACCGGTAATGAAGTTGCAGAGACAGCTCAGGCAAAGGGTATCGAGCTTTGCGGCGATATGACTGACTACCTCCATGAACTTGATCCTTCAAGACCCGTATCATGTGGAATCAATATCTTTTTTAACTTCTTAAGTTCAATGGGACTTGGCATCTACTCTGATAAAAAGGCAGAGCAGGAAGTTAAGAATGTCAAAAAGAAGAAGGCAGTTGGCAGTGAATTCTTTAATAACCTTGCAGGGATACTTGGCGCAGATTTCATGAAGTTCGGAGCTACTCTGTATCCTTGCGACGTACTGACTAGAGACGCCTTTGCAAGAATGGATTTTGCAGGGTACAACTATGGAATCAACAGATATGTCCATGATCTAAAGAAATATCCTGACCGATTGATACTTGGAAGTGAGACATTTTGCAGCGATGCCTACAGGTTCATGGAGCTTGCTGCAGATGAGCCCAGGATAATAGGCGACTTCGTATGGTCAGGTATGGATTACCTGGGAGAAGTAGGTGTCGGAAGCTGGGAATATCAGGACTATGCACCGGATTTTAGCCACGGAAAAGGATGGGTTACAGCGGGTTCCGGAAGAGTTGATCTTACAGGTAAATCTCTTTCTGAAGCTGATTACACCCGCGTAGCCTTTGGACTAAAGGACATTGCAATAGGTGTTATCCCTGTAAAATATGCTGATCAAAAACATTCTCCATCTGCATGGAAGATGACAAATGCCATGGCCAGCTGGTCATGGGAAGGATGCGAGAATAAGAAGACCAAGGTAGAGGTCTATGCCCGCGCATACGAGATAGAGCTTCTGTTAAACGGTAAAACTATCGGTAAAAAGAGACCCCAAAACGATTGCAGAGTAGTGTTTGATGTTACTTATATGCCGGGTGAACTTAAGGCTGTGGCATACGCTGAAAATGGTAAAGTAATTGCTACAACAGTTCTTTTAACTGCTGGGAAAAAGACTCAGTTAGTAGTAGAGCCGGAGCTTGCAGCAATAAATAGTGACGGCGATCTTGCTTATGTTCGACTTAAGTTTACAGATCAGTCAGGAGAGGTAAAGCCTCTTGAAAGAGATCACATTAAGGTCAGCGTAACCGGTGGAGAGCTCATTGGCCTTGGCAGCGCCTGCCCATATTATGAAGGCAGTTACCTGGATGATGTCTGCGACACATACTACGGTGAAGCACTGGCTGTAATAAGACCTGTAAGTAAAGGAAACATAGTGATAAATGCTACTTCACTTAATAAGAATCTGACAGCGTCGGCCACTGTAGAGGTAAGATGATGAATAGAGAAAAGATAAAGAAGTTACTATTTCAGTTTGTTAAGTTTTATCTCTTTTCTCTTTTGGTTACGCTGCTTCAGTATTTGCTTCTGACTTTTTTGCCCACAGTAATTAATAACAACACAGATTGGTGTAGTGTACCTTGTCAGCTTTTTAGGGTAAAATTGGGTATAGTAGATACATATATATTTAATTATCCGGTAACCGGAGATGAAACTGGTGGAATGGGATATTTTGCAGCCTTTGCGATCACTTTGTTTATTGCACAGTGCGTAAATTTCCCAATGCAGAGAAATGTTACCTTTAAGTCTCATGGAAATGTTTGGTATCAGGCAATGTGGTATGTCATAGCATTTGTCGCAATAACGGTAGTGTGCAGCGTGCTGATGTCCATCTATGTTCCTGTTTGTAAGCAGTTCCTTGAGCCTGCCGTTTATAACATTCTCATAACTGTTATAAATGGTGGTGTGCAGATGGTGATATATTTCCCTGTTTATAAGATTATTTTTCCAGAGGTAGAACGTGATTAAAATCGCTGTTGTAGATGACGATCTTAATGAACAGCAAAAATTATCAGATATGTTCACAAGACTTGGTGGAGAGATAGGGATCGACCTGTCTGTCGTTACGTTCTCAGACAGGGAGTCTTTCCTGTCCGGGTACGATAAGAGCTATGCGATGCTCTGTCTCGACATTGAGCTTAATACAGAAGATGATAGTGATAATGGAATTGAACTTGCCAAAAAGATAAGGCAGGTCGATTCTGATGTCATTATCATCTTTATTACTAATCTGGCTCAGATGGCTATCAAAGGCTATGAAGTCAGGGCTTTTGATTTCATAGTAAAACCTGTCAATTACGGTGATTTTGCCATGAAGATGAGGAACGCTCTTGGTTTTTATCAGGGGCACAGGTCAGAGAGCTTTAAAGTTCAGACAGAGCATGGCTTTGTCATGATCTCAAGTGACGATCTCTATTACATAGAGGTGAACGGTCACTATATTTACTATCACACTACCAATCAGGTTTACAAACAAAAAGGCACGCTAAAAGAGATAGAGGTTAAGATATCAGAACTGCCCTTTAAGAGGTGTAACAACTGCTATCTGATCAATCTTAAACATGTAAGCGGTGTCGATAAGGATGATGTAATTGTAGGCGGAGACAGACTTAAGATAAGCCGCCCCAAAAAGAGGGAGTTCTTGCAGGCAATTGCTGAATACATGGGAGGTAAGACTTTGTGAATACCATGTTTGAAATATGGGATCTAATTTCATATGCAGTACAGCTGATATTGTCCGGAACTATAGTGATCATTTTTAGTCCCAGGAAAAAATACTGGGGACTGCGCTATGCTGTTTCAGCAGCTCTTTTCATTTTGGTATCTCTTTTTATGAATCATTTTTCCAGGAATATCATGGAGGTAATAGGCTTTGTGGGCTACTGGTCGCTGTATATTGCGGGGGTATTGTTCCAGATATTCTTGTGCACAGAGTACAACATGAGGCAGGTTCTGTACTACTCCATTGTAGCTCTTGCAGTGCAGCATGTTGCCTTTGATATATGCGAGATCTTTGATGCGATATTTGGCAGAATACAGGTAATAGATATAGTTGTCTATATTCTTATCTATGGGATATTTGCCTTTGTTATCAAAAGAATCTTTGCCAAGATGGAAGCCAAGAGCTTTAAGCAGACAGATCTGGTACCAATCATAACGATCATGATGATCGTGCTATTTGTAAGTGTCATGTATAAAGGCAATACCTTTTATGATGTGGAATTCTCCTGGAATTATGTATATTACAGGATTGTTGATGCTCTTTGCTGCGTATATATTCTGTGGACACAGGGTACAAGGCGGCTCAGCGAGTACTATGCAAGCGAGCTTGAGGGTATCAATAAGGCATTTATGATCCAAAAGGAGCAGTTCAAGATCAAGCAGGAGACCATCGACAGTATCAATAGAAAGTGCCATGATCTAAAGCATCAGATCGAGGCTATTCATCACATGGAGAAGGATAGCGACAGAGAGGCTTTCTATAAAGAGCTGAAGAAAGATATTATGATCTACGATGTGGCCATAGATACTGGTAACGAGGCCCTTAATGTCCTGATGATGGATAAGGGGCTGTACTGCTGCGAACATGATATACAGCTAAGCTGCATGGCCGACGCAGGATCACTCTCATTCATGAAACTCGAGGATGTCTATGCAATATTCGGAAATGCTCTGGATAACGCCATTACAGCGGTTGAGAAGATAAGTGATAAGGAAAAGAGAGTTATAAATCTGAAGGTCCTTAATCAGAACAACATGTTCATGCTGCAGCTTCAGAACTATTACAACGGAGTCCTGTCATTTGAAGATGGCATGCCCCTCACAACCAAGACAGACAAGACCCAGCACGGCTTTGGCGTCAAGAGCATCAGATATCTTGCCGAGAAGTACGGCGGCACTATGACAGTAAATGCCAAGGACGGCATATTTACCCTGCAGATATTGCTTCCAATAATGGAACAGTAGGGGATGTTAAAAGAGATGTTTTTTGGGGAGATTCTAGGAGTGAGATTCGGTTCGGGAGTGAGATTCCAGCGGCGTACGGATAAGAACAGTCCTAGAACATGATTTTATCCGTACAATCCCCAGGAAAAAGATCTGTTTTAGGAGTGAGATTCCAGCGACGTACGGATAAGATCAGTCCTAGAACATGATTTTATCCGTACATTCCCAAAGAAAAGAGCTGTTTTAGGAGTGATATTCCGGCGACGTACGGATAAGATTAGTCCTAGAACATGATTTTATCCGTACATTTCCCAGGAAAAGAGCTGTTATAGGAGTGATATTCTAGCGACGTACGGATAAGATTAGTCCTAGAACATGATTTTATCCGTACACTCCCCAGAAAAAGAGCTGTTTTAGGAGTGATATTCTGGCGACGTACGGATAAGATCAGTCTTAGAACGCTAATCAAGGCAAATTGTTCAGAGGAACTGATCAGTTTCTTACATGAGAAAAGGATATCACATTAATCTGTATGACACTTAAGGAAGCTTACAAGATCCTCGGCGCCTCTAAACATGACGACGACCGGGAGATAAAAGCCAAATACAAAAAGCTTCTTATCCTGTACCATCCGGATTCTGATCCGACCAGGAAAAGAAATCCTGAGGATGATGATAAGATCAGGCAGGTCATTGAAGCTTATAAAAAGATCAAGGAGTCTGAAGGAGAGCCCTACTTCGACACTTATGAGTTTACCTGGGATGCCTTTGAGAACAAGGCTGCATTCTCTGAGAGGAACATCTACGTTCAGTTCAAGATGTATGATGAGGAGCTGCCACTTTCCAAGATGGCCAGAGGGAGGTTTGTCTGGGATCCTGATATGGAAGAGTTCAAGCTCTTTTCCAAGAGCGTTCTGGAAGCCTGCAAGGATATCATGACAGACTATAGCGCAAGGCTCACACCTGATAAGGTAAAAGACATCTTTCATTTCATGATGCAGGAGTATGTCCTTCCTGCTGATGCAGCCAGAAAGATTGGCAATAAGGTCCGTGAGGATAGAGACACAGAGGTATTCACCTTCAATGGATTTGTAAAAGAAAATCCTGCAGATCCGAAAGCTTCTGCACCAACTATAGGGGAGCCTTTGAACATTTTTCTTCGAGAAGACAGGGCAGTTGTTGAAGAAATTGTGACAGGTAAGGTGCTTGGATCAGTATCTTTTGATGAGGATGAGCTTTACTACGTGGTCCTTCCACTTCTGGAAGATCCCAAAGTGCAGACCCATGCTTCGATTACTAAAGTTGAAAAGAGCCGCAGATTTGGTAATCGGATGAATGTAGTGATAGAGCTGATGATACCAAAGGACCTTAAGGATGTAGCTGTCTCAAACGAAAGGCAGATCAAAAGAAGGATAGGTTAAAAGAAAAAATGAAAATAGATGAGATTATTGAAATAGTAAGAGAGGCCGGAAATATACTACTGACAGCAAAACGCCCTAAGGTGATGGAAAAGTCCGGACATGCAAATTTTGTTACTGAAACAGACGAGAAGGTTCAGAGATTCCTTGTGGAAAAGTTGAAGGCGGTGCTGCCTGAGGCTGAGTTCCTTGGAGAAGAAGATGGGCAGGATGTCTTTTCCGCTAAGATGGCAAGCGGATACTGCTTTGTCATAGATCCAATAGATGGAACATCAAATTTCATCTATGCGTATAGACCTTCAGTTGTATCTGTGGGACTTCTCAAGGATGGAAAGCCATACATGGCCGTTGTCTACAATCCCTATGATGACATGATGTTCTCTGCGGCAGCAGGCCAGGGCGCCTACATGAATGGTGAAAAGATAATGTCATCAGAGGCACCACTTTCTGATCAGCTCGCATGCTTTGGAACCGCTCCTTACTACGAAGAATACAGAGACAGATCTTTTGACATAGCAAAAAGACTCCTGCCTCAGTGCGTTGATCTTCGAAGATCCGGAACTGCTGCATGGGACATGTGCTGCGTTGCTCTTGGAAGATGCGGACTATACTTTGAACTGAAGATTCAGATCTGGGACTACGCGGCAGCTGCGCTTATCGCCAAGGAAGCAGGCTGCAGCGTGACAGACATTGAAGGAAATCCCCTTCCATACACAGGTGCTTCTTCAGCGCTATGTATGGGGCGCGGGGTAAAAGAAATACCGGATTGCTTTAAAGAATAAACAAAAAGCAAGCATAAAAAGTGCGCATGGATACTGACGTGAGAGATGATTTCAAAATACATCTCCTCATCCCAGTGTTCATGCGCTTTTTCATTGTGGAAATTATTGGACAATTGACAGTTTAAAATTTGAATCATAGAAAAGCAGTTGGGGGAAGATAACAATAGTTTTGTGAAAGGAAAAGGTGATTCTTATGAGAAAAATGATTATTGTATTATCTTCCATTACAGTTATGACTCTTATGCTTTTGGTTAGTAGCATCAGAGTGGATGCTGAAAGTTATGAGGAGTATTGCGAGAGATGGCTACAGAAACAACTTGAGCGTGACGAGAAACTTATGGACGAGTTAGAAGCAGAGGGGACCCTGACGCAGGAAGCAATCGATTCCATAAGCAAAGGAACTTCAAAGAGAAAACCAAATTGTAAATCAAATAAAAGCTCAAATAAATACAGCGATTCCGGAAGCTCTTCATCTAGTGGAAACACAACTTCCGGCAAAGGCTGGGTGTATTCGGCAGATGAACTTCATGTAATTGGACTTCCTGAGGGAGAGGATGGCTACACGCTTCCTGGATGGTATGGGGATATTGATTAACAGATTTATAGTTGGGGCGGGGAATGATCATATATCATTTCCCGTCCTGTGCCATTTGGGAAAGGCGGTGATAACATGTTAGCTATTTTTGAATTATTCCTTGCAATAATCATTGTTGCAGTTAGACATTATTTGAAGAATAAAGAACAATATCAGGTAAAGATAAAAAGAATTTTGTTGAAAGTGGCGGCCACAGTATTAGCACTCCTTCTTACAATTACAGTGCTACTGCAAGAGTTGATTCAGCAGTTATTAAACAAAATCGGCAAAAGCTTATAGATAATTGCAAAAGAGCTGCTGGTGTTATTTGTTAAACATCAACAGCTCTTTCTACTTACTACTTCCCATAATTACGGTCTATCAGTTCCTGAACCGATTCTTTCAAATCATCACTGAAGTCAGCGAGATCTTCCTGTGTAATGATTCCAAGATTTATCATGGTCACAATATCAAAAATGGCTTCACCTTTATCAAGCTGCATCTGCACACCGGGATTCTTCTTATCTTTCTTGATTCGTTTATCGAGATCCCAGAACTTGGTAGATGCTGGTTTCTTGTTCTGAAGCATCTTAACATATTCTTTTAAAAGCCTTTCCATATACGCTTCCTGCCATTCGGGAACCTTATCCATGAATAATTTCCAATCAGCTTTTGTAATGCCATTCATAATTATAGAACTCCTGTGGTTATCATTTTTGTAAATGATCATAGCACATATCTACCTCTATTTGCATTTGGACTTCTGGTTGAATCTCCGAAAGCCGCATGGATACTGGACAAAAGAACTGTTATTTTTATGGGACTGATAGAGGTTTACACTTTAGTTACAAGGTGAAGAGAAGGTTGCTTTTTGAGGAGAACACATTATGGAGAAACTTCTGTATTGGCTTAGGAAATGTATTCATAGGAACAACAGATTCTGTAAACACTTCTGTGTCACTTGCGAGTTCTATGAAATCTGCAAGAGAGATGGAAGTTTGGATTGAAAGAGAGGTAGCGTTATGTTTTTTGGAAAGAAAGATAAAGATGTCAGATTAACAGATAAGCAATACAAGGACCTTACAAGCAAAATGAGCAAAAAGGAGCGCAGAGAATTTGATCGTCGTCAGGATGAACTGAGAAGAGAAAGAGAAGAAGATAGACTTCTCGGATGGCTGGAATTTGAGGATGATTTGGATGATATGTGATGATTGGCTCTTGATGAGACCAATTGTAAAAACATTTGAGATTGTAAATTGAACACTAGGAGCAGTTCTGTGAATTAGTAAAAGTCATGGGCTGTCTGCTTTTGCTTTGCATAGTAGATAATTTGCACATTTATTGAGATAATTAAGCGACATGGTTATTAAAAACCAAAATTGGTTATTGACAACCAAAGAATCTGTTGATATATTTTATTCATCAGATAACAACATGGTTATAAATAACCAAAGGAGGAAACCCATGTTAGATAGAAACGAAATTAGAAAGATTGATGCTAAGGTTGTAAGTGAGATTAGTTGGAAGATAGCTAACTTTATGAGAGGAATGGCACCAGCCGATCCAAAGCAGAATTTTGTTCTTGTGTACTTAGCATTTGTAGCTTTAACAAATGAGATTGATAATATTGATGATTTACTTTTCTTTATAGAAGATAAAATTTCTGAGCAGAGGGCAATGTTCGCAAAAGAAGTTGCTAGAGATAGTATTGAGATAGCTTTACAACTATCAAAAACATTTTCAGAAGAGGACTTGCTTGCTTATCTATTTGTATTTCCGAGAGAATACTCAGGAAGATTTGGCGGAGAATATGGAACACCAGAGTCTCTTTCAAAACTTGCAGTGAGAGTTTTGGATATCAAAGAGAATGAGAGAGTTGCAGACTTTGGAAGTGGAGCTGGTGATTTTATTACCCTTGCTACTGAGGGACATGAGATAAATCCATTCTACGGAATAGAGCTTAATACCTATTCATATGAAATCTCAAAAATCAGAGCAGAATTATTTGCTGATAATACAGAATTTGAACTTGGCGATATGTTTGCGGTTTCAATGGATAAAAAGTTTGAAAAGATATTTTCAAATTATCCATTTGGTATGAGGTTAATCCATCTGCAGACTGGCTCAGCTTATATTGAAGACCTTCTTAAGAGAATGCCGGAGATAAAAAGAGCTACTTCATCTGACTGGATTTTTAATTCAGTGATTTTTGATCATCTTACAGAAAATGGTAAGGCAGTTGCCATTATGACTAATGGCAGTACATGGAACAGTATAGATCAGAGAATCCGTGAATACTTCATTAGAAATGGATATGTTGAAGCAGTTATTTCTCTTCCTGCAAAGCTATTTGAGTTTACAAATATTGCTACAACTATGATTGTTCTTAGCAGGGGCAATAAAGAAGTTAGGTTGGTAGATGCAACAGCCTTATGTGAGCAGGGTAGAAGACAGAACGTCATTACTGATGAAAATATTGAACACATTATAAGTTTATTAAAAGAGGATGGAGACGAGACTATTACTGTAGATTTGAAGACTTTGCAGAATAATGAATTTGTGCTTAATCCTTCACGATATCTTGAAAAGACCATTGAGATTGAGGATGGTGTTGAGCTTGGCAGTTTAATGAAGCGCATCACCAGAGGGGCTCCACTTAGGGCAAGTGAGTTAGATGAAATGGTTTCAGATGAACCTACAGATACACAGTATCTTATGCTTGCAAATATTCAGAATGGAATGATTTCCGAAGATTTACCATATCTTAAAGAGCTGGATGCAAAGCTAGATAAGTATTGTATTGGGAATAGAAACCTTTTGCTTTCAAAAAATGGTGCACCATTCAAGGTTGCGGTTGCTGAGGTTGAGGAAGGAAGAAAGATATTAGGAAATGGTAATCTTTTTATCATTGAGTTGGATGAAGAAAAGGTTAATCCATATTTTATCAAGGCCTTTTTTGATAGTGAAGTTGGAACTGCTGTTCTTAAGTCAATTGCCGTAGGTGCAACAATTCCAAATATCTCAGCTGAGTCACTTAAGAAGCTGATTGTTCCATTGCCATCAATGGAAAAGCAAAATGAAATTGCAAATCTGTACCAGGCTAAGCAGGACGAAATAAAAGTGCTGCAGCTTAAGATTCAGAAAGCACAGAATGATTTGAGAGGTATCTTCGGGGAGGTGAAGTGATATGTTGTCTATTGAAGAATTGTCAGAACTTGAAGACGCTATCATGGAAGTTTTGCCCGACAAGATAACACAGATTTTATCGAGAGCCAATAGAAGTGGTGAGCTTGAAGAATTATTGAGGCTCCTGGGACTATCAGATCTTCTTAACAGTGAAAATCAATTTGAAACATACAAGGATGGCAAAATTGTTGTAGTAGGTGGAACCGAAGTCAAGGAAGATGTTCTGGCATCTATTGGCAAACAGCTTGGTATAGATAAAAAGCGTTTTGAATTCTGCTTGGATTATGAAGATGCTCAGAAGTACGATTTCAGAAAGATGCAGTATGCTCCGCAGTATCGTGTCGTTCTCTTTGGTCCTACCCCACATAGTGGACATGGTAAGGGAGACAGCGGAAGTATTATTGCGGAGATTGAAAAGTCAGAAGCTTATCCAAGAGTTGAAAGATTACTGAGTGGACAGGAGCTTAAAATTACAAAATCCAACTTCAGAGAAATGCTTCAAAGGCTGATTGACGAAGACTATATATGATATACTGATAGCAGTTGTTATTTAAGAGAAAAGCTTTAAGAGAAAAGTTTAAGAGTCTATTTTTTAGGATACATAAAAGCGTACAATTATAATTGAACAAATATAAATAGTTGAAAGAGGTATATACATGGCACCTAAGGCTAAAAAAGAAGTATCAATGGAGGAAGCTCTTTGGAAATCTGCGGATAAACTTAGAGGTTCTGTTGAATCTGCAGAGTATAAGCATGTAGTACTGAGCTTGTTCTTCCTTAAATTTGCAAGTGATAAATTTGAAGAGCAAAAGGCAAAAATCATTGCAGAAGGACATGACAAGTTTGTAGATAACATAGCTTTTTATACAAAGGATAATGTTTTCTACTTACCACCTGAAAGCAGATGGTCTTACGTGATGGAGAATGCAAAGCAGGATGACATTGCGCTTAAGATTGATACTGCCCTTTATACAATTGAAAATACCAACCCTATATTAAAGGGGGCATTACCGGATAATTACTATTCAAGATTACAGCTTGATACAACTAAGCTGGCATCACTTTTGGATGAAATAAATAAGATTGATACAACAAAAGATAAAGAAAATGATATCATCGGCAGAATGTATGAATATTTCCTCAGTAAGTTTGCTATTGCTGAAGGAAAGGGTAAGGGAGAATTCTACACTCCAAAGAGCATTGTTAATCTGATTGCAGAATTGATTGAGCCTTATGATGGTATACTTTACGATCCATGCTGCGGCTCTGGTGGTATGTTTGTGCAGTCGATTAAGTTCGTAGAAGCACATCATGGTAATAAAAAGAAAGTTTCTATTTATGGTCAGGAGTATACAAATACTACATACAAACTGGCCAAAATGAATCTTGCCATAAGAGGTATCGCTGCAAATCTTGGAGAAACAGCAGCAAATACTTTTTCAAATGACCAGCACAAGGATCTGAAAGCAGATTATATCATGGCAAATCCGCCATTCAACCAGAAAGAATGGCGTGCAGATGATGAGCTCCTTGATGATCCAAGATGGAATGGGTATGAGGTTCCACCAACAAGTAATGCAAACTATGGTTGGATTTTAAATATGGTATCTAAGCTTTCTCAGAATGGTGTTGCAGGATTCCTTCTTGCGAATGGAGCACTTTCTGATGATGGTACTGAGCTTAAGATAAGACAGCAGCTTATTGAAAACGATTTGGTTGAGGCAATTCTGATTCTGCCTCGAAATCTTTTCTACACAACCGACATCAGTGTTACACTGTGGATTCTTAACAAGAATAAGAAAGAGCGTACTGTTGATAACAATGGTGTTGAGAAACACTATCGTAACAGAGAAAAGGAAATTCTCTTCATGGATCTTCGTCAGATGGGAAGCCCATATGAGAAGAAATATATTGAGCTTACAGAAGAAGATAGAGCAAAGGTTGTAGAAACATATCATAACTGGCAACAAGTTGGATATGAGAACACATACGAAAATATACCAGAATTCTGTTATTCAGCAGGCTATGATGAAGTCGCTGAAAAAGGATTTACCCTGGTTCCAAGTAGATATATTGAATTTGTAAATCGTGATGAAAACATTGACTTTGACACAAAAATGAAGACATTGCAGAGTGAGCTTCAGGAGTTGTTAGTGCAGGAGGAAAAGTCAAAGGAAGAGTTGCTTGGAGTATTTAAGGAGCTTGGTTATGAAATCAAATTATAAAAGACTTGGCGATTACATAAGCCCGGTGGATATTAGGAATAAAGATTTGGCAATAGATAGGCTTCTTGGTGTAAGCATTTCAAAAACATTTATCGAGTCAATCGCGAATACAGTTGGAACAGACTTTTCTAATTATAAAGTTGTTAAAAGAAATCAGTTTGCATATGGACCGGTTACTTCAAGGAATGGAGATAAGATATCAGTTGCGCTATTGAATGAGGATGAGTGTATTATCTCCAGCTCCTATTCTGTGTTCAAAGTAAATGACGAAAATCGATTATCTCCAAATTACCTGATGCTATGGTTTAACAGACCAGAGTTTGATAGATATGCAAGGTATATGTCACATGGAAGCGTGAGAGAAATTTTCTCATGGGATGACATGTGTGATGTTGAACTTCCTGTACCAAGCATCGAAGAGCAGAATGAAATTGTGGCTGCTTATAAGACGATAGATAATAGGATAGCACTAAAAAAGAAGATAAATGATAATTTAGCGGCTTGAGATCTGTGTTAACAAACCACCCTTAAGTTCTGTAAGCAACTGTATTTCTTTTGTATTTGAAAGAATTTCACAGAATAAAGGGTACACAAGATTCTGAAAATGTATAGCATCACCTTTGTCGGGAAGAAAAACTTTTTCCATTTCAAAATCACGTGTAACTAAAGCGCTAAAAACAGCTCCCGATGCTTTCTTTTTCATAGTCGCTATAACATAACGAGTAAAAGCATAGACAAATAACGGCGGATAGTCATCTTTACCTTTTAAGGCATAACATGACTGATTCATAGCCATCGGAACTCCTGCCATAGAAAGGTTTCCTACTGTACCGCGGCAGGTTACGAACGTTGTGTACGGTGGATAGAGTCGGCTGGAACAATTGTTTAAGCCCTCATTTGTTAGCTTTTTTTCAGTGCTTAAGCAAAACGGTGAATCTGATACATCCTTGGGTGTGAAAAAAGGTATATCTCCGTTCCAGTAATCACCAATTTCGGTTTTTGGAGTTCCACCACCCATTAGTTGCACTATATCAGTAAAGGATACGGTATTATTTGAGCTTTCCTTTATAAATTTATCAAAAAATATCGTATCTGCCATGTTAGCTAAATTATCATTTAGCTAAATGACGTCATAATCGTTATCTTATATGAAAAAAGGAGATTTTGATTATGACGGAGGAACAAGCATTATTTGTAAAGCAAAGAATGCTAGCTGTGTTAGATAATGCACAGATGGAGAGATTATCTGAAACTTTGGATGTGTGTATCGAAAATGGTTCGCTTGAGGATGCTAGAAATTATCTTGACGATTTTATTGCTGCTAAGCGGATTGAGGGTAGATCAGAGAAAACGCTTGATTACTATAAGAGTGTTATAGAGAAAACTGTTAATAGTATAGGTAAGACAGTGAAGCGCATTACTACTGAGGACTTGAGGAAGTACTTAGCAGACTACCAGGAGAAAAAAGGATCAAGCAAAGTTACGATTGATAATATGCGGAGAATTCTTTCGAGTTTTTTTGGATGGCTAGAAGATGAAGAGTTGATTATAAAAAGCCCAGTTAGGCGCATTCACAAAGTCAAAGCTAGTAAGGTAATTAAAGAAGCATATACAGATGAGGATCTTGAGAAGATGCGTGATTCTTGTCAAGAAATAAGAGACTTAGCTTTGATTGATTTTTTGGCTTCAACAGGTATGAGAGTCGGAGAGCTGGTACAGCTCAATATAGATGACATAGATTTTGAAGAAAGAGAATGTACGGTTCTTGGCAAAGGGGATAAGGAACGGATAGTTTATTTTGATGTCAGAAGCAAGTTACATCTAAGGCAGTATCTTAATTCAAGAGATGACGAAAATCCAGCACTATTTGTGAGTCTGGATAATCCACATAATCGTTTAAAAATCGGGGGTGTGGAGAGTAGATTAAGGAAAATTGGTAGAGATCTTGGAATTCGGAATGTGCATCCGCATAGATTTAGAAGGACACTAGCTACAGTCGCTATAGATAAAGGAATGCCGATAGAACAGCTACAGCAGTTACTTGGACATCAGCGGATAGATACGACATTGCAGTATGCGATGGTTAAACAGAGCAACGTAAAAATAGCTCATAGAAAATATATAGGATGAGGTGAGAAGATTGCATAAGGGATATGAACCATTAGGAAATCACATACAATTGGTAGATGATAGAAATAGGGAAGAAATAACCGATAGAGTACTGGGAATTAATATTGATAAATTTTTTATGCCTTCAGTGGCAAATGTAATTGGAACGGATTTGTCCAAATACAAACTGCTGAAAAAAGGTTATTTTGCTTGTAATCCTATGCATGTTGGAAGAGATGAAAGATTGCCTATAGCACTATTCAATGAGGATGAACCAGGAATAGTGTCACCCGCATATTTTATGTTTGATGTAGTTGATACAGATTTGCTGAATGCAGAATATTTGATGATGTGGTTTAGAAGACCTGAATTTGATAGACAATGCTGGCTTAGGACAGATGGTTCTGTCAGAGGTGGAATAACATGGGATGATTTATGTAGAATGGAAGTTCCGGTTCCTCCTATGGAAGAACAATTAGAAATAGTTAAAGCCTATAATACTATTGAGGAGAGAATAGAGTTAAAAAAGAAGATAAATGATAATTTAGCGGCTTAGTTGAGCTTGTATTTGATAAGCTACATCTTTGAGTTGCTGTATTTCTTTATTGTTAAGAGATATTGCATCAAATAATGGTTTAACCATTTTGGTGAAGGCTATATTTACATTCTCTGGTGCATATATAACTCGTGAGTTTACTATATCTTCTTTTGAGAGATTTACCTGAACACCAATATGTGCATGACGCCTCAATTCACGTAAAAAAGTTGGATTATTTGTAAGAAGGTAAATATGATATGGACTAATTCCAAGATAGCCATTTGTTCGTAATAATCCTACTCGTTGATTTACTATATATTTGTTATTGATGTCCATAAGAGCAGTATGTCCTAGGAGTGCTACGTTTTCTTTCATGTCAGTCATGGACATAAGAATGTCTCCTGATGACAATACAAAGCGCATTAAACTAGAACAGTACTTTCGTTCAATCCAGCTTTTGGTGCCATCATAATTGAGCCCACCGCCTTTTTTGATGTTTCCCATCTTAAAGACATCAAAGCAATCTGTTGTCGGCTCATCAAGGAGATCATCACTCTTAAAGGCGTAACCATTTATGAATTCAACACAATTATCAAGAATTCCATTTTCCCATCCTGTAAGAGGAAGCGGTAATCCATCTTCATCTATAGAGTGTTGAAAAGGGTCATAATTAATAAACCATGAAGTGAAAAGCGCTTGAGCTTGTGCTTCTAAATTATCATTTATATGAAAGGGATTAAAATAATGGGATTATATGAAGGAATAAAAGATGTAGCTGGTATTGTGCAAAAAGCTGATAATATAGAGCTTTATAAGCAACTTCTTGATTTGGGGAGTCAAGCCCTTGATATGCAAAATGAAATAATGCAGCTACGCAATGAAAATAAAGAACTGAAAGATGAATTGAATCAAAAGAAGAAAGTTATTCGCCACAAAGATGCATTATATATAACTCTTGAGGGTGATGAAGATCAGATTCATTATTGTTCTACATGTTGGGGCAGTAAAGGGAAGTTTATACAGCTCAACAATGAAGATAGATGCTATATATGCGATAGAGAATGGATTGCAGCAAGGCATTAAAAGATGTATCGGAGGTGAATGGAGTGGCATTTAATGAACATGCATTGGAAATGTCTATAATGAAGCTCTTGGAAGACAAGGGATATATTCATCAGACCGGTAATGAGCTTATACGAAAGAAAACCGAGGTGCTGTTAGTAGATGATCTTAAAGATTATCTACGTACTCGCTATGCCAATGTTGAAATCACTGAAAGTGAGATTGATAGTATCATTCTTTCCTTAAGGACAGAAGGAGGTTCATTATATGAAGCCAATAAGGCCATTATGTCAATGATAATGGATGGCTTTGTGCTTAATAGGGAAGATCCTGCAAAAAAGGATATCTATATTGAATTTATAAACTATGATGAGCCAGAAAAGAACACCTTTAAGATAGTGAATCAGCTTGAAATAGAGGGCTATAACTACCAGATACGTATTCCGGATGGAATTATATATGTAAATGGTTTGCCATTAGTTGTGCTCGAATTCAAGACTGCCATTCAGGAAAACACAACTATCATGGATGCGTATACACAGCTTACAGTGCGCTATAAGAGGGATATTCCTGAAATCTTTAGATACAATGCCTTTGTAGTTATTTGTGATGGCGCAAATAGTAAGTATGGCTCGTTATTTACTCCATACGAATTTTTCTATGCATGGCGCAAAGTAAATGATAACGATCCTGAAATGGATGGAATCAATTCACTGTTTACCATGGTAGATGGTCTGCTTGAGAAAAGCAGGCTTCTTTCTGTTATTAAAAATTTCATTTATTTCCCAGATACATCAAATAAAGAAGTGAAGGTTGTATGCAGATATCCACAGTTTTTTGCTGCAAATAATCTGTATGAAAGTATAAAGAGACACATGAAACCTGAGGGAGATGGAAAGGGCGGAACTTATTTTGGAACCACGGGTTGTGGAAAGAGCTACACTATGCTCTTTTTAGCAAGAATGCTTATGAAGAGCAGTTATTTCAAGAATCCTACAATACTGCTGATAACAGATAGAACTGATTTGGATGACCAGCTTTCTAAGCAATTTGTTTCATCCAAGGAATATATTGGTGACAACAATGTTATCAGTATAGATTCCAGGGATGAACTAAGAAATGAGTTGCAAGGAAAGCCAAGTGGAGGAGTTTATCTCACGACCATCCAGAAATTTACAGAAGATACGCAGCTTCTCACGGATAGATCTAACGTTATTTGCATCTCTGATGAGGCACATAGATCGCAGGTAAATCTTGATATGAAGGTAAGAATCACGGATGAAGGTGTTAATCGCACGTACGGATTTGCCAAGTACTTACATGATTCTTTACCAAATGCCACATATGTGGGATTCACTGGAACACCTATTGATGCGACTCTTGAGGTGTTTGGTGATATAGTTGGTCATCCATATACAATGACAGAGGCTGTTAAGGATGAGATAACAGTCAATCTTGTTTACGATGGTCGTGCAGCAAAGGTTACGCTTAGAGATGATAAGCTCCGTGAAATCGAAGAATACTATGATAAATGTGCAACACTGGGAACATCGGAAGAACAAATTGAGGAAAGCCAAAAAGCAGTAGCACATCTTGACGTTATTATTGGTGATCCTGACAGACTTAAGGCAGTAGCTAAGGACTTTGTAGTACATTATGAAAAGAGAGTTGAGGAAGGTTCTACCGTAGCTGGAAAAGCCATGTTTGTTTGCGCAAACAGGTTTATTGCCTATGCCTTTTATTTGAATCTTATGGAACTTCGTCCAGAGTGGAAAGAAAAGAGAAAGGCTCCTAAAGGAGTTGAGCTTTCAGAGAAGGACGAAGAAGAGCTTAAGCCTATTGAAAAAGTAAAGCTTGTAATGACAAGAAACAAAGATGATGAAAAAGAGCTTTACGATATGCTTGGCACAAAAGAAGACAGAAAAGAATTGGATAGACAGTTTAAAAATGTGAAGTCCAACTTTAAAATTGCAATTGTCGTAGACATGTGGCTTACAGGTTTTGATGTTCCATGTCTTGATACTATTTACATTGATAAGCCTATTCAGCAGCATACACTTATCCAGACAATTTCAAGAGTAAACCGTGTATATGAGGGCAAGGATAGAGGCCTTATTGTTGACTATATCGGCATAAAAAAGAATATGAACTTGGCTCTTCGCAAATATACAAACTTTGAAAAACAGGAGTTTGACAATATAGAACAAGCTGTAACTATAGTTCTCGATGAAGTTGATGTGCTTGATAGTATGTTCTGTAATTTTAATTCAGATGACTTCTTTAATGGAGATCCGTTGCAACAACTTAATTGTTTGAACAGAGCTGTAGAGTATGTTCAGCAGACAGAAGAGTTAGAATTACGCTTCATGGCAGCTGTTAGGAAGATGAAGAAAGCCTTTAATCTGTGCAGCGCAAGTGAAAACTTTACTGATGAAGATATAGAGAAAATCCATTTTTATCAAGCTGTGAGGTCAGTTCTTTATAAACTGACCAAGGGTGAAGCTCCAGATACTGAGCAAATGAACATGAAAGTCAGAAAGCTTCTTGAAGGTGCAATACAGTCTGATGGTATAGAAGAGCTCTTTGAGACCGGAAAGCATATCGACTTTGATATTTTCAGTGATGAGTATATGGCTCGTATTGAGAAAATTAATCTGCCTAATACAAAGATTAAGGCATTACAGAGACTACTGACCTATGCAATAGAAGAGTTCCAGAGAGTGAATAAGATTAAGAGTATAGAGTTCGCAGAGCGAATGAAGCAGGTCGTAGATACATATAATAATAGGCGTAAGGACGAGGCTTTTGCAAATGAAGTCCTTGATGATGTTGCGAATCAGCTTGCTGATCTTATCCATGAGCTTAAAAAAGAGAAAAATTCTTTTGAAGACATGGGAATAGACTACGAAGAAAAAGCGTTCTATGACATTTTATCTGCTGTGGCAAAAAAATATGAATTTGAATATCCAGAAGATAAGATGATTGAACTTTCAAAGGAAATCAAGGTTGTAGTAGAGGATAAGGCTAAATATCCGGATTTTTCAACAAGAGAGGATATTAAGGCAAATCTTCAGGTGGATCTGATTTTGCTTTTGGATAAGTATGATTATCCACCAGTAACAATCGATGATGTATACAAGGAAGTATTGGAGCAGGCTGAGAATTTTAAGAAATATCAAGAATAAGAAAAGGGAGGGTAAAAAAAGAGTAATGGAGTCGATTACAGTCAATTCACTTGAAGAATACATAGAATATATAGATAAACTTCCGCCAGATTATACATTATCACGCGGTCAAGAAAAAGACTTTTCGCTTCTGCCATCAGCAATGAGATGTGATGAGGATGGAATGAAACTTTATTCCAAGTCATTAAGAAAAAGTTTTATTGAGGATTTTAAAATAAATTCTGCTCAATATGTAGATTCCTCAGCTATGACAAATGAATATGAATGGCTTGTATATGCACAGCATTTTGGAGTGCCGACTTGCTTGTTGGATTTTACATATTCACATTTAGTGTCTGTAATGTTTGCAGTAGAGAATGCTTTTAAGTATGAGGAAGATGATGAAGAAAACTCTGTCATATGGATTCTTAATCCTAATAAATTGAATCAAATGTCGATTAAACGCTCTGAAATTGTTAATGTATCGTATGGTGATAATAAGTGTTTAGCAGATATTGAATATCCATGTGCCATTACGGCCAAGAAAAGTAATCCACGTATTGCTGCCCAGAATGGATTATTTGTATATTTCAATGAAGATAAGCCGTTGGAAGAAATCGAAATAGCTAATGATTGCCTAAAAAAGATTATTATTCCACACTCATGTGGGAAGAAAATATTGAAAAGTCTTTTTGTGATGGGGATGAGATTTGTAGATATATATCCAGAGCTATCATCTATATCTAAAGATATACTTTTAAAGAATAAGATTAGAGAGTTTTACAATATGGAGGAAAATAATGAGTAAGGAAGAGTTTAAGGTTAAGCCGGTAGAACTTGATCAAACAATAAAAAATATAGTTGAAGCTATAGATAATGGATATAAATTACAACATTTACCGGATGAGCAATTAGATGCAGAAGGTAGATTAGAGTTTAGTGATAGCCTTATTTTGAAACCAGACTATCAGAGAGAATACAGATCAACAATAGAAGAAGAGAGTTCTATAATTGAATCTATCTTAGTAGGAATTCCAATTCCTCCTGTTTTTTTGTGTTCTACACGAATTAAAGGGGTACAAGTATTAAATGTTGTGGATGGACAACATAGATTATTTGCCTTGTATAGGTTTAGAAAAGGTGAATTTAAGCTTACAGGGTTACCACTTTTAAAAGATTATGAAGGCAAGAAATTTAGCGAGCTTCCTATAGAGGAACAAGAGTTAATAATAGGACATAAATTACCGGCATTTGTATTTAGGGAATTCCCAGGAAAAAGATTTGAGTTAGAAGTTTTTAATAGATATAACAAAGGAACTAAGAACCTTACACCGCAGGAAATTCGTAATGCAGTTTATTCTTCTCCACATAACGATTACATAACAAAGTTTGTCGAGAAATTATACAAGAGTAATAGCGACCCAGTATTGAGTGAAATCTATAATGTTACAAAAGATAGATTCTTAAAGAAAAAAGTTCATGAAGGCATTTTTAGTATTTTATATGTTTTAGAGTTTGGAATCGATGAGTCATTTAAAGATTCTACCACTTATGCCACAGAATACATGAAAAAGAAGGCTGAATTATTTTCAGAGCAGGGAGAAGAGCAAGCATTACGTGATGAAAACAATATGATATATGAGTTTGAGAAGTTTAATGCTTGGCTCAAGCAGTTTACCAAATATACACCATATCCGTTGTCTAAAGAATTATATGGAATTTCAAGTAAAAGTTATAAATTCCAAACATCAATGGCTCTAATTCTGCCTGCATTGTATAACAGAATAAAAGATAACGAAAAGTGGAAGGACAAAGAGTTTGATTTTATAGTTGAGAGAATACGAATGTGTTTAACGTCATCATTTTTGGAAGATCCTGATTATACAGCATCATCTACAAACTCTAGGGAAATAGCTAGACTAGTTGAGAGCTTTACATTAGATTAAAAGGAATATAACGATCGGATTATTATCCATAAAAAGAATATAATGTCAAGGAAATCAGATATTGTGGAAAGGTTCATAGGATATCTAAGAGATAATAATCTTTTTGCAGAGCAATACTTTATATAGGAGACAGAGCGTTTAGATACAGTAATCATTTATTACAGTACTCATCATGGCAGCACAAAGATACTTCTGGACACAAATGTAGATAACTGATGTAAGGCGCTAGGAATAATCACGTATAGAGATTGATCGCGTAAATGATGCTCAGAAAAGGCTTCAGGCGTATGCTCAGAAGTTAGCTGAAAAGCAGAGGAAGTAAAATGGATACATATAATTCTTTTAATGCGGATATACTCTCATCTTTCTACAAATACCTCGGCCCTGTTAATAGCCTTGGTGGTTATGAAAGATCTTATAAACTTGTATTCTACAAGTCTTATTTTGAGAGCATAAAAAGAGGAGAAATAACCACAACAGAGCATATTGCAACACTCTTCAGGGAGTATTACATAAATAGAATCCATCAGGGAAAAGTCCCTGATTTAAATGTCAGCAGAGCAGTAGCAAATCCAGAGGAGAGTACTGTAAAGGATGCGCTAGATGTAATCCTAAGAAATCCTTTCAACGTGATTCAAAATAAGGGATTCTTTAAAATTGAGAAGCAAGATGGCCGAGAATGTTTCCAAATGGTTCCGAAATTAGCGGCAACGATTACCGATGCTGAGATAGATAAGATCTTGGACATAGTTGAGCAGAAACTGAAATTGTACTATTCATCAATGGATAACGGAGCTAAAGGAAAATTGAGAGAAGTAATTGATAAGTTTCTAAATGGATATGTGGACGCCAAAAAAGGAGCTTTTACAGGAAGTCCTTTCGGTACATTTGTTAGGTCAGAGATTCCTAATGCCATTTACAATACAGGCCTTGTGGATCCGCAGAATTATCTAATAACCGGCAGCGTTGGTCAAGGCAACTGGGCTACAATTCCATGGATATGTATCTTCGACCGTAGTATCACAACTACGGCAACAAAGGGTGTTTACATCGTATATTTGCTTTCAAAAACTGGTGAATCCCTATACCTAACATTTAATCAGGGCTGTACTGATATCAAGAATGCTCATGGTAAGCAGGGCGCCATCAAGATCATGAGGGAAAGAGCTGCCGAAATTGTAGCAAGGATTGATGGCCGAGGTTTTAACACGGATGAAGATATAGATCTTGGACAAGGACTGACAGATTTAGGTGAAATGTATCAGAAAGGCACTATCTTCTATAAAGAATACAAAAGAGGTGCTGTACCATCTGAAGCAGAACTTCAACAGGATCTATCCAAGATGATGGATATTTACAGAGAATATGCCGGTGTTAAGCCAAAGACAGTAACTGATGTCACAAATGGACCTAAGGGAGAAAAAGATTTGTCTATCAAGAGTGATATAGAACAAATTAAAAAGTACATAGCAGCTAAAGGTTTTAGCTACAACGATGGCCTTATCGAAGACTTCTACTTAAGCTTGAAGTCTAAGCCCTTTGTTATCCTTGCTGGTACCAGCGGAACAGGAAAAACTCGTCTTGTGAAACTTTTTGCTGGTGCTGTTGGAGCTTATGCCAAGGAGTCGGGCGGAAATGGCAGATTTAAGCTTGTTTCAGTTCGCCCTGATTGGTCTGATTCGACAGATCTTTTTGGACATACTGATCTTAACGGCAATTATATCCCTGGAGCTATTATCGATTTTGTAAAGGAAGCCAAAGAGAACAGGGAATATCCATATTTCCTTTGCTTGGATGAAATGAATCTTTCCAGAGTTGAGTATTACCTGAGCGACTTTTTATCACTTATAGAAACAAGGACCAATGTTAACGGCGAGATTAAGACATATAAGCTGACCTTGGATAAAGCTGCAGAAAAGGACTATCCAGATCTTTATATCCCCGAGAACCTGTATGTTATAGGTACTGTAAACATGGATGAGACCACATTCCCGTTCAGTAAGAAGGTACTTGATAGAGCAAATACTATTGAGTTTTCTTATGTAGATCTTTTACCAAGCTTCTCATCTAATGCAGAGGCAGTGGCTCCACTCAACAAAGGAAATGATTTCTTTAAATCGCAGTATCTTGTTCTGGGTACAGATGTGAAGCCGGAGCAGCAGGAACTTGCCAAAAGAGTAAGTGCTGATCTGCAGAATATCAATAAAGTGTTGCAGCAGGCCAATGCTCATGTTGGATATAGAGTAAGAGATGAAATAGTATTCTTTATGCTGAACAATGACACTGCTAAACTCTTGGATTATGACACTGCTTTTGACTATGAAATAATGCAGAAGATTTTGCCAAGGATTCAGGGCAGTAGTGAAGCAATCAAGAATATGATATGTGATTTGTTTAAGATGTTTGCTGGTGATTATTCCGGTTTTAGCCAGAGCTATATCTGGAAGCAGATGGATGATTGTATAAATAATAAGTCATGCAAATATAAAAATTCAGCTCAGAAGCTGTGCTACATGATGAGGAGATTCGAAGAGGATGGCTTTACTTCCTACTGGCTCTGATAAGCTATTAGAGATAAGCACTGAAAAACTTAATGTAGTTATTAAAAGTAGAAGAAACTGGCAGGGAGATACTTCCAACCGGTCTTCTTCGCTTGTGCTTGATGGTAGGAATATTAAAGAAGTTAAGATCGCAGCGACAGAGGAGGATATTGAGTGTGAGAACTTTGATTATGCTCATTATGAATTTGAGATTCCTCCAATTTTCTTCGAACAGACCGATTATGAGATCATCATAAAGAGCAATGATGGAAGTCAGCTCTCTTTCTGGAATGAAAATTCTTCTGTAAAGGATAGAGTAGGATCTGCTTATGATGGCGACTATACTCTGCTATCAGGCGTTCTCAATTTTGAGAATACTTGTGGTTATTCTTACTTTGAAATCTCTGCAGATGGCGTGAGATGTCTTTCTATTCGGATAGAGGTATTCCCCTCTAAAATTACATACAAAGAAGATTATCAAAAGATGATCGATGACATTTCAGAGATGGTTTCTGAAGTGGCCATCGATTTTATGCAAAAGACATATCAGACATTTAAACTTGGCGACAAGCAGAGTACTGTGCTGTCTGTATATTTTCAGATTTTGTCAGTTATCTTTAATGACTATATGAATGCGGTAAACAGGATTATCAGCGTTCCGCACCACAAGCTGATTACAGAGCATGAGGTTGTTCCATATTATAAGGCAAAGAGGACCGACAAGACTTCTATCAACTGGCTAAGAAAGCGACAGGATAGGATGGTTATTTCTGATGGAGTAGTAGCTGCAGAGAGACTTCTTACAGCTAAGAAGCAGCTTACATATGACACTGAAGAGAACCGTTTTGTTAAGTATATACTGAGATCTACGGTAAAAAGGCTTGATGAGTTCATTAAGAGATACACAAGGTATGCCAAGAATGTAGCTGGTGGAGAGCCTGAAGAAAAAGTTATACAGGATGCGCAGCGTATGAAGAGGGATGTGAAGCGAGTTATGCATTCATCATTTCTTCAAGATGTTTCTGAGTATCATGCTGCTAAGAGCATGTCTCTTGTGTTTGGTATGGCTCCAGGTTACAGAGAACTCTATAAGTGTTACCTGATGTTAAGCAGAAGCCTTTCTGTTAACGGAGACATATTTAAGATGTCTGTTAAGGACACAGCTCTTTTGTATGAGTACTGGTGCTTTATAAAGCTGTTCAGCATCCTGAAGAAAGAATACAAGCTGGTATCTCCGGATATAGTTAAGGTTGATAACAACGGAATAACTGTGACGCTGGTAAAAGGCCACAGATCTGAGGCAAGATTTATCAATCCTAATACCGGTGAGCATATAACACTTGTATATAATCCTTCGGAGCAAAAGACACAAACCGTCAATCAGAGACCTGACAATGTACTTGAGCTTGAAAAGAGAGGAACCGACGTAGCCTACAAGTATGTATTTGATGCGAAGTACCGTATAGAGAAGGATCCTTCAAGCCCATTTTATCCTGATGATAAGCCAGGACCAAAGGTTGATGATATCAACACAATGCATAGATACAGGGATTCAATTGTATATGAGAATCGTGAATCCAAGTTTATGTTTGAAAAGACTATGTTTGGTGCGTACATTCTTTTCCCCTATGACGACGAGGAACAGTACAAAAACCACAGATTTTATAAGAGCATAGAAACAGTAAATATTGGCGGACTTCCATTTTTGCCGGGCTCCACCAAGCTTGTGAGAAGTTTACTGGATGACCTTATCAGTGATTCTAAGGAATCCGCATTTGAAAGAACTACTCTACCTGCAGGTATAGAAGAGAAGCTTGCTAAGGTTGACTGGGATAAGAGAGAAGTGCTGATAGGAACATTCAGATCTCCAGAGCAGTTCGAAACCTGCTACCAGAGGCGGTTCTATTACGTGCCCAAGAGTATGGTAAGTGATGACAGACTACCGATTCACTATGTTGCCTTGTATCAGACTAACAATAAGTTTGGAGATAAGGGCGAGATCAGGTACTATGGCGAGGCTATCCGTGTTGCTTTGGTAAAGAGATCATCTATAACAGAGGTGCCAATCAATCCAAGCAGAAACAATGGCGATGAGCCATACTACAGGATTACTGTCCGAGGGTGGAAGGATATTACTGATACTAATGAATCAGGTGAGACCATTAAGCCACTTGAACAGGGCATGGCTATAGGCTTCACAAATATGTTTTTGTTGCAGCATAGCGACGTGGTACCGGAGCTTAATATTAAATCTGAAGAAGAGTATAGATTTTATAGAGAACTCAAGCGTGCCTCGAAGGATGTTGATATTGCAGATGATAAGACTGATATTGGATTCAAGCATGGAGATACTTATTTTGATTTCCATGACGGTGAAATCCTGGTAATTAAAGATAACAAGATTATCCATAAGTGCGCTATAAATGAATTTGCTAAGAGGCCAGGTAGTTCATTTAGGATGATTACTTATGCTATGAAAAGCAAGATGATAACGGATCAACAATAACAACGCAGAGGTGTATATGGCGGTGAAGGTATATAACAAATTGGTGAGGGATAAGATTCCGGAAATAATTGAGCAGGACGGAAAGAAATGCACTATGCGTGTCCTAAATGATGAGGAATATTTAAAAGCGCTGGATGCTAAATTGGACGAAGAACTGGCAGAGTACCATAAAGATCTGAATGTCGAAGAGTTGGCTGATCTGCTGGAAGTGTTGTATGCCGCTGCTGAGGCGAGAGGATTTACAAAGGATGAATTGGAAGCGGTAAGAGAAAGAAAGGCCGAAAAACGAGGCCGGTTCAAGGAAAAACTATTTTTAGAATCTGTTACCGAGTAATGCTGAGAATATGCTATTAGCATATGTTTATAATAACAGATAGTCTTTGAGGAGGAGAAAATGTTATTTAGTGGGGAACGAACTAATAGGGAGTTTTATATGCTTTATGGAGGGCAAATTGCTGGTGGGATTAGAACCCCAAAGAATTTGCCGTTTATTTATTTGATTATATCCAAAGATACTAACGACTATAAAGATGTTGATAGCCTTGATTTTGGTGATAATGGAGAAGCACCAGAGTTTGTAAGGTATGCTTTTGCAAAAGACAATGAAGTAACAGGTTTGAATTTACGAGTTCTTAACCATGATGGAAGAGCGGATAATTCATGTTATAAAAGCTTACTTTTATTTGTAAAAGAAAACGGAAGAATTAGGCAAATTGGCGAGTATAGAAGGATTGATGTTTCCAATGAGTATCGTATAGAACACGGTGAACAAGTTGAGGCGGGTGTAGGTGAAAAAGAGATTGATCCTAGATATGGAGTGAATAATAACGGAAGAAGGTATTTTTTGCTACAAAGGACAATTGATCTAGATGATGTTGAACTTAAGCTTGTGCAATATGATAGCGAATTGGAAAGTTTAGCAACAGAGCAAATACTTAGTAGAAGAGAATATATATACCGTCCCGAACGAGCTGAGAGATTAGAAAACTACGCTGAGTTTTTAGATGAAATAGAAATACATTCAGATGTTGAAAGGGTTCGATTTACACCTACTGAGGGTATATCTGAGAATGATTTTGTAGATGCCAATAATCAAATAGTTGATTTACAATCAGATACAGATGAAGCGAAAAAAGCGCAACAATACTTGATGATGGTGCAGAACATGCATATTAAGTTATCAAGGAATAATGTGATTATTGATGCAGCGGGTAACGAGATACAATATGAACCCAAACTAATGCCTGCAATCAAATTCGATAATGCATTTTTTTATGTTGTAAATGTAGGATGGGGATTATTACAAATATTAGTTTTTTCTGATGATAGGAAGATGGTCCGTGAGGCATGGGTTTTTGATTGTGGTTGTCAAAATAAAACATATGAGAAAAAAATATTGGAATGCTTGGATGATATAAATGAGGATGGGAAATATACAGTCAATATTACTAAATTGTTTGTATCTCACCCTCATGATGATCATTTTACACGTTATGGACTTTTTCCGTGTGATGATAAAACAGAGGTTTGGATAAATCCGAATGTGAAATATTGCAATAAAAAATACTATAAATTCCTTGGCGATATTTATATATCTAAATGTAAAATGGTAGAGCCATGCAACTATTCGACAAGAGGGTCTGGATATATAAAAATATTACATCCAGATGGACAATTGGTTCTGGTCAAAAGAGCGGCTAAGGCTCCTATAACAATTGTAAGATTCAACTATGTGGGCCCAGTAAATGTTTTGTACACGTGCTATGAGAAGGAAGAAAATGAAATATGTCCTATAATACAGATTAATGTTTTTGATAAGAAATTGTACATACCAGGAGATGCAATGGATAGGAGTTGGGAGTATTATTGCGGGTCATATTCAAAAGATAGTGCGGATGTCTATGTGCATGCTCATCATGGTACAACATCAGGATTCACTATCAGTGGAATTGCGGGTGTTGCTGACGAGACGGATATTTTTGATCCAATTAAATATGAATTTGTCTCATTAAAGGATAAGTTTAGAGGTTGGGAAATTGATACCAATCTAGCTTCTCACACCGGATTATTCCGTACTGATGACCCAATTGGGATAAAATATTATAAATATGATTTAAAAAATGATGTGGTAACACGGGCATAATAAAGTTGATTTCAAATATAGTTTTTTTATAAAATTATCGTCATACAGATAAATAATAAATCATCAATGATATAATAGTTGCAGGGGGGGCAGATATGCTCCCTGTTTGTTTTTATAAGTCAAAAAACTTACGATTGGTATTAGTGTGATGAAGCAAAATGAGAAAAAAAGAAAAATCCAGAATTGGCCGTTTACATCAACTAAATATTTCGTTGATAAAATTTCTTTATGCGGTTTGTGGTCAAACTGGCTGTTTAGATTTTTGTTGATGCTGTGTTTTTGAGGATTTGTTTATGAAAAAAGTACAATCATTGGTAATGCTTTTTTTTCTTGCCTTATTATTTATTGGCTGTGGAGAATCAAGGAATTCCACCGAGGATAATAGCCAATATAACAATGACAGTATAGGTATGAAAAATGTAAACATTATTTCTAATAACTATCTTGCAAAATATGACATTGATACAAGTGTGTATTATACATATGGACTAGTTGATTTTCCTATTATTCACATAAAATCAACTTACGATACTAAGGTTGATATATTGTTTAAGTATGCTGAAGATACTGAGGAGGGGAATGTGAATGAATATGGAGTGTCACTTAGTAGTAACCATTACTTGTCAAGAAAAATCAATCCGGCTTTAACGGTGCACGATAATAATGGAAATAGCGTTGATGTACTTAGTAATCAAACAATATACATATCTGTAAGAGATTCTGAAACAAATACAGAGCTTGCTAAAAAAATATTGGTGTTTACGGACGATAAAAGCTTCTCAGAGGAAGACATTGCAGATATATCCTATGATGCTTTTGAGTCAACGGCGCATGCAATTGCATTAAAACCTGAAAATGAAATAGAAAACGAGATTGCTAAAGAAGCAAAATATGAAATAGCTGAAATGACAGAGAAAGACTTAGAAAATGCAATTAAGTATTTTAGGTATAAGCCTTCAATGTCAGCAACGTGTAATGATAGCACAGAATTCTTCGAAAAGAATATAGAAAACTTTAGAAAATTAACTTCCGAAGATATTAAAAATGAAATTCCAGGTAAGTGGTACTATGTATACAGTTGTGAAGGATATGCAGAGGTAACTATTTCAGACACTAAAATTGATGGGATTCCGAGAAAAAATGAAAGCACAAATTGGCATACTGAGAACGATTTGTTTATAGAAGAAGGAAAATATGTAACAATAAAGGATTATATTTATGATATAGGGAACGGATATTATCTTATGTACTCTACTTACGGCTCAGCAAATGTGATTTTAGAGCCTCAAAGCAATCCCTATTATAAGTTATATACATATGAACAGAAGGATAGAAAAAGTGATACATTTGCCAAATATGAAAAACCTAACAATAGTGATTTACCATCAAATACGCAAATATCATCACCCCAAAGTTCTTCAGGGAATAATTGCATTGTTGATGGATGTAATAAAACTAGCACGTATTCGGTTACTGGATTAAATGGATCTTTGGAATATTATTGTGATGAGCACTACAAAGAGATGCAAGACATTCTTAATGGAATGCTAAGTAATAGCAAGTCATCAACAACTTCGGCAACATATTCGGAAAAAGTCACAGACGATGATAGAACTCTTTACTGGACAATCGCTGAAAATGAAGTAAAAAAACATCTAAAAAGTCCAAGGACAGCTAAATTCCCATTTTCATCCATAAGTGAAGGCGTTGATATTACTAAAGCTGGTGATACCGTCACAGTAAAGTCATATGTGGATGCTCAAAACTCAGTTGGTGCAGAAGTTCGAACCTACTTCACAGTGAAAATCAAACTTAATGGTACAAAGTATTCGATAGAATCTTGTATTATCGATTGATAAATGAATATTTCGGGCTGCGAGCGCAGCCCGTTCGCAATTGAGCACCACCTGTTTATGCAATAGCACGACTTGCTTGTGATTATTACACCAGCATTTCTCAATTCTTTAAGTGTCTTTTCAAATATCATTTCATTCCTGGCGGCTGTGCATTGCAGGTTAAGAGTTACTTTGTAGCCTGCATTGGCAGCATCCATGCATGTTTTCTTTATGCAGATGTTGCCATCTACACCTATTATCTCAAGCTCAGTAACGTTCTGAATCTTTAGCTCTTTTACAAAAGAATCATTTGTAAAGGCGCTTGGAAATTTCTTTTCATAGATGTGATCTGAGACTATGAGCAGATCTTTCGCAAGTGCATAGCTATCATTATCTCCATGAATACCTATGTTGCGGACGTAGAAGACTTGGTCTCCAGCTGAATTAGCCACAGCAATCTTAGCGTTGATCCTTGGCAGCAGATCAGCGTCGTAGTAGTTTAGATATTTTTCTTGAACATCGATCACTAGTAGTATTTTCATATGCTAATTATAGCGCTAAGTTATGAAAGAAAAATAAAGCAAATATTTGGGTAATTTCTTATAATAAAATAAAAAAGGATGTTCTAGGTCTTATCCAATAGACGTCTGACCGTATTTCTGGCTATCCCAAGAATATCTGCTGTAGCTCTTTTGGAACCCGTCTGTTTGTACACTTTGTGTACTGCCGCCCAGTCTTCCAAATCTTTCACCTTTTTTCCTCCTTCCATATGTTTTTCATACGGAAAGAATTCTATAAAACCTCAAAGAGGTGGGTCAATTTTAAGTGTAAATCAATAGCACCTTCAATTATCTCATGTTAGAAAAGATAAGAAATGAGAAAGCAGAAAAACGAGGGGGATTTAAGAAAAAGCTATTGGGAAACTGTACTGTAAGTAGGAATTAAAAACTATGACAGAGTGGTAACGTGCGTTCTGTTGTTTAATATGTAGGAAAGCAGAATACTCCATAAAAGCGAAAAAGAGCAGCCAGTATGAGGCTGCTCAAATTTTATATTATTGTATTTTGGTATAACCGATACGACCCTCTGCTTTTCCAGTGTCCTTATAATGAATATAATAACTTTTCAGATCAGTTCCGTAAGCTTGGACTAGGTCTGCATAATTTGCTTTGTAGTAATCAACATTGAACTCTGTACATCCCTGACGTCCTTCTGCCATTCCAAAATCCTGGAAATGTTTAAGAAGAGCATCTGCGCTATTTCCGACAGCCTTGACAACATCAGCATTGTGCTCAGCATAGTATGTCGCATTAAAGATACAATCCCATCCAGATGTTAACGGATAAGCTTCCAAAGCTGATACAACAGCTGCTTTAACGGTTTCAGCAGCACTAGCAGATTTTGTTGCAACCCCAGTTCCTGATGAAGGAGTAGATGCATAGGCTGAATTGCTGTGCGCTGAACTATGGCTTGAACCTGAAACATGTGACTGGTGAGATTGATGTGAAACATGTGATGAGTGATCATAATAATAGCGGCTTGAGGAATGTGAACTATGCGATCTATGAGATGAATGTGATCGATGTCCTGCGAATACATCCATCGTATAGAGCATGCTCATTAGAATTACCAAAGAACCGACAGCTAAAACTTTGTTTCGAGAAATATTTCCTTCTTCATCAAAAAGATAGTTTTCTACGCTTTTTCCAATCTTAGGAAAATTAAAGTCATTGTTATTCATTGTACCCACCTTCTCATAACAGAAATATTATTATCATTTTTGTGTATTATGCCAAATAAATAATCTAGCATACCAGAATATATTTTACAACGATTATTTCTTGGTGCTTTAGAAAAAAGATCATTCTCTGTTGCGTAATTGATTACAGGGCAAACGCCGCAATATGGCTGATATACACAGTCACAACAACCAGGTATGCATTCAAGGCAACTGGCAGTACATACAGTTTTGCAGACACCTGAATCGATAAGATCATCATAACTTGAAGAAAATACATCCCCCATTTTGAAAGCAGGGTCGCCCATTTCAGCAACCATTCTTCCTTCGTCACAAGTATAGATATTTCCATCATAGTAAATTGCAATTTGGCCTATAGCTGCGCCACATGGGGAACGTAATTCCATATAGTTATTTGAGTACCCATGAATAATCTTTGTCAGAAAGATGTTTGCATGGCCTTCACTGAAAACATGGCCGTTTTTGTTGATTTCTAAGATATGATTCATAGCTCTATTATAGAAGTTTAAAAACTCTTCAGGACTGTAGCCTATTTTTTTCCAATGTTCATTAGCGTAACCTAACTTTGTGAGCGGTCTAATAAAAATGTTGTTGAAGCCAAGTTTCACATATGTGTCGACTATTTCTTCAGGGTGATCTAGGCTATATCGTGTAGTTGTCTGTATTGCACCAAGGGATAAACCTTTGGCACTGAGCATTTTAATACCTCTGATTGCAGCTGCATATGTACCACTACCATCTGCGCGAAACGGGCGGTTGTGGTTATGGACATCTTCATTTCCGTCCAAAGATACTGAGACTTGTATATTATGTGAAACAAGATAATCAGCGATTTCATCAGTAAGTAGAGAAAGGTTTGATACTAAATTATAGCTAACTATCTTTGTTCCTCTATGAATCTCAGTATATTCTACAATATGTTTGATTGTATCGAAGTTTAGAAGAGGTTCACCACCTTGGAATTCAATTGATATAGATTCAAGCGGAGACTGCAGTGCAATATCAACGCCGTGCTCTGCAATTTCTTTACTCATAAGTCCTTTACAGGAACTGTTTTCCGATTGAGCTTGGCAGTAAACGCAGTTCAGATTGCAGCTATTGGTCATAACAAAGATAAACAGTCCAGTTGCTTGGAATAAATGACTTTTTATATCACGCATATAGGGAACACTTTTATCGAGGTAAGCTTGTCTGGACTCGCCAGTAATAAAGAATTTATCAATTAGTTCATCTCGTATAGAAGAATCTAATGCTTCTTCGGTTCCTTTAACAAGAGCTTTTAAAGAGTTTCTATCAATGAATTGATATCGACCAAAGTCATTTGTAATAAGGTATTCACCTTCGAATTCTCTAAAATTAAAATAATTTACCATTACAAAATAGGTTTTACAGAATTGGCCAGGAAGCGGTCAGTTCCAGTAAACATTCCTCCACATGCATTTTTTTCCTTGCAGTTAGCACAAGCTTCTGCATATTTGATTTTGTGAGCCGTTATGCTGTTAGCACAGAGGTTCCAATAAGGGCGCTCAACAAAACAAAGAGGGAAATTGTAAATAGCTACGTCTATAGCGTTATTAACCAGGATATCAATAGCTGGGCTAATATATTTAAATGCTTCCTCGTAAGGAATCCATACTTTATCGCTATTTACGTTTGCATTTCCAAGCATCTCCATTCCCATAAATTTTACACTGTCTACATTAGGATAGTTTTGGACAATGTATTCTGCTAATTGAACTAGATATTTGGAATTTAATTTGCTTACTACGATTCTAATTTCTATAGATACCATCTTGGTTGCTAAAAGGTTCTTAATACCAGCAGTTGTTTGGATAAAACTTCCTGGAGCTTGTGATATGGCATCATGGATATCGGGTATAGGTCCATGCAATGGTATCCCTACTAAAAAGTCCTCAGGGACAACTTCTGCAAATTTATGACAGTATTCATGACTTGCGAAAACACGTCCATTAGATAGTAGCAAATATGAGTGGGCTTTATTTCCAGTTTTTAATTGTTGCAGAATATCGAATAGCTTTTCTTTGATAATAAAAGGTTCACCGCCTGTGATAGTTATATGTTCCATTCCACAAGGCATATATCTGATAAGTTCATCCTGAATTTCAAAGGGGACAGTATGACCATCTCTTCTGGCAGGTTCTGCCATGGGGCACATAATACAATTCGAATTGCATTTGTCGGTGATGTATAGGGTGTTATCATTAAGTATTCCAAATGCACTTGCAATCTTTTTGTTTGAATTTATTTCTAAACAAGCACCTTCGCCTAAGCTCGTTAAATATTTTAATTCTTCTTTTGAGACATTGAATGATTTATTCTCTGGTAGGAGAGTTGCGGTCATATCAGATATAAATAGAGTATTGAAATCTGCAGAAACATAACCCTCAGCCATAGGTCTATCAAATGACAGCTTATATATGTAATTTGCTCCATTAAATTCTTGTAACATGTTATTCAAATGCTTAGCCCCCATAATACAGAATAGATAAGTAGTCCGGAAAAAATGAATATTGCGTATGGGACTTTCCTTACTATTTGAACTTCTTTGAGTCCGTTTTTAGTTTTGCTCCAACGGACAACTGCTTCGGCTTCTTCCGCAGAAAGTCTACTACGCATGTCTTCGCGAGATATTCCAGGTAGCCCCTTTACTCTTGATTTAGACATAAAGACGGTTGTTACGCTGGATAAGATCATACCTTTCTTGACTTCGGATGTTGGAATGGTGGCATAGTTATATTCGCTTATCATGATTCTGAGAAGCATAATAATGACTACAAGTAAGTAGTATATAAGCCTGCTTACACTTAAAAACCATTCTCCTGTATAAACTGATAAGGCTATAGAAAGTACAAATATGAATGCTACAACAGGAAATTTCTTTAAAAATTCAAATGAAGATATCAGTAGAATCAGGCTTATATTAATCCCCAAAATCGCCAAGCTATGTTCATTGAACCAGTCTTTGGCAAAGAAATTCTCAAGTTTTAAAGCAAATGAAATATAAATGATGTTTCTTACATACGCGGTAAAGAATTGTTTGGAACTCTTGGTTACGTTTTTTAAGGAAAAAGTTCCCCTGTGAGTAATAAAAAGCCAAACAGATTCAGCAAGTAAGTAGATGAAACTGACAATAAAACTAAGCGCTACGACCAATACACTCCATGGAACAATTTTTCCAGCAAGCATACAGTAGTTTGCTGGCAATAGAATGCCTAAAACAATAAGTAATTTACTATCTCCAGCGGCCCATATATGCAAAATATATAGAACCATGGAGAAAACTACTACTAGAGTGAGATTAAGGAAATAGGCACCCCATAAAATATTAGTTTTTAAGATATATTGTGCAATTGTTAAGATAATGCCTGTGATTCCAAATAGTAGTAATAGCCTATTGCTTATTTTGTTTTCTTTTATATCTGTTACAGATGTTATGATGCCTAGAATGTGAGCTAGTATAACAGCGGTAAATGGTAATATGATCATAAATTCATTAGTCCTAAAACATAATTCGAAAATTCATTTAATACAAGTTGTGGTGAATGGTTGCTAGATTCCACAGTGCAGATGTAGTAATCTTGACTTTCGCTCATTTTAATGGATGCTATGTCTTTGTAAGCAGCTATAGATTGGATAATAGCACGTTTATCATAGAATTTTTTGGTAAGTTCAATCGAGTTATTCATTTTCAAACCAATCCTTCAAAATGTTGTCTATATCCTGGATATCATCACCCTCGTCAAAGCATGCTTCTTCTTCGATAATAGTTGAAGCCATAGCGCGTCCTAGTGTGATTTCTCTAATGTTTTTTGTTCGTGAAGAAATAACGAAACGAGCTGCCTGAGCAAGCATTTCGTTATCAAAGTCACCTTCAGATATAGGAGGGACACCATCTTTGGGAGATATTTTTACTATATACTCATCATTTTTCTTATCAATATGGATATATGCCTGGTCTAAGAACTGATAAGAAGCCTTTATAAGTACTTCTTTTGGATATAATTCAACAGGATAATTTATTGTCATAGTGAAAGCCGCCCTTTTTAAATAATCACTTTATTCTACTATAAACATAACAAAAAAGATCAAGAAATATTTTTTAATAAATCTTTTTGCACTTCACACTACGACATTGCGATATAATAAGGTTACGAAAAGAAACCACTTGGTTACTTTCCGTAACCTTTACTATTGCGTTAATTTTTTTATGTGAATATAATCACGTCATCAGAGTCGACACTGATTTTTTAAGGAGCTAATCACATGGATGAAAAAGATAAGAAAATTTTGAAAATGATCAGAGGCAATGCTCGTATGAGCTATCAGGAAATTGGAGATAAGCTTGGAATATCAAGAGTGGCGGCAAAAAAGAGGGTTACTAAGCTTGAGGATGAGGGAATCATCCGACAGTACAATACCTACATCAAGCGTGATGATGAGATTACAATGCTGATTGATATTATCACTACTCCTGATGGCTTTGACAGAGTATTAGAGTATGTGGCTACCAGAACGGAGAACGTCAGGCAGATCTTCACTACTCTGAAAGAGTATCATATTCATATTGTGGCTGTATCTGATTCATCCCAGCAAATAAACTACATGGCTAAGATAATCAAAAAGGCATGCAAGGATGATATCGAGGAATATCATGCGCGCATAGTCCGAGAGGTTATCAAGGATGTGTACGGAGGAATCGAATATGAACAAGGATCAGAGTCGAACACTAACACAGATAGTTGAGGCACTTGCAGGAACAAGGCTTCATGAGAGAAAAGGCGGTAAGTTTTATTTCAATTTTTATCTGAATAATAAGGCTGGTGATACACCTATAGAGGCACTGGATCTAGGAGTCAGGGCTTATAACTCACTAAAAAGGGCTGGATATTCCACTATTGGAGAACTGGCTGAGGCAATAGCAGAAGGTACAGAGATTGCCAAAATCAGAAACTGTGGTGCCAAGAGCTGCAGGGAGATAATGGAGAAGCTCTTTTTATACCAGTACAATACACTTCCACAGGAGAAAAGAGAGGGATACGTAAAAGAGGTAATTCTATTGAATGCCAGCAAGAACACCTGAAAACATGTGGGGTTAATCGGGGAGGATTATTGGACTCGAAATTTGGCAAAATAGGATTACCAGAAAGAGCAAAATCGTTTATTACTGTTTTGACAAAATACCAATAGCTTTTTTACCAAAGCGAATATGTATTACAAAATGACTTGGCGGTAAGCTTATAACAGGATAAAACTCTTTTCATACGAAATGGAGGTTGTGAATTATGAAGAGAACATTATTAAGCATTTTAGTAGCGGTAATGATGATGATAACAGCTGTAGGAATGACATCGGTATCTGTAGAGGCAGCTGGTAAGAATAAAACAACTAGCAGTTATTCATCAAGTAAGAGCAAGAGCAACTCAAAGAAGAAAACTACAAGCTCAAAGTCAAAGAGCAAGAGTTCAAGCAGTAAGAGCTCTTCAAAATCAAAATCATCAAGCAGCAAGAGCTCATCCAAGAAGAGCAGTTCTAAGTCATCAAAGAAATCCTATGATTCCTACGATGTACATAATTACAAGTCAGCACAGGACTTCGCAGATGATAAGTACGAAGAGTTCTATGATTACGAAGATGACTACGATGATGAAGACGAAGCTTATGATGCAGCTGAAGATTACTGGAATAATAACTATTGATGTTTTTCATGAAAGGAGGATCTGAACTATGGAAGGACCTATGGATAGATTATTTGGGCATTCAGCATTTGACCTTAACAGAGATGGTAAGATTAGTGGGGCTGAAAGGGCATTCATAAACGATACATTTTTTGAAGATAACAATGGAATATCTTCTCAGGGTAGGAGCTTTGCAGATGAAGAAGACGAGCTAGATGAGATTGAATTGGCTGGCCTTGATCGTGACGAACTGGAATTTATGGATGAGGACGAGCGCAGATCTGCCCTTGAGGACGCAGGCTTGGATCCTGATGATTTTGATGATGAGTTTTAAGGCTCATTGGAAAGTGGAGGCATGTTATGGCATATGATAATTTTGAAAACACACCATTTGATCTGAACCACGATGGACACATTGATTCAAACGAGGCTGCATACATTTATGATACTTTTTACAATGAGGATAATAATGTTGTAGATGCTGGCCTTGAAGATGATATTTCCTTTGGTGGAGGCGGATATTATCCAACTGCAGAGCAGCGCAAGAAACAGAAAGAAGATATGGATCAGCTTCGTAGGAAGGTGCAAGAAAGCGATAGGAACAATAAGCTGATAGCATTTGGTATTATGATTGCTATAAGAATTATTCTTCCAAACAAGCTGGCTGCTTGTCTGCTAATATTTATTGTTTATGTGATTGCATCGATGTTTGATGTTTTTGGGTGATTTCAGATTGCTTCTTGAAGGAAGATAAGAATATGGAGGGGTGTGAAATGAGTGAAGTGGATTTTTCAAAAATGAGTTTTAATCCATTAGGAAATATAAAACCACAATTGTCAGCTGATTTTTCAGCTATTATTCGTAACAGTACTCGACAAAATATGGAAGTGTTTTCTGCAGTGGAGGAAGCTCGAGAAGAAAGGCTTGCACAGGAAAAAGAGAAAAGGGAGGCGTTAATAAGAATAGCTGAAAATTCCGAAAATACAGTAAGCTCATTGAAAGAAACAAACGATCTCTTACGTGAAAACAATGATTTACTTAGAAAGGAAAACTCCTATTTATCCAGTACACTTGACGAAATGAACAATGTATTGAAAAGCTTATTTGAATTTGAAAAAGAAATAGGAAATGATAATAATGATCTTATGAGGCAAGCAACAGCTCTGGCAGTGCAGATAGATATGTCTATAAATGAGAATGGAAAACTAAATTGGAAAGAGATACTTGCGAATAATACTTCAAGTGCCATTTTTATGGGAATTCAAGTCTTCTTACACAATAAAGGCCTCTTGTAATTTATATATAAATAAATTGAGATTAATGAAAGCTGTTAATCTACGAAAATAGTGTAAGTAAGGACTAAAAGCTAAGTGATATAAATTGTTCGATATAGGAAAAATTATTGTTGGATGGTAAAAGACCATGGATATTAAAAGAGATGCAAATGGATTTTTTTCTTTTGAAAAAAACTATTGGAAGTATTATCGGGAATTGGAGAAAGAATTCTTGCATACGCAGAAGTATGTGGAATTTAATGCGGATAACTGGTCAACGTATTCAATTGAATACTTGAAACTATATCAGGCAATTTGTAGCGAGATAGATGTTATTGGTAAGACAATGGCGAAGGTTGCAAATCAGTCATTTAAGCCGGAAGATAAACAAAATAATATATATAAATGGTGGTATGAAATTCAAGACGTGTTCTTATTGACGGAAGGACCTTTTACTTACATGAATTCTTCTGAGGTTCCGAACCGATTTAGTCTTAATGAATATAGAGCCCTTCTTATGAATGAAATTGAAGTACATCCATGGAATAATTTTCGCATAGAGAAATTCATTAATCGGGCGGGTAAAACTGGTTATAGAATGGTAAAAGGATGTAAAATGCCTTCGTGGTGGTCAGACTATAACAGAGTTAAGCATAGCAGAATTATCCCTATCGGAAATGGTACTAGCTCTAACTATAACAAAGCAAATTTAGGAAATGTAAGTATGTCGTTAGCCGCGTTGTATATTCTTGAAAAAGCGTATATGGATGCAATTGGAACAGAAGAGAATTTATCTTGTTTTATGGACTTCAGTGAAATATTTGTTTGTCGACGGCGATATAGTTATAAAGAAATGGATGCAATATTTGAAAGTATAAATAATTAAATGCTTTATTTTTGAGATAATACAGCATAATTAAAGTTGAACGGTGAGGGTGTTACTGACCAATCGGATCTTTTTGTGAGAGTCGAAAAAAGATGGAGTAAGTGGTTATGCCATTTCAAATTATCAGAAATGATATTACAAAAGTAAAAGCAGACGTCATAGTAAACACTGCTAATCCAGAAGTAGCTATTGGTGGCGGTGTTGATTCTGCCATATATAAAGCTGCGGGGGAAGAGAAGCTTCTTGCTGCCAGGTGCAAGATTGGACGACTTGATCCTGGAGAAGTGGGAATCACTCCTGCCTTTAATCTTGGTGTTAAATACATCATACATGCCAGCGGTCCCTGGTGGGATGGAGGAGATCATGGAGAAGCAGAGCTTTTGAAGGCTTGCTATGACAAATCTCTGGAGCTGGCATATAAGCATAAGTGTAAGTCCATTGCTTTCCCACTACTTGCTACGGGAACCTATGGATTTCCGCAGAAATTGGGAATAGAGATTGCTGTAGATTCTTTTACCAGGTTTTTAACCGAGCATGAGATGGAAATCTTCCTGGTGGTGTTCGGACAGAAGTCTGTAAGGATTTCCGGTGAGTTGGGTGAAGAAGTACGCTGCTACATAGATGATGACTATGTCACGGAGACTCTTGATAAAGAGTACGGATTGGAGCGTCCTCGAGATAGAAGGCGAGAAGAAGCTTCTTTCCATGCTGCAGATTATATAGTTAGTAGCGGCTTTGAGGATATCTCTGATGAGATGGAGGTTGAAGCTGAAGAAGTTCTTGAGGAATATGAGGAACTCGGACCAGAGGATGATATTGAAAGTGCACCCGAGAAGGCAGAGTCTCTTGATGATGCTTTAAAGAGCATGTACACGGATTCTTTTGAAAAGCATCTTCAGCAGCTGATCAACAAGAAAGGGCTAAAGAATTCCGAGGTTTATGCTACAGCGAATATTTCCAAGCAGTATTTTTCCAAGCTGATAAAGGGCCAGGTTAAGCCTTCAAAAGAAAAGGTCCTTGCCTTGGCAGTGGGACTTCGGCTCAACATGGATGAAGCTGTTGATTTCCTGCGTCTCGCTGGATATGCTTTTTCTCCGGTATCCCAGACTGATGTAATCGTAGAGTATTTCATAAGACACCAGGATTACAACGTAATGAAGATTGATATTGTACTCTTTGATTATGGCCTGGATTCGCTTTCAAACTGATAAAAAAGTGCAAGCTGACTTGCACAATTTGTGTTTTTACAAAGGTCTCCTCCGGGTTGACCTTTTTCTTTTGCCAAAAAGGTATTATTACATCAGAACAAAGGAAACAGTCCACTGCAGGGGACTACAGATGTACTGATGGAGGCAAAAGAGATGAGTAAAGGATATACAGAGATTGTTTATATTTTAGATAGATCAGGTTCAATGGGCGGACTTGAGGCAGATACTATTGGAGGTTTCAACGCCATGATGGAGAAGCAGAAAAAGACAGGCGAGAAGGCAGTGGTTTCTACAGTTCTTTTCGATGATGAGTGCGAAGTTATCCATGACAGAGTTCCCATTGAAAAGATTGAGAAGATGACTGACAAGCAGTATTACGTCAGAGGCTGCACAGCTCTTCTGGATGCGGTTGGAGGAGCGATTCACCATATTGGCAACGTTCACAAATATGCAAGGGAAGAGGACAGGCCTGAGAAGACAATTTTTGTAATCACTACAGACGGGATGGAGAATGCCAGCAGCAGATATTCTCGCGAGAAGATTGAGAAGATGGTTAAGAAGCAGCAAAAGAAATATGGCTGGGAGTTCATCTTCATCGGAGCTAATATCGATGCTTATGCAGAGGCTCAGAAGTACGGAATCCGCAAGGACAGGGCTGTTAACTATGTGAGTGATACAATTGGTACGGCTAACGTATACGCAGGAGTTAGCAAGGCAGTATGTTCAGTAATGATGGCAGGTAGTGCTATGGAAGCCGATGAGTGCCTGAGCGAAAGCGGATGGGACGATGAGATCAACAGAGATTATCAGAAGAGAGGCAAGAGTAGATGGCAGTAAAAGGAGCAGTTTTAGGAGACATACTTGGAGCACAGTTTGAGTTTGACAGACCAAAGAATCTTGATTGGAAGAATGTACCTCTGGCTGAGGGTGATGCAATTGGTTTTACAGATGATACAGTCATGACTTTGGCAATTAAGAAGGCACTAAAGATCGGAGCGAATCTTGTTGAGACCATGGTTGAAGTTGGTCGTGAGTACCCATTTGCCGGATATGGAGGGAGGTTCTTTAACTGGATCAATGGAAATAACCATGAGCCTTATAACAGCTGGGGCAATGGCAGCGCTATGAGAACTTCCTTCGTGGGCGAGTTCTATGAAGACTACGACGAGATGCAGAAGATGGCGGAAGCAACAGCTGTGGTGTCGCACAACCATCCTGAAGGAATCAAGGGAGCAGTTGTGACAGCAACCTGCATCTGGATGGCAAGACACGGCAAGAACAAGCAGGAAATCTACGATTACGTTCTTGAGCAGTATCCAAAAGAGAATTATGAGTATAGCATTGCTTACAGTCTTGATGAGATCAGACCGCGTTATAAATGGAATGAGAGCTGCCAGGGCTCTGTACCTGCAGCTATGAGATGTTTCTACGAAAGCACTGATTACGAGAGCTTCATACGAAATGTCTTTTCCCTGGAATGCGACTCTGATACTTTCGGAGCTATTGCAGGAGGTGTGGCAGAAGAATTCTATGGTGGATTCGGTGATGTGGATGCAGATGGACTTCTTAAGAAGTACCTGACTCCGGATTTATGGGAAATCCTGAACATGTGAAGTTTCTTGGATAATGGAATTTAAATTTTTGATATGGTTATAGCGAAGGGCTATCGGTTGCGATGGCTCTTTTTATATACCTCCGAGCAGGCAAATTAATGTTATCATCAAATTGTAGTACATCATCAAGCATACAGAGATGATGGATTGAGGGATAGAGCATGAAAAAACTAAAGATTACATTCAATTCCCCGGTTGTACTGGGATTTATATTCATAAGTTTTGCGGTGTTGGTGCTTGGCTATCTGACAGGAGGTATGAGCAATCAGCTTCTGTTTGTGACGTATCATTCATCATTGGTGGATCCGCTTACTTATGTGAGATTCTTTACACACGTATTAGGACACAGCGGCTGGGAACATTACATTGGAAACGCAGCGTATATACTGCTCTTAGGACCTATGCTTGAGGAAAAGTACGGCTCCAAGAAAATATTGCAGATAATATTGATCACAGCTGTAGTTACAGGAGTAGTGAACTACGTATTATTCTGGAACGTGGCTTTGTGCGGAGCTAGTGGTGTGGTGTTTGCGTTTATTCTTTTAACATCATTCACAAGTTTCAGGAATGGAGAGATTCCGCTGACTTTTATACTGGTGACAATAATTTTCATTGGGCAGCAGGTTTATGATGGACTTTTTCTTCATGATAATATCTCTAATCTGTCACATATTTTAGGAGGCGTTATTGGAGCTGTTGTAGGATATAAACTTAACAAAAAGTAGTGAGTGGTAACTAGCACTAAGAGTGAGATTGAATACGCGATAGCACATGGTAAAGAGGTCAGATACCTGGAAGAACCATAACTCATATACAGGATAAGGGGGCTTTATGAGTAGATTAAAAGACTTAAGACAGTATGTTGATAAGAAGCTTAACAAGATGGAAGACGAGGATAAAAGGACAAGTGCAATAGCGCATCTTTATGGTGTATCTCTTGCTGCGCAGATGATTGCCAAGAAAAGAGGCCTGGATCCGGAGCTTGCGGCTATGGCTGCCATGCTTCATGACATGCATGCTTATAAGACCGGCTCTTATGACGACCATGCTCATCTTGGTGCCGATTATGCCAGAAAAATCCTTACAAAGCTTGAACTGACAACACCTGAGGAGACAGACATTATCTGCTCAGCAATATATCACCATGATGACAAGCTGACTGTAGACAGTCCTATGGATGAAGTACTCAAGGATGCGGATGTAATCCATCATTGTGTGAACGACCTTTCCAAGCCAATCAAGGAAAAGGAGCAGGCAAGGTTTGACAGTTTAATGAAGGAATTTGGAATGACTAAGTAAGATGGACGAAA
>NZ_FOXO01000021.1 GCF_900115735.1 Butyrivibrio proteoclasticus
ATTTCCCACTTATCAAGATTAAATTGACCATCAATAAATACTGACTGAAAGCCAATTGAGGTGTCGACGATTCTCATTTTTGCTATTGCCCCCAAATTCCAGTTTGTATTAGTCGTTTATCCTGGAATATAATCATTACTTCTTTGGTATGATTGAATTTATAACCACTATTCCTTATTCTATCCAATGTACCCACATAAAACAAGGGCGTTTTCACGCCCCTGCCTACTGCTATCATAGTATTCATCTCTCCGGACTGAGATTATTCCTTTTGAGATTCGGACCTTGCTGTTCCTTCCTCTGATCTACGATTGCCTGGTTCTCTCTAAGCTTTTGTAAGAGACTTGTCCTAGCCTTTTCAGCTACCTCAGGCTTCTTGGTTTTATCCCACCATTCTTTGAATGTTTTGAATGCTTTCGAGACAAGTTTTCCCAGTGTAGTCTTGGGATTTTCAAGTGTTGCGTATCTCATGAATTCCTTCTTCATTTCCGAATTCACTACTGAGTCCACATATTGGTCGACTTTGCTTTCTATATCCTGCTTCATTTCTTTAGCCGTATCATCCAAAGCTTCGATCTGTGTCTCTTTCTCCTGGCACTTATCTTCCAGCTTTTCATATTCTTGCTGCTTTAGCCTTAAGTAGAATTCTTTTGAGAAGTCGCTATTCCTTCCTTTTTCCTTTGGCTTTAAGGTTTCATCTCCAAAGATCTCCGGGTGGTCTTTCATCTGATGCTCTACAAAATCGTGCATTAGATCTTGTATTTTTTCTAGTCTCTCCTGATCAAACACTTTTGTTTTTGCCACCTGTTTGCTTAGTCCTCGCTTGTATCCTGTTGCTACCGGAACTCCTACTACGTGCATATGAGGTGAATCCTCATCCAAGTGTGTTACCGCCGATGCGATTTTGAATTCCGGAACTATCTCTTTTACATATTCAAGCTGTTCCCTCAAGAGTGGCTTCATTGCATTCCACTGTTCTCTCGTCTTATCCGCCCAGAATTCCTTATCCCCTACTTGGAGAATTACCTCCGTAGCCACATCATTCTTTTTACTTTCGGATACATACTCCAGATAGTCATGAATCTGTCTGTCACTTCTTTTACCTTTGTTGTATTCCGCCAGTGCCTCAGAGAATTCCTTTTCATAAATCTCCTTTACATCATCGAGAATATTTACTTCACTCCCGACTTCCACTTCGATCATTTCTTCGTTATACTCTTCACTTTGAAATAGTCGAAGATTGTGTTTACTCACCGAAACCACATCTCGTGTTTTAGTGAGCGAATGCTTTTTACATGAAATGTGAAATGTTACTGTTATCATAAACTAAATCCTTTCGTATTTTTTTGCCGCCGGCAAGCCCCTCGGAGAGCCCCCGGATAATGATGTGTAATGTCATTATCCATAGGGGGTTACCCATAACGCCACGTTATGGGGAAGCTCGCTCCGCTCGCCTGCCAAACCATTCATTCCTTGGCTGATTATTACCGGAGCGTGTCACGCTCCCGTTCAATCCATCAAGGGAAATCACCATATAAAATCCTTGTGCATTCCCACCATGTCGAGGTAGTCCTGACGAGCTTTTTCTTTCTCCTCTTCTGTGGGTGCTGTCTTGAACTTTGAATAGATTTCATGCCTCGCTAGTTTTTCCATCTTGTCTTCAAGTTCTTTTTTGATCAGATTAGTATCTTCGTCAAACTCAAAGACTAGTAATCGTACCAGCCTTATAAATAATTCTTGTGATATCTGTACGTTTTTCATTCGTCCCTTTCTTCTAGTCTGCAACAATGCAGTGTCTTTGTCTTTTTACAACCTTGCAATCTTAAGAGTGTAACTTCAGGCACCTTACATTGTTGCGGTCTTGATTATCATTCGATTTCTTTTAATATCCAGTACCAGGTATTGTTTATTCTCCTGGCTTTTATTCCAAGTTCGTTTTTGGCTATTTCCAGAGTTCTTTTTGATATATCCTCTTCTTTAGCCAGTTCTACTGCCTCGTTACTTGGGATCATATTATGGTCTTCAGCCAATTCTCTCAGAAGAGCTATCGCCTTTTCCTGCTTATTTGCTTTCGGTGCAATTCCTCCGAGAACTTCGTCTGCGGTTATTTCATAATCTCCAATCCACTCGAATCCCTTTTCTGATAATCTGAAGGCCTTTGAATGTCCAAATGCTGCTAAGTTGTTCTTTATTTGGACTATTGCCCTTAGTTCCGGTTCTCCTTCTATCCTTCCTACCAGCAGGACACTTCTTGCTACTGCGTAGAAGTCAATTGATCCCATCCCTCTATAGGCTGCCTTGTTTCCGGAAGCCTTGTTCATGTGTCCGATTAGGATGATTGCACATTTGTACTTCTCCGCCAGAGCTCCCAGCTTCTTAGTCATATCTCTTGCTTCGTTAGCTCTATTCATATCCATTCCGCCTCCGAGATATGCCTGCAGTGGATCCAGAATCAAGAGTTTTGCTCCAGTCCTTATGATTGCCTGTTCAACTCTCTCATCTACCATTGATAGCGATTTATCACTCTCATCTATCACATTGATTTTGGAGCAGTCAGCCCCGGCACCTTCAAGTCTTGGCTTTACCGTATCAGCCAGTCCGTCTTCTGCTGTCTGATATATGATGTTTATTGGTTCCTCACTCTGCAGACCTGTATCTAACGAAATACCTTTTGATAACTTCGCTGCTGCATTTAGTACAAAAGTTGTTTTTCCATCACCGGGATCTCCCTGAATGATGGTAAGCTTTCCATATGGTATAAACGGATACCATAGCCAGGAAACTTCTTCAGCTTCTACATCTGACATCTGGATAAGCTTTAATTCTGGTTTGCTTGTTTCCATTTTGATTCCTCCAATCTTACTTTTTGTTGAACTTGGCCGGAACCCTTGCTATACTTAATTTAATCGAATTTACAAAAGCTCCGGCTTTTCATTCACTCTCTTGTTACCAGCAAGAGAGTTTTTTCATTTTAGACTGCTTCTGGACTAAAGTATCCAATCTCTTCCCATACCTTTCTGTCTGGACAATAGTAGTTGTATTCACTGGAATTCTCTTTCTTCATGGCATATCCAAATTTGAATATCCCCTGCTGGATTCCAATTCTTACGAACTGTGCATCCTTGTGCATTGCCTCGGCAACCTCAGTTATAGGAACATTTCTACCGGTAAATCTTGGTAGTTCTACATATAACTTTTTGTCTTCCATACTTTTCACCTCCCTTCTTTCAAAATGCGAATTATCAGTTCGTATTTTGATAATACGTCTTCATAATTCATTTGTCAACAATAAATATGTATTTTCAATTCGTAATACGTTCTTGCAATTCGTATTGCTACGTGTTACAATTCACACAAGGAGGTCAGTACAATGAATAATGGATCTGATATTGGAAACAGAATTAAGCAGGCTCGCAAAGCTCAGCACCTCAGTCAGACTGAACTGGCTAACAGGCTAGGCAAAACTATGCGTACCGTACAGAAATATGAAAGCGGTGAAATAGAACCTTCAATAGGTATACTGAATGAGATTGCAAATATTCTTAATATCTCCCCGGCAGAACTTATTGGATATCAGAAGAAGAACATTACTTTAGATACTCTCTCAGATGTCCTCTATGTTCTAAACGAATTAAATAAAAAAGCAGGTCTTCACTTCAATATAGACGTAAATCGCCCGCCAAAAACTGAAGAGTGGAGCTGTAGCCTTAAATTCATGGGAAACGATGAAATAGCAGAAAACAACGCAGATCTCTGCCTTTTTCTGGAAAGATACGCAGATGAACGAGAAAGCCTCGAACAAGGCCTATCAAATGAAGATAGATTTAATCACTGGTTCGAAACAGAGCTGGCATACTACGCGAATGTGGCATTGCCCAATAAAAAAGGTGATTAAGGGATTATCCCCTTTTTCATAAATTACCTGAGCATCAAAGGAGGTCGATATTATTTGAAATTACCAAACGGATATGGAAGTGTTATGAAAATGTCCGGGAAACGCAGAAAGCCCTATATGGTAAGAGTAACCACCGCATGGACCATTGATCCGGAAAAAGGTACCAAAAAGCAGACGTACAATGTCATAGGATATGCTGAAACCAAGCAGGAAGGCTTGCAAATGCTATCAGATTATCATCAGAATCCATTTGATACAAAAGCAGCCAAAATGACATTCACAGACGTATATAATGCCTGGTCTGAAGCAAAGTATCCTACCATCTCTAACTCCAACGTACATGGGTATACAGCCTCATATAACGTATGTGGCACCCTTTACAACAAAACTTTTAGAGATATAAGGCTGGCAGAGCTTCAGAATGTCATTGATACCTGCGGAAAGAATTATCCTACACTCCGTAAGATCAAAGTCCTTTTCAATCAGCTTTACGATTATGCCCTTAAGAACGATATCTGTAACAAGGACTATTCCGAATTTGTAGATATCCTCAAGTATAAGGACAAGAATCCAAACAAGGTTGAGAGAGATATCTTTTCAAAAGCTGAGATTGACAGGCTATGGGAACTCAAGGATGATCCGTTCTACCAGACAGTACTGATGCTGATTTACAACGGCTGTAGAATATCTGAACTACTGGATTTGGAAAAGAAAAATGTTCATCTTGAAGAACAGTATTTCGATGTGATACTAAGTAAGACTGAAAATGGTATCAGAAAGGTTCCTATAGCAGATAAGGTTCTACCATTCTACAAAGCCTGGTATGAATCCTCTGACTGTAAATACCTTCTTCACACAGATGACAACAAAAAATTCACCTACAGGAACTATAAAGACAGCTACTGGACACCACTAATAGAAAACCTTGGTATGGAGCACAATCCTCATGATACTAGGCACACCTGCATATCAATGCTGGCGGAAGCTCATGTGGATCCTACAATGATCAAGAAAATCGTAGGACACTCCGGAGCAATGTCTCTGACAGAGAAAGTGTACACACACCTTGATATCCAGTCTCTGGTAGAAGCAATTAACAAAATCTAAGGCTTGAGAATTTTGCTGTCTACCTGCTGTTTACTCGCTGTTTACGGTACAAAATTTTCTGCGTTTCACCACAACTGAATACAATTATAGATAAAAGAAAAGCCCCAGAAACACTGAGTTTCTGAGGTTTGTAAATTCTTTTTGAATCTCGAAAGATTATCTCTTTGAGAACTGTGGAGCACGACGAGCTTTCTTTAAGCCGTACTTCTTTCTTTCCTTCATACGAGGATCTCTTGTAAGGTATCCAGCCTTCTTAAGTACAGGTCTGTACTCATCTGAATCAGCCTGAAGAAGAGCTCTTGAAATACCGTGTCTGATAGCACCAGCCTGACCTGTTGTGCCGCCACCTCTTACAGTAACAACTACATCAAACTTATCTGCTGTCTCTGTAGCTACGAGAGGCTGTCTAACGATAACCTTGAGTGTCTCAAGTCCGAAATACTCATCGATAGGTCTCTTATTGATTGTTATATTTCCATTTCCAGAAACAAGGTATACTCTAGCGATTGATTTCTTTCTTCTACCTGTTCCATAGTAATTAGCTGACTTTGCCATTTTATTATTCTCCTTCACTTACCAGATTAAAATGTTAATACTTCAGGCTTCTGAGCTGCGTGTGGATGCTCTGAACCAGCATATACGTGAAGCTTTGTGTACATTTCTCTACCAAGAGATCCCTTAGGAAGCATTCCCTTTACAGCATGCTCGATAACTCTCTCTGGCTTATCGTTGAGCATCTGACGAAGTGAGAACTCCTTGTGATGTCCAACATAATCTGTGTGGTGCCAATACATCTTCTGATCAAGCTTCTTACCAGAAACTTTAATCTTCTCTGCATTGATTACGATTACATAATCACCTGTATCGATATTAGGTGTGTAAATAGGCTTGTTCTTTCCTCTAAGTACGTTTGCAACGTTAGAAGCAAGACGTCCAAGTGTCATATCTGTAGCATCAACTACATACCACTTTTTCTCTACTGTAGTTGCACTAGGCATATAAGTTTTCATTATGTTTCCTCCAAATTAAAACTAATACTTAATTTGTAACCTCTGCAAAACCCTTCACCTGATCCTGCAGTATATATATGAACATATTGAAGCTTACCGGGACATCAATATGTCACTTACAATTTTGTGGGCATAGTTATAGAATAAACTTCGTCACACAGTAAGATATTATAGGACGCAAACAAAAGATTTGTCAAGATGTTTTGCCTCTTTTTCGGATAAAGCATCTATATTTTGGGTTCAGTCATCTTCAGCTGTTTCCGGTCCGGGAATTCCGTCTAAAAACTCATATTTCATCAGGAATAAGCCACATGCCGGAGCTGTAGGCCCTGCTGCTTTTCTATCCTGTTTATCGATCATTTCCTTAATATCTGATGGTTTTCCTTTTCCTCTTCCAATCTGTAAAAGAGTACCTGCAATTATCCTTACCATGTTATAAAGAAAACCATTTCCAATAACCCTTATAACTACCTCATCACCGTGGAGAAAAACCTCAACCTTTTTTATGGTGCGGACATGAGTGACTGCCTGTGATTCAACATTACAAAAGCTCGTAAAATCATGCTCTCCTTCGAGATAATGAGCTGCCTCGTTCATAACATCAATATCAAGAGGCATACTAAAATGGTAAGTATAAAAGCGCCTTGTCGGAACAGGCATCTTTGAATTCAGCACCCTGTACTCATATGTTTTAAGGGTATCACAGTGCCTTGGATGGAAATCCGGATGCACCTCTCTTGACTCAGTAACGCATATATCCTGCGGAAGAATATGATTAAGCGCATACGAGAACCTGTCTCCGGGAATTGACGACGAAGTATCAAAAACCGCTATATTACCATAGGCATGAACTCCTGCATCCGTGCGGCTTGCACCGATAACTTCCACTTCCTCACCGGTCAGTCCATGAATCGCCCTGTTAAGCATTTCTTCAATTGTATTGTGGGTACTTTTTTGAAGTGCCCATCCGTTATAAGCTGTTCCATCATAGGAAACAACCAGCATTATCCTGCGTTTTTTCAACTATTTTCCCTCTATAAACGCCAGTTTTATATTCTTACTTTAGTCCGTTCGGATGCTGATACCGTAACTCAGCAAAATACGCTTCGGTCGGTATCATGCTCCTAAAAAAAGATCATTACCTAAACAGTAGTCTGCCAAATACAATTATAGACACAAGATATATAACTAAAATCGCATAAGCAATTCTGTCTCTGTTCTGATAGATAAGCGGCTTCATCTTGGTTCTTCCCTCGCCGCCACGATAGCACCTTGCCTCCATAGCCATAGCAAGGTCAAGAGCTCTTCTGAATGCAGATATAAAAAGAGGAACAAGTAAGGGCACAAGACTCTTAGCTCTGTTTATAAGTGAGCCGCTCTCAAAGTCAGCACCTCTTGCCATCTGTGCCTTCATGATCTTATCTGTCTCTTCCAAAAGAATCGGTATAAATCTGAGGGCAATTGACATCATCATTGCTATCTCGTGCACCGGGACATGAAGAGCCTTAAGAGGTTTTAACACGCTTTCCAGGCCATCTGTAAGATTATTAGGCGTAGTTGTAAGTGTCATTATTGATGAGCCTGTTATAAGAAAAACAAGCCTTATAGCCATCAAAATAGCAAGCCTCAGTCCCTCATAGGTGATCTTTATTTTCCATATGCTCACAATTGGCGTTCCGGGTGTCAAAATCAGGTTAAACACCATAGTTATGACCAAAAGGAAAAAGATAGTCTTCATTCCTCTGAACATAAACTTGACAGGAACATTTGAAAGTGCAATGCATGCTCCTAAAAATACAGCAGCAATAACATATCCCCACACATTTTTTACAAGAAAAAGAGAAATGATAAACGCAAATGTCGCCACCAGCTTAACCCTTGGATCAAGTCTGTGTATCACCGAGTCTGTTCTATAATATTGTCCAAGCGTAATGTCTCTTAACATTTTCCAAACACCTTAAGTATCTCATTTTTGGCTTCCTCAATAGTGGTAGCCTCTGTATCAACATCAAATCCTGCCGACTTTAATTCCTGCATCACATAAGTAACGGTAGGAGCTGACAGGCCTATTTCTTCAAGTTCTTTATAGTGCTTAAATACTGCCTTGGGTTCACCATCAAAGGTTACTTTTCCCTTGTTCATTACAATTATTCGCTGAACATAATCCGCTACATCATCCATACTGTGGCTTACAAGAATAACTGTAATGCCCATCTCCTTGTGTAGCTTAGAAATTAGTCCCAGTATATCTTCACGCCCCTTGGGATCAAGCCCGGCTGTAGGTTCATCAAGAATAAGCACTTCTGGCTTCATGGCAAGTACTCCTGCAATTGCCACACGCCTCTTTTGTCCACCTGAGAGGTCAAAGGGTGACTGATAAAAATACTCATCATCAAAGCCAACCTGTTTTAAAGCCTCGTAAGCTCTAAGCTCCACCTCTTTTTGCGGAAGTCCCAGGTTCTTAGGTCCAAAACACACATCCTTAAAGCAATCCATCTCAAAAAGCTGATGTTCAGGATATTGAAACACAAGACCAACCTTGGCTCTTAAAGCTTTTTTATCAAAATCAGCATCAAAAATGTCTTTTCCATCAAAGTAAACATTGCCGCTTGTAGGCTTAATAAGTCCGTTCATGTGCTGAATAAGCGTAGACTTTCCTGATCCGGTATGACCAATAAGCCCGATAAACTGTCCCTTGGGAATCTCAAGATTGACGTCTATCAGTGCTGCATGAGCCATGGCAGTGTCTTCATCATATATGAAATTAACATGATCAAGTATAATCGACATAGTTATATGTTTCTCTCATTCTCTGATTATTAAAAAGAGTTTATTAGTAATATAAATGTCAACTCTGTCCGTATTTCAGTTTTTTCAATTCATCAACAAGTTCTTCTCTCGAAAGTATTCCATCAGGAAGAGGCAAACCGCTCTTTTTAAGTTCATGTGCCAAAAGAGTAACCTGCGGAACCCCCAATCGAAGCTCTTTTAACTTATCAACCTGTGAAAAAATCTCCCTTGGTGTTCCCTGCATTTCTATATGGCCGCCATCCATAACAAAGACCTTGTCGGCATATATTACTTCTTCCATATAGTGTGTAATAAGTATTATGGTTATTCCTTCAACGCTATTAAGCGCTCTTGCGGCCCTGATAACATCCTTACGGCCGTTAGGATCAAGCATGGCTGTAGGCTCGTCAAAAATAATGCACTTGGGATGCATCGCTATTACACCTGCTATGGACACTCGCTGTTTCTGACCGCCAGAGAGATGATTGGGCGACGACTTTCTAAACTTAAGCATGCCCACCGTACGAAGGCTCTCTTCTACCCTTTCCCATATCTCATCTGTCGGAACTCCCATATTTTCAGGTCCGAATCCAACATCCTCTTCCACAACCTGCCCGATTATCTGATTATCCGGGTTTTGGAATACCATTCCTGCTTCCTGTCTGATATCCCAAAGATGTGACTCGTCCTCAGTATTCATGCCATCTACAAATACCTGGCCTTCTGTAGGATATAAAAGCGCATTAAAATGCTTGGCCAGGGTAGATTTACCAGAGCCATTATGTCCGAGAATGGCAATAAACTGCCCGGGCTTTATATCAAGGTTAACATTATCAATTGCCCTTGTAATGCCCTCAACATTGCCTTCTTCATCTCTTCTAATATATTCAAATACAAGATTATCAGTACGTATCATGTTTTTTACCTACCATACTGCAACAGTATATCACAAATGTGATATCATTTATGTATTATATGCGAGGTTTATTCAAATGAACAAGAAATATTTAAAAGATTTTGCTTTTTTAGCCGGGGTTATCATATGCTGCGCAATTGCAGCTAGAGTGCTTGCCAGAGGTGAAACTTTGGAAGAATATGCACAAAAAAATGACATAATTCCTGAATCCTCCGAAGTTGCTTCAACAGGTGCGGAGACTTCAAGCACTGATGAATCCTCTTCATTCATTTCGTCAAAAGAACTTATTACTACCTATGGAACATACACTGCAAATCAGTCATCAAATGAGGAATCAGTCATTTCTTCTAAAAATTCTAATAAGGAAGCATCTTTAATATCATCATTGGAAAATACACAGACTCTGTCAGATGCTTTATCAAGCACATTTATATATAAAGATGGTTTTTGCTATGAACCAATTTCAAATGAGATCTTTAAAAGAATTTCGGGGATTTCTTATCCGGTAGACTGTTCAGTACCATTAGATGATCTCAGGTATCTCAGCCTCTTATACAATGACTTTAACGGGGATACCCAGACAGGTGAGATGATCTGTAACAAAGCCGTAGCAAAGGATTTATTGGAAATATTCTATGAATTATATCAAAACGGTTACCAGATTGAGAGCATTAAGCTCATTGACGAGTTTGACGGAGATGATACCTCATCAATGCTTGCCAATAACACTTCCTGTTTTAACTACCGTGTAGTTGAAGGTACAACAAGACTTTCCAATCATGCAAAAGGGCTTGCTGTAGATTTAAATCCTTTTTATAACCCTTATATCACATACAATAAAGATGGTTCTATAAATATATCACCAGAAGGAAGTGAAGCTTACGCAGACAGAAGTTCCAATTTTCCATATAAGATTGATGAAAATGACCTTGCCTATAAACTTTTTAAAGAGCATGGTTTTACATGGGGCGGCAACTGGAATTCAGTAAAAGACTATCAACACTTTGAGCGTTCAAAATGAGCCATGCGCAAGAAAAAATAGACTATAGACGTTGAAAGTTTACTTTCATAAGGCTATAGTCTATTTTTTATGGATACGGCGAATGCCGTACAACGAGGAATTTTGCATAGCAAAATTTCGAGTGGAACGCATGTCTCACAAAATTCACACACCAGACTCGGAACCGCTTCGCTTGTTCCTCGTTGACGCGGCAGTCGCCGCATCAACTGAAATAAAAAGAGAGAGTTTATCAGATGCAAGCATCCATAAACTCTCTCTTATCATTTCATCTGGCGTGGCTCGTTGCTCACACAAGCTCTAATACAACCATCATTGCTGCGTCACCTTTTCTCTGACCAATCTTGATGATTCTTGTGTATCCACCCTTACGGTCTGCATACTTAGGACCATACTCATCGAAAAGTTTTGCTACAAGATCGATTTCCTTTGTGTTTCTCTTTCTTCCCTTGTTCTCCTGTGGAACTTCAACTACAGGATAAAGAGTCTTGAGAAGCTGTCTTCTTGCGTGCATACGTGAAGGCATATCTTTCTTGATTTCCTTCTTAACTGTTGTATACTTTGTAACCTTCTTGCCATCAACAACTTCTTTTACTCTTCTGCCATCTTTGTCCTTCTCAGGAACTTTGCAGTCAACTGTAAGTGACTCAAAGTTGTCCTTCTCTTTAGCTGCAAGAGTGATCATAGGCTCTACGATCTTCTTGATTTCTTTTGCTCTTGCTTCTGTAGTAATGATCTTACCATTGTAAAGAAGTGCTGTTACCTGGTTACGAAGAAGTGCTCTTCTAGGTTTTGTTGCTTTTCCAAGCTTTCTGTACATTGCCATTGTTTTAATTCCTTTCTCATCTGCCGGTTTCCCCTGCCAGTTAACATGAGGAAATGCCCATCGGTCTTACTTTCCAGATGCTGTAAATGTTACATATGAGAACCCGGATCAGTACACATCGGCTTTATCTGATCCGGATATTCATTTTAATGATATTAGTAATTATTCGCCATCTGCTCTGAGTGAAAGTCCAAGCTCGTCAAGCTTTGCAAGAACTTCCTCAAGTGACTTACGGCCAAGATTACGAACCTTCATCATATCATCAGGAGTCTTGTTAGCAAGTTCCTGAACTGTATTGATTCCAGCTCTCTTGAGGCAGTTAAATGAACGAACTGAAAGTTCAAGTTCATCAATTGACATCTCAAGAACCTTACCCTTCTCATCATCTTCCTTCTCTACCATAACTTCTGCAGTCTTGGCATTCTCTGAAAGATCGATGAAGAGGCTAAGATGCTCTGAAAGAACCTTTGCAGCAAGGCTTACAGCCTCATCCGGAGCAAGTGTTCCATCAGTGTGAACATCAAGTGTAAGCTTATCAAAATCAGTAACCTGACCTACACGAGTATTCTCAACAGTTACGTTAACTCTCTCTACAGGAGTGTAGATAGAATCGATAGCGATAACACCGATTGGAAGATCGCCAGTCTTATTCTTATCTGAGCTTACATAACCTCTTCCCTTTGTGATAGTAAGCTCCATATAAAGCTTAGCATCTTTTCCGGAAAGTGTAGCGATTACCTGATCAGGATTCATGATCTCTATATCCTGATCTACCTGAATATCAGAAGCTTTCACAACACCTTCACCATTGAACTCTATATAAGCAGTCTTTGGTTCATTTGTGTCAGAAGAATTCTTAATTGAAAGATTCTTAATATTCATAATGATCTCAGTTACATCTTCCTTAACACCAGGAATAGAACTGAACTCATGCAGAACGCCTTCAATCTTAACCTGGCTCACTGCTGCTCCAGGTAATGAAGAGAGCATAATCCTGCGAAGGGAATTGCCCAGTGTAATACCGTATCCTCTCTCAAGAGGCTCTACTACGAATTTACCATACTTCTTATCATCTGAGATTTCAGCAACTTCAATATTTGGTCTTTCAAAATCAAACACTGATATACCCTCCTTAAGTGGTTTGTTAACAAGTTAATTATATCATTATTTTGAGTACAACTCGACGATAAGCATCTCGTCAACTGGTACATCAATAACTTCTCTTGAAGGAAGTTCTTTAACTGTACCCTTAAGGCCTTCCTTGTTAACATCAAGCCATTCAGGAACAAGTCTTCCTGCTGTGATCTCTGAAATATCCTTGAATCTCTGAATATTTTTAGCTGCTTCTTTAACTTCGATTACATCACCAGCTTTGATAAGGTATGAAGGGATGTTGATCATTTTTCCATTAACTGTGATGAATTTATGAAGAACAACCTGTCTAGCTTCTCTTCTTGTTCTAGCGAATCCCATTCTGAAGATTACGTTATCAAGTCTGCTCTCAAGAATTGTCATAAGGTTTGAACCTGTCTGACCCTTCATTCTGTCAGCACGAACATAATAATTTCTGAAAGGCTTCTCAAGAACGCCATAGATAAATTTAGCCTTCTGCTTCTCTCGGAGCTGAAGTCCATACTCGCTCATTTTCTTACCAGCTCTAGCTGATGTTCTCTTGGATTTCTTGTCATATCCAAGAAATGTTGGATCCAAATCAAGTGATCTGCATCTCTTTAATACGGGAACTCTGTTTACTGCCATTTTTTGGCTCCTTTCTTTTCCTCAGAATATTTTCACATTCTGATGTTGTTTACAGTGTTATGCACCTTCGTCCAACGAGTTATTGTTTACATTTATATATGCACAAATAACTGCTTATAATCGCGATTCAAAACCAACGATTATACTCTACGACGCTTAGGTGGGCGGCATCCGTTATGTGGTACAGGTGTTACATCTGTGATAGATGTAACTGTAAGGCCGCTTGCAGCAAGAGCTCTGATAGCAGCTTCTCTTCCTGATCCTGGTCCCTTAACGAATACATCAACAGTCTTAAGGCCATGTACAAGTGCAGCCTTAGTTGCTGTTTCTGCAGCTACCTGTGCAGCATAAGGAGTAGATTTCCTTGAACCCTTAAATCCCAGACCGCCGGCACTTGCCCAGCTAAGAGCGTTTCCTGCAGCATCTGTCAATGTAACGATTGTGTTATTGAAAGATGACTGGATATGTGCCTGTCCGTGTTCAACGTTTTTCTTGACACGCTTTTTTGCAGCTGCCTTCTTTGCAGCTGTAGCTGATTTCTGATTTGCCATTTTAAACTAACCTACTTTCTTCCTATAAATACTAGTTATAATGTTACTTATGAATTCGCCATGCACAAATTCAACTGGTCCCAATAGCCTCTGGAAAGAATTACTTCTTCTTATTAGCGATTGTTCTCTTTGGTCCTTTTCTTGTTCTTGCATTTGTCTTAGTTCTCTGACCACGGCAAGGAAGTCCTCTTCTGTGACGCATTCCTCTGAAGCATCCGATCTCAGTGAGTCTCTTGATGTTCATAGCAACTTCTCTTCTAAGGTCACCCTCTACTTCGTAGTCGTTACCGATAATCTCGGCAATTTTCTTTACTTCTTCGTCTGTAAGATCGCGAACACGTGTGTCCGGATTTACTTTTGCTGCTTCAAGAATCTTGTTTGAGCTTGTTCTACCGATACCGTAGATATATGTCAAACCGATCTCTACTCGCTTATCTCTAGGTAAATCTACACCTGCAATACGAGCCATTTTAATTCCTCCATTTACAAATAAAAAATAGTTTAATGAGAAGCTTTACTCCTCTTGCCCCGGACTTTTTTGCCAGAGCTGTTACTTGTTTGATTGGGGCATCTAACGCCCAACCGGACAGTACTTAATCCGATCTTTCCAATACTCAATTCATTATTGGTATCAAAAAGTAATCCGAAACGGCTCGAATTAACCCTGTCTCTGTTTGTGCTTAGGGTTGTCACAGATAACTCTGATAACGCCCTTTCTCTTAATAACCTTGCACTTTTCGCACATAGGCTTAACAGAAGACCTAACTTTCATTGTTTCTCCTTTCCTGCATGGTAACAGAATAATGCCCGAAAAAGGGCACAATTACCCCTTTTCCTAAAAAGACCATTTGATATCATAGCATATGTTTAATCAATAATCAACAGGTTTTTACAAAAAAAATACCAGGATTTCGATAAATCTTTTTACCGAAATCCTGGTACTATATTACTCGCTTATCAGCCTGCTTCTTCGTGGTTATTGAAGCTTACTCCTCTATTGATGTCGCCCTTATGGTTAACACCAAAATCATAATCGTTTCCAGGAAGTATTGCATTTAGCACTATTCCAAGAAGAGCTGCTATAGCAAGAGCTGTAAGCGTTACAGGAGTATTTCCGATTGCAAATGTGATTCCATCAGAGAATCCCAGGCCTGATACAAGAATAACTGCTGCAACAATGAGATTTCTTGATTTTGTGAAATCAACCTTATTCTCTACTACGTTTCTGACACCAATTGCTGAGATCATTCCATATAATATGAAGCTGATACCACCGATGATAGCTGTTGGCATTGTGCCGATGATATCTGAAATCTTTGGAATGAAGCTGACTACAATTGCATATCCAGCTGCAATTTCAACGACCTTTGGATCATAAACCTTTGAAAGCTCAAGAACACCTGTGTTCTCACCGTAAGTTGTGTTCGCAGGTCCTCCGAAAAGTCCTGCAACTGCTGTTGCAATTCCATCTCCAAAGAGTGTTCTGTGAAGACCCGGATCTTCAATAAAGCTCTTGCCTGTTGTAGCTGAAATAGCTGAGATATCACCAACGTGCTCCATCATAGTTGCAATTGCTATAGGAGCCATAACAAGAATTGCTGTAAGATCAAATTTTGCAAACTGGAAAGGTGGAAGTCCTATCCAATTTGCTGCAGCAACAGGTGCAAAATCAATAATTGCACTGCCATCTGCATTTGTAAAGCCTAACGCATTCATTATAAGGGCAACACAGTAAGAAATAACAACGCCCATAAGTATAGGAATGATCTTGAACATTCCTTTACCCCAGATATTAAAGATAATTACTATTGAAAGTGCAACAAGAGCAAGAAACCAGTTTGCAGAAGCATTAGAAACAGCAGATGGTGCAAGTGAAAGTCCGATACAAATAATAATAGGGCCTGTAACTACAGGAGGAAGGAAATGCATAACCTTCTTTACTCCCACGATTTTGATAACTACTGCAAGAATAAGATAAAGAAGCCCTGCAACAACAATACCACCACATGCATAAGGAAGTTTTTCTCCATATGTCATATCAGCATATTTACCGGAATTTAAATTAGCTACGGTAGCAAAGCCACCAAGGAATGCGAATGATGATCCCAGAAAAGCGGGAACCTTGAATTTAGAAAAAAGATGAAACAGAAGTGTACCAATACCTGCAAAGAACAATGTAACCTGAACGGAAAGTCCTTCCCCATTAAAATAACCATTAACTAAAATTGGAACTAAAATTGTCGCTCCGAACATAGCAAACATATGCTGCAATCCCAAGAGCGCCATTTTGGGTTTCCCCAGAGTCGTGGCATCATAGATAGCCTGTCGTTTTTCTCCCATTTTTCTCCTCCGTTTATTAACCTGAAAGGTTGTTTTTTACCAAAGTGAATTATAGCATGATGTATCTTTATGTGCATTAATATTTCACTAAAAAACATGATTGTTTTTTAACAGAAATTGCGCATTTTTTCTGTGCTTTTTTCCTAAAATTGTATTAAACTATAACAAAGTTTTTTAGCATAGGGAGGGTTATATGTACACAGCAAATACTGCTCGTTACGAAAACATGACATACAACCGTTGTGGAAAAAGCGGTCTGAAGCTTCCTGCCGTGTCTCTTGGGTTATGGCACAACTTCGGTGATAACTCCGCTTACAGCAACATGGTAGACATGTGTAAAACCGCATTTGACCACGGCATCACACATTTTGATCTTGCCAATAATTATGGTCCTGCAGAAGGAGCTGCCGAGCTAAACTTCGGTAAAATACTAAAAGAAAACTTTAAAAGCTACAGAGATGAGATGGTCATCTCAACAAAAGCCGGCTACTACATGTGGCCCGGTCCATATGGTGACTGGGGAAGCCGCAAGTATCTTATCGCAAGCCTTGATCAGTCACTTATGAGAATGGGTCTCGAATATGTAGATATCTTTTACCACCACAGAATGGATCCTGAAACGCCTCTTGAAGAGACAATGGAGGCTCTTGCCCAGATTGTAAGGAGTGGTAAAGCTCTTTATGTTGGCATTTCCAATTATGATGGACCTAATCTCGAGAGAGCTCATGCTATATTAAAAGAGCTTCATGTTCCATTTATCATTAATCAGAATCGCTACAATATTTTTGACAGAACAATAGAGAAAAACGGTCTGAAACAAAAGTCCAAGGAAGTCGGAACAGGAATCATCTGCTTCTCTCCTCTCGCGCAGGGGCTTTTAACAGACAGATATATAGATGGTATTCCTGAGGATAGCCGAATCCGCACCGATGGACGTTTTCTTAAAGAGGGGCAGCTTACAGAGGAAAAGCTTGCCAATATTAAAGCTTTAAATGAAATTGCAAAAAAACGTGGACAGACACTTGCTGAAATGGCGCTTGCATGGAACCTTAAAGATGACTATATAACTTCAGTAATCATCGGCGCATCCAGATCTTCTCAGATTCTTGATAACATAAAAGCCATCGAAAATACTACTTTTACAGAAGATGAGTTAAAAGAAATAGATAAGTATTCTAAATAATTCAAAAGTGGCTGTCTTAGTGCGACAGCCACTTTTTCAAAATTATTTGTCTCTCCAAATAATTCTTCCTTTTGTAAGGTCATATGGTGAAAGTTCAAGAGTTACCTTATCACCAGGTAAGATTCTGATGAAGTTCTGACGAAGCTTTCCACTGATATGAGCAAGAACAACATGACCATTCTCAAGCTCAACCTGGAACATTGTGTTAGGAAGCTTCTCAATAACCTTTCCTTCAATTTCAATTACATCAGCCTTAGACATTTCTTTCCTCCTATCCTTTACTATCAAATAATAGTTAATATCTCTGGTTCGCCATCTGTTATAGCGATAGTGTTTTCATAATGTGCAGCCAGGGAACCATCTACAGTTACCACTGTCCAATCATCATCAAGCCATCCAACATATCTCTCCCCCATGGTTATCATAGGTTCAACACATATTGTCATGCCTTTCTTTAGTTTTACCCCGGGCAACAACTTTTTATAATTAGGTACCATTGGTTCTTCATGAAGGCTAGTACCAATTCCATGACCTGTAAGCTCTCTTACTATACCATATCCATATGGATTTATATAGTCATCAATTGCTCTTGATATTTCATGCAGCCTATGTCCGGCTTTGGCCTTTTTTATCCCTTCAAAGAAGCTCTCTCTTGTAACATCAATAAGTTTTTGTGCTTCATCACTTATCTTACCAACGCCCCATGTTCTGGCAGCATCAGAATGATACCCTTTATATATAAGTCCTGTATCAAAGGTAACAATGTCACCCTCCTTCAGGATCCTATCAGCACTAGGAATTCCATGAACAACTTCATCATTCACGGAAATACACACGGAAGCCGGAAAACCTTCGTAGTTTTTGCAATTAGGTATTCCACCAAGAGAACGGATAGTATCTTCTCCAATCTGATCAAGTTCCAATGTAGAAATTCCGGGTTTAAGCGCAGCATGAAGTGCCTCATGCACTTTTGCAAGTCTCTGTCCGGACTGCCTCATAAGCTCAATTTCTTCATCAGTCTTAATTGTAATAACTTTACGCATTCAAAATACCTACGATATTGCTAAATACTTCCTGCATATCCTTTGTACCGTCAACAGTCTTAAGAATATTCTTCTTATCATAGTAATCGATAAGAGGCTGAGTCTGCTCATGGTAAACTGACAACCTGTTCTGTACTGTCTCAGGCTTGTCATCTTCTCTCTGAACTAACTCACTTCCACATTTATCACATATTCCTTCTTTCTTTGGAGGGATATGCTCAATATGATAAGTTGCACCGCACTTAAGGCAAGCTCTTCTGCCTGACATTCTGCGAACAATGTTCTCATCAGGAACATCTACGTTAATGGCAAAATCAACCTTATCACCAAGCTTTGTAAGCTCACTGTCAAGTACATCTGCCTGAGGAATTGTACGTGGAAAACCATCAAGTACATATCCATTCTTGCAATCATCATTTGCTACTCTGTCAAGAAGGAGCTGAACTGTAAGTTCATCAGGAACAAGCTGTCCCTTATCCATAAATTCTTTTGCCTTCTTGCCAAGTTCTGTTCCGTTTTTAATATTTGCCCTAAAAATGTCACCAGTTGAGATGTGTGGAATATTGAACTTATCCGCGATCATCTGAGCCTGTGTGCCTTTTCCTGCGCCTGGTGCGCCCAACATTATTATCTTCATACCATGACCCTCTTTTTATGTTAAATGATATCATTATTTTCTGATTAAAGACAAATAAGAGGCAGCAAGGGCGCATATGCTCCCCTGCGACCTCTTTTAAGTTACCAATTAATCTTCCAGGAATCCTTTGTAATTACGTACAAGCATCTGAGATTCAATCTGCTTGATTGTCTCTAAGATAACACTTACCACGATGATAAGGCTTGTTCCACCAAATGAAACGCTTGCTCCAAACATACCATTAAAGAAGATTGGTAATACACCAATGATTGTAAGACCACATGCTCCTATAAAAATGATATAGTTCAAGATACTTGTAAGATAATCACTTGTTGGCTTACCTGGTCTGATTCCAGGAATAAAGCCGCCCTGCTTTTTCATATTATCTGCAATCTCAATCGGATTAAATGTGATTGATGTATAGAAATATGCAAAAAAGATAAGCAGTAAAATGTAAACAACCAACCCAATTGAATAATTCCAATGGTTGGGATTGCACCAGTTACTCTGGTTTAAATATGCAATAAACTGTCCCCAAAATCCTGAACCATTATAGCCAACAAGCTGACTAATAATGATTGGGAACTGGAAGAGAGACATTGCAAAAATAATAGGCATAACGCCTGCTGTATTGACCTTGAGAGGAATCTCTGAACGGCTTCCACCGTAAGTTTTTCTTCCCTGAATCTTCTTAGCATACTGAACAGGAATTCTACGCTCAGCACCATTAAGAAGAACGACCAACACTACCATTGCAATAATAACTGCAATAATAACAATTGCTGATACTACTCCCCTTGCAATAGGCTTTCCGCTCACAAACTGTCCGAATAGTGAGCTAATATCTGACGGCATTCTTGAAAGAATGTTGATAGTCAGAACTATTGATATACCGTTTCCAACCCCATTTTCTGTGATTCTTTCACCAATCCACATCAGGAATGCACTACCAGCTGTGAGTGCTGCTACAATCTGAATTACAAGAAAAATAGACTGTGATGTTAAGAAGCCTGTATTTCTATAGAACCCGATTGACATTGCGATGGATTCGATAAGTGCTAAAGCTACAGTGATATATCTTGTAAGTGCTGTAAGCTTCTTTCTTCCATCCTCACCATCCCTTTGCCATTCTTCAAATTTAGGAATAGCAATTGTGAGAAGCTGAATGATAATAGAAGATGTAATGTATGGTGTAATATTGAGTGCCAAAATTGACATATTCTCAAATGATCCACCGGTAAATCGATCCATAAAGCCAAATGCATCACTCTCTGTCAAACCCTGAAACCAATTTCTAAATACTGATGTATTCATTCCAGGTACTGGAATTGCAGAACCAAGTCTGATCAGGGCTAGCATTGCAAGAGTAAATAGAATTTTCAAACGAATTTCTTTTACTTTTAATGCATTCATTAGGGACTTAAACATTAGATCACCTCTGTTGTTCCACCAAGTGCCTCGATTTTTTCTTTAGCTGATGCGCTGAAAGCATTAGCCTTAACCGTAAGCTTCTTAGTAAATTCGCCATTTCCAAGAATCTTTACACCGTCAAGCTCTTTCTTTACGATGCCCATATCCTTAAGTGCCTGAACATCAACAACAGCTCCGTTGTCGAACACTTCAAGTGCGCTTACATTGATACCTATGATATTCTTACGATTGATGTTCTTGAAGCCTCTCTTAGGAAGTCTTCTGAAAAGTGGCATCTGACCACCTTCGAAACCAAGTCTTGGAGCTCCTGAACGAGCCTTCTGACCCTTGTGTCCCTTACCAGCAGTCTTACCGTTTCCTGAACCATGACCACGGCCTCTTCTAAAATTATCGCTCTGAACTGAACCTTCTGCAGGTCTTAAGTTGGATAATTCCATGATATTCCTCCTTATAAACACTGGAGCTTATACCGCTATGCGCAGCATATAACTATTATACACCACTTGCGCGTACGTAATACAGCTCCAGTTACATTTTATGTTTCGCTTACCTTATCAGATTTCTTCAACCTTAACAAGGTGTCTGATCTGCTGAATCTGACCTCTAGTAGCTGAGTTGTCAGGAAGTTCAACAGAACTGTTAAGTTTCTTGAATCCCATTGATTTTACTGTTGCTACCTGCTTAGGTACAGCACCGATTGTGGACTTAACCAATGTGATTTTAAGTTTCTTCTCGCTTGCCATCACTCTTCCTCCTATTATGCGGTTACTTCTGATACAGACTTACCGCGCTTTGCTGCAACTTCTTCAGGTGTCTTTAACTGAGCAAGACCATTGATTGTAGCATAAACAACGTTCTGCTTGTTGTTAGAACCAAGTGACTTAGTTCTGATATTTCTGATTCCAGCAAGCTCACATACGGAACGAGCAGGACCACCAGCGATGATACCAGTACCTTCTGGAGATCTCTTAAGTAATACTTCGGCTGAACCAAACTTACCTACGAAATCATGTGTAATACTGTTGTTCTCATCAAGAGGAACAGTAATAAGGTTCTTTGTAGCATCTTCCTTACCCTTACGGATAGCATCTGGGATTTCTGTTGATTTGCCCAGACCAACACCAACGTGTCCATTGTTGTCACCAACTACAACAAGTGCTGTGAACTTCATGTTACGTCCACCCTTAACAACCTTTGTAACACGTTTGATGGTTACAACTTTATCTGTCAATTCGAGCTGACTAGCATCTACGATTGTACGCTTCATTATGTGTTTTCTCCCTTCTTAGAATTCCAGGCCAGCTTCTCTGGCAGCATCAGCAAGTGCTTTTACCTTGCCGTGGTAGACATATCCACCTCTGTCAAATACAACGGCTTTGATACCTTTTTCCATTGCTCTCTGAGCAACTACGCTTCCTACCTTTGAAGCAGCATCAATGTCATCTGTATTTTTAAGCTCAGCCTTGATATCTTTCTCAAGAGTTGAAGCAGATACAATTGTTTTGCCGGCTACATCATCAATAACCTGTGCATATACATGATTATTGCTTCTAAAAACTGCGAGACGTGGTCTTTCAGCTGTACCGCTGAAACGATTACGAATCCTCATGTGCTTTTTAGCACGAATTTTTGATCTTGATTCCTTACTAACCATTTTGCACTCTCCTTATCTTAATTATTTCTTACCAGTCTTACCAACTTTACGTCTGATAACCTCATCAGCGTACTTGATACCCTTGCCCTTATATGGCTCTGGAGCTCTCTTTTCTCTGATGATTGCAGCGTGCTGTCCAACTGCTTCCTTATCAATTCCCTTAACTGTAATTACCTGACCCTCAACAACTGTCTCAATTCCTTCTGGATCAACAAGTTCTACAGGGTGAGAATAACCAAGTGTCAGAGAGAGTGTCTTACCATTCTTAGCAGCTCTGTAACCTACACCGTTAACCTCAAGCTTCTTTTCGTAGCCATCTGTAACACCAATAACCATGTTATTAAGAAGGCTTCTTGAAAGACCATGTAAAGCTCTAGTCTTCTTCTGATCGTCAGGTCTCTTAACCTCGATTTTTCCATCTTCCTGTGAGAAAATAATCTCAGCTGGGAAAACTCTTGTAAGAGTACCCTTAGGACCCTTTACAGTCACCTTATTATTTTCTGCAACCTCTACAGTTACACCTGCAGGAATTGCGATTGGCATTTTTCCGATTCGTGACATGCCCGTACCTCCAATTTACCAAATGAATGCAAGAACTTCTCCACCAACCTGGAGCTCTCTTGCTTTTTTATCAGTTACAACGCCCTGGTTTGTAGAAATGATTGCAATACCAAGACCACCTAATACTCTAGGAAGCTCATCCTTGCCTGCGTATACACGAAGACCAGGCTTTGAGATTCTCTTAAGCCCTGTGATAACTTTATCATTTCTGTCAACGCCGTACTTAAGAGTGATGTGAAGAGTCTTGAAAACACCATCTTCAACAACATCAAGCTTCTTAATATAACCTTCTTCAAGAAGAATGTTTGCAATTGCAAGCTTCATCTTTGATGAAGGAACATCAACTGTGTCATGCTTAGCAGTATTTGCATTACGAATTCTTGTAAGCATATCTGCAATAGGATCATTCATTGCCATTTTATAATTGCCTCCTTAATTATTCTTGCTTCGCCTTACTACTCCCCAAATTGAGCAGAGACACGAAGCCGCAATGGAATCATATTAATAGTTTGTGGTCCCCATCCCGGACCACTTATCAGCAAATGAAGTTCCGCTCTCGGACTAAAGTCCTCGCCAGAACACGCTCAAACCAGGCTTAAAAATACTTCGCCAAGTTTTTGCAGCTTACCAAGATGCCTTACGAACACCTGGGATTTCGCCCTTATATGCAAGTTCACGGAAACAAATTCTGCAGATTCCGTATTTTCTAAGGTAAGCATGAGGACGACCACAGATCTTACAACGATTGTAAGCTCGTGTAGAGAACTTTGGTTTCATCTGCTGTTTCAACTTCATGGATAATTTAGCCATCTTGTCCTATTTCCTCCTTAATTACTTTGCAAAAGGCATATTGAACAGTGTAAGGAGCTCACGAGCCTCTTCATCTGTCTTTGCTGTTGTTGTGAAAATAATGTCCATACCTCTTGTCTTGTCAATCTTATCATACTCGATTTCAGGGAAGATAAGCTGCTCTTTGATACCAAGAGCATAGTTTCCTCTTCCATCGAAAGAGTTAGGGTTGATTCCTCTGAAGTCACGTACACGAGGAAGAGCAAGGTTTACGAGACGATCAAGGAAATCGTACATCTTGTCGCCACGAAGAGTAACCTTACATCCGATTGGCATACCCTCTCTTAATTTGAAGTTAGCGATTGACTTCTTAGCCTTTGTGTAAACAGGCTTCTGACCTGAAATAATAGCCATATCGTTAGCAGCATTCTCAAGAAGCTTAGCATTCTCTTTAGCTTCACCAACTGCCATATTGATAACGATCTTGTCAAGCTTTGGAACTTCCATTACATTCTTGTAACCGAACTTCTTTGTCATTGCATCAACGATCTCGTTCTTGTATAAATCTTTATATCTACTCAACGCTTAATACCTCCTTCCTAAATTAGTCGATAACCTCACCAGTCTTTTTAGCGATGCGGTTTTTCTTTACAACCTTACCATTCTCATCCTTTTCAACCTTGAATCCGATCTTGGTAGGCTGTCCGTTATGAAGATACACAACGTTTGAGATATCAAGAGCAGCTTCGCGCTCTACAATACCGCCATTAGGATTCTTAGCAGAAGGCTTCTCGTGCTTTGTAACCTTGTTAAGGCCCTCAACAACGACCTTTCCGTTCTTAGTATCAACAGAAAGAACCTTTCCTTCTTTATCGATTTCTCTTCCGGCGATAACTTTAACCATATCACCCTTCTTAATCTTACTTGTTGACATCTGGGCGCCTCCTTATAATACTTCCGGAGCAAGAGAAAGGATCTTCATGAATTTCTTCTCACGAAGCTCTCTAGCTACGGGTCCAAAAATACGTGTTCCCTTAGGCGTACCATCTTCATTGATAACAACAGCAGCGTTCTCATCAAATCTGATGTAGGAACCGTCCTTACGACGTGTCTCTTTTACAGTACGAACGACAACAGCTTTAACTACATCACCCTTCTTTACAACTCCACCGGGTGTTGCTTCTTTAACAGAAGCAACGATTGTGTCGCCGATTCTCGCATATCTTCTTGTAGATCCACCCATAACACGAATTGTAAGGAGCTCTTTAGCACCAGTGTTATCAGCGACCTTAAGTCTACTTTCCTGCTGAATCATGATATTTCTCCTTTTTTCGAATTACTTTGCACGTTCTATAATGGATACAAGTCTCCATCTCTTATCTTTGGAGATAGGCTTTGTCTCCATGACCTTAACTGTGTCACCAATACGGCACTCATTGTTCTCGTCATGAGCTTTAAGCTTATATGTTCTCTTTACGATCTTCTTGTAAAGAGGATGCTTAACATGGTCCTCAATGGAAACTGTGATGGTCTTGTCCATCTTATCGCTTGTTACTTTACCAACACGCGTTTTTCTTAAATTTCTTTCCACGATCTTTTCTCCTTTTAGATTAAACAAAGTGCTTAGTTAGCTGCCTTTGCATTCTGTGTGATTACAGTCTGGATTCTTGCAATATTTCTTCTTACTTCTTTAATTCTTGCTGTATTATCCAACTGGTTTGTAGCGTTCTGGAATTTTAAGTTGAAAAGTTCCTTTTTAGCTGAAACAAGCTCTGTCTGAAGTTCATCAGCAGACTTTGCCAGAAGCTCTTCTACATACTTATTAGTTTTCATTAGATACACCGCCTTCCAAATCAGCCTTTGAAACAATCTTGCACTTGCAAGGAAGTTTATGTGTTGCAAGACGAAGTGCTTCTCTTGCATCGTCCTCGGAAACTCCGCCGATTTCGAACATTACACGACCTGGCTTAACAACAGCTACCCATCTATCAACTGCGCCCTTACCAGAACCCATACGAGTTCCAAGAGGCTTTAAAGTGATAGGCTTGTCAGGGAAGATTTTGATCCAAACCTGACCACCACGCTTGATGAAACGTGTCATAGCTACACGGGCTGCCTCAATCTGGTTTGAATTGATCCAGCAAGGCTCAAGCGCAACAATTCCATACTCACCATAAGTGATTGTGGTACCACGAGTAATTTTATGAGCCATTGAACCGCGGAACTGCTTGCGGTGCTTAACTCTCTTTGGCATTAACATTATTTATCGCTCCCTTCCTTATCTGAACTCTCACCTGCTTTAGTTGGAAGTACTTCACCCTTGTAGATCCATACCTTTACACCAACCTTACCGTAGGTTGTATCTGCTTCAGCAAAACCATAATCGATATCTGCTCTGAGTGTCTGAAGAGGAATAGTTCCCTCGCTGTAGAACTCTGAACGAGCGATATCAGCGCCGCCAAGACGACCTGAACAGCATGCCTTGATACCAAGAGCATCTGTCTTCATTGTTCTGCTCATGCATGACTTCATTGCTCTTCTGAATGATACACGATTCTCAAGCTGCTGAGCGATATTCTCTGCAACAAGCTGTGCATCCTTATCAGGCTTCTTGATTTCTTTAATATCAACAAGAACTTTCTTATCTGTAAGCTTTGAAAGCTCTTTCTTAGTTACCTCGATTTCAGCACCGCCCTTACCAATAACAACACCAGGCTTTGCTGTGTAAACGATAACCTTAATTCTATCTGATGCTCTCTCGATTTCAATCTTAGAAACACCAGCTGCATATAACTTCTTCTTCAGAAATTTTCTGATATTATAATCTTCTACAAGATTATTGGCGAAATCGCCAGATTCAGCATACCACTTGGAATCCCAGTCAGCGATTACACCAACTCTGAGGCCATGAGGATTAACTTTCTGTCCCATTCTTAGGTTCTCCTTTCAATTATCTTTCGTCCAAAATAACAGTCAGATGACTCATTCTCTTGTTGATTCTGTACGCTCTACCCTGCGCTCTAGGCTGAATTCTCTTCATGATAGGGCCGTTGCTAGCTGTACACTCAGCAATGTAGAGGTTTGATCTGTTCATACCTTTGTTATTCTCAGCGTTAGCTACAGCACTGTTAAGGAGCTTGTAGATTACGCTTGAAGCATATCTAGGATTGTACTGAAGGATTGCAAGTGCAGTCTCAACATCCTTTCCTCTGATAGCATCCATGACAAAGCATGCCTTCTGAACTGGTATTCTTGCGTAAGATAACTTTGCAAAAGGTCTTGTTTCTTTATTGTCACGATTTCTTTCTCTTTTAATCTTTGATCTATGCTTGATCTCCATTTCCATGGAAATTTCCTCCTTTCATCGAACGAATAATTAGTTTATGCTGCTCTTTCTCTCAGCGGGAGTATTTCCAGCATGTCCTCTGAATGTTCTTGTAGGAACAAACTCACCGAGCTTGTGTCCAACCATATCTTCAGTAACATATACAGGAATATGCTTTCTTCCGTCATGAACAGCAATTGTGTGTCCAACAAAAGACGGGAAAATTGTAGAACGACGTGACCATGTCTTAACAATCTGCTTCTGGCCCTCAGCGTTCATAGCATCTATCTTCTTAAGCAGGCTTGCGTCTGCAAAAGGTCCCTTTTTAAGTGATCTAGACATTTTATTCCTCCTTATTTGATGGCTTTACCGTTTCTTCTTCTTACGATGAGCTTGTTAGAAGCCTTCTTAGCCTTACGTGTCTTATAACCAAGAGCTGGCTTACCCCAAGGTGTGCTAGGACCAGAACGTCCGATAGGAGCTCTTCCTTCACCACCACCGTGTGGATGGTCATTAGGGTTCATAACAGAACCACGAACTGTTGGGCGGATACCCATGTGACGAATTCTTCCGGCCTTACCATAGTTAATAAGGTTGTGATCACCATTTCCTACAACACCGATTGTTGCTCTGCACTCGATAGGAACCATTCTCATCTCGCCTGAAGGAAGACGAAGTGTTGCATACTTTCCTTCTTTAGCCATGAGCTGTGCAGCGTTTCCTGCTGAACGAACCATCTGGCCGCCCTTTCCAGGATAAAGCTCAATGTTGTGTACGTTTTCACCGACAGGAATCTCTGAAAGAGGGAGGCAGTTACCAACACGAATTTCAGCGCCTGCTCCGTTCATAACTGTCATTCCATCAGTTAAACCGTTAGGTGCAAGGATGTAAGCTTTTGTGCCATCCTCGTACTGAATAAGTGCAATATTAGCTGATCTGTTAGGATCATACTCAATTCCGATAACCTTTGCAGGCATATCGTCCTTATTTCTCTTGAAATCAATGATTCTGTACTTAACTCTGCCGCCGCATCCACGATGTCTAACAGTGATCTTACCCTGGTTGTTACGACCAGCTCTGCTGTTCTTTGAAACAACAAGTGACTTCTCTGGAGCAGACTTTGTAATCTCTGAGAAATCAGATCCAGTCATGTTTCTTCTGGATGGGGTATATGGGCCGTATTTCTTAATTCCCATGATTTTTTCTCCTTTTTCTTTATCACGTGACTAGTGACTTATCACTTGAATCCCGGACTCAATATTGGATTCGCACGTATAATTATCATTATCTAAATTAGAGTCCCTGGAAGATCTCGATATCCTTGCTATCTTCTGTAAGCTGTACGATTGCTTTCTTTGTCTTAGCTGTGAATCCGACTGTCATTCCACGTCTCTTCATCTTACCAGCTGCATTTATTGTGTTAACTTTAGCAACCTTAGCACCTTCGAACATCTTCTCTACAGCTTCCTTGATCTGTGTCTTGTTAGCTTCAGGATTAACAAGGAAAGTGTACTTCTTCTCGCTCATGCCAGCCATGCTCTTCTCTGTAAGAACCGGCTTAAGGATTACGTCATAATACTGTAATGCTGCCATTAGCAATACACCTCCTCTATCTTAGCAACTGCATCCTTTGTAAGGACGAGTGTTCTAGCGTTTACGATATCATATACATTAAGTGTATTTGTAAGTGTTGTATTTGCCTCAACAAGATTTCTAGCTGAAAGAACTACGTTCTTGTCATTATCAGCAAGTACTACAAGAGCCTTACGAGTTGCCTTAAGGTTGTTCATAACCTCTGCAAATCTCTTTGTCTTGATCTCATCAAACTTGAGCTCATCAACAACGATAAGGTTGCCTGCCTGAGCCTTGTCTGTAAGTGCAGACTTAAGAGCAGCTCTCTTTTCCTTCTTGTTCATCTTGAAAGAATAATCTCTTGGAACTGGAGCGAATACAACTCCGCCGCCCTTCCACTGAGGAGCTCTGATAGAACCCTGTCTTGCATGACCGGTTCCCTTCTGTCTCCAAGGCTTTCTTCCGCCTCCGGAAACTTCAGAACGTGTTTTTGCTTTCTGTGTACCCTGGCGCTTGTCAGCGAGCTGCTGAAGAACTGCCATGTGTACGAGATGTTCATTTACTTCAACTCCGAAGATAGCATCGTTTAAATCGATTGTGCCAACTTCTTTGCCTTCCATATTGTAAACAGATACATTAGCCATCTGTATGGTCCTCCTTTCGCGTTCTATTAGCCTACCACTTTAACTGTTTCCTTAATTGTAACAAGTCCCTTCTTAGGTCCTGGAATAGCACCCTTAACAAGAATAAGATTCTTGTCAGCATCTACTCTTACAACCTCAAGATTCTGAACTGTTACCTTTACACTACCCATGTGACCAGGCATTCCCTTGCCCTTAAATACGCGGCTAGGATCTGAACTTGAACCATTAGAACCCTGATGACGGTGGAACTTAGAACCGTGTGCCATAGGTCCTCTGTGCTGACCATTTTTCTTAATAGCACCCTGGAATCCTTTTCCCTTTGATATTGCTGTTGCATCAATCTTGTCGCCTTCAGCAAAGATATCAGCCTTGATCTCAGCGCCAAGTGAATACTCAGCTGCGTTTTCAAGCTTGAACTCTCTTACATATCTCTTGCAAGAAACTCCTGCTTTTTTGAAATGTCCCTGCTCAGCCTTTGTAGCACCGTGGCGGTGGTAAATTGTCTTATTTCCGTTCTTGTCCTTGTTAACAACTTTTTCTTTCTTGTCAACAAAACCAACCTGAACAGCGCTGTAACCATCGTTCTCAACTGTCTTAACCTGTGTTACTACGCATGGGCCTGCCTGAAGAACAGTTACAGGTACTAATGAACCATCTTCCTTGAAGATCTGAGTCATTCCAACTTTTGTAGCTAAAATAGCCTTCTTCATGTTTGTTTACCTCCTTATTACATCTACAGCGGATGCTTGGTTCGTTCGCAATGTCGCTTAAATTGCACTTCAGTGTCAATTATCCAGTTAGTCACGGCATCATGCGTCTCGCATCATACTAGTAGAGGTGAATTGATTTTTAATTATTTCATCTTGATATTTATATTTACACCTGCTGGCATCTCGAGTCTCTGAAGAGCCTCAACTGTCTTTGATGTAGGTGTGATGATATCGATAAGTCTCTTATGTGTTCTCTGCTCGAACTGTTCTCTAGAATCTTTGTACTTGTGAACCGCTCTAAGAATAGTAACTACTTCCTTCTTTGTAGGAAGAGGTACTGGTCCACTTACCTGAGAACCGTTCTTCTTGACTGTCTCGATAATTTTCTTGGCAGATGCATCAACAAGCTGATGATCATATGCCTTAAGTGTAATTCTCATTACCTGATTTGCCATAAAAAAAGTCGCCTCCTTTTCGCACTTTTAATGAAGTACGACAAGCGGTGACTGTACACTCTCCCGTGTGTGTCCTAACCTCGAATGCATAATAAGGCTTTGAACTTCTACACGTCGTTTCTGCCTTGGGTTAGTCGGCAGACATTGAATTAACTGTACAGTGACTTGTCGTCAGTTTGGTTGGCCAAAGCAACTGGCCTCTAGACATTCGCTCCACGGAAAACCTGCTTAACTGGATAAAGCAGCAACCTCACGCTTCATAGCTATCATGTCACAGCATATGTTACTATAAAGCATTTTATTTTATATTGCAACAACTTTTTTTAAATTAATCACTTTTATCGCAAAATCCACCTTTTTTGACAGTTTTTCTTGATGTTTATTAATCTCTTATGCTATTATGATGACGAAAAACTGATCGCTGTAGTACAATGATTACTATTCATTCAGCAGCCAGCACTGTGCTGCTGGGCTGCGTAAAAAAGTGATTCATGTGGCAATTTTGCCCATCGCGAAGCAATTTAATTGCAAAATTGCTTTGTTACTGGTCAGGAACTGAACAGTAACATACAATGTTTCGAGCATAAAGACTATAAACGCATGTTTTATACAATACAAATTAATATAGAGGAAAGGCATTATAATATGTGGATTGCAGATGGTTGGAAAGACTATGAAGTTTTGGACACTTCGAGCGGAGAGAAGCTTGAAAGATGGGGAGACTATCTCCTTGTTCGTCCAGATCCTCAGGTTATCTGGAATACAGAGAAAAAGCATTTTGGATGGAAAAAGCCAAACGGACATTATCATAGAAGCAATAAAGGTGGCGGTGAATGGGAATTTCATAAACTCCCGGAAGAATGGGCCATTAATTATAAGGAACTTACATTTAATCTTAAGCCATTTAGTTTCAAGCACACAGGTCTTTTTCCCGAGCAAGCTACTAACTGGGATTGGTTCTCTTCATTAATTATTAACGCAAACAGACCGATCAAGGTACTCAATTTATTCGCTTACACAGGTGGCGCTACTATTTCCGCTGCCAAGGCCGGAGCAAGTGTAACACACGTTGATGCTGCCAAGGGAATGGTCGCATGGGCAAAAGAAAACGCTGCTTCTTCAGGCTTATCAGATGCACCTATCAGATATCTTGTTGATGACTGCGTTAAGTTTGTAGAAAGAGAAATAAGAAGAGGAAACAAGTACGACGGAATTATAATGGATCCTCCTTCATATGGAAGAGGCCCAAAGGGTGAAATCTGGAAAATTGAAGAATCTGTTTTTCCATTTATACAGCTTTCTTCAAAACTTCTTTCCGATAATCCTTTATTCTTCCTCATTAATTCATATACAACAGGTTTACAGCCCGCAGTACTTTCGTATATGCTCCATACAGTTCTTGATCCCATTCATGACGGAACTATAGAAGCAAACGAAATCGGTCTTCCCGTAAAAGGCAATGGTCTCGTTCTTCCCTGCGGTGCCAGTGGCCGCTGGACTGCAAAATAAATAAAAAAGAGGCTTCGCACGGATTTTACTTGCGAAGCCCCCAGACTATAGACAAAGTGGACCGAAAGCTCTTATGAGCTTTTTTATTTTATATAAATATCTCATCAATAATTTGATGTAATTGTTACTGCGTGATAATAAGCATCGCTTCCCCTCTGCGCAACAACTGTAACACTCTTGTCAAGAAGAAGTACGGGGCACTTCGAGAAATTAGTATTTGAATCAAGTCTTATTTCCATCATACCATCATTTGTATCAAGATAAAGTGTTCCTTCATCGGTATCTTCATCCACAGTACCAGTTACGGTAGCTTGAGTTGACGGATCAAGAGAAGCAGTTGCTGATGCACTGTCTGAATTATTTACAAGTTTGGATGTATGATTCCATGCATCCGTTCCTCTATAATAGCCAACTGATATCTTCTGTCCGGGTAAAAGAACTCTACATGCACTCGCATCAGTGCCAAGATCCAGTACAAATTCCATTGTACCCGCAGATGTTGATAAGTATAAGACTGAAGATGTAGTTCCTTTCTCTACTGTCCCAGAAACAGAAGTCCCTGAAGACGATGAGCTCGAATTATTAGTTGTTACAGATGATGATGAAGTTTTTTCTGCGTCCGAAATTGAAATCGCATGCATATATGCATCAGAACCTCTTTCAACAACAACCTTTACTTTCTTACCAATTATAAGCATTGTTACCTCATCAAGGTTTGTATCATCATCCATTTTTATCTGCATCGTTCCATTATCAATAACAAGATATAATAACTCTTCTGATGTTCCCTTGACTATTCTTCCCGTCACTGTAGTTTTGGTAGAGGCATCTAATGTAACTTTGCCAACCTGGCTTGATCCTGATATCGAAGATACATGCCAGTACTCATCACTTCCTCTATAGCAGGAACAATTTATGGTGTTTCCAGGGAGAACAAGCTTTGTACCGCTTATAGAAGTATTGCTGTCAATCTTTATCTCCATTGTTCCACCGCTGGTGCTTAGATATAAAATTTCTGAAGTTGTCTTATCGGAAACAGTACCGGAAAATGTGGTTTCAGCTGCCCTTGATACACTAGGAGCAGAAAGCCCCATGATAGTCACAAGCAACACTGTCAGCAGAATCCCGATTGTAGCTGACAAACTTTTTTTCATAATTTTCCCCTTTCACACAACATATTCACTTTTTCAGAATATATTATACATCATCTTGTATACAATTCAAACATCTTCACGAAGCAATGCGTCCGGGCAGATAAAGATACGTTACTGTTCACTCGCATACAGCTCGCTCCAGTAACCACTTCGCGCATTCATTCCAAATCGACTTCGTCGATGGAATGCGCTCACTCCCGTATCAAGTTCTCACGAAATGCGCAGCTTAGTGCGCATTTCTGTCTGAACAGTAACAAAGATACAAAAAAGTTTAATACTACCATGGATGTTTGGGCCCTGACGAAGTGCCCTCATCTTCGCCACTCTCACCATTTCCACCCTCCGGATCACCGTTGTCCGAATTCTGACCCGAATACTTTTTATGCTCATCAAGATCATCTATTTCTTCCTGTCGTTCCTGCATAGCATTCTTTTTATTCTGCTCAAGAGCTTGCTGCTGTTGCTTTTGCTTGCTGGAATTCGAAGATTCACCTGACTGTTTCTGCTCCTCTTCACCTTCTGATTCTTTTTGCTCCTGATCGTCTTCTCTACCACCTGAACCGTTTTTCTGAAGCTTTTCGATCATCTTATCTATATCATCTTTTAACTGCTGTGCATCTTTATTATGACCATTTTCGCCCTTATCTTCAGCACAGCCATGTTCAATCAGTACCCCTCTTGCCTGATACAGTACAGAAAGAGCATTTTGTATTTTTTCTTCAGAATCCAGATTGTCAAAATCGATTGTATAACAAAGGGCAAGAGCCAGGTTTATCCTGATTTGGCAGTCCCATGGTTCCTTTGGATTAAGTCGCAGAGCATCATAGTAATAACTTATTGCGCTAACGTAGTCACCCTGCTGATATGAAACATTTCCCACATTATAATAAGGAATATACCCCTGAGGAAAATTCATAAAAAACAGCGTCTTTTCTTTTGAAGTATCATATATTCCCTGTTCATAGGAAACAACAAATCCTTTATTCACAAAGACCCTGACTATTGCAGAAAATGATATAGCCACGACAGCCACTGATATTATAAGCATCGTCAGATACTTTATAGGTATCTTTTTCATGATCAGAGCCTCCCTTTCCTTATAATTACAAAGAGCTCCCAAAGAAGCACAAATGCCAAAACTATCGCAAAGTAAAAATATGTATCCTGAAAGGCTTCAGCTCCCATGCCCTTTTCAACGATAGTCTTACTGCTTTGCTTAATCAGTTCAATTTCACCCTTTATGGCAGCATTACCATCATTTACATTGTAATAATTTATTCCAAGATCCTGTGCTACCTGTTTAAGATTTGTTTCATCAATTCTGGAAACTGCATCCTGATGAGTGTCATAATCGTAGATATATCCCCAACTGCCATCTTTCATTTTACCACCGGTTTCAGTGCCATATCCAAAGACCGCACCGCCATCTACGTACTGTGCAAGATCTGTATACGAAGAGAGAGTTGTACCGTTTGTTATCTCACCATCACTTATATAAAAGACAATGGTCTTTCTGTTTTCTTTTCTTGACGATGATAAGAGCAATGACTCAATATCTTTATATGGAAGAGAAAGGTCACTTCCCGTTGCCATAGTACTGTCCGGAGAAGAAAATGTTTCAAAGAGATTCTCAATATACTGAAAATCCTGTGTAAACGGAGCAAGCACATGTGCCTGATCATCAAATGTAACCAGTGCAAAATTAGAACCTGCAAGTTCATCGATTATGAATTTGGTATCGTTAATAACACCATCCATTCTTTCCTTTGATCCATTGTAGTCGCCAGCCCACATACTTATGGTCGTGTCCACTACAAAAAGAACGTCTAGATTCTTTGTCGAAAATTCATATTCATCGTCCATAGTCACAGGTCTTAAACCTATGCAAAAAACCAAAGCATATATAAGTCCAAGTCTGATAATGGTTAATATCTTATCTTTTAGTTTTAATGGGTTCCTGAAAATTATAGTCATAGTAACTGCTACTACCACAAGAAGAACAAACACCATAACTACAACAGGAAAAATAGGCCAAATACTCATCTTTGCAACACCAATCCTGCTGACAATCCAAGTGCCAGACATATAATTAAAATAATAAACGGAATGTATGGAAGGTCTACATACTGTCTGGACATAACTACCTTAACCAGCATGGCTTCCTGTTTCTGTATATCTTTTACAATCTCTGATACAGCCTGATCCTGTGTGCGGACATAAAACTTGCCACCGGTTGATTCAACAGCCGTTTTGAACTCTTCCTTACAGGAATTATAATCATATTCATCAGGAGCATAGAAAGCTTCTTTGCTTGGAAATATGCCAAATACAGTAACCTTATTTTGAGCACAGGCTTTAGCTGCATCCTCAATATCCATTATCTGCTTCTTTCTGGCATTTAACTCATTATCCGTGCACATTATGATAACTCTTGTCCTATCAGACTCTCCAAGATATGGGAATGAATATAGAGCTGTTCCAAGTCCTTCTCCCACAAGCGACGATCCCTTGACCTGATTATTGTAAAGAGTTCCCGCATCATAATAATCAAGCTTAAAAGCCAGTTCATTGTACTCATCTAATAGCTCGTCCGGAATATATACATACTCTCCGTACTTATCCTGATATTCTTTCTGAAGCGCAAAGTACTCACTAAGCTCATCAAGCTTTTGAAGAACATATTCATAATCATCAGTTAAAGGGACATATGTGACTGTAGATGTGTTAAAGATGTTTATTCCTATCCTGTCTCCCTCAAGTCCCTTAACCACTTCCTTAAGATAATCTGTTATCTCGTAGTTAAGATCATAAAGAGAATAGGATACGTCCAAACAAAGAATAATATCTCTCTTCTTTACCCCACTATATATATCATCTTTTTTATAAGGTCTTGCTATAAGAAACAAAGATGAAACAATACTTCCTATAATCCCCGCTATAAGAATGCATCTGAGCACAAGATACTTTTGCTCAAGACTCTTATAAATCTTTGACTGCCTTAATCTTTTTGTGTTAGCCGCCTTAATCCCCGTTGCATATATAATGCTTGTCTTCCTCTTTATATAAAAGAGCCCTGCAACAAAAGCTGCAACGGCTATTAAGCCAAAGACAACCACCTTTTCATACATCAGTTCCATGTTTTGATCACTCCCATTGCCCTGTTGCATGAAGCCTCAAGATTCATATTCTTTGATCTCGCATCCTCACCAAACTCAGGCACATAATATTCCTCAATAAGAGTATCAAGCTTAGATAGCTTTAATTCTTTCAAATCTCTTAACGTGCATTTTGTGACATCTATTTTAGTTGTCTCAAACACGAATCCCCTGATTATCAGACTCAGCTTCTGATAGCCGTCTCTCTTTGATATCTTTTTTGCTTTGTAATCAGCAATTAAGCGCTGCGTCTGCAAAACATACTTTCTTTTTGCATTATAAAGTGTAATCTGTCCAGCCTTCTTATATACAGCCTTATCTTCAGAAGTTACTTCACGGACATTTTCCCTGTTTCTCATTTTAAAAATGGCAAAAATAACTGCTGCTATTCCTGCCACCAGCAAGATGCTAAAAACTACAAGCACCCATATACCATACTCAAAGGGTGGTTGTAATGTAACCGTAGTTTCCATGTCGATACCTTTCAAATAAGACAATCGCCTTGTCTATTATTTCGCTTTCAGCCTTGAGCGATACTGCTGCAACGCGGCTTTGCTTACAGGTCTCATGAACCTGATCTCCGAGTTCTTTTCTCATCTCTTTATCCAGCTCTTTTAACTTTCTGCTGTGAGAAAAGAAAAATCTCTCGTATCGGCTGCTCTCGAGATCATATACATTGTCTCCAAATAAAGACGCATCCTCAATTCCAAAAGCCAAGAGATCATGATCCTTGGTTATCGCCCTGACAGTATCCTTACTTATACTTGATAGACCTTCCATATCTGTAATGAGAACGATTATCATTCTCTTGTGAACCATACTTACAACATCCATCAGAGTCTGACTTATTGTTCTTTGGTTGTCCTCACAAATATGCTTTTCGTACTCATACAAAAGCCCCTCAAGATGGTCAGGTCCCGACTTGAACAAACTGACACTTGGCTGATCTGCCTTAGAATAAGCTATAGCAAAATCAGATCCGTTTCTACCGGCAATATATGCAAGCATTCCAAAAGTCATAAGGGCAATCTCCTTTTTGGAATCACCGCAAGGAGTATCGCCCTTCATTTTCAGACCACTATCGCACACAAACATCATATTGTGTCTTCTGTCTGTCATATATCTTCGTACAAGAATTTTTCCCATTCTCGAAGATGACTTCCAATCGATATCATGGACTTCATCTCCCGGAGTATACTCCTTAAGATCCTCAAAATCCATGCTGCGGCCCTTATGGATAGAATGAAAATCTCCCTCAAGAATATTAGAGGTCTTTTTTGTGGTATAAAGAGCTACAGCCCTTCTTATTCTAGATAAATACTCGTAATCTATGTTCATTTTTGTCAGCTCTCTATCATGGAGTTTTTACGGAATTAACGATTCCGTCAATTACCATCTCAACAGAAATATTGTCCGCAACCGCTGAATAGTTAAGACCTATTCTGTGTCTTAATACCTGATGGCGAACAAGCTTGACATCTTCAGGGGTAACATAAGTTCTTCCCTGCATAAGGGCTGCTGCCTTGGACATTTTAAGGAAAGCAATTGAAGCACGCGGGCTTACGCCTATCCTTACATACTTGCCAAGCTCAAAATCAGGAATCTGATTGGCTCTTCTGCTGGCAACAACAATGCTTGAAATATACCATTTAATAGCATCATCAACATAAACCTTATCCACAATATCCTGAACCTTATCCACATCCTTGATAGTAAGAACAGGCGGATCAACTCTTGAAATAGTTCCAGACTCAATTCTGCTAAGAATCTCAACCTCCTCAGCAGCTGTAGGATATGTGATTACCTCTTTTATCAGGAATCTGTCTGTCTGAGCCTCTGAAAGAGGATATGTACCTTCCTGCTCGATCGGGTTCTGTGTGGCAATTACAATAAAGATATCCTCAGGCATGTGGTAAGCTTTTCCACCGATTGTAACCTGCTTTTCCTGCATGGCTTCAAGCATGGCTGACTGCGTCTTGGCACTAGACCTGTTTACCTCATCAAGAAGGACAAAGTTGGCAAATACAGGTCCTAAAATAGTCTCAAATTTCTGTGTAGCCTGGTTATAGATCTGAGTACCCACAATATCGCCCGGTAAAAGATCAGGTGTACACTGAATACGTGCAAATTTGCCATCAACAGCATCAGAAATTGCCTTGGCAGCTGTAGTCTTTGCAAGACCGGGCACTGATTCCACAAGTATATGTCCGTCTGCAATTATCGATGCGATAAGCGAAAATTTAAGCCCCTTTTGTCCAACAACCTTTGAATCAAAATAATCAGAAAGCTTTTTTATTACATCCTGTGAATAATCAAAGTCCTCTTGGTTTATGTTGTTTTGAATGTTCATTTTTTATTTTTCCCCTAACAGTATTACTTTATAATAGCCCCTAGATTGCGCATGATTCCTGCTGCAATATCCGGCTTATTCATGGAATAAACATGAATATGGCTAACGCCGTTTGAAATAAGATCAATTATCTGATCACATGCATAGATGATTCCCGCCTCTTTAAGCTTTTCAGGATTATCCTGAAATCTGTCCACCATGATCTTCATCTTCTGTGGAATTGTTGAACCTGACAAAGCCACACTTCTGGCCACCTGTTTTTCATTTGTAATAGGCATAATACCAGGAATTACAGGAACATCAATGCCCTTATCCTTTATTCGATACAAGAACTGATAAAGAGTGGAATTGTCAAAAAACATCTGAGTGGTCAAAAAGTCGCATCCAGCCTCAACTTTTTCTTTGAGGTGCTGAATGTCCTCTGACTGTCTTGTGCACTCTATATGTCCCTCCGGATAGCAGGCTCCTCCAATACATATATCAGGATCTACGGACTTAATGTCATAGATAAGCTCTGTTGCATGGTTATAATCAAAATGAGTTCTTCCCTCCTTTGGAATATCCCCACGCAAAGCCATAATATTCTCAATGCCTTTTTCCTTGTAGGTATTGATCATTTTTCTGACATGATCCTTATCAGATGAAACACATGTCAAATGCGCAAGCACCGGCACATGATATTTATCCTGAAGATCTGCCGCAATACTTGCTGTGTTTTTACTTGTTCCGCCGCCGGCTCCGTAAGTAACGCTCATAAAATCCGGGCCGAGGGCTGCAATTTCAGCTGCAGCCTTCTCGACAGCGGGATATCCATTATCTGTCTTTGGTGGAAATACCTCGAATGAAAGTGTCACTTCCTTTTCTTTAAAAATTTCTGTAATCTTCATATTTTTGCCCTTTATACATTAATCTCAGCTGTAACTCCAAGAAGATCCTTGTTTTCCTCAATGATAGGATTAACTACTTCTGTAAGGAACTTCTCTACCTGATGTGCACTGCATCCAACATACTTCTTAGGATCCATTGATGCCTTGAGTTCATCAAGTGAAAGATGGAATGCAGGATCAGCAGCTATAAGCTCAAGGAGGTTATTGTCCTTACCCTCTACTTTAACTGTCTTTCCGGCTTCCATAGAAAGCTCACGGATCTTTTCATGGAGTTCCTGTCTGTCTCCGCCTGCTTTAACAGCATCCATCATGATATTCTCTGTAGCCATGAACGGAAGTTCTGCCAAAAGATGTTTCTCAATAACCTTAGGGTAAACCACAAGACCGTCTACTACATTAAGGCAAAGGTCAAGGATACCGTCTGTTGCCAGGAATCCTTCAGGAATTGAAAGTCTCTTATTGGCTGAATCGTCAAGTGTTCTTTCAAACCACTGTGACACTTCAGTAATAGCAGGATTAAGAGTATCTATTATAACATATCTTGAGAGAGAACATATCCTTTCACTTCTCATAGGATTTCTCTTATAGGCCATAGCTGATGAACCGATCTGGCTCTTTTCAAATGGTTCCTCAACCTCTTTTAAATGCTGAAGGAGTCTGATGTCCTGAGCCATCTTTGTTGCAGATGACGCAATACCTGCAAGAACATTTATAACCTTCATATCTATCTTTCTGCTGTAGGTCTGACCTGAAACAGACATACAGCCCTTAAATCCCATTTTTTCAGCGAGCATAGGATCAAGCTTGTCTACCTTTGATAGATCTCCGTCAAAGAGCTCCAGGAAAGAAGCCTGTGTACCTGTTGTTCCCTTTGAGCCCAAAAGCTTCATGTTATCAATAACATAGTCAAGGTCTTCAAGGTCAATCGTAAAGTCCTGAAGCCATAGAGAAGCTCTTTTTCCTACAGTTGTTGGCTGTGCGGGCTGAAAGTGTGTAAAACCAAGAGTTGGAAGATCCTTATACTTGTCAGCAAACTTAGAAAGCTCATAAATTACATTAACAAGCTTTTTACGAACAAGCTTAAGAGCTTCAGTCATAACGATGATATCTGTGTTATCACCAACATAACAGCTTGTGGCGCCAAGGTGGATAATGCCTTTGGCCTTAGGACATTGCTGACCATAAGCATATACATGGCTCATAACATCGTGGCGAACTTCCTTTTCTCTTGCTCTTGCAACATCATAATTGATATCATCCTGATGCTCTTTAAGTTCATCTATCTGTTCCTGAGTAATGTTGAGCCCAAGGTCTTTCTCTATTTCTGCGAGAGCAATCCACAATTTTCTCCAGGTCTTGAACTTCATATCCTGTGAAAAGATATACTGCATCTCCTTGCTGGCATAACGCTCTGATAATGGGCTTGTGTATCTGTCTGTACTCATTCTATTCCTCCTGAATAATACTGGTATTTTTATCGCTCATAGTCCCCTCTGATGTCATCCACCGGGGGTTCAACAGGGTATTTCCCCGTAAAGCATCCTTTGCAAATTCCAAGCTTTCCGCCTACCATTTCCTCTAATCTCTCAATATTAAGGTAAGCTAGTGAATCTGCTCCTATTATCTTGCAAATATCTTCAACATTCCTGTTGTATGCAATAAGCTGATCTCTTGCAGGCACATCTGTTCCAAAATAGCAAGGCCACAAAAATGGCGGTGAACTTACTCTCATATGCACCTCTTTTGCCCCTGCATCGCGAAGCATCCTCACAATTCGGTCAGATGTTGTTCCTCTTACAATGGAATCATCTATCATGATGATCCTCTTGCCTTTAACACCGCTTGTCAGTGCATTAAGCTTAACCTGCACACTTGATTCTCTGTTTTTCTGCTTTGGCTTAATAAATGTTCTTCCGATATAAGAGTTTTTTACAAAGGCCTGTCCATATGGAATTCCTGATTCCATGGCATATCCAAGAGCTGCCACATTTCCGGATTCAGGAACACCCACAACCATATCCGCTTCTACCGGTGAATCCTTAGCCAAAAACCTTCCTGCTGCGATTCTTGCATCGTAAACGCTAATCCCATCTATTGAACTGTCAGGTCTTGAAAAATAAATATATTCAAATATGCATCTTGCATGTTTTTCTTTCTCAATGCACATTGATTTATCTGATTGGATTCCCTTTTCAGGAGAAATAGTAACTATCTCACCCGGCTCAACATCTCTTATAAATGTAGCTCCTATTGTGTCAAGCGCACAGGTCTCAGAAGCCAGAACATAACAGTTATCTCTTCTTCCTATTACCAAAGGCTTAAATCCATAAGGATCTCTTGCGCCAATAAGTTTCCTCGGAGACATGATAACAAGACTGTATGCGCCTTTTATCTTTAGCATAGCCTTTCCAACTGCCTCTTCTACCGAATTTGACACAAGCCTCTCTCTGGCAATATAATATGCAATTACTTCTGAATCAATAGTTGTTTGGAAAATCGCACCAGTATAAGCGAGCTCTTGACGCAGCTCAGGTGCATTGACTAGGTTACCGTTATGGGCAAGTGCCAGGGTACCTTTTACATAATTAAGAACTAAGGGTTGAGCGTTTTCTCTGGTGCTGCTTCCTGCTGTAGAATAGCGAACATGACCTACACCAATATCACCCTTTAGTCCATCCAGAATATCCGGTGTAAACGCTTCATTGACAAGTCCCATATCTTTATAACTGGAAACCTTGCCTTTTGGACCATTTGTCTGGCTCACAGCAATACCACAGCTTTCCTGTCCTCTGTGCTGGAGCGAAACGAGCCCATAGTAGATAGATTCTGCTACATCACCACCATCGAAGTCGTACATGCCAAAGACACCACACTCTTCGCCCAGGTGCTTGTAATTCTCCAATCTGTTTTCTCCCACCATTTGGTTCTCCTCATTAAATACGTAATGAATGCTCAAACACAAAAATAATAACATCTATCACCCTCTATGACAATGAATATTTACACGTCAAGCAGATACAAATATGTGGGTGTGAAGCAGACACATGTGTTTTCGTGTGAAGCAGACACAAACTCGAAAATGCTTCGCATTTCCTCGTTCGTGTTGCTCGTCATATGTCAAAAAAAATAAAAAACTGTGCCAGCACAGTATTATTTTCTTGACATATGACTCTGCTTCACACGCAAAAAATACCCAAATGATTACACATTTGGGTACATTTCTTCATATCTTGAAACCATATCCAGTATTTCCTGAGCATATTGTGGATAGAGTTTTGCCGTGTCCTGGATTTCTCTTTTTGCATTACCTGCAACGACATTTCTATTGTATTCCATACGTTTTCTGAGGGACTGTCTCTGAACGTTGAGACTGTGCCTTATTTCAACCTCTTCATTGTGACTTAAAAGAGCTTCCACCTGATGAACCCATATATCAGGATCTTTTACTCTGTAATGCCTTAGGATATAAATAAGATCCTTTTGGTAGGCATCCAGGCTCCTGCGGGAATCCTCGTATTTTTCTCGTTCTTTTTTCTCCTTCAGATATCTGTCATACATATTGGTAAGCTCTGCAGAACTCATGACCCTGTACTTCATACACAGATAATCAATCAGATTGGTATTATTAACATATCTTATCTTCACTGAATTCTGAAGCATGATAAGCCTGGAAATAGACTTCCTGACGCTCTTTAGTTCAACCACAGCCCCAGTGCTCTGTACATACAGCAAAGTAATCAGAATTGCTGACAAAAGAATACTTATCATATAGCCATAGGTCACATTCAGCTTAAGACCAAACTGAAGTATCAGCAGGAAGATTACTATAATACAAAGAGTTACACCAATTACTATCGTAAGAGTCTTCGAACTGTCTATGGTCTTTTCAAGCTCTTCCTCTCTGAAAAGATATGCCTCATGTTCAGAATCAAGCCTCTTTAAATCACTTTTTATCTTTTTTTGATATTTTTCAGCTTCAAGTAGTTTTTCAGATCCAATAAGCGCCTGAGCCTGAAGTCTTTCCATATGTTCAAAGTCTTCATCACTCATTTTCCCCTTACGCTTTACAAATTTTTCCTGTTGTTCCTGAGTCTCAATTATTCTCTGAGCGCAATCGGTGACTTCAGCCCTTTGTTCAGGTGGCAGAGCATCAATTTCCTCCATATCCCTAAGATGACTGGTAACATCGGCATATTCCACCTCAAGTGCATCTAGCTGTTTTGATGCTTCTTCCATCTGCTGAAGGCAACTTCCTATATATTCCCTTCGCTGTACAGGATCATCCATATCAAGATCTTTTCTGGTATAGACAATATCATTCCAGTCTTGAAGCTCTTCCTGAAGCACTCTGTCATCAGGTTTATTCTTCCCAAAAATTTTATCCAAAAACCTCATTTGTAAGTCCCCCCGGGTTATCCCACTTTACTTTTGACAAGATTTCTGTACTCTGTTTTCAACTCCTCTGTAAATTTCCCCACAACGTCATAATACTCACTCATCTTGCCCTCAGCCTTGTAAACTGAAAGCGTTCCTATTGCATGATTGGACTTGCTGCTTCCAAACAGTTCTTCAAGCTCATTTACTTTTCTCTCAAGCTTCATGGAAGTATCATACATATCTTCATGATCAGCCACAAATGAAACATAATCCTTATCAGAAAGTCCCATTCTTACTGCAGCAAGATACTGGATTAAGGAAGCCTCATCCCCTCCATCCTTATAAGCTTTAAGAAACATATCCGCTGCCCTTTCGAACAAAAAGAGTCTCGCGTACATAACACCTTCATTGTGCTCTATCTTGGCCTTTGTCAACTTATCCAGTTCATCAGTATTCTTTAAAAGAAATTCATATTCCTTAAATGCCAGGCTGTATCGATTGTTTTTCAAAAGAAAATCCGCACGTGCCATCTTTTTTCTGTAAACATCCATCCCGGCATTCGCTCTAAGTATTTCTTCTGTACGATCAACTTCCTTCTTGCTGTTATATCCCACATAATCAAGAATGGTGCCTGCAAGCGAAGCAATGGAACACTTCTTTAAGTACATGCTCCGGAGCTCATCAGCAAGTCTCTCCAAGGAGCACTCCTTTTCAATCCAATCAAACAGCTCCTCACCAAAACTATCCTCGTCCAGCAAAAATGCATTATTTACAAGTATGTAGCAAAGTTCCTCAATACAGTAGACATTTTTGCCTACCTTTTCTATATGAAAGGGTGTCTTTGCATATGTTCCGATACAAAGAATTGGCTTACTCATAAATCAACCTCTTTACAGTTCAATTATCTGCTCCCAGATTCTACCGGAAGATGGGAAAAGCTCTCCAAATCCAAGATCCTGAACTTTAACTCCCACCTCATTTACAGAATTCATCTTCATGGTAATCCGAAGTCTTGTAGTTCCTTCCGGTCTCTTCTCAAGCTCATCCAGGTATAGCTGCACTATTTGAGGTCTCTTACCAGTAAGTGGTGTTACTTCAACATTAAGCACCCCGCTTGGATCCATTATTACCTCAATTGAGACTTCAGCTTCATACCAGTTTGTACCTGCATCAAGAAGTGCACAGTATACTTCTGTTCCGCACTTCATAAGATTCATCCCCAGGTTCGACTTTAATTTATCATCACCAAGATAAACATATTTTTTGGAATGTTCCGAGGGTTTTATCCTCTCTCTGGCTGCAATGCTGGCACCCTTACTAAAGAGGTTGTTCCCCTGAAACACCCTGCCGGTCCTGCAAAGAAACTCCAGTGATCTCTTTGCCCATTTATCCCTGAAACCATCTCCAAGTAAAAATACTGTTGATATTATCTTATCCTTACAGATTTTCTGCATTATCATCAGAAACTCATCATCGAGACGCTCACAGATTCGATGGTACATGGCAGCTTCTACCGGAAAGCCTTTTCTGTCATTCTTAAGTCCATCATACGATGATGTATCGATAGTTGCCACAATCGGTGTGGTATTATGATTTAACGTCATTTCGTAGACATTGAGTTTTTCCATATCATAGTCGCAGGCGAGAATCACATGATGCATCAATTCATCCGGCTGGTAAAGCATATAGTTAAAAAAACTCTCCTGATGACTCTGATAGAAAATATTTTTTGTCTTTAGTTCAAGCGCTGATGTAACAGCATTAAGAACCTGCACCATCCTATGATCAAGGCTACTTGTAGTTATCATTATGGCATCCAGATTATCAAGTGATAATTCCATAGACAAAAGCGAAAGGCTTCTTTTTACAAACAATGTCAAAAGAGCTATCGGGTCATACTCTATCCCTGCCACTGTAACAGGCTTACCAGCCCTTGCAGACGCCAGAAGATCAGGAGCAGCCATTGAGTCTCCCTCCTCAATATGACGCACTGCTTCTTTCCCATAAAACCACTGATTTACATCATTTCTTTTACACAGTACGGTAGGAATATTATACAGTTCTGCCCCGGCAAGTACTGAGAGAGTCTCAGGCATATCCGCATCAGAAACCAGATAGCTTATCTGCGAAACCTTCTCGCCCAAATCATATCCCAGCACAAAGTGCTTTTCATCCGAACTACCAAAAAGCATATCCTATCATCCTTCTTCGCCATTATCTAAAAAGGCCGTAAAAAGCCTGTCACAAATAAATCTCTTTTTCCCAAGTTCCAAAAGGAGCTTATCAACAGTGTCATAATCCTGAAGCGTTTCACCGATCATGATGTCATTGATATAACTAAACCTGCTGCTGGTATGGGTTTTTATAATATCGCTCTTCTGGATTGTTCCGCTCTCTGTCAAAACATCCTCACCATTATCTCCGTTTTCTGTAATATAATACTGAAGCTGTTCTCCAAAGAAAAGAACAAAAGAAGCAACAAATATTCCTTCATACATCTCACGCATTTCCATCTGCTTGTACTCACTGTCCTCATCACCTGCAAGCCTGTAATGCACAAAGCAGTGCTTCTTAGGCAGAGTTCTATATTCAAGCATGGTCTTGTCGGTGAACTGAACCATTTCAGGAAGCAACTCCTCAAATTCCGTAAAGAACGGAAAATACACATTTTTATCCACAAGCTCTCTAAGGAATGCTATGGCCACATCCGCATTGTATTCCTCGCCTGTTTTTTTCTCAGTTGCATAATATCTAAGGTAAGCAAGCTTACATACATCAAGCAGTGTAACACCTGAAAGTGCAAGACTCTCAATCCTCTCATAGACAAAGCGGTCAGTGACTTTTCCACGTACAAAGCTGTCATACGCACTTTGAGAGATGAACGCGACCTCAATATCAGTGCTGGCACCGCTCTTTACATAGGATTTGAAAATCTCAATTTTTTCACCCACAAAAGAACCGCTATAGAGCATCTGTAAAAGCATCCTCTCAGCCAAAGGATACGTGTCAAGTCCAAAAGACTGCGCAGCTCTGAACACATCCCTCATTTCCTTTATCGTTCCATTGTAATTAGCAACCAGATACTTTAAGAGCTGTTCATCATACTTCGACTTGGAGAACGCATAAAAAGCTATCTCAACTTCTTCCGGACCGTTCCCAAAAATTTCCCTGTCAAGCATCCTTGAGCACATGCGCAGGACAACTTTTGGATCAAGAGAATAGGTTCCATACGCTTTGATCCACTCCATAGCCTTGTCAAAAAGACCTGCCATTACCATGAGTTCCAAAAGCTCATTGCGCTCTGAACTGCTGATATCCAGTGGATCAATATTCACAAGATATTCAGTAAGCTGTCTTGTAAAATCATTGTCATAGTAGAACTTGATAAGATTTTTTCTTATTTCATTCTTAACTTTTCTCCTGACATACTCGGAATCTGCAAGATCCCTGTATCTGCTAACATTGTCCATATCAATGGTGTAAGCATTTTTCACAAGGTCGCACAAAAACAGATCCAGATTCTCTTTTCCCTTTTGAATGTAAGGAATTGCATATTCTGCAATTCTTCCGGGAAGCATCATCCTTGTGTTGGTATATGAAATCGAAGTTGCGTACCTGTTATCATCCCTGTCTGTCAAAAGAACTGTGTAATCATTGCCATACAAAGGAACATATGCATTGCCATCAGTTACCTGATAACGCATTTCCTTCGCGCACTTGTCGTAAATAACGCAGATACTGTTTACTCTTTTGTCCTTAGTCTTTATCTCAGCAGTATTGATAACATATAAGACCTTAGACGCATTAGAAGCATCTACCATCTGTTTGGTCAACATATTCTTGTAGAGATACCCAAGATCCTTGTTTATCCTGCCCTTATCAAGCTGAGCCATAAGGAACTTCTCAATCTGAGGCATATATGTCTCGTATAGTTCAGGATACTCTTCTCTTCTCTCATGGATATATCGATACAGAATGGCGTTCTTATCATATTCAAGGTCACTCTGGTAGGAGAAGTACATGAGCACCATCTTGCTGATCTCGCAAGGAAGCGTTCCTTCATCAGTCGTATAGATAGACATCATGTAATACTCATATAGCCTCGTTATACGAAGCTGCCTTTCAACTCCAAGCGCATACCACTCAAAAGCAGTCTTTGATGTCTTACCACCCTTTATCAATAGAGATACGATAGCTTCAAGTATCATATCATTCTCTTTTACTTCATAGCAGGACTTCAAAATTCTGTACAGTCTGTCGCTATAGCCTCTTACGCGGGCAGAAAGATATATTATCTGATCCATCAGGTTTAAACTGATGATCTGTTTTTTGGCACCATATTCAAGAACATAGAGTTCAAAATCCTCAAGTCTGCTAAGGATAGATGGTGATTCATTCAAGAGCCCCATAGCCTCAAGGTAAAGTATCGGACTTCTGCATCCCAAAGAGAACTGCTCTTCAATACTCATCCATTTTCTGGGACTTGATGCTGAATACTCATCTGTTACATACTGAATAAGCAAAGCAATGCGCCAGCTATCTGGATTACGCCTAAAAATACCCTCAAGTCTTTCAGCCACATCATTTAAATAGCTATCTTCTCTACTGCAAAGAGTAGAAAGATAAAGATAATAGCTGTAGAGTGTATCTCCTGGAGAATCGAGAGCTTCGCCCTCTGCTCTGTCAAGTATCCATTTTCCTTCATTTACTCTTCCGGCAGTAATATAGTAATGAGCTGTATAAAGCCTGAACTCCAGATTTTTATCATCAATTGCATTCATCTTTGCAATAATCTTGCCCGTTTCTGAAACCCACGCTTTGGCTGTTATCTTTTTACATCTATAATCTTCATATGCCCTGACAAGATCAACCTTAAGCTTCTTTTTTTCGTGATAATCCGCTGTAGGATGCTTGCCTGTAAGCTCAACAGCCACTGTCACAGGAAGCACAGTCTTAAAGAAAGCGTTACTGAAAATAATTCTGCCAAAATTATTGCCCTCATGGAGCATTTCGGTCCTTAGCCTTATCTTTATATGACAGGAACTGCCACTAAAACTCTCATCACTTAAATTCATCTTATCGAGGTTTATAAAATCCCCATCAGTATCTGCATGAAGATCAGTATACCCCCAGCCATTTCTGGTTATAAGGATCCCATAGTCGTGAATCGTTCCGGTAAAATCAATATGTATCTCTTCCTGATCAATTATATATTCAACAGGCTTCTTTTTATTGATACTTATGAGAAACTCTTCCACATTCTGCTCATTGCCTTTGGCTACAGAAAGACCTCTGTAGAGACTTTCATACTGACTGTCATTTCCCTGGAAAACATTTATAAAGTCCTTGGAATAAAAAAGGTCAACTGCCTCCTTCCAATCAGTTTTAGCTAAATTTGCAAAATGGAAAAGATTTTTGATATCACCAAGACTTGATTCTATATGATCATGCCTTACAGTGACTACAAACGGAAGAACATACTCTCCCTGATTGGATATGATTCTGAAATCCCCTTGAAGTACATCACCCTTGGAAAGACCTCTTGCATCATACCTATAAGAAACTTCATATGGAGAACCTGTAAACTCCGGAGTTACAATATTCATCCTAAGATCTGTAGAGGAAATCCTGCCTGTGACAAACCTGTTCTCAGGTCCGAATATAGTAAAAGAGCCTTCGACTTCTTCATCCGGGCCCATAGTAATCTCAACTCTTGGCACAGAAAAATCCAGGCTCTTATCATCATATTCAAACTGCCCCTTAAGGAGTCTCTCCACAATCTCTCTCACAAGCTCACCCCAAAAACATTCTTACTACCTAGTATATCACACAAAGGCTGTTTTTAGTACTCATGGAGTGACAGTGAAACTAACTTTACTCCGTTCTAAGGGCTTCAATTGGATCAAGCGCTGCTGCGCGCTTTGCAGGGTATATTCCAAAGAAAAGTCCGATAGCTGTTGAAATAGCTACTACAATCAGCACCAACAGCGGATTAACTGAGAATTCAAATCCTACCACCTGACAAATCAGATACGCCAGTGAAAGTCCAAGGATGATTCCTATTATTCCACCAGTAAATGTAAGTATAGATGCCTCAGCTAAAAACTGCGTAAGAATGGAAGATGTGCGTGCTCCAAGAGATTTTCTGATACCAATCTCTCTTGTACGCTCTGTGACTGAAACAGTCATTATATTCATTACACCGATACCTCCAACCAAAAGAGATATGGCTGCTATTATGGCTACAACAGAGGTGATGATCGTAAGAATAGTATCTGTAGTCTGGTCAAAGCCATAACCGGATGACACCTTTACAGCACCTTCGCCTCTAAGTCCCATTACATTTTCAACAACTGACCTTGCCTGAGAAAGTACTGCATTTTTATACTCACTGTCGAGATAAATTGTAAAACTGTTCAGGGTATCCAGATTCAGACTGTATACACCAGCAGCTGCAGTATATGGCACATCTCCCATATACGCTGGTTCATCCATATAGCTGGCATATGCTGTATCCATTGAAGTATCTTCTCGTATGCCAATTACCAAAAACTCTCCGGTAAGATCATAAGCTGTGACAGTAACAGTCTCTCCTACTGCTTCTTCATATCCAAAAAGCTTTTTCGCCGCAGACTGACTAAGGACAATGACTTTTTTACCATCTTCTACGTCTGCAGCATTGAAGTAACGACCATGAACCATTTTCACACCGGCAGAGTATTCCATTGCCTCGCTTCCGCAACTTATGCTCATATCATAAGCCTCGCCTCGCACCATAGTTTCTCCCCAAATATTAATGCTTGGAGATACTCCGTAAATATTGCTTAGCCCCGCTCTAATCCTATCCAGGTCATCCTTAGTAAAAAGCTTATCTGTTTTTGTATTATCCAATGAAACTGATACAGTAGTGGCACCAATGGAATCCATTTCACTGTTTACCGTAGCCTTCATACCATCACCGATGATCAGAACGGTCAGCACCGCAGCAATTCCTATTATGATTCCAAGCATTGTCAGAAAAGATCTTCCTTTATTGTTTCTTATACTTGAAAGTGCACTTTTTATATATTCTCCAAAAGTTCCCATTTTATATTCCTTATAATCTCAGCGCATCAATAGGCTTCATTTTTGCAGCTTTTCTTGCCGGGTACAGTCCAAAAAACAGTCCCACCAAAATAGAGAAAAATGCTGCTCCAAGTACTGATGAAGGTGTAATGATAACGTCAAATCCTATAGCAGTGCAGATTATATGCGCAAGAATAATTCCCAAAATAATCCCGACAATTCCGCCAAGGAATGTAAGGATGGATGCCTCAAACAAAAACTGCGACATGATAGCTGCAGTCTTTGCACCAATTGATTTTCTTATACCAATTTCTCTTGTTCTTTCAGTTACAGAAACAAGCATAATGTTCATTACACCTATTCCACCTACCACCAGGGAAATAACTGAAACCAGTAAAAGAAATGAAGACGCATAGCCCAGGATCTGATCAAGCTGCTTTGAGAAATCAGCCATACTATATCCTGATATGGCATTAGTTCCCCTAAGACCATGAGTATTCATAAGGATATTTTTGGCCTCGGTAACTCTGTCATTTAGTATTCCCTGATCAGCAAAAAGAACCAGACTATAAAGCTTATCTGCTTCATAATCAAAATCTGCGCAGAAAGCCGTATATGGAGCTTCTATCTGGGCGTAGTAGTCCTGCCCCTCCATAAGAAAAGTGTACATTTCATTCATGTGATCACGAAGCCCTACAACAGTATAGGTTGCAGTTTTTCCCAACATGGTTATCTCTACTTCATTGCCAATACATTCATCTGTTCCAAAGAGTTTTATAGCGTCATCTATGAGCATGACACACACTCTTTGTCCGGCTTCAACCTGCTGCCTTGTAAAATAAGATCCCTTTACAATCCCATTACCAAGAGCATATTCAAAAGCTTCTGTTCCGGCACTTACATTTGCTTCAAAAGTACCTCTTTTCGCCTTCACCTTTCCATATCCTGAAAACTCAGGAGATATACCTTTTATATCCGGAAGCTCATCTTCGATGAGACTCATATCTTCTCTGGTAAAAAAATCTGAGGTTTTCTTTGTATTGATACTGATTATTCCGTAATTGCCGGTTATTCCGTTAAGCTGACTTTGTACAAACTCAGTCATGCCATTTCCAAGAGCAACAACAGCAATTACTGCCGCTATACCTATGACAATTCCAAGCATCGTCATAAGAGTACGATAGCCATTACCAATTATCTGCTTGATCGCACTTTTAAAATATTCACCAAACTGTCCCATTATCTTTTATCCAAACATCTCTGACAAAACATGCTTATCACATGTTATTAACAGCTACTGCCATACCTTCCGTGAGCATTGATACATCTGATGAGATAACTTCATCTCCTTCAGACAATCCTTCAATCACCTGTGCCTCTGTGCTGGTTGAAATACCAACTGTTACATTTTTTCTTGTTACTACGCCATTTTCAACAACATATACATAGTCGCCTTCTGCATCTGTCTGAATATATTCATATGGAAGAACGATAGTGTTGTCAGCCTTTTCAGCATGGATCTTATTTGTTGCTTCAACACCGAGGATTATGTCATTGTCAGGGTTAGTAACCTTTATAATTGTCTCGACTACTGCTACGCCATTGCTATTCTTTGTGGCATTACCTGATATCTTGATAACTTCGCCATCATAAGCTTTTCCATTGATTGTGATATCAACCTTCTGTCCAACTGCAATCTTAGGGAGATCACTCTTTGAAACAGAAAGAGCAACCTGAACATCTTCAAGATTTGCCATTGTTACCATCTTAGCTCCTGCAGTAACTGTTGCCCCCTCTACTACAGCAACTTCTGTAACTACGCCGTTAAAGTCTGCCTTTACGCCTTCTTTTGCAGCTTCGAGCTTATCAATTGTATCCTGCTGAGTGAGCTGGGTTGACTCATAGGAAGCCTTTGATGAAGCTGCTGTTCCGCCATTAACCTGAGCTGCCTTTGCAGATGAAAGGTGGCTCTGCTCCTCTTTAAGGGCTGTGATCTGATCATTCCATGACTTGATCTCGGCATCAGTCTTAAGCGCATATGATACATCATTGTATGTCTGCTCAAGAGCAAGGATCATCTGTCTGTCGCTCTCTGATGGCTCTTTGTATTCTCCATCAGTCTTATTACCCGACTCATTTCTTGTGATATATGAATCGCTTCCGCCATCAAAATATGATTCATACTTATCATCGATACTGTTCTGGTTTATATCGTACTGAGTATTCTGTATATCTTTAAGAGTCTGATTAATCCTGTTTGTTTTCTCAGTGATCTTGTCGTTAAGCGAATTGATCTCCGCAGTGATCGCATCAAGTCTGTCATTGATCTGCTGAGCAGTCATTCCCTCGGCATATTTTCTGTCTGCAGCTCCAACTGCTGAATAAAGGGAATTATAATTCCCCTTTGCCTGAGTGATTGCAAGCTGGGCTGTCTTCTCAGCAAGGTCAAGCGCCTCTGTGTCATATGTGTACAAAACGTCGCCGCTTGACACCTTATCGCCAACCTTGATATCAAGAGTTTCGATAGGGGCGGCTACTTCTGAAAAGTAAGTTTTGGTCTCAGCACTCTGGACTGTTCCTGAAATAGAAAGAACATTCTCTATGTTTCCAAGTACAACAGGTGAAGTCTCAACCATTGTCACCTGATTCTTACCAACAAGGAACTGTCTTCCTATGGCGCCAAGTATCAGAACAGCTGCCACACCGCCAACAACATATCTCTTCTTTAATTTGAATTTCTTTTTACCTGTAACTTCTTCAGGAGGTGTTGCCTCCTCGTAATCATCATAAACCTCTGCTGCAGTACTTCCTGTTGTTTCCTTTATAACTGCAGTTTCAGCTGCATCTTCCTTAACAGCTTCATTTGTCACAACTTCTTTATTTTCTTCAAGATTTTTGTCATTCTTGTTCTCTGACATTTTTCTCCTCCATACTTTTCAACACTGGGTTTTATTTAAACAGATCAATCATCCTTATAATTCTTATTGATCACATCACTCTTTATCTGACCATCTGAGATTGTGATGATTCTCTTTGCCTGCTCTGCTATTCCAGGGTCATGAGTGATTATAATAACGGTTCTTCCTTCTTTATAGAGCCTCTTGATAATACTAATTATCTCTTTTGTTGAAGCTGTATCCAGGTTACCTGTGGGCTCATCTGCCAAAAGAATTGGCGGTGCCTGTGCAATAGCTCTGGCTATCGCAACTCTCTGCTGCTGACCACCTGACATTTCATTTGGCTTATGAGTCTTTCTTTTTTCAAGGCCGACGCTGTTTAAAGCAGCATTCGCAAGCCTGTCTCTTTCTCTTTTGCCAACTCCGCGATAGATAAGTGGAAGTTCCACGTTCTCCAAAGCTGTAAGAGATGGTATCAGGTTAAATCCCTGAAATATGAATCCAATTTCCCTGTTACGCACGTCAGACTGCTCATCATCTGTCATATGAGAAACGTCCTGACCATGCAGAAAATATTTTCCACTGGTTGGCGTATCCAAACACCCAAGCATATTCATAAGGGTAGATTTTCCGGAACCGGACTGACCTATTATGGCGACAAACTCGCCCTCTCCGATTGTAAGGCTCACGTGATTTAGAGCTCTTACCTCATTTTCTCCAGGATTATAAATCTTACTTACATCCTTGATCTCAACTAGTTTTTTCATAACATTCCTCAACGTAAGAAGCTTTCTTACGCATCTTTTACACAATTTAATCCCACGTCATTCTTTATCATGCGCTAATTGCCAATTAAAATCAAGCTTTAACAATTCAAATTATAAAAATTTAATAAAGCGAACATAAAGCCGAAACACTTTTTGAAATATATCACACAACATAAAAGCAAGCCTGATTACACTTAATCAGGTCTGTTTTACACTTATTTTTTATCCTGGTTAATCGATTTTACTAGATTTAATTGTTGACAACTGGCGTTTTCTATGAGATTATTGTTAGCGCTTGCTAACACATTGTTAGCATTAACTAATCTTATAAACACTAGAGGAGTAAAATTATGAAGAACAAACTTATTTCAGCTTTATTCGCAGGCCTCCTTGGCCTTAGCGTTGTGGCTTGTGGAACAACATCCGAAACCGCCACAGTAGATACTGTAGCAACTGACAGTTCAGAAGTAGCAACTGTTTCCGGATCAGAATCAACAGAAGGATCTTCTTCAGTATCTGAAGACAGCGCTTCTAATAGCGATGCAACTTTCCCACTCACGATCACTCATGGACTTGGTGAAACCGTTATCGAGGAGAAGCCTGAAAACGTCGTTGCAATTGCCTGGGGAAATCCTGATGTTCCTCTCGCTCTTGGAATTGTACCTGTTGGAATTTCAGAAGCGAATTTCGGACCAAGGGATGAAAACGGCCTTCTTGCATGGACAGCAAAAGCATTTGAAGATCTCGGTGCTACTCCTAATGTATTTGATGATACAGACGGATGGGACTATGAAGCTATTTCAGACTGCCAGCCTGATGTAATCCTTGCAGCTTACTCAGGACTTAGCCAGGAAGAATATGACAGACTCAGCGAAATTGCTCCTGTAGTTGCATATCCTACAATCGCATGGACAACTACTTGGCAGGAAGAGACCATAAATGATGCTGCAGCCCTTGGCCTTGAAGCTGAAGGAAGAGCCCTTGTTGCTGATGTTGAACAGCTTATTTCCGACAAGCTTTCACAGTACCCTGACCTCAATGGAAAAAGAGTTGCATTCTTCTGGCTTTCAGAAGATGATCTGGGAACTTTCTACATCTATACAAACAACGATCCAAGAGCAGCCTTTCTTGGAGATCTTGGATTTGTAACTCCAGACAGCGTTACAGGACTTATTGATGATCCAAATGCTTTTTCAATAACAGTAAGTGCTGAAAACGCTGATGTACTAAGCGACGTTGATATCATCATCACATATGGCACAGAATCACTTGTTACAGCTATGCAGAACGATGGAAGATTTTCAAATATCCCTGCTGTAAACAACGGCGCATTTGTTTTACTTGATTCAAATGACGCCCTTGCAGCAGCAAGCACACCAACAGTTCTTTCTATCCCTTATGCAATTGATGACTATCTGGAAGTGTTAAATGAAGCAGCAAAAAAGATACAGTAATACAAAATTAATCATAGGAACAATTATACTGATCGCTCTGGTGATCGCAGGCGCTATCCTTTCTATAGTATATGGAAGTAAATATGTACCCGTGGCGGATATCGTCAGCTTTTTCACCGGAGAAGAAACAGATAAGTTCATTGCAGCTGTGATTGCTGCCAGAGTTCCAAGGACAGTCTTCGGCCTCATAGCTGGGGGCTGCCTTGGCGTTTCCGGCGCAATGATGCAGTCTATCACGAGAAACCCCATTGCAGACCCAAGCATTCTTGGTGTAAACACAGGTGCCTCTCTCATGGTAGTTATTGGCATTGCGTACCTGAACATTTCTTCCGGAATTGGACTTATAGGGCTATCTTTCATAGGGGCTATGGCCACTGCATTTTTTGTCTATGGAATAGCAAGCATAGGCTATGGAGGAGCAACTTCTTTAAAGCTTGCCCTTGCTGGAACAGCCGTGTCAACTGCCCTTGGAGCCATTGTCAATACTATCATGCTTCCAGACTCACAGGTCATGAAGGAATTTCGTTTCTGGCAGGTTGGAAGCATCAGTGGTGGAAGCTGGGAAGATGTAAAACTGCTCCTTCCTTTCTTTTTGGCAGGACTTATCCTCTCTTTACTTTGTTCATCACCACTTAATGCATTGTCACTTGGCGATGAAATGGCTATCTCACTGGGTGTAAAAGTCGGACAGATAAGGATAGTATCCGCATTTGCAGGAGTACTTCTCTGTGCATCTGTAACTGCCCTGGCAGGGCCAATTGGATTTGTGGGGCTTATGCTCCCGCATGTTATAAGACAGCTTTTTGACAATGACATGAGAATCATCGTTCCGCTATCTGCAATAGGTGGAGCAGCCCTTTTGACAATTTCGGATGTTTTAGGAAGACTTCTTGGAAGCCCGGGAGAACTTGAGGTTGGAATCATCACAGCCATACTGGGTGCCCCGGTATTTGTATCAATTGTATGGATGACAAAGGCCAAAAATATATGATGACCAAATTAGAAACAGATTTAAAAAATATATATTCTAAACAGCAAAAAAGAAATATCGCATGTGCTCTATTTTTCATTATTGTCATTGCTATTCTCGCAGTCCTCATGATGACAATAGGAAATACAAATTATTCACTAAGCGAAGTCATTAAGGTACTTCTAAGCGATGAGACAAAAGGGGCTGCCTACACCATAAAAAGCTTAAGGCTTCCAAAGCTTATTGTTGGAGGTCTTGCCGGTTTTTCTTTTGGACTTGCAGGCTACACTTTTCAAAACCTTTTAAGGAATCCTCTCGCTTCTCCTGACATAATCGGAGTTACCGCAGGTTCCTCTGCCGCTGCAGTTTTCTGCATCCTTATACTTGGTATCAGCGGAGCTGTTGCTTCAATCTTCTCAGTAGTAGCAGGTCTTTTAGTTACAGGACTTATTCTTTTACTCTCTGGTAAAGGAAATGCCTTCAGCAGCAGAATGATCCTCATAGGAATCGGTTTTCAGGCAGTTTTGAATGCCCTTATTTCCTGGATGCTTCTTGTAGGTTCTGAATACGATGTTGGAACAGCGCTGCGATGGCTGCGCGGAAGTCTAAATTCCGTTCAGATGTCAAATGTACCGGCTATAACAATAATGACTCTCCTGGCTGGCGGAGCTCTTTTACTATGTAACAAAGAACTCATGATCATGCAGCTTGGAGACGAATATGCTACTACTCTTGGTGCATCAATAAATATTATCAGGATATGTTGCCTTATCTGCGCTTTGCTCCTATCCTCAGTAGCAACTGCCGCAACAGGTCCTATTGCTTCAGTAGCTTTTTTATCAGGACCCATAGCAACAAAGCTAACAAAAAACGGATCTATTGCAATGGTGACTTCCGGATTTGTTGGAGTAATACTTGTTTACGCTTCCGAGCTTATAGGCAAAAATCTTTTTGAAACAAGCTACCCTGTTGGAGTCATAACAGGACTTTTGGGCGCCCCATACCTATTGCTACTTTTACTTAATATCAATAAAAAAGGAGAAAAGATCTGATGAGTAAGATCGCACAGAGTCACACTTTCACTGCAAATGGGATATATGCAGGCTATGACAATAAACTAATTATAGAAGATATGAATTTGAGCATTCCTGCAGGAAAGTTCAGCGTTTTAATTGGTCCAAACGGGTGCGGCAAATCTACGCTGCTTAAAAGCTTTGCTAGGCTTCTTTCTCCTTCAAAGGGAAATATCCTTCTTGATGGAGTTCCAATCTGTGAGTTCCCAACAAAACAACTTGCCAAAAGAGTCGGACTTCTGCCACAGTCACCTATAGTTCCTGCAGGAATAACAGTAGCCGACCTTGTTGCCAGGGGCCGATTTCCTTATCAGAATCTTTTTGGTCAGCTTACCAAGGCTGACTATGAGGCTATTTCTTCTGCAATGTGTGCAATGGGAATAACAGACCTTGCCGATAAGCAGGTTGATTCTCTTTCAGGTGGCCAAAGACAACGTGTATGGATTGCACTGGCACTGGCTCAGGGCACAGATATTTTGCTCCTCGATGAACCTACTACATATCTGGATATTGCATATCAGGTGGAAATTCTTGATTGTCTCGCCAAGCTCAATGAAATAAAGAAAGTTACTATTGTTGCAATATTACACGATATCAATTTATCCATAAGATATGCAGACCACATCTTTGCCATGAAAAAAGGAAAACTTGTAGCGAGTGGAAAACCAGGAGATATCATAACATCAGATTTGATGCATGAAATTTACGGAATGGAAAGTTCAATCATACTCGATCCGGAGACTGGGGATCCTTACGTGATTCCAAGAAGTAAGGCAAGCTAATCATTAGATAACAACTGCCTCTTAAAAAAAGAATGTCGCTTGCGACATTCTCGCGCCGAGCGCGGTTGCATTTATGCAACATCTTCCACTCGCGCGAGTGCGCTTCCTTAGCGGAGCGATTTTTTATATCATAGGAAGCAATTTCCTATGATATAAAAAATAGACTAAACGCTGGTTATTATCAGCATTTAGCCTATTTTTATTTTACACAATTTCTTTTAAAGCACTAATCAGTGTATCCATCTGCTCGTCAGTCCCTATAGTAATTCTTAAATATTCACTGATACGCGGCAAATCCCACCTTCTGACAATTATTCCACGACTTCGCAGCTCTTCAAATATTTTTTTCCCGGAAACAGTTTTGTGCTTTGCAAAAATAAAATTGCTTGATGAATCAGGAAAAACAAAGCCTAGTTCAGCCAAAAGAGGCTTAACGCGTTCTCGTGTTGCGATTATCCTGCTGCAAGTCTCATTAAAATACTCTTTGTCTGCCAGTGTTGCTGCTCCAAGCTCAAGCGAAGGCCTATTCATTGTGTATGAGTTAAAAGAAAACTTAGCATCATTTAAGTAGCCTATAAGCTTTTTGGAGCCAAATGCAAATCCTATCCTCATCCCGGCCATTGCCCTTGATTTCGAAAAGGTCTGAACAACAAGCAGGTTCTCGTATTTATCAATAAGGGGCAGGGCACTCTTTCCACCGAAGTCAATATATGCCTCGTCAACAATTACAACGACTTCATTGTTGTTTTGAAGAATGTCCTCAACCATATCAAGATCTTCAACAAGACCCGTCGGCGCATTGGGATTAGGAAAGATTACCCCTCCGTTCTCAATGTAGTAATCTTCTTTTTTTATCCTGAAGTCCTCATCCAAAGGAATCTGTTTGTATGGAATCTTATAAAGGTCAGCCCATACATCATAAAAAGAATATGTGATATCCGGGAAAAGAATTGGCTTATCCGAGTTAAAAAATGTCAAAAAGGCCATAGAAAGCACGTCATCCGAGCCAACGCCCACAAATATCTGATCTGAAGGCACATTGTAGTAATCCGACAAAGCAGATATCAGACTGCCTGAATTGGGATCAGGATATAATCTTAATGTCTCATATTCGAAACTATCCATAGCTCTCTTTACAGATGGAGCCGGTGGATAAGGGCATTCATTTGTGTTTAATTTTATAATGTTGTTTATTTTAGGCTGTTCACCAGGAGTATATGGAACAACTTTCCTTACATTTTCTTCCCAAGACATGATAAACTCTCCTTCGCTTCATTACTCTACCATAATAAAGCATAGTCTAACATACCATTTTAAAACTGGCAATCTATTTTATTATCGATTCCTCCCAGGCGTTGTCTCTCACACTTCAATCTCGCCCTCGAAAACTGTGGTAGCAGGACCTTCCATGATAACAGATGAACCACTACCCCCGTCCCATGAGACCATTACTTCCCCGCCAAGAACGTGAACTGTCACATCATTGTCTGTAAGTCCGTTCAAAATACAGGCCACTCCTGTTGCGCAGCATCCGGTACCACAAGCAAGAGTCTCACCTGTTCCGCGCTCCCATACGCGCATATGCACATTGTTCTTATCATCAATCTTGACAAATTCTGTATTCACGCGTCTTGGAAAGAATTCATGATTTTCAAACTTTGGTCCGATTTTCTCAATATCGAATTCTTCAAGACTCATATCCTCAGGTAAAAAAACTACCGCATGAGGGTTACCCATTGAAACGCAGGTCATGTGCCACTCTTTGCCATCCACGACAATTGGAGCATTCACGACCATATCAGTTTTTTCGCCATTATTGATGCAGACAGGCACATCCTCCGGTTTTAATATAGGCGCACCCATATCAACTTTTACAGAAGATACCATTCCATCATCACCAATTGTAAGATCTATGTATTTCTTTTTTTCTGCACTTACGATGACAAGGTTCTTTTTAGTAGTAAGTCCCTTATCATATACGTACTTGGCTACGCATCTGATTCCATTTCCACACATTTCCGAACGGGAACCATCTGCGTTGTACATCTCCATCTCAAAGTCGATACTCTCGTCATCTACAGGATTAATAAAGATAAGACCATCAGAGCCTATTCCAAAATGCCTGTCAGAAACTTTAATCGCAAGTTCAGACTTCTTCTCCTGAGAAATTTTCTCACTTTTTCCATCCACATAAACATAATCGTTTCCACAGCCATGCATTTTCATAAATTTCATATCTTAGACCCTGATCACTTCCAGTAACCTGCGAAAGTGCCCTTTCTACTCATATTTATTCTTACCATACTCAAAAGCCACAACGATGCATCATAATTGCCACTTTTAATTTTCATATTAAACATCTGCTCCCAAAAATACAAGAAAAATGTATACAATTATACAAAAATAGTGTAGGATAAAACACAAATTAAATTGTGCACGACAGATACAAAAAGTATAACACAGTAATGACAGGAGAAAACACTATGTTTAAGCCCAATGAAGATTATTTAAAACTTCCGGGAAGCTACCTTTTTAGTACAATTGCAAAAAAAGTTGCTGCTTTCCAGGAGTCAAACCCAGATAAAAAGATCATCCGCCTTGGAATCGGTGATGTTACAAAGCCACTGCCAAAAGCAGTTATTGAGGCTCTTCACAAGGCTGTTGATGAGCAGGCAAATGCAGAAACATTCAGAGGATATGCTCCTGACCTTGGATATGAATTTCTTCGTCACGCAATTGCTGAAAACGACTTTAGAGCAAGGGGATGCAATATCGCTGACGATGAAGTCTTTATTTCAGACGGAGCCAAAAGTGATTCAGGAGCAATTCAGGAAATATTTTCAAAAGATGCAAAGATAGCGGTATGCGACCCTGTATATCCGGTGTATGTTGATTCAAATGTTATGGCGGGAAGATGCGGAGATTATGATGAGAATACAGGAATGTGGAGCAACGTTATCTACATGCCTTGTACCGCAGAAAACGGCTTTGCCCCAGAGCTTCCGTCAGAGACACCTGATCTTATTTATCTGTGCTTCCCTAATAATCCAACAGGTGAAGCAATTACAAAAGATCAGCTCCAGAAATGGGTTGACTATGCAAACAAAGTGGGCGCCGTCATCATATTTGACGCAGCTTATGAAGCTTATATTTCAGAGGATAACATTCCTCATTCCATATATGAATGCAAAGGCGCAAGAACATGCGCTATTGAACTTAGATCTTTTTCCAAGAATGCAGGATTCACCGGTTTAAGACTTGGTGCAACAATCATTCCTCACGACCTTAAAGTATCGTTCAATGGAAAAGAAGTCGAGATGCACAGCCTTTGGGCAAGAAGGCATGGAACAAAATACAACGGCGCTCCGTACATCGTACAGAGAGCAGGCGAAGCCATTTACAGCCCTGAAGGCAAGGTTCAGGTAAAAGAAATGATCGCATCCTACATGAAGAATGCAAAATACATCTACGATGGTCTTAAAGAAGCCGGATACACAGTATATGGTGGCAAAAACTCACCATACATCTGGCTTAAAACTCCTGATAACATGACAAGCTGGGAATTCTTTGATTATCTCCTTGAAAAGGCAAATGTAGTGGGCACACCGGGATCAGGCTTTGGTCCAAGCGGAGAACACTATTTCAGACTCACCGCTTTTGGAAGCTACGAGAACACAGTAGAGGCCATTAACCGAATAAAGGCACTTTAAAATATGTTCTAAAGATTTGATCTATGTTACGAATGCTTACGCCAGTGGCGTAAGCATTCGTAATCTACAACATATAATTCTTATTGATCCATTACCAGATCAGAATTCTGTCCTCTGGGGCAAGATACATTCCATCGCCTTCTTTTACGTCGAACGCTTCATAGAATTCATCAAACTGCTGGGAAGTTACATTTACTCTTAAATAATCTAATGGATGCGCATCCTGAGTGAGTTGTGAATAAATAGCTTCATAAGTAGAAATATTCTTCCACACATTAGCATAGCTCTCAAAGAACTTTTTATAGTCAAAGCTTTCTTCCTTGGATGCCAGTGTAAGCATTGCTTTAAGGCCTGCCATGTCTGCAATTGCTTCAGTCTGTACCAGAGAACCGGTAACTTTTTCATCGCCAAATACTGTTATTCCATCGTAGTAGTTTATAAGTTTCTGCGCTCTTTCCTGGAAGGCACTGTAATCTTCATCAGTCCACCAATTGCTGTAATTACCATCCTTGTCAAACTGAGCTCCGTTTGTATCAAAAGCATGACTTATCTCATGTCCGATAACAGCTCCGATTCCTGCATATATCTCCTCTTTTGACTTATCATCGCCATAAAAAACTCCATCAAGTATTCCAAGAAGAATGTTAATAGAATTGGCCGTTGGGTCATAGTAAGCATTAGTTTCAAGTGTTGACATACCTTCCCAGAGATTCTTATTTACAGTTCCGTTTGTTCGTTCTTTATCAAGCTCCCAACTAAAATCAGCAAGTGCTTTCTGTATTTCAAAATAAGTAAGACCATTTAAATCAAGGCCACTGTAATCCACGTATTCTTTTGGCTCAACCACATTGATTTCCAATGAGTCAAGTTTTTCCATTGCATATTCTCTTGTCTCGTCAGAAAGCCAGTCCTCGTTTTCGAGCATTTCCCTATAAACATCCGCTACATCTTTGCATAACTGCGTCACTTCTTTTTTTGTCTCAGTGACATCATACTTTGCCATATATGCCTTTTCCATAGCTTCAGGCAATGCTGCATTTACATATGCATATGCATATTTTTCATCAGAAAGAGTACCTGATGCACCATATATAGAACGCTGTGCCTCAAGTCTTGCATCGAATGCCTCTCTGTCAAGGTCAGTTGTACATCCCAAAACCGTCTGAACCATGAAATATCCCTTGATGTTCTCAAGGTTGTCCGATGTATAAAGATCTGAAATCTTTGCCAAAGCATCCGGCTCTGTTACAAGAAATACCTTTGCATTGTCGTAGCCATTTTCCTTTATAAATTCATCCATTGGGAAATTAGGAGCCAAAGCTGCCATTTCCTCTGGCTCATAATAGTTAAGTATCTTGTCATAGATTGCAGGATCGCTGCTTTCCAGCGAAGTATATACTTTCTCAGAAAGAGCTGACTCAAAAGAAAAGCATGCATCGTAATACTTATCAGCCTCATCATTAGTATATCCCAGCCTTGTCATCATATTGGAAAACAGGCTCCTGTAGGCATCATACTTTAACTTTCCAACTGTGCTAAACTCTTTATACTCCGCAGAATCTCCCAGTAGAAGGCTTGAATGATCCACATTTGTCACATACCTTGATGAATCTGTCAAATCACCCACGTTTCCAATTCCAACCAAAGTAGGGGTAAAGTTTGATCTGTCATTATCCAGTATGAATTCTGTTACATCTTCTATGCTTGAAAGAGATTCAATATCTTTAACAAATGGCTCCAACGGTGAAAGCCCTTTTGCATTTCGGTCATCCCAATCAAGAAAAGCATTATAATATGCTCTTGCAAGTTCAGCATCATGCCCGGTAATTGTCTCATCCTTCAAGGTTTCAAGTGCCTTATCATCAATTATCTGAGATACTTCAGTAAAGCTGTCATAAGAACTGTATCCATCCGGTATTTCTGCTGTGATTGCCCAGTCATAGTTAACCGCAAGATTCAGATCATCTTTTGCAGAAGCCTTATCACTGTTAACAACATTTTCTTTGATGTTGGAGTTTATCCAGGGACTTCCTCCATCAACAACATAAGATTCGCTTTCAGCCTGTGCTGTTTCTTCGGAAGACTCAGTACTAGCAGTATCTACCGATGTATCTGCTGCCACCTCTTCCTTACTTGCACCCTCGGCAGGAGTTTCAGTTACCGCACTATCAGCTGCAGTTCCGCACCCGGCAAGTAACATACATCCTGTCAAAAGAGCTGCCAAAATCTGTTTTCTTTTCATAACATTTTTACTCCTTTTTTCGTAATATCAATCAACACTATTTCTTTTATCGCATATATAATGCAATTATGCAAGCGCACCCACCTACTTTCTAAAAGAAAAAGCCAGCGGAAGCCCCACGCCTCCACTGGCTGTATTGACTGAATATTATTTTACCATAATAATGTGCACTTATGCCTCATTATCTTGATCTATAAGCTTTTCCATGCTCTTTTCAACGACAAATTCAGCATCTATCGTTATATCTTTTGCATTTCTAAAATAAGTATATCCCATCTTCATGGAATAGCGCCCCCTGTCAGATGGCCGCTCATCAAGAACAAGATCTGTCTTGCCACTTTGATTCTTGAAAACAAATTTAGATTCAGTGACGCTGATATTTTCGATAGGAGAATAGTCTTCTGCGGCCATTATTATCGGTGACTCGCAGGTTATAAAAACATGATTGATATTTATATCCCTGACTTTTCCCGGGAGCCTGTCCACGCCGTCCCTCTTGGTTGCAGTAATGGCCAGAGGTTCACCTTCGCCCCACCAGTTCCAAACGCCGGTCCTTCTGTCCTTGCAATCCACAAAATTTCTGGTTGTTCCGCGAACATGGTGGATATCGATGTTGTAGATCTCACCGCCATCCCTTGACCAGATGCCTATTCCCCTGATGCAGTCACGAACTATACAATCAGAGATGATTATGTCGTGAATATCTCCAAAGGTCTCTGTTCCGATCTTGATTCCCGAACAATTTGATGACAAAAGACATCCGTTAACCACAATATCCTTGCAATCCCCATACTTTTTAAACATTGGAGTTGTGGATTTAAGTACAATGCTATCATCACCTGTCTTTATTCTGCAGCCCCTAATGATCACATTCTGGCAGCAATCCGGATCTATTCCGTCATTATTGGGACCTCTTTTGTCATTGTCAATAACGATGTTCTCTATTCTGACATTCCTGCAGCCTGCCATGTGAAGCGTCCAGAATGCAGAGTCAAAAAAGGTAACATCAGTAACAGTGAGGTTTTCCACATCCTCAAGATAGCTCATTCTGGGCCTGAAGCCTCTGACATTTAAAGGACTACCATTTTTAGCAGTCTCAGGATCATCATCGTCAAAAAAAGCATTCCTGCCCTGACCATCAATTGTTCCCGTTCCGGTAATCGCAATATTCTTTTCATGAAGCGCAAATAAAAAGCAACCGCCTTCCCAGCCGTCAACCTCATTGTCCTCGTCGCCATCTTTGAAATAATCGATAACATCCGCCTCGTCAAGACTGGACAAAAGAACTGCTCCATGCTCCAAATGCAGGTCAACATTGGACCTTAGACGAAGCGTTCCTGATAAAAATGTTCCTGCCGGCACCACAACTCTTCCGCCTTTTTCAGTACAGGCATCGATTGCCGCCTGTATCGCAGATGTGCATTTCGTTTTTCCGTCGGATACTGCTCCATAATCCAGAATATTATAGGTCATTTTCCTTTAAATGCTCCTTTCCTTCCATATCCGTTTCGATGCGTTTTCCTCTGTCAAAAGAAAAAGCCTCTTTCCCGTCAATAAAAGCATAAGCCTTATTTTGTCCCTGTTCAATCCTGCTAACATATTCCCCTTTGTATACTTCCTTATACATCCTTCCTCCACTTTTTTCTGTTTTTATGTCAAGAATAGTAATTCTATTAAAAAATCCATGTGATAAAATGAAAAACAAAAACGAGGTTTTTACTATGACACTTGAAGAAATCAACATTCGTGATCCTTTTGTATTACCTTTTAAAGACACATATTACATGTACGGAACAAGAGCCAAGACCTGTTGGGGACTCGCCGATGGCTTTGACTGCTATACCAGTAAGGACCTGGTAAACTGGGACGGCCCTTTTGAAGTATTCCACAAGCCTGAAAATTTCTGGGCTGACAAAAACTACTGGGCTCCTGAAGTACATATTTACAATAACACTTTTTACATGTTTGCAACATTTAATTCTGAGGCACTTGAGAAAAAAGGTACTATGATCCTGTCATCAGAAAGCCCTCTTGGACCTTTTAAGGTTCACAGCGACGGGAAAATAACCCCTGATGAATGGAACAGTTTGGATGGAACATTTTATCTTTCTCCATCAGGCAAGCCCTATATGATTTTTAGCCATGAATGGGTAGATATAGCTGACGGAGAAATCTGCTCTGTTGAGCTTTCCGACGACTTAACTCATGCTGTATCAGAACCTGTGACTTTATTTAAGGCTTCACAAGCAAAGCCTTGGGTAAAAGCTATGAAACACAGACTTCAGGAAAATCTTTGCTACGTAACTGATGGTCCATTCATGCACCGCCTTGAAAACGGAGAACTCATCATGCTCTGGGCAAGCATCTCAGAAGGCGGCTACGCAGAAGCCATTGCCCGCTCCGATAACGGAAACATCGATGGTAACTGGATCATAGATGAGAAACCTCTCTTTGATAAAGATGGCGGCCACGGTATGCTCTTTAAAACCTTTGACGGAAAACTTATGATGGTTCTCCACCAGCCAAATGAAACTCCAAAGGAGCACCCTGTTTTTATACCGATTAACGGAGACTCGCTGGCAAGATAAAAAATATTTTTCTGTTAAACTTTATAATTTTGATCCAACTGCACCCCTCTTTTTCTTATATTTTTTCCTGACATATTATATTTTTTTCAACTGCACCCTTTTTCCAAAAAAAATTTATTCCAAAAATGATATAAACAAACTAACTGCACCCTTTTTGTGGGGTGCAGTTGGTTAAAAAATAACTATGCAAGAAAGGCTATCCCTATAGATTAGGGTGCAGTTAGTCCAAAAATAGCAATCTAGGAAAAGCTATCCCTGCAAATTAGGGTGCATTTGGTTTAAAAATAGCAATTCAGGAAAGGCTCTCCCTGTAAATCAAGATGCAGTTAAATCATAAAATGCATTACAGGAAAAGCATTTTATCCGTAGCCTCTTTCTTCGTTTAACGCTGCGGTATCATCAACAGTGATTACCATTCACAAGCCCTTTGGAAGGTAAGTCTTAGTATTTTCAATCATGTCATCAACAAGCTTATGAATATCTTCTGTAGAACAGTTCTTGCCTATGAACTGCGGATCATTTTCAAAAGCTTCATAGACAAGGGATTTGTCATATGTTGTGGCAGCCTTGTAGATTCTCTCATGATTCTTTATATGAGGCTCAATGAGTTTTTTCACATCTTCTTTGATAGCGCCTGCAAATATAGGCCTGATGGAGTCTCTTGAGAACACTGCATTGGTCTCAACAATAGCATCTGCCGGAAGATTCGGAATCTGAAGCGCCGAGTTTGGAATGTTTACGTTACTTACAAATCTGCTAAGTCCGCACAGTGCCTTAATGAGAAGGATTCCTTCTTCTCCAGTCTCCTTAAGTTCCATCTTTTCCTCGCCGCTTGCAAGACGCCTGCTTCTTTCAAGCCTGTCCTGCAAATCTTTCTTTCTCCATGCAACACTTGTAAGTGCATAGTTCCAACTTGCAACTGTCTCAGGGTCTTTTAAGTACTCATTGCCCGGCATAAACTCTGCAAGATGTCTGTCACCTGCTGCCGCGATCAGTCCATATCTGTTAAAAAGATCCATCTTGACCCTGTGCTTGCAGACAAAGTTTGCATTTAGCCAGTTCTCGCTCTCAAGAGAAACACCTTCATCAAAGTGCTTATCAATATAACTCCTGTAGATAGGAAAAAGATCTATTCCCTTATATGAACTCTCTGTAAACCATGTGAAATGATTGATTCCGACTACATTTACAAAGACGTCATGCCAATCCTCAATCTTTTCACCTGTCTCTTTTTCATAAATTGTCTGCAAAACCTTCTGGGTACCAAACACTTCATGGCAGCAACCAAAGGCCTTGATCTGAGGATATGCCTCATAAAGAGCCTTCACGCAAAGTGACATAGGGTTAGTATAATTAATTACCCATGCGTCAGGTGAATACTTCCTGATAGCTTCTGCAATCTCAGTGAACATAGGAATAGTCCTTAGAGCACGGATCATTCCTCCGCAGCCGGCTGTATCGCCAACTGACTGATATACCCCAAGCCTCTCAGGCAGATGTACGTCCGACTCCATCTCATCAAAAGTTCCCGGCAAGATTGAGATAACTACAAAGTCACAGCCTGTCAGGGCACTTTCCAGTGAGTTCTTAACTTCAAACTTCCAGTCACCCTTCGCGTCACCTCGCGCCATAAGAGTATTTCCTATTACGGCATTGGCCTCAGCTGCCTTCTCATCAAGGTCATAGAGTCTTATGGTTCCTGAAATCTCATCATCAAGCGCCAGGTCTGTCATAAAAGTCCAGGCCCAGCCTCTGGAGCCACCGCCTATATAGGCAATGTTTACATCCTTCATTTTTTCTGCTTCATACCTCATATTTTTCCCTTTCCCTTAAATGTAAGAATACATTTTGCTTACCCAAACTGAAAAAACAATAATCTCTCGCATATTCATTATTTCACTATGCGAGAGATCATTCTTATTATTTATTTCACTATTTTACGTTTTTTTATTGATGTCATCCCTTAATACCTGAACTTGCAATTCCCTCAACAAGTGACTTCTGGAATATCAGGAAAAGAATAGTTGCAGGAACAATTGAAAGTGTTGACATAGCAAGTGTTGCTCCAATATCTGATCCGGCTGATGGATCGTTAAAGAGTTTAAGTGCCAGTGATATTGGTCTCATTTCAGGCTTTGTAACATACAGCAAAGCTGAAAGGTAATCATCCCATCTCCAGATAAATGAGAAGATGGCACTTGTGATCATGGCCGGTACGATAAGCGGCAGGATGATCCTGAAGTAAATTCCGTAAAAAGAGCAGCCGTCAATCTTAGCAGCCTCATCCAGCTCTTTTGGCACGCCCTGAATAAAGTTCATGATAAGGTATACAAAGAATCCCTGAATGGCAAAGAAGTATGGCAGGATCATTGGGAAGTAAGTACCAACCCAGCCAAGTCTTCTAAACCACATGTACTGAGGAATCATCAGAATCTGTGGCGGAAGCATCATTGTGGACAACACCAGGATAAACAAAGGCTTTTTCAGCTTAAAGTCAAGTCTCTGAAGGGCATAAGCCACAAGTGATGATGAAATCAGAGTTCCAAAAGTTGATGTGATTGAAATAAAGAAGGAATTCTTAAAGAAAGTTGCGAAGGTGTAACCCATAAATCCCTTCCATCCTGTCTTGTAGTTATCCAGAGTCCAAACTGACGGAATGAGCTGTTTTGCAGTTGGCAGAACATAAGTTGTTGGTTTGAAAGAGCTGAAGATCATCCACAAAAGCGGATATATCATAACGAACGCTCCCAAAAGTACCAGTATATGATAGATCAAATCCAAGATCTTTCTTTTCGTATTCATAATAAGCGCCTCCCCTTAATCTTCATATACCCACTTGCTACGGCTCCAGAACAGAAGAGCTGTTACAGCGGAAATAATGATGAGCATTATCCATGCAAGAGCTGATGCATAACCCATCTGACTCTTTCCCATGTTAGGGAATGCTTTTTTATAAACATACAGTGTATAAAACAATGTGCTGTCGTTTGGCTGACCATCTGTAATAAGTTTACTCTGTGTGAAAGCAAGGAACGAGTTGATCGTCTGCTGTACCAGATTAAAGAAAATAGTTGGAGTCAAAAGAGGAAGTGTTATCCTCCAGAACTGTCTCCACTTGTTGGCTCCATCAACTTCCGCAGCCTCGTACAATTCGCGGTTGATCTGCTTAAGTGATGAAAGAAAAATAAGCATCGATGATCCAAACTGCCAGACAGTTAAGATAATGAGAACCCAGATTGCGCTTCCCTCTCCAAACCAGTTAAAATTGGATATTCCGGGATACACAACTGAAAGAATGGCATTGATAGTGCCTGTCGGTTCAAACATTCTTCTCCAAAGAATTGCTACAGCAACTGATCCGCCAATGATTGAAGGAAGGTAGTATGCTGCACGATAAAAACCTGTAAGCTTTGTATCTTTTGCCAAAATAAGAGCGATGATAAGAGCGAAAACAACCTTTAATGGTGTGCCAATAAGTGCGTAATAGCAGGTAACCCTTAAGGCTTTCCAAAATGATGTGTCATCGGTAAAAATGTTGATATAATTCCTAAGGCCAATAAATTTTGCAGGGTTTTGAATGTCGTACTTACAAAATGAAAAATACAGCGATAGTATCATCGGTATAAGCATGAACATCAAAAAACCAATGATAAACGGCAAACTGAACATATAGCCTGCCACTTTTTCCTGCCCAATCCATTGGCGGAAGGTTTTCTTTTTATCCATAGAACTCTCCCCTTTCTTCCTGATGTCCAGTAATTTTTGTAAAAAAAGAGAGGCGCCAGTTTAAATTTTGTAAAAATAACGCCTCTCTTTGGTTCAATTACTCAAGGTAAAACTGTTATTCCCCAAATCAATAATCAGCTGCTACCTTATTTGCGCCCTCTACGAATGCCTTTGCAAGGTCTGCAGGTGTATCTGAAGGATTCTTTGAAAGTGCTCTGCTTGTGATTCCCTCGATAACGTCTGTGTTAACTGTTCCTGCATATCCAGGAAGTGGAGGGAAGATTGCTGTTGAATTCTTGGATACCATATCAAGATAATCAACGATGATAGGATATGTGTAGTCTGTCTGTGATACTGTATCAGCAATAGCTGCAGCTACTTCACTGTTAGCCGGAACACCACGCTCTGCTCTAAGAAGAGTGTTGGCATCAACATCGTTGATGAGGTAGTTAAGGATTGCTACTGCAAGATCAGGATTCTGAGTATCTGTTGTGATTGAGAAGAACTGAGAAGGCTTAAGGTAATTAGCCTGTGCTCCGTTGTCCTCTGGCCATGTTGTGATACCAAGCTCGATTCCATCAGCCTTAGCTGCATCGCAGAATGCCATGTACTGATTTGAGAAGTTAAATGAGCACCAGCTTCTTACGCTAGGGTCTGAACCATATACAAGTGGGCTCTGAGGAATTGTAGCTGTGTCAACAGATGCGAACTTATCTGTATCGAAGAGCCATCCTTCAGCTACAGCGTTCTGAAGACGTGTATAGAACTCAGTCATCTCTTCTTCACTGACTGTAACACCATCTGCTTCAAAGAGTGCGTTGTGGCCCTTGCCACGAGCAAAGTATGCAATTGGGTTCTCAGAGTTGAAATTGTGCCATACAACACCGATTCCCTTTGCGTCATAAATCTGTTTTGAAATCTCTGCGAATTGATCCCATGTCATGTTATCAGGAACAGTAATTCCAAGTTCATCTGTAAGTGTCTTGTTGTATGAAAGAGCCGGAGCGTTCATACCTGCACAGATAGCGTAGATATGTCCGTCGCTTGCGCTCTTACCTGTGTCTACGATACTTTCAGGAATCTTTGAAAGATCAAGTGCACCGCTCTCAACATAAGGTGTTAAGTCAAGAAGGTCTCCTGCCTCAACCCACTGCTCAAAGTATGCGTAATCCTGCTGCATAAGATCTGGCAGTGTATCACTTGATGAGAAGCTTGTCATCTGTGCCCAGTAGTCATTCCATGCCTGAGAATTGAGATTGAAAGTAACGTTAGGATAAAGTTCTGTGAAGTGGTCGCATGCAGCCTTTGTAACTTCGTCACGAACCTGGTTGCCCCACCATCCAAATCCAACAGTTACATCACCTGCTGTTGCAGGATCGAAAGCTGCAGCTGCAGCATCAGCAGTCTCGGCTGCCGGAGTCTCAGTAGCCGGAGTCTCTGTTGCTGTTTCAGCCTTTGGTGTTTCCTCTGCTGCAGGTGCAGTAGTGTCTGCGGCTGTTTCTCCGCATGCTGCCAGGGACATGATCATCATTCCTGACAATACCATTGAAATAACTTTCTTTTTCATTTCTTTCCCTCCTAAGTTTAATTGCAGGCTTTTGTATAAAAATACCATAATTAATTATATCGTTATTTTGTACCTCTGTAAATATTAGACACAAAATATTGATATCCCATTATTAATATGTGCATGTTGTACAACCATATATATACAGAGCGATATACGGATTGCTACACTTCGTTCCCGCAATCCTACGTCCATTACACTGTATGTGAAGTACTAAGCTCATTCTTCGCTAAGTACTTCATGCATCGGAATCCGCGCTTTCGCGCTACTTCCTCATGTCCGTTCAGTCTTCAAATAGATACAAAGCTTTGTGCAAGCACAGCTTTGTATCTACTTGAATCCTTATATCGCTCACATACCAATCAAATCAAATTCTTCAAAGGAAACCTTAAGCGTAGCATCGTGTTTTGGATTCCTGAATTTAATAATCGCTGCTCTCAAGGTCTCGCTGTAATACCAGCAGTTATCGGAGACTTCAAACTTCTCCCTATCCAGAATGTGAGTCAGCTTCTTGTCTTCAAAGGATATCCACAACGGCGCTTTTTCTTTGTACACAACTGTAGCTACTACCGTTTCTACAGTGTCCTTATAAGTACCCTCGCCCTTGAATGAGATATCTATGACACCACTGCCACTCATGGTAATAGTGGTCTTTCTGTATACTCCGTCCTCGAAATCATTGCTGCAGCCGTCATCATCGTAATATACATACTCTGATACATGCTCTTTTCCATCTGTATACGGAACGAATGTGAGACTTAAGTCCGTCACCGGATCTTTTTCCGCATTCATAGGCTGGTTGAGAGCGGTAGGCCAAATTGCGCCCTCCCTCAAAAATCTCGGGATAGAGTTAATATTCACAGGAATAGATATCACCTGTCCGCCTTCGTAGCATTTAAAATTATTCTCAAGGTCATACCATTTGCTTCCTTCAGGGAGATAAACATCTTTTACTATCTGCCCTTTTTCAAGGACATTTGCCACAAGCAGGTCTCTTCCAAGCATAAACTCAAAGTTTTCTTCATAGACATTCTCATCATTCTGGAACTCATAGACAAGAGGCCTCATAATCGGAGCTCCTGTCACATGTGCTTCATACTCAAGTGAATAGAAATGCGGAAGCATGCGATATCTAAGCAGCATCGCGTTTCTTATCCTGTCAGTCTGTCTTGAATACATCCACGGTTCTGTGACAGTGTTGTCACTACTTGCTGAATGAATTGAGAACCTCGGCTGGAATATACCATGCTGCACCCATCTTACAAAAAGCTCCTCCTCAGGCGCCGGGCCCGCAAAACCGCCAATATCACATCCGGTGTTAGGCTGACCTGACATTCCCACTCCTAAAAGCGTGGGAATATTGTGTTTTATGGTTCTCCATGAAGTGCAGTTATCACCAACCCAGTTCTGAGCGTATTTCTGAATTCCGCTACTGCCACTTCGGCAAACAACGTAAGGTCTTTTGCTCTCGTCATGCTCTTTTACCGCTTCACAGGCAAGCTTACTCATGATCGTACACATAACAGGCTTGAACTCGCCAATTCTGCCACCTTCTCCATCATAGTCACACTTGCTGTCATGATCCAAAAGGCTGTCATATTCGCAGTTATCATCCCAGATAGAATTGGTTCCTATATCAATAACAGTCTCCGTCAGATATTTTTTCCAAAGTTCTCTTCCCTTAGGACTGGTGTAATCCCAAAACGCACCGGGACCTCCCCACCAGGAACCTACAGCCGGCTCATTTTCATTCTCACTGTCTCTTACAAAAACGCCTTCCTTTTTGAACTCATCAAACTTTGGATGCATCAAAAGAATTCCCGGCTTAACGTTAGGAACGTTCTGAGCTCCAAGCTCGTTCATCTTGGCAAAATACCCCCTTGGATCAGGAAATCTTTCTTTATTCCATGTAAATACGCACCTCTTATTATCGTAAGACGTGTACCCTGAAGATAAATGGAATCCATCTATCGGGAACCCTTTTCTTCTGACAGTCTCCACGAATTCAATAAGTGCCTTGTCAGAGTCTTTTTCAAGCTCGGAATAGTACATGGATGAACCCTGATAGCCAAGCGCTCTTTTAGGTAAAAGAGCTGGTCTTCCCGTCAGAGATGTGTAATCATCAAGCACATTCTTTATGGACGGGCCGGTGAATATAAAAAGGTCAAGATCTCCGCCATCAGCCTGGAAGTATGTATATCTTGGCCAGTAATTACTTTTTTCTTTTCCCATGTTAAATACTGATTCATGGAAGTTGTTGTAGAAAAAGCCAGCTGCCTTCTTAGTATCTCTGTCGAGCCTTAAATAAAAAGGAATGTGTTTATACATGGTGTCGCACTTTTCAGGATCGTAGCTCCAACAGTCAGTTGCTCTTTCCCTGATAAAATCCTTGTTTTTGTTTATAGGACCAGTCTTTTCACCAAAACCATAGAAGCAGTCATCTTCATTCATTCTGGTGTAGCCGGTTACTCTATTATTAGCATCTTTTATAAATGGGCTTCCCTTTACACCCTCATAAATGATATCTCCATCTTTATCCACAAGCTTTATGCTAAGAGGATCCTTCTCCAGTAAAAGGCATAATGAATCAGTCTTCAGACATATCTCATTTTCTTTTTCCTCTAACACAGCTTTAAGTGGAGTTACATGCTTTCTGTCTTTAAAAAGAAAATCAAGCCTGTCCTCCCATCCAGTCATCTGAAGCACATACGAGCCCTCAGGCTTATCCGCCTCTTTTATATCATCAAAAGAAACCTTGACTCTCACTATGCTGCCAGTTAAAAAACAGATTTTCATGTAAGCCTTATCCAGCTCAACAATATACCCGTAATCAGTCTTTTTTATGTTGTTTAACTTTTTACAAATTTTCATGGGATGCTCCTATACTTCCAAATATATAAATCAACACTATTAACATTTTTATGCCGGAAGCATCCAGTCAAGAATGCTTCTTATCTCTAAATCCCAGAAGTCCCAGTTGTGCATATGATCAGGAACTTCTTTGTAAACGCTCTTTACTCCCATTTTTTCGAGTTTTTCATGAACGCCCTGATTGAGCTTATACAAAAAATCTTCGGTACCACATGCCTGATAAAGTTCCGGAACCTGCCCCTTTTCAATATCTCTTTTCAAAAGTGCAAACAGATCTCTGTCACTTCCTTCAAGGTGACCCGCTGTTTCTCCAAAAGCATCCTCCCATGAAAATGGATTATCCACCTTTCCGGCCATTGCTTCATCATGAAGGCGCGCAATATCAAGTGCTCCTGACATAGAAGCAGCCTTAGAGTACAGATCAGGCCTTGAAAGAGCTAAAAACCAGGCACCATATCCTCCCATTGAAAGACCTGCAATATAAGTATCTTCTCTTTTCCTTGATGCTGGGAATATACGTGTAATATACTCTGGGAGCTCTTTTGTCATAAACGAAAAATACTGGCCCCCACGAGCCATATCCTGATAAAAACTATTCTCAACACCGGCCATAACTGCAATGCAATTATGTGCCTGGGCATATCTTTCTATGCTTGAAAACCTTGACCATGAACTGTTGTCTCCAAAAGCTCCATGCAATAAGTAAACTACAGGAAGACCCTTTTCATAGTCGTAACGCATATCTTTCCCTGTAGCCGTAATCTGCTCATTGCCCTCAGGCGTCGGAATTACAACATTTATCTCCGTATTGTGATTTAAAACGTGGCTAAAATAATGACATGTACAAAACATATAGACCTCCCCAAGAATATCAATGAATTAATTGTACTCATGCGGTATTACGTTAGTCCATAGTGTAAATTTGATAAGAATAATCTAAGAATTTTGTTGATAATGAAGATTGAAAAGCCTCGTTTTCTATTCTTCACGGATAGAAAACGAGGCTTTTTAAATTTTTACTGTACTACACTGTACTCGATAACTTCAGCCTTTTCAAGGTCAGCGTACATAGCTTTCATTGCTGAATCATCAGGAACTACTGCATTTTCGTCACCATCAAGCTCTCGAAGATCTGAGTGGTGATAGTATGTTCCATTGCCGTTTCCGTCATATTCTACATATGCTTCTTCGTCAATGCAGAGAATACTTCCGCTTGCAATGGTGTACTTTTTGATCCAATGATTTGAACCTGCGTAAAGCTTTCCGTCATAAATCGCAAGAGGATAAGCTGTACCGCCTGCTTCTACAAGACCAAGGTACTCTGGAACACCGGCTTCATTGTAGCGATATACTTCTGAATCGATAGCTGCATTGAATACACCACCATCAGGGCTGTTATTAAATGTGTATTTTGTCACAAGTAAAACATCTACCCCATCGATAGTTACATTAGCATAGCCGCTTCCTTTTTCCAGCTTATCTACAATCTGCGTAAAAGTATCACATCCTGTAATGTCAGTAGGAACATATTCATCATCCGGCATATTGGCGCCAATCTGCTTACTCTCATCATACATAGCCTCTGCTACTGCCTGAAGATCAAATCCCTCAAGGTCAGCTGCCTCTACTGTAAGAGAATAATCTGCCCCTGTTTCTATATCAAACCAGGTAATAAGATCAACATATTTACCATCGCCAATGTAGCGGTAAGCTTTTCCTGTCATATTTCCACCGCCCCAGTTAGCAAGAGTAATATCATCTTCCACTGTCCAGTTATAATACAGGCCTGAAATATCCGTAGGCTCATCTGAAGCAATGAGCTGCTCTCTTGCAACAAAAGAATTGCCCTCAAGATCAAAGGTAAGCTCTACAAGAGGCCAGGTATACTCGTTCTCTTTTGCCTCCGTTTCCATCATTCGCCATACTATATTAGTTGCTCCTTCAGGTGCAGAAAAGAGATTTGGAGCTACAGCATATGCTTCATCTTCAGTACACTCTCGCCATGGATTTGCGATTTCTGTTTCTTTAGTACTCTCAGAAGAAACTGCCTCTGCTACATTTTCAACTGCTTCACTTGTTTCGGTTGTTGGTGCTTCTGCTGCACCTGATCCACATGCAGCCATAGAAATGGCCATAGAAATAGCCATGATTGAAATTAAGAATCTTTTTTTCATTTTTTCCTCCTCATAAATGTAATTTAAATTCATATATTATGCTACACTATTTTATATACCACAATAATTAAAAAAAAATAAAACATTTTAAAGTATATATTGTGCTCAATTTAATTATGTGTTAGATTGTATACATTCTTGAATCAACAATTCAAGAATGCATCAACCAAGCCAATTTAAATCGACTTCGTCGATGAGGCTTGGTTGACTCTTCACTCATATTCTCACGAAATCCGCAGTATATGCGGATTTCTGGAATTTAGTTCAAGATGTCATACAATCTAACTCACAAATACAAAATATTTTTTACAGAAAGGATGTGATATTTATGAATAATTTGTTTGATTTAACAGGAAGAGTTGCACTTGTGACAGGCTGTTCAACAGGACTTGGTGTACAGATGGCTAAGGCACTTGCAAACCAGGGTGCTTCAATCATCGCACTTGCAAGACGTCAGGAGTTGATTGAACAGGTTGCTAAGGAAATCCATGATACTTATGGAGTTGACACTCTCGCTATAAGATGTGACATTACAGATACTGATATGGTTGATAAGGCTATAGATGAGGCTCTTGCTCATTTTGGAAAAATAGATATTCTTATCAACAACGCCGGAACAGGTGCTGTCGCTCCTGCAGAGGATATCACAGATGATCAGTTCAGCAATGAGCTTAACATTGATCTTTTTGGAACTTTCAAAGTTGCAAGAGCAGTTGCTAAAAAGGCAATGATTCCTGCAAAATACGGAAGGATCATCAACATTTCTTCTATGTACGGACTTGTTGGAAACAAGATTGCTCCTTCATCTCCATACCACGCAGCAAAAGGTGGTGTAGTTAACCTCACAAGAGCCCTTGCAGGTGAATGGGGCAAACACGGCATCACAGTAAACTCCATCTGCCCAGGATATTTCTACACTCCTCTTACAAAAGAAACCCTTGATTCCGATTACTTCAAGGAGTATGCAAAGACAGCTATTCCTATGGAGAGATACGGTGTTGAAGGTGAGCTTGATACAGCAGCTGTTTTCCTTGCTTCTCCAGCCTCCAGCTACGTTACAGGTATCGCCCTTCCAGTCGACGGCGGCTACACAAGTATGTAATACGCCCAAAGGACTGATCTATAAACGTACCATGCAGTAAATTAAGAAGATTGCTTTAATAACACAAAATATATGTGATACGACTTATACTGTAGATTAGGGAGAGTATTATGACTAAACAGTTGATTTTGTCATAGTACTCTCTCTTTGTATATGCGTAAGTTGTTGGATATTAGGCAGGATGATTCTATGTATAAAATTAAGAAATTAGTGATTGATTGGTAAGCAATTGACTACGTACGCCACCATTGACTGAACCTGAGGAAAACGCTTTGGTCTGCGAGCCGACGGTGAGGATGATGGGAACAGTAGATTATCACGCACCGTCGGATTCAGCATTGTAGCGTTTTCCTCAGAACCCGCCAATGGCAAGCACCTGCGGTGTGGCTAGGTTCAAGTGCCTCAGGTTCCAAATCCGAGAACAGTAGAAGTGGCTAATTTCAAGGAATCATAGGCACATAGCTTTTCCATGCTGAAAATGACTCTAAAGGTAGTTTGTATTTGTCCACTCTATAGGTAGTAGTTTATAGGTGGCTGGAAGCTTTACAAAGCGCTATATGCCCAAAGCAATTTCTATTTATGGCGATACAAATTAGATAAATGTGGGATTAACTGAAATGTGGGATAAGATCAAAAAAACTGTAACGTTTATCCTATTATGTCATAGCGATCCTGCTGCGATGTAGGATAACAGCGAAAGATTTGTGATACTTATCCCATTCAATCAAAGCCGATTTTCAGAGCTGTGGGATAAAACATTAAATTCTATCGAAGTTATCCCACAATTTCAGCCTTCTGAACACTGCGATTTTCCAGAAAATAGGATAAACGTTAAAGAAACCATCGATTTATCCCACAAATCAGCAGAATTGTTAACAGAAATGATAAGAATAGACTAACTATTAAAAGTCAACAAGAAAATGAAGATTTTTGAATAAAACATCGTTAGGTGTTTTAGATAGCCTGGAGGCAGGCTTAAGCCTCAATTAGTACCTTGAAAACTGCATGACAAACAGAGCATCTGAAAAGGTGCTCTAAGAAAAGGATGTAAGTTAAAGACTCTTTATTTTCGGTAGGCTTCGCCTGTAAGTTCCATCCGATAGATGGTGCGTATCAGCTTTTTCGCCGCATGACCGACAGCAACATTGTAATGCTTGCCTTCACTTATCTTCTTTGAAAGGTAGGCTCCGAAGCTTTCATCCCAT